>JAADHV010000054.1 GCA_013151635.1 Deltaproteobacteria bacterium | reverse complement strand
GGATTCTGTATTTTTAACACTTGATATGCCTTTTTTTTTAAACCTGTGCAGGAAAGCTAAAGAATTTCAGGAATATTTTACCAATGAATTCGGCAAATGCATGCTGCAAAGATCCTTTGCGGCATGCATTTTACGACAGGTAAAAGACAAAGAATTTAACCTGCCCTTTTTCAACCGGCCCATACGGACTATTTTCAAACCCAATATTATTACATGCCCGGTAAAAACCCCCATTAACAAAGCAGCGCTTAAAATGCATAAAAACAATGCCAGTGCCATTCTGGTCAAAAAAAACATGCAGACCATTTCCGGGATTGTCACGGATAGAGACTTGAAAAAAGCAATTGGAAAAAACATGGATATGTCCCTGCCTGTTTCCCACATCATGTCCTCGCCCCTTATTTCCATTTCTGCCGACTGCCAGGTATTTGAAGCGTTTTTATCCCTGGCTGAAAATGATAAAAGAAATCTTGCTGTTTTTAGCCAGTCAGGTGATATTACAGGAATCTTAAGTGAGAAAGACCTTATATCAGCCCAGGCAAAATCAACGTACCTTCTGATCAAAACCGTTAAATCAGCCAAAAGCATCCTGGAAATTGAAAACATTCATTCAAAGCTTGAAAAAATGCTCCTTGATCCCATAAAAAACGGTGCAAATCCTGAATACATAACACGCCTTATAACCACTTTTTCAGACGCAATACTTGATAAAATAATAAGATTCAGCCTTGATCAAATGCCGCCCCCGCCCTGCAGGTTTGTATTTTTAACCATGGGATCAGAAGGCCGTGAAGAGCAGACCCTGATATCAGACCAGGATAATGCCATCGTCTTTGAAGACACAAACCTTCCTGAGAAAGCAAAAAAATACTTTGACAAGCTCTCACAATTAATCTGTGACCAGTTGGATATGGCAGGGTACAGGTTTTGTGAAGGCAATAACATGGCCAAAAACCCTGAATGGTGCCAGTCTTTGTCCACATGGAAAGACTATTTCAACACCTGGATCAGAACATCGAACCCTGAAAATCTTCTTCACTCAAGTATATTTTTTGATTTCAGGGGAACATGGGGTGACATGTCACTTGCAGATAAATTAAAGCAATATCTTTTTGATTCTATTGGAAACTGGTCTGGTTTTTTAAGAAACCTTACTGAAAACACCCTTTATTTCAAGCCGCCCATTGGTCGTTTCGGCAAGCTTGTGGTAGAGACAAAAGGTGAGCATAAAGGAGCTTTGGATATAAAACTTGCCATGCTGCCCATCATAGATTTCACAAGGGTTTATGCCCTTAAAAACGGCATTTCGCAAACCAATACTTTAACAAGACTGTTCAGGCTCTGTACCAGGCATGCATTAACCAATAAAGAATACACCGATATTGTCAGGGCATATAATTATATGATGCAGCTAAGATTCCTGAGGCAGATCACTACAATCATGGACGAAGAAAAAAAACCTGACAATTACATCAATCCTGATAATATTTCAGCCCTGGATCAGGTATTATTAAAAGAAATTTTTAAAATGACGGAAAAACTTCAACAAAACCTCAGCATTGAATTCACAGGTATTGTTTGACTTTGGCACTTTTGTGAATACACAATTGACAATCCTGATTTTATTTAATATTCTAATAACATCCAGTCGCAAAAAACATCTTCATCTTTTCGGAGAACCTATGAAAACTTATAATAAAGCCCTAAAAAAAGGTGAAAAAGTTATCTTCGCAAACGAATCGGCTTCCGGCAGGTCCGCAGGGAAAACCCGGACCGGCAAATTCAAGCTTTTAATTGTTGATGATGAAAAAGAAATCCATGTAATGACCAAACTGGTCCTCTCCGATTACAGCTACAAAGGGTTTACATTGGAATTTTATTCTGCTTATTCCGGGAAAGAGGCAAAAAAACTGATTAAAGATCACCCTGACGCGGCCTGTATCCTGCTGGATGTTGTCATGGAGGCAAATGATTCGGGTCTTGAAGTTGCAAGATTTATAAGGGAAGATGAAAAAAATAAACATCTAAGAATTATTTTAAGAACCGGTCAACCAGGGAAAGCACCGGAAAAAGATATTATTTTAAATTATGATATCAATGATTATAAAGAAAAAACAGAATTGACAACCCAAAAGCTTTTCACCACAATCACCACGGCTTTAAGATCCTATATCCACCTTATTGATCTTGATGCAAAGACAAAAGAAATCGCTGAAAAAAATATTCGTCTTAATGAAGAAATTGCAAGGCGAATTGTGGCGGAATCAAATCTGACAAAATATAACCGCAGCCTTGAAAAGATGATTGACAGCAAAAGCACTCGCTTAAAGGCTGCAATTTTTGCACTGAAAAAAAAGGAAAAAGAACTTCAAAAAGTCAACAAACTTGCCAATGTCGGAGAAATTTCTTCAAGTACATTAAGCAGGTTTGATTTTCCAGGCGAAACCTTGAAAAAAAATCTTGATACCATGAATAAATATCAGACAGACATGACCCTTTTGCTTGAAAAGTATGAAACCCTTCAGAATATCATCTCATTGCACTCTGGCTTACCTGATAATTTGAAACCTGAAAAAACTAATGATATTTTAAACGATATAGACAAGTTTAAACAAGATATTGATCTGGATGAAATCCTGACAAAATATCCTGAAATCATCAAGGATTCAACCAGAGGAATAGAGTATATTTCAAATGCAGTGAACGATATCAGGCTCTTTATTTCAATAAGTGACGAGCCCCTGAAAAAAACCGATATCAACAGCATGTTAAAAAAAGTATCAAATAAAATAAAATCCCGGTTCAGTTCAAAAATTGACCTGCAAATTGATTTTGGTAATCTTCCAAAGATCAGTGTTGCAAAAAAAAACATGGCAAAAGCATTTCATGAAATCATTAAAAATGCTTTTGAAGCTGTAAAATCCCATGGCATTGTTTCAATTTCAACTTCATACGAGGAACCTGATATCACTGTTATAATAAGTGATATCGGATATGGCATAGCTCCTGAAAATCTTCCATATATTTTCAAACCCTATTTTACAATAAATAAAAAGAATGCCAAGGGATTGGGCTTGACCTTTGCCAAAAGTGTCATCACAAACGCTAAAAGTACTATTGATATAATCAGCATCCTGAATGAAGGAACCAATATTACAGTCAAACTCTGTGCCGGGGAAATAAAAATTTAAGTTTAGAGCCTGAATTCTTCCTTGCAATGATCACAAAAAGAAGTTGCAAGCATTTGCTTGCAGTGAACACATTTATCCGACAGATAGCGTTCCCTGCCCTGCTTTTTCTCGCAACTCGGACAATACCAATCTTTCCTGGTTGAAATAAATTTATAACAATTTGGACATTTAAACGGAATTTTCCGGAAAAGAAGATAAAAAATCCCCGAACTTATAAAAAACGGGCCCAGCAATTTAAATTGAGTGGTTTTTGTAAACTGGTCAAATTCTGCTGACCCGGAAAGGATAACCCAAAGCAAAAAAAAGATAGCTGTGATTGCAAGAAATTTAAACCTGAAATGAAAAAAAACACTTTTTAATTGTTTCTCCTCCATATTTTGAAGCTCCTTTGTCTTTTTCTTATTTTAATAAAAATTTTGCCCGGCTTGTTCCCTTTGTTTTTCGAATAATCATTTTCATTGGGCCTCAAGTAGAAAAATTCTCTCTTTTTCAACAGCACTGAGCTTATCATAAATTTCCTGAATTTCAAGGCTGACCCCTGGTTTTTCACGAAGAATCTGTGCTGATTTATCAATTTTCTCCTTCTATATTATCCCGGAAAGCGGGCCACCTTTTTTTCCCAGCGCATCAACTTTTTCAATTACCCTTTTATCGGGTACCAATTGACCTGCATGAAATGGTTTTATTCTGGCATCAATAATCAGGGGTGGATTGCATCCCCAATGTTTGAATATTGTTTTTTCATTGACCCCGTAAATATCATGGGAAGGATTTGACCTTAAAAAAGTCACCCATAAAAAATTTGAAAATGACTTTGCGGCAAACAGGGCATCATCCACCACGACAAAGAGGGGAAGCGAGTCTAAGTCTTTTTTAGTCTGCAAATGTTTTTTTAAACCATTGATCTGTATTTTGCCTTTTGGGTATGTTTTAAAGCAAGGCCCCTCAAGCACTACAATGCCGGGCAGGACAATTCTGGGATTTTTAAACCCCTGGGGCAGGGAAAAATCTTGTGGGAACCTGGTTTTCAAGTGACGCCTTTTTTCACCTGCTGCTGCAATAACAAGCTTTGATCCCATGGTTATATCACGGGTGGAATAATCAAGGGTGTCCATGGTTGTTTTTGTAAAAAAATGAAGATCAGAGGCAAGATCAACCCGCTCAAGCATGTGGATGAAAAATGCTTTTTCATCATTCACGTCCAGCTTAAGGTTATCTTCACTGGCACAGATCAAAAGATATTTTGCAAGAGACAACTGGCCTGTACCAAGAATTCTGCTTGCATGGGTCAGCAATTCCCTTGGCACTCTTTTTTCGTAGGGGACATATCTCTCGCTTGCCTTTACAAGAAGCAGGGGATGAACCCCTGCATCATCAACCGCATTTACGGCAATAACACCGGGGATACTGTCCTTAACTGCCGACCTTGTTATCTCATGGATCAATCTTCCGAAATTGGAATCTTCCTTTGGAGGACGTCCGACAATGGTAAAAGGGAAAACAGCATCTTTTTTATGATAAACAGATTCCACCTTTAAATAAGGGTAGTCGTGTTCAAGGGAATAATAACCCAGGTGATCCCCAAACGGCCCTTCCCTTTTGGTTTTCCAGGGAACCACAGTCCCTGTGATGCAAAAGTCCGCGTCCGCAGAAATAAAGTACTTATTTTTATATGCATACTTAAAATTCCTGCCGGCAAGCGCTCCTGCAAATGCAATTTCGGGAAGGCCTTCGGGAAGCGGCATAACTGCGGCCAGAGTATGGGCCGGCGGCCCGCCGATGAAAATGCTTACCCTTAAAGCCTGGGCTCTCTCAAGTGCTTTTTTATGGTGGTTTCCGATCCCTCTTTGCAATTGATAATGAAGGCCGACTTCTTTTCCCGGAACATAATCATTTCCTGAAATCTGAATCCTGTACATGCCAAGGTTTGAAGTAAAAATAGAATCATTTCCAGGGTCTTTGGAAAAAACCTGGGGTAAAAGGATAAAAGCCCCGCCATCATTTGGCCAGCATCGAATCATGGGGAGATCCAGGATACTGCATTGATTTTCAAGAACTCCCGGCCTTGATGTTTTTAAAGGCAAAGACCGGATCAAGGCAGGCAGGGCTTTAATTATCCTGCCGGGAGATTTAAGGCATGACCCGATATCTGATTTAATGTCCACAAGAGCTTTTAAAGAACCAAGCTGGGGTTCAAATATTTTTTGCGTCCTCCCCCAGGTGCCGAACAGGTTTGATAAGGCTGGAAACCTGCTGTTCTTTATATTTAAAAACAACACGGCAGGTCCCCTTGCATCAAATACCCTTCTTGTGATTTCAGCCATTTCAAGGTCGGGGTCAACAAGACTGCGGATCTTTACGAGTTCTCCTTGTTTTTCCAAAACGTCTATGCAGTTTTTAAGGCTTGAAAATTTCATAGTGGGCTATTTTGCGTATCCCCATTGTTTCAGGCGATTATATGCATACCTGGAATATTTACCTGACTTATAATTAATCATTTTCAGATATGTCATATAGTTGCGGGCCGCAGGTTTTGGATTGCCTTGTTTATCAAGACAGTATCCCTTATAAAAAGTCATTTGCGGATTACCGGGCAAAAGTTCATCGCTCTTGCAAAAATCCTTATATGCCTTTGTATATTGTTTAAGCTTTATATTGGCAATCCCGGCAATATGATAAGCCTGGACTTCCGAAGGGTAAAGTTTTTTTGCAATGTTTGCATGTATCAGGGCCTTAGCCGGTTTTTCCCTTATCATCAGGCATTTGGACATTAAAACATGGGCTGTATAATCATTTTTTAATTTTTTAAGTGACTTTTTAAATATATTCCCGGCCTCTTCATAGTCTTTTTTTTCCAGGTACTTTTCTCCCTGCTGCAAAAGCTTAATGCCCTCTTTTTTTTTGAAAAGAGATGCCATGTTATCCATATATCTTTCGCGGTTTATCGGGTAATCTTTTGTGTACCTGTAAATTCCTTTCTCCCTTTGCAAAGCAGAATTCAAACGCTCCGAACTCATGGGATGGCTTGAGAAAAGTATCTTAACCGAACTTGGTTGTTCCTTGTGAAGCGAATTTAACATTTCCATGAGACCTGTAAAGCCCCGGGAAGAATAACCCGCCTCTACCATATATTCATTGCCAAGAGTATCTGCCTGCCTTTCATTGTCCCTGCTGTATTTTGATAAAAGTAATCCCTGGCCCAGCATGCCAAGTTTCTGTGCAATCTCACCCAGGCCTTCTCCCCGGTAACTTGCCGCAAGGGTCAATCCGCCTACGATCAAGGAAGACAGCCTGCCTTTGGAAATCTGTTCTGCCGTATGTCTTGCATTAACATGGCCAAGCTCGTGCCCCAGCAGGGAAGCAAGTTGTGCCTCATTTTCAAGTTTTAATAAAATACCCCTGGTGGCTGCAATTGACCCTCCCGGGAATGCATAGGCATTAATATAGGTTGCATTCACACATTGAAAATTATAGGGCATATCAGGCCTTTGAACATTTGCCAATAATTTTTCACCCACACAAGACATATATTGATTGATTTTTTTATCCTGGGTAATACCATAATCCGAAGAAAACTGAAAAGGAGACTGTTTTTTATCTAATTCAATTTCCTGCTGGCGGGAAACCATCATGAGCTGGGTCCGGCCTGTAACAGGGTTCACAGCACACCCGCCAAGAAATACCGGGGCCGTGGCAGACGCAGACATTAAGGCTGAATATTTTAAAAACTGTCTTCTTGAAATTCTGTTCATCAAGGTTAATTTCCCTAATTGTTATCTTGCCTTCCCAAACAGGCTGATAATCAAAAAAATAATACCAATCCCAATTAAAAAACCAAAAAACGGCAGTTTATAAATTAAAAAATTAAGTAAATTCTGTATGGAAGCGATGTCTATGTATCCTATAACAGCATCTGACTTACCTTCCCCGATAATTTTTGAAATCGTTAAATCAACCCAGAAAGTTTTAGCTTCCATAAACTGGGAAATACCTGTAAAAATACCCACAAAAAAACCTGCCAGCAAGGAATAAATCCCAAGTCTTGTCATCATAATTCTTTTTTCCTTATGCCAAATTCATTAAAACTGCATTTAAGATGGCCCAATATATTCCGCAAGCTTTGCCCAAGTCAAACAATTTTCCCCCATAAGGCTTTTATTTGTTAATTCTTTATGATAAACCCTGTCCTATAATACGACTATGGCAAATGAGAATATATTAAAAAAAGTTGGGTTCGCGTCCTTTATCATGATGGCTTCCATATTTGCCAGCCGTGTTATAGGTATTTTCCGTGAAATGGCAATAGCCAATATCGGCGGCATAAATGCCGGGGTTGATGCCTATCAGATTGCATTTATAATCCCTGAAATCCTTAATCATATTGTTGCAAGCGGGTTTCTTTCCATTACCTTTATACCCATATTTGCCCATTACCTTTCCTCAAACAGGGAAGATGAAGGATACAGGGTCTTTTCCATCGTCATGAACGTGTTCGGGCTTCTCCTTCTTGGATTTATAGCGGTTACAATGGTCTGGGCAAACGATTTTGTCCATATATTTGCACCTGGTATTCACGATCCCGGGACCTTTGCCCTTGCCGTAAAAATGACCAGGATTATCATTCCCGCCCAGTTTTTCTTTTTCACCGGCGGCCTGCTCATGGCTGTCCAATTTGCAAACGAGAAATTTTTTATCCCTGCCCTGGCCCCTTTGATATACAATCTATCCATTATTCTGGGCGGACTTATCCTTGGCCCTTTCATAGGAATGGAAGGGTTTGCCTGGGGCGTGCTTGCCGGGTCTTTTCTTGGAAATTTTGCAATCCAGTTAATTGGCATAAGGAAACTTAACGCAAGGTATTACCCGATAATAAATTTTACTCATCCTGATTTAATAAAATATATCAAGCTTACCCTGCCCTTAATGCTGGGTCTGACCATGACGTTTTCAACGGAAATTCTCTTGAAATTTTTCGGTTCATATTTAGATGAGGGCGGTATTGCCGCCATGAATTATGCCCTCAGGATAATGTATATCCTTGTAGGGCTTTTCGGGCAGGCAATAGGTATTGCATCCTATCCATTCATGGCAAAGCTTGCCCAGAAAGGTGACTTTTTTGAATTAAACCGCCTCTTAAACAAGACATTGCAGTTTATTTTCCTTGTCATTCCCTTTTCTGTTCTTTTTATGGTTTTAAGCCGGGAAATCGTGACCATCCTGTTCCAGAGGGGCCAGTTTGATGTCAACGCAACCCTTGTAACAGCCGGTATCCTCCCGTTTTTCATGGCAGGGGCATTTGCATTTGCATCCATGAATATTATTTCAAGGGGTTTTTATGCCCTCCAAAATACAGTTTTCCCGACAATTTTTACAACTCTTTGTGTTGGTATAAGCCTTCCTGTAATTTTCTTTTTCATGAAAACAATGGGAGCAAGAGGAGTGGCATTAGGATTATCACTGTCTATTATCATACAGGCTATTATCCTGTTTGAATGCTGGAATAAAAAAAGTTTAAACATGGAGAAAAACAAAGTTTATTTCTTTTTTTTCAAAATACTTTCCATAAGCCTGGTGATTGGCACCATTCTTTTCTTTACCGCTTCTGCCTTGAGGACTTTTATTGACCAGGCCGGGACTTTAGGGGCTTTGACCATTTCATCCCTGGTTGGAATCCAATTTTGCATAATCTTTTTCCTGGCAGGGTATTTATTAAAGATACAGGAAATCCTTATGCTTTATAAAAATATTTACAGAAAAATCAGGAACCTGTTCAAACTTTAAATTTCTTCATTAATTCTGTAAAGTTTTCAGCCATTGTTGAAAGCCCCATTGCATGATCATTGAGTTTATTGCTGTTGTCCTGAACCTTTCTTGAGCCGTCTTCGACAATTGTAATTTCTTTTGCAATTTCAGCGGCAACACTTGCCCCCTCATTCACATTATTATTCACATCAGAAATTTCAGCCGAAACATCGTTAATATTTTTTGCAATTTCGCGGGTGGTCACATTCTGTTCTTCCACTGCGGCTGATATGCTTGACATGGCTTCATCAGACTCTTTTACAATTGTTGTAAGACCCGTCACCTTCTGGACCACTTCGCGGGATTTTTCCTTAATCCAGCGTAATTTTTCATCAGCCTTCAAAGTTGATTCATTGGTTTCACTTGCAAGCTCTGTTATTTCCTGGGCTACAACAGCAAAACCTTTTCCTGCATCCCCAGCCCTTGCAGCTTCAATCTTGGCATTCAGGGCCAGCATACTCACCTGTTCGGAAATAGCTCGAATCTCATCGGTCACGATATCCACATCATTTGCTCTTTCCCCAAGTTCATCCACAACTTTTGCTATAACCTCGAACCCTTCCACAACCTGTTCTGTGATTTCTTTGGAGGATGTAACGTTTTTGGCAATTTCACTGACTGTTGCACTCATCTCTTCAATGGCAGAAGCTATGGCATTCAATGTGTCAGTTGACTGCTCCATGGACGCTGCAATGGACTGGTTGCTTATACTCATCTCTTCTGCTGCTGCTGAAACAGTGGTTGCCTTTTGTGATGTATCCAGGCTGGCAGAACCTAAGTCCTCTGCAATCTGGCTGAGTCCGGATGCAGAGTCAAATATTGTGTCGGAATTATTCACAACCTGTTTTATTGTTTCTCTTAAATTTTTTGTTACAAGATTTATCCTGGCTAAAATATGGTTTATCTCATCGCCTTCCTTGATGTCGCAGGTATGGGTAAAATCTTTCTGTCTCATATTGGATGTAGCTAAAAGCACCATATGAATTTTTTTGTTCACAATAAAATGAAAGAAAATCCATATAAAAAGGATAATCACGCCAAGCCCTATGATCCCGATAAGAATACTTACAGTTTTCCCATTTTTTATGGCTTGTTTGACCTTTGTCTCTGAGGAAAAAACAGAAATCCCTCCAAGAATCTTACGGTTTCGGCCATGGCAATGAAAGCATTTCTGCTCATTTAAAATAGGAGCATTTTCCAGCAGAAACGGTACTCCGTCTATAGAAACATGAAAAGAAAGATCAGAAGCATTCCCGCTTTCAAGCATTGAGGATATGTCCTTTTTTGAATCAGCACTCAAAAAACCATTTATCCCTCTGCCGATTGCATTGATATCGGTGCTGAAAGACACCACACCATTAAAATCATAAACAAAAACCTTGAGGTCTTTAATTTTTTCACTGAGACGGTTAAACTGGGTTCTTACAGTGTCATTGTCCCCGACTGCAAGGGCATCAAACATACCTCCTTCAACCGCCTGGGCAAGCATTCTGTTCTGGCTTTTCAACTGTGATTCACCGGATTTAACCTGAAAAGAAATATTATACCAGAGGTTGGCCAATACCACGGCAATCACGATTATTGATACAGGAACCAGCAGCCTCAGCCACAGCCTGCTGCTTACTGTTTTCATCAGTTTTCCAAACATATACTCAAACTCTCCAAATTTTTAATGTGCCCCGCCAAATAACAGGGGTTTAAAATCAAAGGCTTCTACCCTGTCCCTGCTATGGCATGAGTTGCATTTCTCCATGCCGATATCCAAAACAATCATATCAGGATCTTCACTTTCAGCATGGAGACTTCCCGGGCCGTGGCAGACTTCACAACCGGCATTTTTTAATTCCGGCGTTTTTTCTTCTGATACGAATCCGCCTTTTTTACCATAACCTGTTGTATGGCACTCAAAACAGGTCTGATACTCCTTGGCAGTCAGTTTTTTTTCCATCTTTTTTATGCTTTCAAAAGATCTTGCTTTTTTCGCATATTTCATATAGTTGGAATACTCCTGCTCATGGCATTCCCTGCACGCTTTTGATCCGATATAGCCCTTGTCCTGTGCAAAACCGGTACTTATAAAAATTGAACACAAAAACAACAAGCTGATAACAATATTAGTTTTCATTTTACACCTCTTTAAAAATCCATACCGATTTTTAAAATCATATAATCTGCTATTGAATAAGTGTGGACAACATAATAAAGACTTTTTCTAAAATCAACAGTTTTTAAGTATTTTCACAAGTTAACCGGGATTCTAACCTGTTGGCCTGCTTTGTTTTTAAAGACTAAATACAGGTTTTCTTTTCCAAAAAGATATAAATCCCGGGTTACTTTTACATCCTGTTTGCAATACTCTATGATCTTGTCAATTTTTCCTTGTTTCCACCACTTTAATGCCAAAAGGCCATCAGCACTTTTCCCGGCATCAAGGGTCTGTGTCGCCAAATGATCTAAGGAAAGCCTGTACCCTAATCTTTCATGGACTTTCAAAAGGATGTCCAGAGTGGGAAGTAAATGAAAATCGAAATCCAGAAGTCCTGACAACACCTTGTAATCAAACCGGATAATATTAAAGCCGATGACAAGGTCTAATTTTTGGAGATCATGACAAAGCCGTTCAATGTCTTTTTGAAGATATTCTTGAAAAACATTGTTTTTTGAATCATAGAGTATGGCACAACTTACCCCCATTTTCTCGGCCCTGTTCCACCCGCCAACCTCTTTGGCAGACCTTCTGGTCTCTATATCAAGCACTCCATATCTAAAATTTTCTTTAGAGACAGTTTTTCGATTAAAACCCGATTTCTCCTCAGTGCCTTGTTCTATGAAAGGTTCATTAATATCATAAAATCTTTCTTTTTTATCTCCTTTTAATATCATTTCAAGGATCTTTAAACATGAACTTTTATCAATGGGCCTGTTACCTGATCCGCATTTGGGTGAATGAACGCAGGCAGGGCAGCCTGTTTCACACTTGCATGAAAGTATAGCCTCAAATGTTTTTTCAAGAAACTCCTTTGAATGTTCAAACGCCTGTTTTGAAAAGCCAAGCCCCCCTGGAGCGCCGTCATAGATAAATACTGCCGCCTTCCCGGTCTGGGAATGAAAGGGTATGGAGATCCCTCCAAGATCATTTCTGTCCGTCATCACGAGAAGGGGCATGATTCCGATGGCCGCATGCTCCAGCGCATGGATACCCCCCATAAAATGCATCCTTTCAGATTCAATCTTCTCTCTTACATAGTCTGGAATTTCAATCCACAGGCCCTGGGTCTCAAATTCAAGCTTTGGCAAATCCAATGGTACAATGCCTATGGATTTTTGTGTAGAGACAAGTCTTTTGTCATAGCCTGTGACCTGTTCTTCGATCATTAATTTTCCAAACCCGACCCTGGTTCCTTTAACCATGCATGAATCAAGCTGTTTTATAATTTTTGTAGACTTTGAAGACCTTGCCTTTGTAAAATAATGCACATCTTTTCTCTTAGCTTCAACAACACCTTTTTCATAATCAAACCTGGTTATAAGATAAGACCTAGCCCTGTGAAGGTATATGGCACCCTTATGGGTTTCAAAATAAGACCTGCGCTTATCAATCTCTCCCAGGCTTTTTTTTGTGTTTTCAAGAAATATTGGAAGGCTGTTTCCAGTACCCCTGAGGTTAACCTCCCTGTGGGGGGATTTTCGGTTTGCATACCACATGTCTCCCTTGCGGCTTCTTAAAAGTTTTCCTGAATACTCTAATTTTGATATGGCATTTTGAACCAGGTTATCATCAAGAAAGGGTTCAAACCTGTCAAGACTTAACTCTGCTGCTGCGCATTCCAGGTGCTTTTCCAGGATGACCTGATTTTGTGGATTTATAATTGCTTTTTCAGGGGGCATATTAAAAAACACGTCGGGATGATTGATAAAATATTGATCCAGTGCATCTTCATGGGCAATCAGTATCAGGGCTGAATCCTTGCCGTCTCTTCCAACCCGGCCTGCCCTCTGCCAGGTGGACATGATGGTTCCCGGATATCCAACCAGTATGCATATATCAAGGTTACCAATATCAATCCCTAATTCCAGGGCACTTGTAGACACCACGGCTAATAGCTCACCTGTTGCAAGTTTTTTTTCAATGGCCCGTCTTTCCTCTGGTAAAAATCCTGCCCGGTAAGCGCTTATCCTGTCGGAAAATGAAACAGCTTTCTGGGATGCCCAGATGGCAATTAATTCCGTGATTTTCCTGGACTGTGTATAACAAATTGTTCTCAATTTCCTGTGAACCGCTGCATGAATCAGAGCTATCGCTGTCCTGGCCGCACCTTCAAGCCCTCTCATCAGGATAACATCTTTTTTGCCTGCCGGGGAACCTGATTCATCCACAACACTTACATCAAGGCCTGTTAATTTTCCGGCCAGGGATTCAGGGTTTGCAATGGTGGCGGAACAAAAAATAAATACCGGGTTTGATCCGTAAAGCCTGCAGATCCTTTGGAGCCTTCTGAAGACCCAGGCCATGTTGGAGCCCATAACGCCCCGGTATGTATGGACCTCATCAATGACAATGTATTTTAAGTTCTTAAAAAAATCTGCCCACAGATTATGGTGGGCAAGCATTGCAAGATGCAGCATCTCAGGGTTTGACAGCAGGATATGAGGGGGTGCCTTCCTGATTTTTGATTTCCGGTAGGAAGAAATATCACCGTCATATACGGCAGCTTTTAATTGCGGGGCTTTTATATTTTGCTCACCTGCAAGATTTAAAAATTTCCGTACAATGGAAAGCTGGTCCCGGGCCAGGGCTTTCAGGGGAAAAAGATAAAGGGCATGGGATTGTGGCTCTTCAATAAGTTTATCAATCACGGGCAGGTTGTAAATAAGGCTTTTGCCACTGGCCGTGGGTGTGGCAATAACAGTGTGGATGCCGCTTAAAATCATTTCAACGGCTTTTTTCTGATGGCAATAAAGCCTTTTAATTCCCATGGACTTCAGTATGGACGAAAGGTTGCTCTTAAATCTTGGATCAGGTAAAGCAAAATCTGCCTCTATTGGTGGAATGGTCCTGTGGCAGACAATATCCCCTGCAAAACCCTTATAATTTTTAAGGGAATCGATATATTCGGCAAGGCTCACAAAATACTCTTGCCCAAGGCTGAGAGTGTCAATTCCACTGCCAGTTCCGCTGTTTTATTGGCAATATCAAGAATAGGATTAATCTCGACAAGATCCATTGAGGTAATTTTGCCTGAATCTGCAAGAATCTCCATTAAAAGATGGGCTTCACGGTAAGAAATCCCTCCGGGAACAGGTGTTCCCACACCCGGTGCCTCAACAGGATCAAGAGCATCCATATCTATAGTAAGATGGATTCTTTTTAAATGGATAAATTTCATAAGGGCTTTATTGGCAACCGAACTTATACCCTGCTCATCAATATCCCGCATGGTAAATATGGCAATACCTGCTTTTTTCAGTCTTTCTTTCTCACCGGCATCCAGGTCTCTTTGACCAATCATTACCACATTTTCAGGATGAATTTTTGCACCTGGCCGTCCAACATTAACAAGAGAATCGTGACCTTCCCCGATAAGGGCAGCAAGCGGCATCCCATGGATATTCCCGCTGGGGGAAGAGTCTGGTGTATTAAAGTCCCCGTGGGCATCAATCCATATAAGCCCTATGGGCTCATCGTTTGTTACAGAAGCCACCGTTCCTACGGCAACAGAGTGATCTCCGCCAATAAATAAGGGGAAATGCCCATCTTTTACAACCTTTTTCCCAACCTTATATATAGACTCGCAAATCCTGGTAATTTCTTTTAAATATTTATCTTCTTTTAAAACCTTATCTCCCTTCCTGGCATTGATATCGCAATCCCGGATGGGAATACTGATATCTCCTTTGTCAACTACTTCATGACCCAGTAACCTGAGTCTTGAAATCAAACCTGTGTACCTGACAGCGGAAGGCCCCATGTCAACGCCACGAAGCAGCTGTCCGAAATCCATGGGGATCCCGATAATACTGATTTTTTTTGCCATTAAGATTGCTCCTTAAAGATATGTTCCAAACTTGACAGCTCATATAGCATAGAGTATGAAAACTATTCAACAAAAAGATAAAATCCTGTAAGGTTTTAAGGAGTTCCTCATAAATGGCACAATACTATGAAGTCAGAACAGAAGAAACCATTGATACGATCAATTTTCTACTTGATAACAATATAAAAAAAATAAGTGTTCTTATCCGTCATTCGGAAAGATTTTTCACAAAGGACGCAAGCCTGGAACCCTTTATGGGGTTAACGGATAATGGAAAAAAAATTGCCTTTGATTTTGGCCAGGCAATCAGGTCAAATCCATTGCCAAAATTGAGTTCCAGTTTTATGGGAAGATGTATTGAGACAGCCTTTCTGATAGATAAAGGGTTTACAAAAAAAAATCACCGGACACTTGAACATAATTCTTTGAATGACAAGCTTTCGCCGTTTTATGTAAAGGACATTGAAAAAACTATTCCTCTGGTTGAAAAATATGGAAATGAGCTTTTCCTGCGGAACTGGTTTGATAAGCGCATTGATGAAAGTATAATGGAGAACCCTGAAAAGACATCAGATATTCTATGTGAATTTATGATTGAACAAATCAAAAATCTTAAAGAAAACAAGATTGCAGTCTGCGTTTCCCATGACTGGAATATTTACCCTGTAAAAGAGTTTAAATTAGGACTTAAAGCTGAAACCGCAGGGGATGTGGGCTACCTCGACGGCCTTGTGTTTTTTGAAAAAGAAAATAAATATTATATTACAAATTACCAGGCACAGCCGGTATTATTATAGCAGAAAAAAACCTTCTGCCAGGACTTAAAGAGCCTGCCGGAAGGTTATAGTATAAACAAAATTTTCAGGGTCAAGCCAGTCAATTGTGGTCTCACCAATCTGGGCATAAGGATACATAAGGTAATTTACAGGCTCTCCTGACTGGGCGGGATTCAATTGAAGATCCCTTCCCTCACTTAGCTTCAGACGATAAGGATCAATACCGCCCCAGAAATAATCCCGATAGTATTTTGTTTTTTTGTCTGAAAGCCCTAATTTTTCTTTTAGCATCATCTTTCTGACATCTGCAGGGTCAACAGGCACCCAGCCATAACCAGGCAGATAAAATTCAGCCCAGCAATGCTGCCATTTACTTATATCCTGTACAGGCTTTTTGCCCTGCCTGATACCCAATACCTCCCGGGACGGGACACCTGCCGCACGTGACAAAGCAACGTAAATTGAGCTTATATCCGCACACTTTCCACCCGGTTCTTTAAGGAGTCGATATATGTCACCCAAACCACATCCACGGGTATCAGGATTGCGGTATGTGTTTTCACAGGTCCAGTCATAAATGGCCTTTGCTTTGCCAAGCACGGTATTCTGGCCTTTTGTAATAGTATCAGCAAGAAGTTTTACCTCCCCGTCTATGGGCCCCAATCTTGTTGCAGAAAGGTATTTGGTATAATCTGCGGGATCCCATGACGCTTCCTGTTCCGGGAAATTCCGCCTTATAACTTCCTGCCGTGTTACATCAAAGGAAAATGTCAAGGTTCTCTTTTTAACACCTTTGTCCCAGCGCGCATAGAGCATTGGCGTGCCATAGACTTTATCCGTATACACGCCGGATGATGACATGCTGCCTTTAATTGAAATATTGGAAATATCCTGAAAGGTATTGGAAACAGGATATGGTATCCATAATTTAGCTGTTTTTGCATCCCCGTGGTTTGAAAGATCGACAACCATGGTGATCCGCCCGGATGATGTATCTGCCAGGGCAAAAGAAGATGTAAACAAAAGAACAAAGGCAATCATAAGAGTAAATTTACGCATAAAAATCTCCATTGTGGTTAATTAAAAATTATAAAATACCTGATTCTTAAAATTTACTCCAATTTTTAATATCAATGGTTTTGAAAAGATTTATAGAAAATTTTAATATGCCTTGAATACTTTGATTTTTTGTCAGGTTGCATTTGCAAGGAAAATAGCCCGGACCGGTGCCGGGTATCCTTCCACTGTTTTATCATGGTTATCAGGTTCAAGAAAATCCACCAGGCTTTCCGTTTGTATCCATCTTGTTTTTCTTTGCTCTTTAATGGAAGTTTTTGTAACATCCACACATCTGATATTTGTAAATCCTGCCCGTAAAAGCCAGGATTCCATTGCCAGAAGGTCAGGGATAAAAAAAACATTCCGCATTTTTGCATACCGGTCTTTCGGGAAAAGGCATAAATTCTGTTTTGAATCAAGGATAAGATTTTCAAGCACCAGTTCTCCGCCGGGTCTCATGGAACCACAAATATCCTTAAGCATTTGTACCGGTGATTTCCTATGATACAAAACCCCCATGCAAAATACCGTATCAAAATACTTATCTGTGTCCGGCAGTTGATCATGAGGGACAGGAAGGCAGAAAACATTATCCTGTTTTAGAAACTTCTGTATGACAAGATATTGGAAGTAAAACGAGCCTTGGGGTTCTAAGCCTAACACCATTAATGGGTTTTCGGCCGCTATTTTAAACATGTAATACCCGTTGCTGGAGCCAATATCAAGGATTTTGCGCCCTTTAAGATCGCTTATATGTTTCTTAAGTCTTTCCCATTTCATCCAGGACTGCCACTCAGAATCAATTTCAATCCCGAATAGCTTAAACGGGCCTTTTCGCCAGGGGCAAAGCTGTTCTAATTTTTCATTTAATAAAAAGGATTGGTCTTGTGTCAGGTCTGACCCATCCCCAATGGTGATGACACGGCTTTTAAGATCAATATTTGAAGGGGTAAAGCCAGGCATGCTTTCAAGAATTTTTTTATATTTTAAAAAATTACCTTTAGCTTGCTCAAGAAAGGCCCTTTTTTCTTTTATCAGTTTTTCAAACTCATTGTAACAATGGTTGATTCTAAGAAGGTTATGTTGTTGAAGTAATTTTTCCATTTTATCTTTTTATCGCAATCATTGAAGTAAAATTAAACCATTTAAGCCAGGTGTCAAAAGTTGTGAACCCGGCGTTTAAAATCCTGTTTTTGTGAGTTTCAATGGTTTCAGGGATAAGAACTTTCTCAAGGGCGTCCCTTTTTTGACTGATCTCAAGCCGGGAATAACCATTTTCAAGTTTAAATGCATTATAAAATTTTGTTTGAAGGTCATCCAATACTTTTGAAGCATTAATTGTCTTTTCGGTTAAAACAAGAATACCGCCTGGATTCATCCCCTGATAAATTTTTTTTATAAGATAATCACGTTTTTCAAGGTCAAGAAACTGCAAGGTCAAATTGATTAAAACCACTGAGGCATCTTTAATTATAACATCTTCTAAAAAACCGCAGACAAGAAAAATTCCTTTTGTATTCTCATATTCTTCAAGCCTTTTTGAATATTTTTCAATCATTGGCCTTGAACTGTCCACGGCAACCATGGAAAAGGTTCTTCCCTTTAATTGACTCAGGATCGACACCCCAAGGTTACCGTGGGAACAGCCAAGATCGTAAATCCTGCTGCCGTTCTTGTAAAATTCCCCGGCAAGCTGGGATTGGCGGTTAATGCTTTCACCATATAATGGTACGGAGCGGTTAAGCATATCATCAAAGACCTTGGTCACCTCTTTATTAAACTCAAAAGGTTTTACCCTGTTTTTTTTCCCTGCAAACACCCTGTCTTTTCCCATTTTTTTCAACCTGTAAAAAATTAATTTTTCAAACTTTTATATTATTCTGCCAGGAAGTGCAAGATTGCTTGCCAAAGCATTTCATTATCGCTTGACTCAAGTTGTTTTGAAATGATATCTAATGTTAATCTTCGATTGATCCGGTAACAGGGCCTAACGCCTGCAGGAGGAAAATATTATGGAAATTGTTGGAATCGATGTGGGATTTGGTTTTACAAAAGCGTATAATGGCAAAAATTCTGTTATATTTAAATCACTCATCGGAGATGCCACGGATATCCAGTTCCGGTCTTTATTAGGTGAAGATTCTTCAACCTCAAACCTGCATATCACCTTGGAGGACAAGTCCTATTTTCTTGGAAGTTATGCAGAGCTCCAGTCAAATATCCGTGAATTCACCCTTGACCAGGAAAAACTTATTGAAGATTTTGTCAAAATCCTGGCCATTGCCGCCGCAGGTGTATGTACTGATACATCAGCACCTATTAATGTCGTATCAGGTTTACCTGTGGGCTATCTAAAAAGAGACAGCAAAAAATTCAAGGAAATGATACGCGGGGTCCACGAAATCACCTTTCACAGCAGTGACGCAAAGGATATAACAAAAAGGGTCCACATAGATAAAATCCATGTGATTCCCCAGCCCATAGGATCGATTTTCAATCTTATTTTTGATGAAAATGGAAAAATAAAAGACAGGGGACTTGCAACCCAGAAGCTGGGCGTCGTGGATATTGGTTTTAAAACCACAGATTTCAGCATTTTTGATCATCTTCAATACATTGAAAGAGGGTCATCCACAATGGATACCGGTATTTCAAAATGCTTTTCCGTAATTGCCAATAAATTAAGGCAGGAAAGCAATATAAATATTGAACTCTACAGGATGTTTAAATTTATCGAATCCGGGATGATAAAAATAAGAGGCAAGGAATATAATATTTCAAACCTGAAAAAAAGGGTCTACAACCATACGGCATCAGCAATAGCATCCGATCTTAACAGGTTGTGGGAAAATGACTGGGATATTGATTCCATTATCCTGTCAGGAGGAGGAAGTGTTGAGCTGTCAGAGTATCTCGGGCCCAATATTGATGGAAACGTTGTTCCCATCGGGAAAAATTTTGACGCAAGGTTCAATAATGTCCAGGGTTATTGCAAATTCGGCCGGTATAAATGGGGGTATTCCAAATATCTTTCCAGCACCCGGGATGAACAAAAAACAAAAGATGCGCAGGCCGGCGAAAAGAATACAATGGCACAGCCGGTTAATAATGGTGATGAGACTGTCGCTGAAAAACAGACTAAAGGACTTTCCTGGCTTCGCCGCCAAAGTTAGTTAAAAACCATACGACATGAACCAGGACAAATTAACCCAGATCCTATCCAGGGTGGCCAAGGGAGCCTTATCTGTTAAAGATGCCCAAACCAGGCTTAAGCATATCTCTTTTGAAAACATAGATTATGCCAAGATAGATCATCACAGGTCTTTAAGAAAGGGGTTTCCCGAAGTAATTTTCGGACAGGGAAAAACAAGCGATCAAATCATAGGCATCATGGGAAAAATGATCGTTCATGAAGATACAATTCTTGTTACCCGCCTTGAAAAAAAAAAAGCTGTAAAAGTAAAAAAGGCCTTTCAAAAGGCAGAATATTTTGAAGATGCAAGGTTCTTATGCATCCAGAAAAAAGAGCCTGAAATCACAGGCACGGGAAAAGTCCTTGTTATTTCTGCCGGCACATCTGATATCCCGGTGGCAAAAGAGGCTTTTCTGACAGCCAGGGCCATGGGAAATAAGATTGAATCAATCTTTGACGTAGGGGTTGCAGGCATCCACCGCCTTTTTGCACACCAGGAACAGATCATGAATGCTGCTGTCATTATTGTTGTCGCAGGCATGGAAGGTGCATTGCCAAGTGTCGTGGCAGGGATGGTCAAAGCACCTGTCATCGCCGTTCCCACAAGCATTGGATATGGTACTAGTTTCAAAGGAATGGCAGCTCTTTTAGGAATGCTGAATTCCTGCAGTTCCAACATTGCCGTGGTGAATATTGATAATGGATTTGGCGCAGGGTTTATGGCCTCATCCATTAACCATGTATCGGCAGCTTGATTAAAAAATTGCATTCCTGCCCAGGCCATGACTGGAAATTTTCAGATCATATTTCTCTTCTCAAGGCAATTGCTTCTTCATTTTTAGGGTCTATCCTTAATATCTGGTTCAGATAGTCGTCTGCTTGAAGAACTTTTCGATTCATATAATAAATTTTTGCGATTTGAAATTTTGCATCAATATGGCCCCTGACATGGCGGTCAACATCAATAAAATACTTTAATGCTTTTTCCCAGTCCCCGGCCTCCTGGTGGATCAGCCCTGTTTTATAAATCATATCATAATTTGAAGGGTTTTCCCTGATGCTCTGCTCAAGCAATGCTTTGGGGTATTCAACCTCGTTATTGGCAAGGCAGGTATCAATCACTTTTTCCCGTGTGGCATTTTGTTTTTTCGAACGGATGATGACTTTTGAAAAAATATCAAGGGACAGGCGCCTGGAACCTTTTTTTAACAATTTTTCACCAAGGTCAAAGGCCTTTTCATTATACCGGTTGCTCAAAGATAAAATTTCAAGACAATATCTGCCTGCCTTTTCAAGCTCGTTTTTACGAAGGTAATAGTCAGCAAGGTATACTCTTGTAATTGTATCCTGTTTGTTTACAGAAACAGCTTTTAGCAGGCACTTTTCCGCAATAGCGTTCTTCTTTATCTTGAAATGCAATAATCCTAATTTTCGAAGAAGCCTTGATGCAGATGGTTTATGGGCCAATGCTATCCTAATCTGCTCTATGGCTGCTTCATAATCTTCCATTTCCTCAAGATCTCTTGCTTTAATTCTGTGCCTGGTTGCAGGATCGGGATTATTGGCCTTGTTGACCACGGTTTTGATTTTCCGGTCCAAAGCTCCCAGGGTTAATGGCTTTAAAAGGTAACCGTCAATTTCAGTTTCAGCAACTTCAGACACGATGTCCCGTTCGGATTCCGCTGTCACCATAATAACCGGCATATCTCTAAGCGCTTTATCATCCCTTATTTTCTCAAGCATTACGATCCCGTTCATAACCGGCATATTCCAGTCAAGAATGGCAATATCGCATTGGGTGGTCCTTAATATTTCAAGGCCTGCTTTCCCGTTGTCAGCAAACCTCAGTTTCTTTCCTATGTCTAAATTCTTAAGCATCTTTCTAATGGTCAGGCGCATGCTTTTCATATCATCAACAACAAGGATCGACATGTTCTCAATATTGATCATAACTTTGCTTCCCTGGTAAAATTGTTATATTCATTTTCAAGAGCTTTAAACTTTAAAAGAAACAAATCCGGTTCCCGGTTTTTTGCATCTGTTTCCAGAGCCAAAGCAGCATTCTTTAATAGATCCGCATTGACATTGGCAGCAGAACCTTTTAATGCATGTGAATTCGATCTGATACCTTCTGCATCATTCTCATCAATTGCATGCTTGATATTCTCTATTAATTCCGGTGCTTCTTCAAAAAAAGAATCTAAT
This sequence comes from Deltaproteobacteria bacterium, assembly GCA_013151635.1. Lineage (GTDB taxonomy): Bacteria > Desulfobacterota > Desulfobacteria > Desulfobacterales > Desulfobacteraceae > Desulfobacula. The sequence goes on along the minus strand of JAADHV010000054.1, from coordinate 82,010 downwards.
ACAACTTCTATAATCTCCTCATCTTCTCCAAACCTTTTAAGTAATTCATCCTTATTAAAACATATATCGATTTCAGAATTCACACCGGATGTACCTGATACCGATGTCTTAGTGCTGGTTTTTATTTGTTCCGGTTCATCTTGTGATGATCCAGGAAGATCTTTTGCAGACCGCAAACTATTCGCCAGGTTGGAACTGATCTTTTGCGATAAAATATCAGGCTCAACAGGTTTTGCCAGAAAATCATCCATTCCGGCTTTAAAGCATTTTTCCCGGTCACTTTCAAATGCATTACCAGTCATTGCAATAATCGGAATATGATCCATTTTAAATGTTTTCTCATTCTGCCTTATCCGGCGAGTTGCTTCAAACCCATCCATCAAAGGCATCTGGCAATCCATCAAAATCAGGTCATATTGATTTTCCTTATGTTTTTCAACAGCCTCAAGCCCGTTTCTCGCCCCGCTAGTTTTATATCCCAGCTTTCCGATCAAAGCTTTTGCCGTTAAAAGATTAGTTTCCATGTCTTCAACTATCAGGATCTGCCTTGAGCGTTTTTTATTTTCAATAATACTGTACCGGGTAATAATGGGTAAATTTTCAACCCCCTCATCATAAGGCCGGGATAATACAGCCTTTATGCAATCTATAAGAAGTGTTTTTTCCACGGGTTTACTCAGGAAAGCTGAAAACCCGATTTCTTCAAACTTTCTCGCATCTCCTTTTTTCCCGATGGACGTCATTAATATCATTTTTGTATGCTTGCAGACATTATCCCTCCTGATTTTTTTCCCAAGGTTTTCCGCTGCTGAATCACTCTCTTTTGCTTCCATGATCACAACGTGAAAGGGTTTTTTTTCATCACAGGCCCATTTCAGCATTTCCATGGCTTCTGTTTCATCAAAAGCCTGGTCGTAATCTATTTTCAAGGCATTCAGGTTTTTCTCAAAATTAATCCCCAGGGATGGCCCGTCACTTAAAACAAGAACCTTATAGTCATCAACAGCACCAGTAAAAATATCAAAGTTTTTTTCTTTTTCAGACTGTTTCTTTAAAGGCAGGGTAAAAAAGAATGTGGAGCCTATCATGTCAATGCTGTCAGCCCCTATTTTTCCACCCATCTTTTCAACCAGCAGCTTTGATATGGCCAGCCCCAACCCTGTGCCCCCGTATTTTTTAGTTATGGACAGATCCGCCTGGGTAAAGGATTTAAAAAGAGTTTCCAGCTGGTTTTCCTTGATTCCAATTCCGGTGTCTTCCACGGCAAAATAAAGGGTCGCAAAATTGTCATCTTCTGATTTCAGGGTAACATTTAATGTTACCTCGCCGGAATCCGTGAACTTTATGGCATTCCCGGTAAGGTTGTTAATAACCTGTCGGATCCTGCCGATATCCCCTTTTAAGAGGCATGGAACATCAGGGCTGATGGAATATGAAAAATCAATCCCTTTTTGCCTTGCCTGGAGTTCCGGCAGGGATACAATATCTTTTATGGCAATATCAAGATCAAAGCTTCTTTCATCCAGTTCAAGCTTACCTGCTTCAATTTTTGACAGATCAAGTATATCATTTACAATGGTCAATAATGCCCTTGCACTGCTATAAACAATATTAGAATATCTTTTTTGTTCTTCATCAAGGCCAGAATCAAGCAGGACATGCATCATCCCGATAATACCATTCATGGGATTTCTGATTTCATGGCTCATGTTTGCTAAAAATTCATCTTTGATTTTCATGGCCCGCCCGGCGTTTTCTTCAATCTGCCTTTTCTCCTGCCGGGATTTTGTAAGCAGCATAAGGTTTTGATCACTTGCTTTTGCATAGACTAAAACCATTGTGCAAAAAAAGCCTAAAATAGCTGAAAGATTATAAAACCTGTAAATGCTGATATTAATTATCCGTTCAGCAACAAAAAATCTTAAATTCAGTCTTTGTTCAAAATAAAAAGAAAAGAAAACCAGCAAAGCCAGCAAAAGATAAAAAAATCTATGTCTTCTATTGGAAAACACAGTTACCAGCAAGGGTACAAAAAACAACAGAAGCATGGAAATACTGTAAAATCCTCCTGTTTTAAAACAAAGGAATGCAAGATAAACCAAAAAGCAAATATTCAGTATATGGCCCTGGAGCTTATTATCTTTCCCTTTTGAAAAATATATATTACCCGCTATTATCAAAAGGATAAGGCAGCTTAAAGCGACCAGGGACAAAGCCCCAAGTTTAAAAAACAAACCAGCCTGGATTATAATTAATCCTGAAAAGAAAAAAGAAAAAGCTTTTAGATTGTTGGAACCATGCATTGACATAACCTGAATTATATAGAAACCTTCTACAGGTTGTCAACTTGCGTAATTATTTTTTCAAAACCATGGTCAATACTCTTTCAAGATTGCTCATGGTGTATGGTTTTGTGATAATGCCCTGGAAACCATATTCAGCAAAACTGGACATAACAGGATCATCGGCATACCCGCTGGAAACGATCACTTTTGCTTTGGGATCAATGGCAAGGATTTTTCTAACCGCCCTTTTGCCCCCCATTCCGCCGGGGATAGTCAGATCCATAAGAACAAGGTCAAAACCCTTTCCTGAGTCCATTGAGTGTTTATACATTTCTATTGCTTTTTCACCGTCAGGTGCGGTTTCTGCTGAAAATCCCATTTTTTCAAGCATTTTTGAGGCAACTTTGCAGATTGCATCTTCATCATCCATTACAAGTATTTTTTCGGTCTGCTTCCCTGCCAGAGGCCCGGTCATTGCCTGTTTTTGTCTTTGAAACTCCTGCGGGCCGGAAGCAGGCAGGTAAACAGTAAAACTTGTTCCTTCGCCAAGTTGCGTACTTACCGAGATAAGGCCGCCGTGTTTCGTTAAAATTGAATGGGTTATGGCAAGCCCCAGGCCGCTGCCAGCCTGCTTTGTGCTGAAATACGGGTCAAATATCCGGTCTATGTACTTTCGATCTATACCGGTTCCTTCATCCTTTACGGTAATCTTGACATACCTCCCCTTGGCAAGTCCGGGCAGCAATGATTCCGTAAAGATTTCCTCATTCTCAAACTTTATGGATAAATGGCCGCCATCAGGCATTGCCTGGTCTGCATTTATTGTAAGATTGGAAAAGACCTGCTGTATTTGCCCTTTGTCCACATCAGCCATCCATAAATCTTCTGCTTCATCAAAAACAGGCTTTACATTGCTGCCAGAAAGATCAAACCCGACAACATCCCTTACAAGCGTTGCAATACTTACATCCTCTTTTACCGGGGAACCGCCCTTTGCAAAAGTCAGTAATTGTTTTGTCAAAAGAGTTGCCCTGGTCATGGATTTTTCAGCTTCTTCAATAAATTTGAAACAAGGGTGGTCTTTTGAAAGCTCTGCTTTCCCCATTGAAATATTCCCATATATCCCTGTCAGGATATTATTAAAATCATGGGCAATACCCCCTGCCATGGTACCTACGCTTTTGAGCTTCTCTATCTTCTGCAGTTCTTCCAGAACCCTTTTTTGTTCTGTAATATCCTCACAGCCCCCGATCCATTTTACAGGTTCACCATTATTATTCAGTATGGGGGTTCCCTTGTCAGACCAGCACACCCATGACCCGTCCTGTTTTCGGACCCTGTACTCTTCACTGATGGATTTTGTTGATTTCCGATGACGTTCCAATGAATCAGAAAGCTTTGCAAGGTCGTCCGGATGAATCAAGCTTGCCCACCCTTCAATGGTTCTGGGGATTTCACCCGGCCTGTAACCCAGGACCCCATCTATGTCTCCAAACCATTCAAGGCAATCTGTTGCAACATCCCATTCATAGATAAGATCAGTTGTAACATCCGCTGTCAGCCTGAAACGTTCTTCCGCCTTCTTACGCTCAGTAATGTCTATGTACACCCTGACATTTGCTGTCATTTCCCCATCCTTAAACACCGGGTGGGTTGTAAAAAGAGCAGGAAATGTTTCACCTGATTTTCTTACAAGAACGGATTCTCCACTAATGCTTTTTTTGTTTTCATTCATTTTTCCCATAATTTCAGAAAATTTTTCCACATCATCCGGCAAGTGAAAAATTGAAGCCTGCCTGCCCATAACTTCTTCTGATTTATAACCGAAAATATTTTCCGCCCCGGGGCTGAATCCAATAATTTTTGAGCCTCCCCCATTACAATCAATTTTTATAAAGGCCACGTTTTTAGCTGCCTCAAATATAGAGCGTAAATTTGCCTCGCTTTGCACCAGGGCCTGCCGCATCCGGTATTCCTGTGTTACATCCCGGAATACCAGGACAACACCTGTAATTTTACCGTTAACATCCCTGATGGGTGCTGCTGAGTCAGCTATCTGGTATTTTGAGCCGTCTTTTGACAAAAGCATGGTATGATTGGCAAGACCGACAATTTTTCCTTTTTTAAGGACCTCATCAACAGGGTTGGAGGCAGGCAGTTTTGTTTTTGCGTTAAAAATATTGAATATATCAATAAGCGGTTTCCCAAGTGCTTTTTCAGATTTAAAGCCTGTCAGGGTTTCTGCCACAACATTCAAAAGTTCCACCCTGCCTTTGCAATCGGTTGTAATAACAGCATCGCCAATGGAATGTATGGTGGTTAAAAGCCGTTCTTTTTCATGTACAAGGGCTTTTTTTGCACCAGCCTTGTCCGCAAGCATCTTGTTGGCATTTCTTGCCATCCGGTCAAGTTCACTGAATTGGACATGATCAAGGTTGATTTTTTCATCTGAATTAGAAGCTTTCTTGAAAAATGAAACAAACAAGTTGAAATCATTTTTAAGTTTACTGGTAAGGCTGTCAAATATTACCAGGAAAAGACCTGTAATCCCAATAACAATCAGTATAAAAAGAATCGCCTTTTCCTTGATATCATCATTTAATTTTATTTGCATGGCTGCAATATCTTTTTCAATATCATCCAGGTAAACGCCGGCCCCCACAAGGTATTGCGTGCCGGGAATCCCATGGATAAAAGAGACTTTTGACGATTCGCTTTTAGGATCATTCAACTTAATAAATGAATAATAAATATAATCACCTCCCGGTTTTAAGGCGGCATTGTATTCTTTTTTAAAAATATTTTTCATTTTTCCAGGATTTTTATTAAATACTTCCCACAGTTTTTTTGTCCCGTCAAAAAGTTTTCCATTTGATACCAGAGCATCCCCGTTCAAACGATTAATAAAAATATATCCTTCTTTTCCAAACCGGATCCTGCTTATGGTCAAAAGCAGGTCTTTTTTTATCCGGAGCTCAACATCATCCGTATAAAGGCCTGTTCCTATAAACCAGCCATATGGTTCAAAAAGCTTGACAAAAGATATTTTTTTAAAATCATTGCCTTTCATCCCGGGTTTTGACCAATGATACTGGTAAAACCCTTCTTTTGAAAGCTTCACAATTTTAATCAGATCCCGGATAACATATTGCCCGCGGGTGTCCTGCATATTCAGAAGGTTGGTTCCTTCCAGTTCAGGCTTATCGGAAAAGAGTATTTCAAGACCATTTAACCGGGTAATAAAATAATAACCGTCCCCATTTTCAAACCGGATGGCTCTTAAAGCGTCAAGGATCATTTTTTGAATTTCACTTGCGGTTTTATCCCTTTTGTTCTGTCTGTAAATATTTTGAGCAATGGAGTAAGCTTCATAATCCCTTGCTCTTATTTTTGTTTTTGCGATTGCTTCGCTTTGTGTCCTTTTATAATTAATCATGGCAACAACACTATCAACTTCACGTTTGATAATCTGCTTTTGAAGTGAAACATAATCTTTGCGCATCTGATCGGCCCTGTGGTTAAAATCATGCCAGGACATAACAATATCAAGGATAATTATGCTGGCGCCAATGGCCGTTAAAAGGATAATTCCCCATAACTGGATAAGTTTGATAAAACCGGTTTTCTTTCTCATAATTTTTCGTAACATAAGTATCAGGCGAATACAAGGTACAAATACTAAAATTTTATTGGACTTATTTTTTTTACTTGACTTTCATAAAATTTATATATAATAAATATTATTTAAGTAGAGTAAAAAAATTATGAGCATAAATATTATCAGCATACTACTAGTCCTTATTATCGTGGAGGCCATTATCAGCGCCTCCAGGCGAAGGGGCTCTTAGTGGCATAAACTTTAAATTAATTTTAAAAGCCGTTATCAGCCCCAAAAGGGCAGATAGCGGCTTTTTCAGTCTGGAGGCAAAAAACATGAGAAGCCACATTGCAACAAAAGGGATCGCCAGGGCACCCCACAGGAGTCTTTTAAAGGCCATGGGGTATACAGACAGGGAAATTGCCCAGCCCCATATCGGCATTGCTAACTCAGCCAATGAGTTAATCCCAGGGCACATGCACCTTGACAATATTGTCAAAGCCGTTAAATCCGGAATCAGAATGGCTGGCGGGACCCCCATGGAATTTTCCACTATCGGGGTATGTGACGGTATTGCCATGAACCACAGAGGCATGCACTTTTCTTTAGCCTCCCGTGAACTTATTGCCGACTCCATTGAAGTCACAGCCACGGCCCATCCATTTGATGCCATTGTCATGGTGCCAAATTGCGATAAAATAATTCCCGGTATGCTGATGGCAGCGGCAAGATTGAATATCCCGGCCATATTTATCAGTGGCGGACCCATGCTTTCAGGCAGGCACCCGGATGATAAAAATAAAAAAATTGATCTTGTCACAGTGTTTGAAGCTGTCGGGGCTGTGCAGTCCGGGAAAATAACAAAAGAACAGCTTCTTGAAATCGAAAATGCAGCCTGTCCCACCTGCGGTTCATGTGCCGGCATGTTTACGGCCAACTCAATGAACTGCCTGACAGAAGCAATTGGAATGGCCCTTCCGGGAAACGGAACCATCCCTGAACCCATGTCTGAGCGAATCAGGCTGGCCAAGGAAACCGGAATTATGATAATGCATTTATTAAATAATAATATTTCCCCTGATAAAATTCTGACCAAAGATGCCTTTATGAACGCTCTTGTGGTTGACATGGCCCTTGGATGCTCAACCAATACAGTGCTCCATTTAAAAGCTGTTGCCAATGAAGCATGCGTTGATATTGACCTTAATTTAATCAATGAAATCAGCGAAAAGACCCCGCACCTGTGTTCTTTAAGCCCTGGAGGCGAAGACCATATCGAAGATTTGAATTTTGCCGGTGGTATTCCGGCTGTCATGAAGGAGCTTTTTGACCACGACATGCTCAATCCGGACTGTATAACCGCCACAGGAAAAACAGTGGGACAAAACCTTGAAACTATTATTAAAAAGGACCGGCAGGTAATACGGCCTGTTAATAATCCCTACCATAAGGAAGGCGGATTAGCCATACTCTTTGGCAACCTTGCAAAAGAAGGCTGTGTTGTCAAACAGTCTGCCGTTCTTGAAAAAATGCTCTGCCATCAGGGCCCGGCCCGGGTATTTGATTCAGAAGAAGAAGCAACAAAGGCAATTCTCGACAATCAAATCAATAAAGGGGATGTCATTGTCATCCGGTATGAAGGCCCGGCAGGCGGTCCCGGCATGCGTGAGATGCTGACCCCCACATCAGCCATAGCCGGCATGGGGCTTGATGCAAGCGTGGCCCTTATAACCGACGGCAGGTTTTCCGGCGGAACCAAGGGGGCTTCCATAGGACACATTTCCCCTGAGGCGGCCCAGGGCGGACTTATTGCAATTGTTAAAGAAAATGATTTGATCAAAATAGATATTCCAGGCAAACAAATCGAACTTCTGGTTTCCGAAGATGAAATTGCCGACAGGTTTTCCAAATGGGAAAAACCCGGGCCTAAAATTAAAACAGGATATATGGCAAGGTATGCCGGGATGGTTAGCTCAGCCGGCAACGGGGCCGTTTTTAAAGATACATTACAGGAGATTAAAAAATGAAACTCACAGGTGCCCAGGTTCTTATCAAAATGATTAAGGCAGAAGGTGTTGACACTATTTTCGGATATCCGGGCGGTGCTGTCATTGACATTTACGATGCGCTCGCAAAGCAGAATGGTCTTAAACATATCCTTGTCCGGCATGAGCAAGGCGCTGTCCATGCAGCAGATGGCTATGCAAGGGCAAATAAATCCGTTGGTGTCGCACTGGTAACTTCAGGCCCCGGTGCCACCAATACTGTGACTGGAATTGCATCAGCTCATTCCGACTCCATTCCCATTGTCGTTTTTACAGGCCAGGTTCCGACAGGGCTTATCGGAAACGATGCATTCCAGGAAGTGGATATAGTGGGCATAACAAGGCCCTGCACCAAGCACAATTATCTTGTAAAAAGCGTGGAAAAGCTTGCATCAACCATTAAAGAAGCTTTCCACCTGGCAAGGTCAGGGCGGCCGGGCCCTGTTCTCATTGATCTTCCAAAGGATATTGTGGGAGCAAAAATTGATTTTAAGGAACCTGACAAGATTTCCTTACGATCCTATAAACCCAACTACAAACCAAACAAAAAACAGCTCAACAAGGTGGCAGGCTTGATTAAACAGGCAAAAAGACCTGTTATATTTGCAGGAGGCGGAGTTATCCTTTCCAAGGCTTCCGAACAAATCACCCGTCTTGCAAAAATGGCAAATATCCCTGTTACCGCATCCTTGATGGGTCTCGGTGCATTCCCGGGTTCTGACCCCCTGTGGCTCGGCATGCTTGGAATGCACGGCACATACCGGGCAAATATGAGCATAGGCCATTGTGATCTCATGATTGCCGCAGGTGTCAGGTTTGATGACAGGGTTACGGGAAACATTGAAAAATTTGCCCCTGATGCCAGGATTGTCCAGATTGACATTGATCCTACCTCCATACATAAAAACATCGAGGTCCAGTGTCCCATAGTAGGGGACTGTAAAGCCGCGCTTGAAGGTATCATCCAATTAATGGAAGAAAATGATCCAGACGATTTTAAAAATGGCAAATTAAAATGGCTTGAACAGATAGAGGAATGGAAAAATACAACCCCATTAAAATATGAACAGGATAGTACGGTCATCAAACCTCAATTTGTCATAGAAAAACTTTATGAACTGACAAAAGGAGATGCAATTATCACAACAGAGGTAGGACAAAACCAGATGTGGGCAGCGCAATACTATCACTTTGACAAGCCCAACCATTTCATCACATCCGGCGGGTTGGGTGTCATGGGGTTTGGATTGCCCGCAGCAATCGGTGCCAAAGCGGCCTGCCCGGAAAAGCTTGTGGTTGATGTTGCAGGAGACGGGTCCATCCAGATGAATATTCAGGAACTGATGACTGCTATTGAGTCAAAAATAGATGTTAAAATAGTGATTCTCAACAACAAATTTTTAGGCATGGTAAGGCAATGGCAGGAGCTTTTTTATGAAAAAGTTTATTCTTCCACCAACATGGAAAATGCCCCTGATTTTGTAAAGTTGGCAGAAGCGTACGGTGCCAAAGGGTTAAGGTGCACCAGGCCCGATGAGGTTGAATCCACATTGGAAAAAGGCCTTAACCACGAGGGGACGGTTATCATGGAATTTGCCGTAGACAGGGAAGAATCTGTTTACCCCATGGTCCCGGCAGGCGGGGCCATAACGGAAATGCTTCTGGTTTAATCAATATTGACAAAGGATAATAATAATGGAAACAAACAGCTACTTACTTTCTATTCTTGTGGATGATGAACCAGGGGTTCTTTCAAGGATTGCAGGCCTTTTTTCCGGAAGAGGATTCAATATTGACAGCCTGAGCGTAGCAAGCACGGCAGAACCGGATGTGTCAAGGATCACCATGGTGACCAAGTGTGAACCCCATATTATTGAACAGATTAAAAAACAGCTCCATAAACTCATCAATGTCATTACAGTAAATGATCTGACTGATAAAAAATACGTTCAGCGCCAACTGGCACTAATCAAAGTAAATGCCAAGCCGGAAAAAAAAGCAGACATACTGAGAATTGTCGATATCTTCAGATGCAAAATTGTTGACGTTGGCCTTTCCCACTACACCATAGAAGTATCAGGGGACACTGAAAAGCACGATGCAATCCTATCTTTATTAAAACCCATGGGGATTATTGAAATTGCGTCCACAGGTTCCATAGCCCTTTCAAGGGAAAACGGGAAAAAATAATTTAATTTTTAACAGTTTAATACGCAGGCAGGACAAACAATGGAAAAAGCACTCTTATACGATACCACACTAAGGGATGGCATGCAGGGAGAAAATATATATTTCTCGCCGGAAGACAAGGTGAAAATAGCCAAACGCCTGGATGAAGCCGGCATTCATTATATCGAAGGCGGATGGCCGGGATCAAACCCCGGAGCCCGGCATTTTTTCGAGCTTGCAAAAAATATTGAATTCAAGACAGCCAGGGTGGCGGCATTCGGTTCCACAAGACGTCAGGGGAAAACCTGTGAAAAGGATGCCAACCTTGAGGCATTAATAAACAGTGAAGCACCTGTTATCACCATATTTGGAAAATCATGGGATCTGCATGTTGAATCCATTATGCAGAACACAATGGCAGAAAACCTTGCCATGATCCAGGAGAGTGTGGCTTACCTGTTAAACCATGACCGGGAGGTCATTTATGATGCAGAGCATTTCTTTGACGGGTATAAAGCCAACCCGGACTATGCCTTAAAAACCCTTGAAGCCGCTGTTGAGGGCGGAACAAACTGCCTTGTCCTATGCGATACCAATGGCGGGTCCATGCCATGTGAAATTGAAACTGTTACAGGAAAAATGATTGAACATTTCAATAAGACATCAAACCTTATATTCGGTATCCATACCCACGACGACTGTGCCATGGCAGTTGCAAATTCAATCACGGCAGTCCATGCCGGGGCCACAATGGTCCAGGGGACAATCAACGGGTATGGCGAGCGGTGCGGCAATGCCGACCTTACTGCCATAATCCCTATCCTGGCGCTTAAGATGAAACAGGACTGCATTGACAAAAAAAACCTTAAAAAACTTGTTAACCTGTCCCGTTTCATCTCTGAAACCGCCAATGTCCCGCCTGTGAACTCAAGGCCCTTTGTCGGCAAGAGTGCTTTTGCCCATAAAGGCGGGGTCCATGTCAGCGCCATCATGAAGAACCCTAAAGCCTATGAACATATTTCACCGGAAACTGTGGGAAATAAAAGGCGGGTTATTGTTTCAGAGCAATCCGGCAAAAGCAATATCGAGTATAAAGCAAAAGAGTTAGGGGTAGATCTTGGTAAAGACAGCAGCAATGGTTATAAGATCGTATCAAGTATCAAGGAACTTGAAGATTACGGATTTGAATTTAACGCGGCCGAAGGGTCATTAAAGCTTATCATGGAAAAACTGACCGACCAGTTTATTCCCCATTTTGAGCTTGAATCATTCAGGGTAGTGGTTGAAAAAGATAAGGAGCGCCCCTGCTATTCCCATGCCATGATCAAAATAAGGGTGGGCAATAAAACCGAAATCACTTCGGCAGAGGGAGACGGCCCTGTCAGTGCCCTGGATAATTCCTTGAGAAAAGCTCTTGCCACCATATACCCGCAAATTAATGACATGCACCTTGTGGACTTTAAGGTCCGTGTTATTGACGGCATGGACGGCACCGATGCAAAAGTACGTGTCCTTATTGAATCACGGGATGAAAACAATATTTTTTCAACTATAGGAGTTTCAGAAGATATAATAGAAGCAAGCTGGCAGGCCCTGGCCGACAGTTTTCAATATAAACTCTCATTAGACAATAAAAACAAGGTGAAATAAAATGACACAAGACAATAGAATTATTATTTTTGACACAACCTTAAGAGACGGAGAACAATCACCCGGGGCCAGCATGAACAAGGCAGAGAAACTCAGGATTGCCACCCAGCTTGAAAAACTGGGTGTCAATGTTATTGAAGCCGGGTTCCCGGCCGCTTCCAAAGGGGATTTTGAGGCAGTAAAAATCATTGCAGACACCCTTAAAATCTCACAGATCGCGGCTCTTTGCAGGGCCAATGAGGAGGACATAAGAAAAGGTTGGGAAGCCATAAAAAATGCTGCCCTCCCAAGAATCCACACCTTTATTGCCACATCTGAACTGCATATGAAATATAAACTTTCGATGGAACCTGACCAGGTGCTGGAACAGGCAGTCAAATCAGTAAAGCTTGCTTCGTCCTTTACAGATAACGTGGAATTTTCAGCAGAAGACGGGTCAAGATCAGATCCTTTATTTTTATGCCGGGTTTTTGAAGCTGTTATTGATGCAGGCGCCACAACTGTCAACCTTCCTGACACCGTGGGGTACGCCATTCCGGAAGAATATGCAGGGCTTGTCAGCTATGTCATTGAAAATACCCCCAATATGAATAAGGCCATTCTGAGCGTTCATTGCCATAATGATCTCGGGCTTGCAACATCCAACACCCTTGCTGCCATAAAAGCCGGGGCAAGGCAGGTTGAAGTCACGATTAACGGAATCGGGGAAAGAGCAGGAAACACTTCACTTGAAGAAGTTGTCATGTCACTTAATACAAGGCCCAACTTTTTTCCTGAAACCACATCAATCAATACCACGAGGATTTATCCCACAAGCCGTCTTGTCAGCATGATTACAGGAATTCTTGTACAGCCGAACCGGGCCATTGTCGGCGCCAATGCCTTTGCCCATGAAGCAGGCATACACCAGGACGGCGTATTAAAAAATCCCATGACCTATGAAATAATGAAGCCTGAAACAATTGGTCTCAGCAAAAACAACCTGGTATTAGGGAAACATTCAGGCCGTCATGCACTAAACTCCCATATCCGGGAAATGGGATACGATCTTTCAAAAGAAGAGTTAGACACGGTTTTTCAAAAATTCAAACTCCTGGCTGACAAGAAAAAAAGCATTCAGGATGAAGATATTGAGGCTTTAATCAACGAAGGAATATTAAGAAGTTCAGAAGTTTTCTGCCTTGAATATATCCATGTGTTAAGCGGCAATACCGTTTTTCCCACGGCCAGTGTCCAGCTCAATATCAACGGCCGGCCGGTCCAGGGGGCAACAGAAGGAAACGGCCCGATTGATGCGGTATATAATATTATATCAAAGCTGACCAGGACCAAATCCGAACTGCTCAGGTTTACCATTTCCGCTTTGACAGAAGGGACCGATGCCCAGGGCGAAGTAACGGTCCGGCTGCAGGAAGACGGCATTGTGGCCCTGGGAAAAGGCGCTGATCCTGACATAATTACGGCAAGTGCCCTGGCCTATATAAATGGTTTAAACAGATTGGAATATTTAAAGGATCATCCGGTTGTAAGACCTGAAAACCTTTAAGCTGTCCTTATGTCCCCAGGAAAAAAAATTCTTGACACACAAAAAACATAATATTAAGAACAATAACAGTGTTCATCTTTATAAATATTAACTCTTTGGAGACCAATTATGAAAAACATGGTTAAGCTTTCTTTTTTAACTCTTATTTTTTCTTTTTGCCTGATTGCTTCATCTTTTGCCAAGGACACTTCCATTACAGGGAAATGGAAAACCATTGACGACAAGACCCATGAACCAAAATCCATTGTTCAAATCTATGAAAAAGACGGTAAATATTTCGGCCAGATAAAAGAGTTATTTAGAAAACCAGGAGAAGACCCTGATCCTGTCTGTGATAAATGCCCGGATAAAGACCCGAGGAAAGACAAACCTACCAAGGGAATGGTCATCATCCAGAATCTTGTTAAAAAAGGCAATGAATACAGCGGGGGCACCATATTAGATCCTAAGGAAGGCAAAATATATACCTGCAAATTATGGCTTGAAAACGGCAATCTCATGGTCAGGGGCTATATTATGTTTTTTTTTAGGACCCAGACATGGTTCAGGGTTGAGTAAGCTGCCGGATTTTAGTTCTGGAATTCTTCCACTGTTTCCAAAGAAGGCACCTGAAAACAGTTGAAGTAATATCCGCCCCAAAAGAAGAATAAATAAGTTTTTTTTACAAAGGACTGCAAAAAAAGGAAATGTTTAATTATGAAAAAAATATTGTTGGTTTTTATTGTGCTTTTAATTTCTGGCATCCCTGTATTTGCCCAAGACCTTCAGGTACAAAATGTAACTGAAGATGTTCTAACGGCCTATAGAAACCGAGATATTGATTTATTAAAAAAACATGCGTCAGCTATATTAAAAGTATCTATTTCACAAAATTATTTTAAAGGTGAATCCATCAGGGGAGATTTAAAAGCCGCAGATAATTGGGATGGTAAAATTAAAGAAATCCGTTATGACAGCAAAAACATGATGGGGGCTAATGTGTTAATGGCGACTGTCTATTTTGCTGATGTGACGGGAACAGACGAAATGTATGCGGTTTTGTTATCGAATTTTAACAACACTGGATGGGTTATCTTTGGCAATGGTATTTCTAAAATAACAAAAGATGAGTTTGAGAAATTAAGCAAAACGATTCCTGTTCCCCCTGCCGATACCAGCATAAAATCCAAGAAAAAAGTGAAGAATAAATTTAGCATAGAAATGGCAAATGGTGAGAAATTGGATAATGTTCCCGAAGAGAAGATAGATGGGTACTTTAACCAGCTTAACGAAGACAATTTTTACATTATATTGAGCGATGGGAAAAATTATTTGCAGGCAGCATATTCAGATGCAGGATATACTGTCGAGTATCAAGATGAGAAAGGTCATTTCACTGCCCATGAGCTTTTATCCAAAGATGAAACGCTTACTTTATTCAAGCAATATCATGAGGGAAAAGAAGATTGGAATAAAGGAATTGTCTGGGATAAGGATTAATTAACAACTGAAAATTAAACCTAAAGCCTTTGATTCAAGTTAAGGTAATGAACGATTCTAACAATTTAATTAAAAAACCGGATATTTCGACCTTTTTAAAGATATGGCAAATTATCGAGCTTGTAGGATTATTATCGGCAATTCCCTTATTTTTTGTTTTCGGTATTTTATTTACGGGGGATTCCCCTGTTACATATAATTTTGTAAATTCTTATATTCTTCCTTCTACTGGTTTATTTCTGGTAATAAAGATTATTGTTGCCGCAGCTCTTTTTAAGGCAAAACAGTGGGCTTTGTATTTTAATTTAATTCAAAGCTTAATTTTATATCTGTTGCTGCTGGCGGTAATAATTATTACGATTCTGGCAGGTGCTTTTTCTGTAATACAGCTTCTTTTTCTAATTTTTTTTCTGCTTATATCCCGGGAAAATCTGAAGTGTTTACGCCGTCTAAAAAATTAGAGCCCAGCTATACCGGGTTAACCAGGCTGCCGGATTTTTTCAATCGTGCAGAAGCTGTCGTAAAAAGCGGCCTGATTCCCCATATCTGAAACCACTGGTTTTGTAAGATAATTTACCGCGCCGCTTTTATGCCAGAATCCCTGGTAAATAAAAGCTATGTCATCGCAGATGGATTCATCCAGGCGAACCTGTGCCTTTAGTTTTGCCCTTTTTCCCTTAACAAATACATAAGTTTTGTTTTCAACCTCAAAGGTCCGGGCTGTTTTCCTGTTCAAGTATACAACAGGCATTTCATTGTTGAATGCAAATCCTTGGGAGTGCATGGAATCAATCGTGTGGCAGGTCAAAAGCCGCAAAGGGAAAAGATCACTTCCACAATCCGGTTTAATAAATTCAGGAAGCGGTGAAAGACCGTCCTTTAAGGCTTTTTCACTGTAAAGTTCAATCTTCCCGGAAGGTGTTTCAAAGGCTTTATCTTTCCAGGCAATTTCATCTTCTTTAATCCTCAGATATTCAACCTTTGCCTGGTCAAACCCTTTCCCAAGTCTTTCCAGTAAAGGCTGCACGCTTTTTTTCAAATAGTCTTCAGAATTCTTGAATCCAAGATTTTTCATGCCGAGTTTTTCTGCAAGTTTCAGGTAGAATTCACACTCAGGCATAATGTTTTCAAGCGGGTCAACCGCTTTTTGCGAATAGTTCAACACATGGGAATACATTGAAGTTACAAAAAAATCATCCTGTTCAAATACAGATGCGGCAGGGATGACAATATCTGCAAGCCTTGCCGTATCAGTCATAAAATGGTCAAATACAACCTTAAACTCTATCCTGGAAAAATTTTTAACAGTCCTTTCAAGATCAGGGCTCTGGGTCAGGGGATTGGCACATGCGACAAAAACGGCTTTGATATGCGGTTCTTTAGCACTCTCCAGAAACCTGCCCAGGTTTCCAATGGTAAAAACACGCCTGTTCTCTGCATATGCCCGGCTTTTCTGATCCAGGTCATAAAGATACGGGCTGATGGATCTTGCAGCATAGTTAACACCGCAGCCCGTTTTCCCTATTTTACCTGTAATCGCGCCTAATGCATCAATACACCTGACCGTGCTGCCGCCGTTGTGATAGCGCTGAAGACCATAGCCCACATAAATGGATGCTTTATCAGCCTTGGCATACTGCAATGCAAGTCGCCCAATTGTTTCAGCACTGATACCTGTTATTTTTTCTGCTTTTTCAAGAGTAAAAAAGGAAGCGTATGCTTTAAACCTGTCAAATCCCAGTACATATTTTTCAATAAACTTTTTATCATGGAGATTATTTTCAATGATGGTGCTGGCCATGGCAAGGGCAAGGGCACCGTCTGTTGAAGGCCTGATCCTTATGTATTCATCAAATTCCCTGGCTGTAGCGGTTTTTAAAGGATCAATAACCATAATACGGCTGCCTTTTTTTTGGGCCTTTTTTAACAATGCATATAAATGTATACTGGTATATTTCGGGTTCCGGCCCCAAACCAGTATGGTATCGGAATTTAAAATATCGTCTGGAAAATGCCCTTTGGGACTGCCGAAATCATATATCTGTGCTGCAATACCGGCACCCCAGCAAAGGCTGCCCACAGGCTGTGTCACGCCACCGAAACAATTGAAAAATATAGTTTGAACCCTGTTTTTAAGACCGCCATATCCGTCACTTGTATAATTTAGTATGGCACGGGTCCCATGGTTCTTTTTAATAGAAATCAAATTTTCAATTATGATATCAAAGACCTCTTCATAAGAAATTTCAACAAAGGTCCCGTTCTTTTTTACAAGGGGATGCCGTATCCTCTCAGGATGATAAAGCCTTTGAACCAGTGCCCTGCCCTTTTTACACGTAAAGCCCTTTGTAACAGGATGGTGGCGGTCCCCTTCAAATTTTGTAATCTGCCCTTTTTCAACCGTGACAACAAACCGGCAAAGATCCCAGCAGTCCATAGGGCAGGAAACACTTACTTGTCTTTTCATAAAATCGCTCTTTTTTAAAAGTTTTCAAATTTTTTTAAAGCCTTAAACACAAGAGGCATCAAACCTGCAAATATTTTGTTTAACGAAATACAAGGCTCCTGTCAATCCCCTGCAAGCGTGAGAACAAAACCTTATCTTCCTGCCCTGAAACGGGATATATCAATATTCAGTCGCTTGATTATTTTCTGGATGGACGCACGCTCAAGACCGCTGATTCTTGATGTTTTGGCAATATTCCCCTTGGTATGATCAAAAAGATTCGTCAAATAATTTTTTGAAAAAATATCCAGAACTTCCTTTTTTGCATTTTTATACAGGGTGTGGCCATGGGGCAAAGAAGGTCTGTCAAGTTTGCCTTCCACAAGATTAATCAGGGCAGGGTCAATGATTTTGCTGTTGGAAAAGACAACAAGCCTGCGGACATAGTTTAAAAGCTCTCTTACATTTCCGGGCCAGGGTTGACGGGAAAGGCAGGACAATGCAACAGGGTCGATTTCCATTGGTGCAATATCCATTTCCCGGCATGTCTTCAAAATAAACTTCCTGACCAGTAACGGGATGTCTTCTTTTCTCTCCCGCAGGGGCGGAACGTTCACGGAAAGGACATTTAAGCGGTAATACAGGTCCTGCCTGAAACTGCCGTCAAGTATTTTTTGTTCAAGATCCTGGTTTGTCAGGGCAATGATCCTGACATCAGTTGTTTTTGATTTGCTGCTTCCCACAGGTTTTACCTCTTTATCCTGTAAAAATTTTAGCAGCTTGACCTGGATTGCAGGGCTGATGTCCCCGATTTCATCCAGGATCAGGGTTCCTTTGTCTGCTGACAGGAAAAATCCATCACGGCTTTTCTCCGCCCCTGTAAAGGCACCTTTAACATGGCCGAAAAGTTCACTTTCAAGTAGTTGTTCAGGGATTGCAGGACAATTTAAGGTATGACAGGAATCATTTTTTCTCCTGGATAATTTATGGATATTTTTTGCAATATATTCTTTGCCGCTTCCGGACTCCCCGGTAACAAGGACGGTATAGCCGGTAACGGCAATGGCTGTGATTTTCTCCTGGAGCTGCTTCATTGCTTTACTTTCAAAGTGGACACTCAAATCCGAACTCAAGGTTTTAATGATAGTCTGGAGTCGTTTATTTTCCCTGGCAAGGGCATAATGTTCCATTGCCTTTTCAACAGTATGATATAATGCCTCCCTTTCAACAGGTTTGGTAATAAAATCCCAGGCCCCTTTTTTTAAGGCCTTGACAGCATTTTCAACGGTTCCGTACCCTGTTATCATAATCACACACAGGTGAGGATTTTGTTCAAGCCCTTTTACCAGAAGGTCATGACCTGAGATTCCCGGCATGCGGAGGTCAGACAGCATCACACCTATCTCTTTTCTGCAAAGAAGATGGAGCGCCTCGTCCCCTGATGTGGCGCTTAAAATTTTTGTTTGTGTGAATTTTTTTTCAAGATTCCGGATAATCCCTTCTAAAAAATCTTTTTCATCATCAACAACCAGTATGGAAAAGGCCTTCATTTTTTTTATCCTTATGTCAATTGCCCTGCTGCGGGGAATGATATATAAAACCTCGTGGTCCCATCACTTTTAACATCTATGTCTCCCCCTAGTTCGCTGATAAATCCATAAACCACTGAAAGCCCAAGGCCGGTCCCCTTTCCCACATTCTTTGTGGTATAAAATGGATCAAATATCTGGGATATCACATCTTCTGGTATGCCCGGGCCATTGTCTTCAATACAGAGTAAAATTTTTTTTGCCGATGACAGACTGGTTGCAATATGAATCCTGCCTCCCTGTTCGCCCAGTGCATCAAAAGCATTCAGCCACAGGTTGGTTAAAATCTGCTCCAAGATTGATGCATCACATTTAATATCAGGCAGGTTGTCTTCCAGTTTTGAAGAGATTAAAATATTTTTTGATGCTCCCTGGGCTTTGAATACCTCAAGAACATTAGAAACAATTTTATTGATACTGCATTTACCGGAAATCACCTGTTTTGGCCTTGAGAGGTTGAGAAGATCCTGGATAACTTTTTGAACGGTTCCTGTGTGCTTTGAAATAACATCAATATCCTTTTTAACGGCCCTGTCATTTACCGCGTCTTTGACAAGATCCATATAACACTGGATAACACCCAGAGGATTGTTGATTTCATGGGCAATCCCTGCGGCCATTTTTCCAATGGCGCTTAAACGTTCGGTCTGCTGCATCCTTTCAATCATTTGTTTTTCAAGGGTGATTTCCCTTGCATAAACTACAATCCTTAAATCAAGCTGGTCCTGCCTTGGCAATGGATAAAGGTCAACGGCAAAGTATCTATTGTCCGGTGTTCTGATTTCTTCACTAACAGGTTTCTCCTGTTCTGTCACCTGATCCAGGATATGACAGATTTCGCCTTTTACAGGGTTCCGGCATAAAAATCCTTTGAGTTTCTCTTCCTGGTTTTTCCTGTTGCAATCCGTCAGGATACGGCTGCTGCCCTTGTTGGCGATAATGATATGACAATCGGAATCAATCAGCAGCAACGGGTCTGAAATACCTTCAAAAATTGACTGGAGCATATCATTCTGGAACCTGATGTTTGAAAATGCCTGGATGTTTTCAATCAAAATTGCCATCTGGTGGCCAAGCGCCAGAAGAACGGCCGTATCAAGGTCCTGGTTTTCCGGGGGATCAGTCCATGAAATACAAAGGATACCCCAGTGACTTTCCGGTGATTTTACAGGGATATACAATTTATTTTTTTTAAAAATCACCTCATCTTTCCACAAAAGTTCTTTAATGTTTTTTTCAAGTCCTTTAACTGCCTGACCAATTTTCCAGGAATAAAAATTATCAGAAACAACTGTGCAGTGGTAAACCACCTGGTCTGCGCTGAATCGTTTTCCCACATTTTCAAGCACATTGTAAATTAACTGCCTTGCATCTTGTGCACCGCTGAACCCTGAAAGCAGATCAACAAAAAGATGGACATCCGAAAGGTGCTTTTCCGCTTCAGTATGAAGTTTTACGGTCCTTTCCTCCACCTTTTTTTCAAGGTTCAATGCATAGTCCTCCAGTTCATTCCTGGCGCCTGACAAGCAGATAGCAAGCTCATCAACACCTTCAATCAGTCCTTCAATTTCATCTTTCCGGCTGAGCCTGTCAATTATGCCCTGCTCTTGTTCCCCTGAAAACTGTGTTTTAAAAATCTGGGTGAGTTCATGTAAATTTTTCATGACAAGGCGATCAAAAAAAAGGCTGATGAGTCCGGCAAACAGCATGATGCCTAGGATATAAAGTGTCAGGTAGTTAAGGGTGACTTTTATGACCGGGGTTTTGATCATATCCACGGGAAAGCCTGCAACTACTACACCTCCAACCTGGCCCGGCGTATAATGGAATCCATTGGTATCCCCGTATATATTAATCAATTCTTCGGGTGCATCCCCCGGATCTCCATGGCATTGCATGCAGGACCGGGTAAAGGTGACAGGGCGGGCGACCAGGTGGTAATTTTTATCGCCGACATAAGTATTATCTTCCCAGGTTTTTAAATTTTTATTTTTATCAAACATTCTGATAAGCCCGGATTCAAAATTATCAGGGGTTGATTTCGGGTTTCTAGGGTGCATTGAAACCCTCCTGTAGTGGTAGCCGGATGTATCACGGATATTGAGCCGGGCCATGACCTGTCTTGAAATATAAGAGGATGACATGGCCTTGAGCACAAAACTGCCTTTGGGCAGGGCCTTGAACATTTCCGGCCTTAACTGGGTTTTTACATAGTCCTGGACCGCATCGGACATGGCTAAAACCAGGCGGGACCGCTGGCTGATTTCAGATTTCATTATGGAATTAAAATGGAAATATATGATGATGGTAATACAAAGGCCAAGCCCCAGGGCAAACATGACAAGACCTGTAATAAATTTGAGCCGTAAGTTAAAACCGGTTGCAAACATTGTCCTGGCCCTCCTGTTGAGATTCCAGATTTTAAGAATAAAGAACCCGGCTAAAAAAAGCAAGATTGAATGCACAAAATGGATTCTTCAGGACACCATAGTGTAAACTTAAGTTTCCGTTTTCAAATTTCCCGCCGGGAAGCAGGTAAGGAAACCAGGGCAAGGGGTATTAAAGTTTGATTCCCCTGTGCCGCAAATCACTAGTTGAAAGGCCGTTCTTTTCCAGCAGCCCCATGATCTTATGTCTTGGAGGGACATTGGAGATAAAAAGCAGCCCGATGAGCAGGAAAAAAAATATAGTGCTTATTTTATCTTTTCCCCTGAATGTTGAAAACGCCAGGGGAAGGAATAATACACCAAGGTACAGCATCCGTTCGTAAGCTGTTTTAAGAAGGATCTTTAAAACCTTAAAATCCTCTATTGACAGTTCAGGCAGCTGAGAGTGATTAATAAGGGCAACTGCCTTGCGGCGCTCCTTAAAAAGATAGATAATGGCTGCCCCGGCCAGAATATAAAAAAGTGCTAAAATATCATTAATTGTCATAAGTAATAACTCATAAAGGTTTTCTCCCGGCAGGAGAAGACGTCCTCCTGCCGGGGGAAATAGTTAAGTTGTCAGTTTATAACAACACCTGCCATATTCGGGATCTGCATTCCATGATGAAACAGGTATGCAATGATGATCGCAACCGGAATAATAAACAGGAACAATGAGATAAAATAGACCCAGACCATTTTACCAAACTGGGCCTCGGCAAGCTTCCTGAAATCGGTTATAATACCAAGGCTCATAAAGGTCAGCATGAAAAACAGCTTCCGCATTCCTTTTTCCACGGCAACAGCACCGACCTTGGCATTTTTTAATATTGCAAGCCCGTCAGGGGTAGTTCCGGACTGGCCAGGGCCAAAAAAGATCGCAAGGTAAATCCACCAGGCTGCAAAATACCCAAGAACAAATTTTGGAAACCTGAACCAGACCTCGGAAAGCGGCACCCGGTCCCCTTCATGTTTTTCAATCTTGTACACCCAGAAAAGGGCGAGGATAAATGCCCAAAGGCCAATGAACATATCAATCCAGATCTTGGTCATAACAGCACTTGTAGTAATAACACCGGGCATCCATACGACTTTTCCATCCGTATCTTTTTCAACCTTGGCCCGCATGAATTCATCGAGCAGTTCACCTGCTGCGGCATCAGCTCCATCTGTTTTAACTGCCATGCCCATGGCTGAACCTGCTACAATGGGGTCACTTGTTCCCGGCCAGACGTGGGTAAAAAAACCTGGCAGGACCACAAGCTCGATAACTGCATAAACAACAACCAGGGCCGAAACCATGATGGATACGACAGGGCGGGCTCTGACAGCACCGCCGGTTGCAACGGCTGCGGAAACACCGCAAATGGAGATTGCTGACCCGAGAACGGCTGCTGTCTTGCGGGGAAGCTTAAAGATAAGGCGCGAAATCGTATATACGCCCGGCCAGAAAATCAGATAGGCAACAATGGTTGCAGCAGCCCCGGCTGTAAAAAGTTCAAATGTAAGATGGGCCATCTGCTGGCCTATTTCCGCACCGTGCGCACCAAGTTTTGCACCGGTGAGAACCGCCTTTATCGGCAGGTAACCGACTTTTACACCAAGAAAAACAATGGCAGTCTTGATATACCATTCAGGCTTGGCAGCCTCACTTAAATACCTGGCCAGGGGTTTGAAAAAATTGCCGATGACAAGGCCGACAATAAGTGCCAGGATAAAGGATGCGCCCCCGCCAAGCGAGAGGGTAAAGGTATCTACGGGGAAATGACTTTTTTTAAGATCAACTGCTGATGCCGCAAAAAAAGCATTGTGGCCGATAAACCAGACAAGATAGGTTAAAAAAAAGATGATCGTCCATCCGGCAAGAAAGCGTTTTACATTCCATTTCTGGAAATAAGCACCTATGCTTGTGGCAATTGTAAAGACGACATAGGTCACCAGAATGGAGCCGATGGGGCCAAGCGCCTTATAAAAAGCTTTTGACGTCAGGCTGTATTTACCGCCCAGGGCATAAAATGCTTTATCCATGGTAACAATTTTTTTTACTATTGCACCATCCGGCAAACTTGCAACCCATATTTTAGGGTATGAAACCCAGCCCACTAAATCAATGCCGGACAATGTTAACAGCCCGAGCACAAAAAAGGCAAGGCCCATCCAGACTGACCACCAGTCTTCGGTTGTTGCCATTCCTGAATACCAGGATCGTTGTGTCTTTGCCATATGTGTCCTCCTTTATGACTGATACTGGAGAGGCAGTTCCAGAATACGGTTAAAATAGTGATTCATGTAAGGCCGTATCCACATGGGGATCACTTCGTTGTTAAAACTCATGAATACGTTGATAGACTGCCCTTGCTTAAGTTCTTCTTCAAGGGCTCTTTCAACCTTGCGGTCAAGGCTGTCAAGCGATGGAGCAGCAAGGGTGATTGAATCATTGGAAACAGTCCAGTTTTTCCCGTCATGATCCAGAATCATCTCAACAGTTTTTCCTTTTTTGTTTTTGCGAAATTTTGAAAACAATGCCATGGCTGCCTCCATCAGTGGAAAATTGATGTCGGAACTATGGCAAGGCCGATAACCAAGGCAATAGCCGCACAGATAAGAGACCCGACCACCAGCTTGGTCTCAATGGGTTCCCAGGGCTCAGCACCTTCAAGCACACTTGAAGTGTCCATGTCTTCTCCGCTTAGTGAGCCGGATGTGTCGTTTGTGTTTTGTTTTGACATATTTTCCTCCTTTTTAAAAATTAATCATATGCAACAGGTCTTAATGTTCAACTGATACATATAACAGCAAAAGGGATGCCAAAAGAATAATATTCTGTAAATGCTTGATATTAAAGAATTTTTAAATATTGAATAATAAAGAAATGTAAACTCAAGTTTACATATGATTTCCCGGACTGATGAAATAATAAAAAGAGCTCATACAAAACAGGCCCTGTTGTCATATGGATTTTTCACAGGCAGGGATATAAAGGGTGATCATTGTACCGCAACCAGGTTCCGAGCTTACACTGATTCTGCCATCATGGTGGGAAACAATAGAATAAACCACTGCCAGACCCAGGCCGGCACCTCTTTTTGTTCCCATTTCCCTGGTTGTGAAATAGGGGTCAAATATATTCTCAAGATGTTGTCTTTCAATCCCTCGTCCCTGATCTTTGAATGTGATTTTAACATATATTTTTTCAGGCAGAGACGATTCAACCTTGTCTGTATGATCCCTTTTCCACAGATTTTGTGCATCAATGGTTATCAGGCCCCCATTGGGCATAGATTCAAGCGCGTTAGTGATAATATTTATAAAAACCTGTTTCATCTGGATTTCATCATATTCAACCGTTAAAAGATTTTCTTGTATCTGCAATAAAAGTTTTACGTTAACATCTTTAATGATCGAACCTGCTGTTTCAGCGAGCAGATTTTTTATCGAACCAACAGTTAGGATAGGCATACCACCCTTGGAAAGCGTAATCAATTCGTTTGCCAGTTCTCCTGCCCTGGCAGAGGCGGCTTCTGCCTGTTTTAAATATTTTATCACAGGCAGGCCTTTTTCAATCCCAACTTTAGATAAAGAAACATTGCCCATGATAATGAACAGCAAATTATTAAAATCATGGGCAATGCCTGCGGCCAGGGTTCCAATTGCCTCCATTTTCTGGAGTTGATGGCGATGACGTTCAAGTTCCTTATGCTCTTTTTTGGCAATAAGCTGGAGGGTAATGTCTTTATTAACACCCCTATAACCGGAAAGCCTGCCATCCTCGGCGATGATGGGAACCCCTCTTGTTTCAAGGAAAACTGTTCTTCCCTGTTTATTCAGGTTTTTATTTACCAGATTTTCAAAAGGTTTTAAGCATAATGCATTTTTCCTGAATACAGGTGACATCCGATCAATTTCCTTCTCTGGCATGGTGAAAAACGCAGATTTCCCCAAAAGCTCTTTTGGATCATAGCCAAGGATATTTTTAACTGTTTCACTGATAAAGGTATAATTCCCTTTTTTATCCACCTCCCATACAAAACCGGTTGCAGTTTCAATAATGGAACGGTATTTTTCCTCACTTTTCTTTATTGAATCCATCATTCCGGTAATGGAATCGCTCAAAAATTCAAAGACATATATGCCTTGATAATTTGGTCTTTTCCCCTTCCTTAACGCTTGGATGATTGTGTTTACAGGCTTTTTAATTGTTTGGTGAATAAAAAAGATCAGCAGGGCAGAAGCAAAAATCAAAATCAGCAGGGTATTCAGATATACCTTATTCAGCCTTGTTTTTAAAGATGAATACTCTATTTCATTTTTCAAAATAATAATCTGCCAGCCCCAGGGCGAAAATTCCTCATAAAAGGCAAACCATCCTCCGGCATTTTCCCCAAGAGATTTCAAACCTTTAATGCCCTTTCCCGGGTCCATCCATTTCACAGGCTCCAATGGCAGATCGGTTTTTAAAAGTATTTTTTTTAAATTTTTATCATAGACAATGCCAAGCAAATCTTCCTGGACAAGTAAATCCTCCACCTGTCCCAGAACCAGGCCCTGTTCGATTGTAAGCGCCTGCCTGTCATCAGCCTTGCCTTCCATTAATAAATTTTCAAAATTAATATCGCATATATTATTGATTATTCTTGAAATAGACCCGAGGTCCCGCTGAATCTGCTCTTTTGTAAAATCGGAAATAACGTTTAAGACAAACCTGTCCAGCATCACCCCGAGAAGTAATATCAAGATGACGACAGGAAATGCAATCCGTAAAGTCAGGCTTTTTCTTTGTCTTTGTAACATTCTCTCCTATTGAAATACCGGATCAAGCTCTTTCAAACTATCCGGCCATACCACATTTTTCTTTTTGTTCTGCCATTGAATAATAAGTGGGAAATGGCGTTTTTGTTTTCCCTTTTTATCCACTCCGTATCTGCCGATTACTGTCATGGTATCCAGGCTGAAAAGTGTTTCCCGAAGATCTTCCTTATCCAGTGATCCGCTTTTTTCCAGGGCTGCTTCAAGTATCATGCCGGCGGCATAAGCCGTTGCTGCGTGATATGAAGGAGATATCTTATAATATTTATGAAATGCCTTGATGAACTCTTCTCCTTGCGGGAACCTTATACCGACCGATTCTTCCCATTGGGACGAAGAGAATGTAAGATTTGAATCATCCTTTAAAATATTGTAAAACTGCCGGGTGGCCGGTCCCACAGAGGCATAATATGCCTCGGGATACCATCCGATCTTTTTTAAAGCCAGCCGCATATCAACAGACTCATTCAGGTGGCCGCAGACAATAACAGCCTGTGAGCCTGATTCCTTTGCCCGCAATGCAATGTCGGCAAGATGTTTTTGGCCCTTTTTAAATACCTGAAAACAGGCCACATTCAATTTGAACCTTTGAGCCCATTTCCTGGTGCCCTTTGAAAGTGAAACAGAAAAAGTGTCCTCAGCCGATATAATGGCAATATTTTCTATCTTTTGTTTAACAAGCATCTGCAGGAACCCTGACGTATATTTGCTGGCAGGTGTATAAATTCCAAATGCATAGCGATATCCTTTTTCCCAAAGCCGGTCGGCAGAGGCCCCGGACAAAAGTACAGGGTACCGGTTCTTTTCAGTCACAGGCAATATGGCTTCTGATATCCCGCTGGAATATGGGCCAATAACAAAATCCACTTTATCTTTTTCAATCAGCCTCTTATAAATATTTTTTGCCCGCTCTTTAGAACTCTTATCATCCATGATGATAATTTTGACATTTCTACCCAGGATACCGCCTTTTTCATTGACATGCTTTTCCCAGAGGAAAAGTCCTTTTTGCTGCATGTTACCCATCTCAGCATATCTGCCGGTAAGAGACAAAGACATGCCAATGGCTATGTCCGATCCAAAAGCATACCCCGACATGGTCAATAACAATGCTGCAATAATTAGAATAATACGACTCGCCATATTCATTCCACTTCCTTTTTGTTATTTAGTACAAGCATCTCATTTCAAATCCTAGTTTTCAAGGTTTTATTAAAGGCCAGACTTGCACACAATATTATTTTAAAAGTAACAAAGCTTTATTATCATGCTCTTGATAATTTTTCCATCTTGACATTTGGCCTCCCTGACCTTACAAACAGGAAAGTCTTAAAATTCTAATTATTCGAACCTGCAACAGGAAAATTAAATATGCCTACAATATCGTCTTTTAACTGGAAGCAAGGCTCCTGGACAGCCGGCACAAAAGCCAGGCATTCAAAAAAAAACACTGCAACTGTATGCATTGCAGGTGATCTTGCTCCCATAAGGGCTTTTAAAAATATCATGGTTACCGACCCCACATCACTATATGGCGATCTCCTGCCCGTTTTAAGGACTTTTGACCTGTCTGTTGTAAACCTTGAATCCCCGTTAAGCGACAGGGGGACGCCCGTATTTAAAAGCGGCTCTGTATTCAAGGGTGAATCATGTTACGTAAAAGCTTTGACTGCTGTTCCATTTGATATCGCAACCCTTGCAAACAACCACGTGCTTGACTACGGTATTGAAGCATTTAAAGATACCCTGGATGTTCTGGACCGGAATAATATTAAAAGGACAGGTGCGGGCATGTCCGAAAAAGGAGCCTTTGCCCCCCTTGTGACGGACGTAAATGGCATCAGGATTGCCATTGTCAATTTCAGCGAGGGAGAAGATCTTACGTCGGCTAAAGAAGGGCCCGGTGTCATGGGCTGGGATCTTGGAAGGATTGAAGATACAATTAAATCACTCAGGCAGGAAACTGATATTATCATTGTTGTTTCCCATTGCGGCATTGAGTATATTCCTTTTCCACCCCCTTATGTTGTAAAAGCTTTTAAAAAAATGGCAGATGCGGGTGCCGATGTTGTTATCGGCCACCACCCCCATGTTCCCCAGGGCATTCAATTTTATAACCAGGTTCCCATATGCTACAGCCTGGGAAATTTTGCGTTTTACCAGGAAACCGACCTTATGTACCGGAAGCTCGGATATCTTGTGGGTCTTGAATTAAACAAAGACCGCCTTTTATCCCTCAAACTTATCCCGTATAAAATTTGTGACCACGGATTGTCCCTTTTAAAAAATCCGGAACTTAAATCTTTTCTGGATATATTAAAAAAAATTTCACTGCCCCTTGATGACAATAAGAAAATTTATGAAGCATGGCATGGCTTTCTTCACTACTATGGGGTAAAAGGATTTTTTAATGAAATATCCATGATAATGGAAAAGATGAAAATTGAACCTGAAAAAGGGGCTGCAATGTTCCGCAACCGGTTGACCACTTTGCAGCATCTTCATCACTGGAAGGATTTTCTTACACATATGGTGGACGGAAAACTTGAGACTCCCCCCAGGTGGTCAAAGGCTCTGGTTGAACTCTGGCTGACCTGTAAAATTGATGACCCCGGCTGCAAAGGATAAATTGCATGACATTTTCAAACAATAAATCCAACAGGTCCGGGAAAACCATCCTGGTAACCGATTCAGGGCTTGGCGGCATGTCCGTGTTTGCCAGAATTGCAAACCTGGTTTTTAAAAAATCACCCTGGCAGGATGTTTCAATGATTTATTTTAATGCCTGGCCAACAAAAGAAAGGGGATATAATCATTTTAAAACCATGGATCAAAAAGCCCGGGTCTTTAACAATGCATTGAATGCCATGGCCCGGTTCAAGCCGGACATGATTCTCATTGCATGCAACACCCTTTCCGTGATTTACCCTTTTACCCGGTTCAGCCGTGATGCGGGGACAAGGGTTTTTGGAATTGTGGATCACGGCGTTCAAATGATTCATGAAAGCCTTATGGCAGACAAGGACAGTCAGGCCATAATATTTGGCACTCCCACAACCATTGCTGAAAAAACCCATCAAAAAAAACTATCGAAAATGGGCATTGATCCCGGCCGGATTACAGGCCAGGGTTGCACGGATCTTGCAGGTAAAATCGAGAGAAATCCCTTTGACGGCAGTGTGGCAAAAATGATTCATGCAAACGTTTCAACAGCTGTTTCAAATATGCGCATGTCCACGGGGAAAATTTTTGCAGCACTTTTTTGTACCCATTTTGGCTATAGCAGGGATATTTTTCAAAAAGCTTTATCAAAAAAAGTGAACGGAGAGGTTATAATTCTTAATCCCAATGAAAAGATGGCAGATCAGGTATTCGAAGGCCAGGCAGAGAAAAATATTTCTTCTCCTGTTATTAAAACCAGGGTCGTATCAAGGGTCTGCCTGGAACCTGCAAGAATTGATGCTTATACAAAACTTTTAAAAGGTGTTTCGCCTTTAGCTGTCAAAGCCCTGGCCCGCTATGAATGGAAGGCGGACCTGTTTGATATTTAAACAGAATTTTTAAACTTGCATATTAAAAGGTATTATGTTCAATGAAAAAAATATTATTGGTTACAGGCCCGGCAGGTGATGCCCAGGGCTGGGGAGATATCAAGGTTACAAAAAGCATTCAAAAAGCAATTAATGATTCCGGGAAAAGTGCCAGGATCGCCTTTGTTAATAATATGGATGAATTTTTATCTGCCATTGAAAAAAACTCATTTGATATAGCCTGGAGTGCGCTTTATCATATTTCCGGCAAAGCAGATGCTGTCGGCATGGGCGAAACCCATGAAAAATGGGTTGCAGATATTTTTGATGAAAAAGGCATCCCCTGCATCGGGCCGGATTCAAAAACCATGAAACAATTGATAAATAAAACCTGCACCCACAGGATATTAAAAGACAAGGGCGTTCTGGTTCCCTACCATTACCAGCTTGGAACTGCGGATAACCTTCCCGACCTTGTTTACCCGGCTTTTGTCAAACCAAGCTTTGAATCAAGGTCTGTTGGCATAAGTGATGACAGCGTGGTCCATTCAAAAGAAGATTTAAAGAAAAGAATAGCCTTTATTGAAAGTAATTTTGACCAGCCGGCCCTGGTGGAAGAATATCTTCCCGGGTCGGAATATACTGTTTTAATGCTTGGAAACGGCAAACACCAGGTGTTTCTACCGGGCAAGGTTATGGTGGACCCTTCCTTGTTCGGCAAATATCCCATCCTGAGAAGTGATTTAAGGGGAGTTGGGGCAACAAAAATAAAACGTGTTTCAACAAAAGAAGAAGATCTCATAGAACTTTGCCGGCAGGCCATGGAGGCTTTGAACTGCCTGGACCATGTGAGAACTGACATGCGCATGGATGCCAATGGAAAGTTAAAAATCATTGAGGTCAACGGTATCCCCGGCTTAAAGCCCGGTAAAAGCTGGAGCCCCCAGATATTTTCCATGTATTATCCGGCTCCCAAAGGTCCCATGAAAGCATATCAAAACCTCATCAACCATATTGTAAGTTCCGCCCTGGCCCGTTACAATCTTTAATAATGTCAACGATGAAAAATAAAAGAACACAACAGGATATTGGTATCCGGGGGACTGACCCATTAAAAGGGTTTGCATATCATTTTGATTTTTCCCTTCCTTATATTGCCGTTGCCATACATGCCGGGCATCATGTTCGAAAAGAATTAAAGCCTCTAATGGCCCTTGATTCCGGCCAGCGCCGGTTTGAAGAAGATACCGGTACTGATCTTTTGATAAAGGGTCTTGGCAATGCGGCATGGGCGCTTGAATCCAGGGCTGTTTATGATCTTAACCGTTCAAAGGACATGGCGCTGCCACTTACAAAGGAAAAATTCTGGGGTACCAGGGTGTACAAAACCATGCCGGACCCTGGAATGAATCAAAAAAGCCTTGAGAGCCATGAATCCTTTTACAGGTTTATTAAAAAATACGTCACTGGAATGCTGGATCGATTTGGCATCTGCATTGTTTATGACATTCATTCCTATAATATTTCACGCCAGAAGGCCAAGGGGATCAAATTCCCGCCGGTATTTAATCTTGGAACAAAACTTCTTAACACATTAAAATGGAAAGAAGCCATTGAATTGTGGCTGGAACTGCTTGGTGACATATCATTGCCAGGCGTGGAAACAACCGTGGCAGAAAACCTTGTATTTTACGGCAAGGCTGAATTTTGCAGACAGATTTCCAGTATGGACGAACGTATTCTTGTTCTTCCCACTGAAATATCCAAGGCATATATGGACGAAAAAAAAGGTATCCTGTACCCGGATGTGGTTAAGGCTCTCAAAACCGGCCTTGAAAAAGCTGTTTTATCCCATGCCAGGCATTTGATAAAATGAGCAAACCGCATTTAAATACCTGTAAAGGTCTTTAAATGCGGTTCTTTTAAAAAAAATCCAGGGTTATAAATGGAGCTTTTTTTCAAGATTTTTTTTAACATCTTTATCCCTGTAGGACAGGATATCAACAGGCGATCTTTTAAAAACTTTCCCTGCAACGGCACCCATGATACTGTTTTTCAGGTTGGCTCGCCCCCTTGTCCCCATGACAACCAGGTCAGGTGCTTCTTTGCTGATGGTTTTTAATATCTCATCAACCGGTCTTCCAACCTTGAACAGAATTTTAACCTTGTCCTTGTCAATTTTAGCTGTCTTAGCCATTTTATTAAGCTTTTGTTTCCTGTCTTTACGGATTTCTTCAACATAGTGTTCCGCATCAACATCATATCCCATGGAAACAATGGTTTTCACAGATTCAATATCCCTTGAATTAATGATGCTTAAAACAATAATATCTGCATCATTTGTTAACGCGACCTGCACGGCACAGTTAAAGACACCTTGTGAATAATCGGTAAATGCAAGGGGAACAAGAATTTTTTTAATATTATCCAATGGGTTTCTCCTTTATTAAAAATTGCCAAACACTTCTTTGGCCGTCTTGCCCTCTTCCTGGGGAATCCTCGGTCTTTGCATCAAATAAATGATACCAAAAAGGATAAGCGCAATAAGGTAAATATAATACCGCTGATCATGGGGCAGTCCAACCAGGGATGCAATAGCATCCGGTCTCATGGCCAGAATTGTGACACTTAAAAACAAAGGTATTTCCCATATTCTGTTCTTTGCCACAAACCACCCCTGGGTTGCCGATGCAAAGGCAAAATTGCCGATACACGCCATAACAAAAATAAGGATGCCCTGGGGCCAGGATGTAATATGGTACAGGATCAGGTCAGAATTAAAGATGAACATGAAAGGCAGGATTGCCGTTCTGATATCATACATGAATCCCTGTATCCCGGTGGCAATGGGCGGAGACTTTGCAATGGCAGCAGCAGCATAAGCCGCAAGTCCCACAGGCGGTGTATCATCGGCAAGAATTCCGAAATAAAAGCAGAACAGGTGAGCTGACATTAACGGAACAAACCAGTCCTGATTACCTGCAATGGTCACAATTGCAGGGGCTGTCAAGGAAGCCATGACAATATAAGTTGCTGTTGTAGGCAGACCCATCCCGATTATCAGGCTTGCAATGGCAGTGATGATCAGCATGAGATATACATTGCCCATGGAGATAACATCAATGATTTCTGTAATAAGTCCGCCAAGCCCCAGGGCCACAACACCGACAATAATACCGGCAGCGGCTGTTGCAAGAGCTACGGCCACCATGTTGCGTGCCCCTGATGCAAGGGCTGAAAAAATATCAACAACTGCCTTTTTTATTGCAGGAACAATGGGTTTTTTGGCTATATATGCCTTGACCGGTTCCTGAACCATCATAACAAGAGCCATCAGCCAGATGGCATGGAATGCGGCAAGTTCAGGAGAGTGTCGGACCACAACCAGTTCATAAAGCAGCAATGAAATGGGGATCATATAATGAAGCCCGCTTAAAAGGGTTTTAAAAAAAACAGGGAGTTCGTTTCTCGGTATTCCCCTTAAACCCAGTTTGGATGCTTCAATGTGGGTAATGTAAAACAATGCGGCATAGGAGGCAAAGGCCGGGATAGCAGCAGCCTTGATCACCGCTACATAGGGAACGTTTACATATTCCGCAATAATAAACGCAGCAGCCCCCATAATGGGCGGTGCCAACTGCCCGTCCGTACTTGCAGCCACCTCGACCGCAGCTGCCTTGGTGGCCGGGTAACCGACCTTCTTCATCATGGGTATTGTAAATGTTCCGGTGGTTACAATATTTGCAATACTGGAACCTGAGACCATTCCGGTAAGCCCGCTTCCAAGCACGGCAGCCTTTGCAGGGCCGCCCTTGAATCCGCCCAGGAGACTTAAAGCAAGCTGGATAAAATAATGACCGGCCCCTGCCTTATCCAGCATGGCACCGAAAAGCACGAACAAAAAAACAATGGTTGCCGAAACATCAAGGGGAATACCATAAATGCCTTCTGTAGACATGGTCATTTGCCCGACAAACCGGTTTAAAGACACTCCTTTGAAGGCGATAAAGTCCGGCATATAGGGCCCGAAAAAGGCATAAGCACAAAATACCATGGCAATGATGGTAAGTGCCGGTCCTATCACTCTTCTGGCTGCCTCAAGAAGCAGTACCGTCAAAATGAGGCCAATGACAATATCCCTTGAAATCGGTGCACCATACCGTGTCGTTATACCTTTAAAATCAAGCACAAGATAAAGAGCTGAAAGGCATGCAACAATGGCGATAACATAATCGAAAACAGGAATCCTGTCTGTTGCGGATAAAAAATCCAACCCCAGTCTTTTTTCCTTGAAAAAAGGGTAACTTAAAAAAACAATCAAGAATGCAAATCCAAGATGGATTGCCCGGATATAAGTAGAGTCAAGTATCAGCCAGCTTGCTATGGACAGCTGGAACAAACTCCAGGTAACTGCAATAGTTGGAATCACCCATTTCTCAAACCCTAAAGGTTTTCTTGATATTCCTTCTTCTTCCTCTGCCAGTTTCCTGGCAAGTTCTAAACCATCGTCTATTTCCTGAACTTCAGTATCGCTCATAATTTTCACCCAATTGAGAACAGCAGTGAAAAAGGCATGTCAATCACACGTCTTTTCCACTGCCAATACATTTAAAGCAGTTTAAAACAATTTAACTATTTCAGACCTACTTCTTTGTAGTACTTCATTGCGCCAGGATGGAACGGAGCTGAAAGGCCGGTCAGCATGGATTTTTTGGTAAGGCCGGCATAGGCAGGATGAAGTTTTTTAAATGCTTCAAAATTATCAAACACTTCTTTTGTGATTGCATAAACAATCTTATCCGGTACTTTGGCTGATGTGACAAAAGTTGCTTTTACACCAAATGTTGGAATTGATTCTTCAGTGTTTGCAGCACCCGGATAATTTTTCATCAAAGTTGCAGCCCTTGCATAATAGGGATATTTTGCCAAGAGACCGTCAATATTTAAAATGGGAATAAATTTTACCTTGCGGGTTCCTGAAGTAGCTTCCTTGTAGTATCCTGAAGGGTGCCCCACTGTATAGAAGGCCGCATCAATCCTGTTGTCCTGGATAAGCCCCGGGGCTTCGGCAGCTTTTAAACTTTCAGCGTGAAAATCTGTTTTCCAGTTCAGGCCATTGGCCTCAAGCGCATCAATGGCATTCTGGCGGTATCCTGAGCCAATGTTTCCAATGTTAACCCTTTTGCCCTTAAGGTCGGCAATACTGTTAATGTTTGCATCCACAGCCGCAATAAGGTCAACTGTTTCCGCGTGGATGGAAAATACAGCCCTGAGATCTTTTTGAGGTCCTTTATCTTTCCAGTCGGCTATTCCTTTTACCGCCTGGTACTGGCGATCCGACTGGGCAATACCAAAATCAAGGTCTCCTGCCAGAACTGCATTGATATTAAAAACAGATCCACCGGTTGATTCAACTGTGCAGCGAATGCCGTATTCTTTTCTCTTTTTATTGACGATCTTGGCAATGGCACCGCCGGTCGGATAGTAAACCCCTGTAATTCCACCTGTTCCAATGGTCACAAAAGTTGTTTTTGCCTGGGCTTGAGTCGTGGTGGAACCTATAAAAAGAACCAGGCCGAATAATAGTGCAGTGGTTAAAACTATTGCTTTTTTCATCTTTACCTCCCAATTTAAGTGTTAAAAAACTATTTTGATAATAAAATTTTCCTTTTTCTTTTATCCTCCTTTCTTCTTAAATAATTAATCCATCCTTACTCCTGATCTTTAAGTATTATTCTGGCATCCACTACATCCAGCCCCTGTTCATAAAGGATGACAGGATTAAGATCCATTTCTTCAATTTCAGGATAGGATTCAATCAGTTCAGAACACATTGATATAAGCTTTCTTAATGATCTTTTATCATAAGCCTTCTGCCCCCTTACGCCGTCTAAAAGGATGGAAGAGTGGGTGTCTCTCAGCATTTTTCTTGAAGATGTGGAGGAAACAGGCAAAACCCAGAATGTCACATCCTTCATGATTTCAACCATGATGCCGCCAAGCCCGTACATGATAACAGGACCGAACTGCTCATCTATCTTGGTTCCGATAATAATTTCAAGGCCCTTCTGCGCCATTGGCGCGACAAGGACACCCCGGATGTCAGCTTTTGGATTATAGATTTTTGCGCTCTTTATAATCTGTTGGAACCCTTTTATAATTTCTTTTTCAGAACTCAGGTTCAATTTAACACCGCAGGCATCGCTTTTATGCAGGATATCCGGTGAAACAATCTTTAATACAACATTCTCTTTTATATTTTTTGCAATCTGCCATGCCTCCTCCTGGGTTTTTGCCACCTGCCCCACAGATGTAGGGGCACCGTGCAGTTTTATCAATTGTTTTGCTTCATGTTCCAAAAGCGCTGAACGGCCTTCTTTCCTAACATTTTCAATGATATCCCGGCCTTCTTTTTTTGCCCTGGCTCCCCAGTTAAAAACAAAATTGGTCTTGGCATGATAGGATTTAAGGTAGTTTCCATACTTGCAAAGTGAGGCCACACATTTGCATGAAATATCCAGGGAATCATGAACCGGTATATCATAATGGCGCAACAGATCAAGTGCATGGGACTTTTGTGAGCTATAAAGGGAATGCACAAAAATAGGTTTATTTTTCTTTTTTACCATTGCCCCGAACCTATGGGCTGCCGCTTCTTCCCCAATAGCAAGGCTCTTTTCAAACCGGATGCCGTATCCACCGAAAAGGCCGACAACCAGAAGACCTCCTACATTGGGATCCTTTAAAATAATCCTTGCACAATCTGCAAAAAGGCTGGGATCGGCATCTGTCCCGCCCGCTACATCAACAGGATTTACTAAGGACGCAGCTTCCGGCAGAATTTTACTTAGTTTTTCTTTTGTTTTGTCAGACAGTTCAGGAAGATTTATGCCATAGTCTGTTAAAAGATCTGCGGCTATGGTGGCATGCCCCCCTCCATCTGCAAGGATAGCAATGGAATTATTTTTTATCGGGGGCTGGCTTGAGAGGGTCTCTGCTACCGGGAAAAGTTCATCTGAGTTTTCAATTACAATTATACCAGCTCGTTCATACGCCCGTTTTGCAACTTCGCCTATCCCGGCAAGTGATCCTGTATGGGAACCTGCCGATTTTTTACCCGCAGCAGACCTGCCGCTTTTTAAAAGAATTATCGGCTTTTTTGTACTTGTTTCATAGGCTTCCTGGAGAAATTTCCTCCCCTGGCTCATTCCTTCGACATACATGAGAATGGATTTTGTATCAGGATCATTTTTAAAAAATTCAAGGTACTCATGGAACTTGATATCCGACTCGTTGCCCACACCTACATAATAGGTAAACCCTTCGTGTTTGCAGACTGTAGCTTCCGTAATGAGAGTTAATGCCATATTGCCGCTCTGGCAGAGCAATGCAATGTTGCCTTTTGGAGGATTTTTTATTCCCACAAGGTTCATATTGGTTTTAAGGTTTATCATGCCGGAGGTATTGGGCCCGATCAACCTGACACCGGTTTCTTTTGCAGCAGCAACAACTTCCCGCTCCAATTCTTTCCCCCTGTCACCAAGCTCCCTGAAACCGCCGGCAATGATAATGGCACCGGCAACTTTTTTCTCACCGCATTTTCTTAAGATCCCGGGGATGGTCCTTGCAGGGGTTGTAATTAAAGCAAGATCAACAGGGGATTTAATCTCAGTAATATCCTTATAGCAGTGAAGCCCTAAAATCATGTCTTCTTTTGGATTTACAGGATAAATTTCTCCTTCATATCCATCGGCCCTAAGGGTGTTAATGGCCTGGTATCCCCGTTTTGTCTTATTTTTAGAAGCCCCTATTATGGCAACAGATCTTGCATTGAGCACTTTATCCAACATTTTTATTTCCTTTACTTATTTTTTTCTTTGCTCAAAATTCTCTAAAGACTCTTGCCTGTCTTTTGTTGAAACACAGGCAAGGCAGGCTTCGATCTCGTAATCCATCAATGCCTCAAGGCTTGCTTCTCCCTGGGCCATGAGAAACCCTTTTTTAATTAGTTTTAAAGAAAATGCAGAATTGGCAACAATTTTTTTTGCCATGGCAAAAGTTTCATTCATCAGGTTCTCAAGGGGAACAGCCTTATTGACAAGGCCGATTTTTTGCGCCTCTTCCCCTGTGATATTTTCTGCTGTAAATAAAAGTTCCCTTGCTTTGCCAGGCCCCACAAGGTCCTGGACAAGCCTGAACGCGCCGCCCGTGACAGATGATGTTACCCTTGCCTCGGGAGACCCTATAAGAGCTTTTCTTGCTGCAATCCTTATATCACAGGCAAGGGCCAGCTCATAACCGGAACCAAGGGCATAGCCGTTAATGGCTGCAATGGTCGGTTTTTCAAAGCGTATGATCTTTCTTGATGCTTCCTGGAGGGATTCAAGGTATATCCTGTAATCTTCAATAGTCCTGCCTTTAGAGTCCTTGAGGTCTGCCCCGGTTGAAAAGGCCCGGCCTTCACCCGTAAAAACCAGAGCCTTTATGTTCCCATCCTGCCTTGCACTTTCAAGGGCATCCTGCAGCTCAATCCAGAGCTGCCGGTTCATTGCATTGAGTACCCTGGGCCTGTTCAACTTAATCAGGCCGACCTGATCTTTTTTTTCATAAATAATGCATTCATAATCCATGGGATTCGCCTTATTCTTTATTTGAATTCAAAACTTCAGCCAGTTAAAATTACAATAACAGCAATACAAATAATAGTAAAAGACCACGCAATCTTCGTGCCACAGCCTATTTGCATGGTTATTGCAGTAGAATACATTAAACAGTTAAAAAGTAATTGGTGGAATTGATCAATTTTTTAAATAAAACCAGGGTAAATACACATGAATTCCAGTAATAGAAAAGCGCTTGGCAGGATTTGATCATTTCATCAAATTGTGCCATTTCATCAACTCTTTTCTTTAACTTGTATATATTTGGTTGAAATGATATTTTCCCTGAATATTAAAATTATCTTAGAATTACCAGTTTGAATTGAATGAGAAGAAAATCTATCATAGCAACCATTGTTTCATTATTTTTTACTGCCATGCTGTTAAATGCCTGCAGTGATGAATCAACATCCCTTTCATTTCCAAAATCCGAACCCCCGATTATCTTGTTTCAAGGATTTAAAATTCCTAAGTTCCCAACAGCCCGGGGCCAGTTAAACTATGCCAAGTCAGGATTCCCAAGCTCTGAAGAAAAAAAGGCTGCTTTTAAAATCATGTTCCAAATATTCCCGGAAGCCAGGGTTGAGTGTGGGAATGCTGCCTTGAATCTTGCCTATATGAATCTTGGCTATGATTACAGGTTTGCCAAAAAGCTCGATTATTATAATGCGATTAAAGCCTATCATGATGTGATTAAAAATTTTAAAGAATATCCTGTAATTCTTGTAAAAGCATACTGGTATCTCGGGTGGATTCATTGCGACCTTTTAAAGGAGAAAGAACTTGGCATTCAATATTTCCAGCATATTGTCAAGACCTATCCTGATATTAAAACCGGAATATCTTCCCCTGTCCCCTGGGTGAGCCTTGTATACCCGTTGGCCATAAAAGGAAACCTGCCTGCAAAGGATAAAACAAAAAAACAATGGGCAAGTCTTGCCCTCCTTGAAATCATCCGGCATGGCCGGGACAAAAACCAGGTGTTTACAGCCTTTGATACCTTGTGGAAAAACTATCCGGACAGTGTTCCGGCAGGCCTTGCGATTAAACTGCTCCTTGGCAACAAACAATACGCCGGAAAAGCATTGCCATATATTAAAAAATACCTGAACTTGAACGTTGCAAATATTTATCTTGCAAGAGAAATCAAAGACCTTGCAAAGGAATACTAGCCTTTTATGTGGTTAAAAGAACAATTTATTGTTTTCAGACACTCTTTTCAAGTCAGGGTGTTCTTAGCTCTGACCCTTATCATTGTAATTGTTATTCCGGGGACCGGCTATTTTTGCTATCTACAGGCCAGAAGAGTTGCAGAACAGCAGATGCAGCAATATGCTCTCGGGACTGCCGCCCAGATTTCAAAAAGAGTGGAATCTTTCTTGTCCCAGCACACTTATAACGCAAAACTGATCAAAGCCTTTTTTGAAAATAAATTAATAAACTATTCTGATGATAAGCAGATCCTCCAGTATTT
The DNA here is from genome assembly GCA_013151635.1 of Deltaproteobacteria bacterium. GTDB lineage: Bacteria > Desulfobacterota > Desulfobacteria > Desulfobacterales > Desulfobacteraceae > Desulfobacula. Next base: position 42,307 of record JAADHV010000054.1, on the reverse strand, counting down.
TCACCTGATCCAGCAGGACCATCCTGAATTTGTAAACATCAATTTCGGTGATGAAAACGGCCGTTTTTTAATGGCACCGGCCCAAATCCCTGAAGTCCATAAAGTATTCGACCCACGGGTAAGGCCCTGGTACCGTGGTGCCATAAGCGCTAAAGGTGTCTATTGGACAAATGTCTACTTGTTTGCTTCCACTCAAAAACCCGGCATGACAGTATCCGTCCCTATTTATGATGACAGGGGAGCGATTAAGGCGGTCTGCGGAATTGATATTGATATATCCTCATTTTCAAAATTCTTAAGAGGCATTAAAATCGGCAAACAAGGGTTTGCCTATATATTTGAAAACAAGCAGGGCCGTGTCATAGCCCATCCTTCGCTTGTCCAGCTTCCATGGAATCCCTACCATATTAATCTTTTACGAACCTGTCTTAATGACCTGAACAGGAAAAACAAGACATTCGGCATGTCCTCTTTTCAAGGCGACCGGTTTTTCACAGCCTATACTGATTATCCCGGGAACGACTGGACAGTGGGGGTTACTCTTCCTGTTTCGGATTTCCTGCAAAATGTCAATGCAATCAAAAAGGCCATTATTTCTTTAGTGATTGCAGGGATTCTTCTTTCAAGTTTTTTGAGCTATCTTCTTGCTTCAACCATTGTCAGTCCCTTGAATGTTCTTAAAAAAGGCATTGAAAGAATTTCAAGCGGTGATCTTGAGTATAAAGTGAATATTAAAGACCCTGATATTGCATCTGCCCTGGCAGGTTCCTTCAATCAAATGGCCTCGTCCCTTGAAATGAGTACTCGTGAACTCAAAAAAACCTATGCCGAGCTTGCCCAGAAGGAAAAACTGGCTGCCGTAGGACAAATGACAGCCAGTATTGCCCATGAAATCAAAAACCCGTTAGGGATTATCCTTGGGTCCGCACAGGTCGTATCAAACCCTGAACGACCAATGGAGATGAGGGAAAAGGCAGCCGATTTTATCATGGAAGAAGTAGAAAGACTCAATAAAACCCTGACAGCATTCCTTGATTTTGCCAAACCTGCCTCCCCCAATTTCAAACGCATTGATATTACTGTCATGTTAGAAGAGATCCTGATCTCAACAGAAGGCCGGTTTCAGGAAAAAGGCTATAAAATCGACCGGGATTTTCCAAGCATGGCACCTGCTATCCTGGCTGACCCTGACCAGATAAAAGAAGCTTTCTGGAACATTTTTTTAAATGCAGTACAATCCATGCCGGATGGCGGGACAATAAATGTCGGGATCGGGATTGAAAAAGGAAAAGGCTCCCTTGATGAAGGCGCCATTCTAATCAAGGGATTAACCCGGAACCACCCTGATTACCTGACGGTATCCATCACGGACCAGGGCTGCGGTATAAATAATGACCAAATGGAAAGAATCCTTGATCCCTTTGTCAGCTTCAGGGATAACGGTATCGGTCTTGGCCTGTCCATTGTCTCCCAGATTGTCAAATCCCACAAAGGGCAGATTAAAATCAGAAGTAAAAAGGGGAAAGGAACAAGGTTTAAACTATTGTTCCCTTTAGTTTCCAAGGAGAATAAACATGCCAGCTAATGTATTATTGGTCGAAGATGAAGAAAGAATGCGGCAGGTGATTGTAATGCAGCTTTTTGATCTTGACCTTCAAATCTATGAAGCCGTTGACGGCGAGCAGGCCGTAGATATATTTGAAAATGAGATGATCCACCTTGTTATAACGGATTTAAAACTGCCAAAAATTAACGGGATGGATGTCTTGAATTTTATTAAAGGAAAAGATCCTGAAATACCAGTGATTGTCATCACAGCCTACGGTTCCATTGAGAACGCTGTCAAGGCAATCCAGAAAGGGGCTTTTGATTACGTGACCAAGCCCTTTAAAGAGGAAAGGCTCAGGTCAAGTATTATAAAAGCCTTGAAAATAAGCCGCCTGACTTCGGAAGTCAGGTATCTCAGGCAGGAAATCGAAAACAGGTATACTTTTAAAAATATTGTGGGCGATTCTCCCAGAATCTGTGATGTCCTTAAGCTTGCAGGCTCTGTATCCAACACGGACACAACCGTTCTGATTACCGGGGAAAGCGGGACCGGCAAAGAGCTTTTAAGTCGTGCAACCCACATAAACAGCCCACGCTCCAGCGGTCCTTTTTTAACTGTAAATTGTGCGGCTATCCCCACTACCCTTTTGGAAACAGAATTATTCGGTTATGAAAAAGGCGCCTTTACAGGGGCCCAGATGAGAACAAAAGGAAAATTTGAAACAGCCTCCGGCGGGACTTTATTCCTTGATGAAATAGGGGATATGCAGCTTGATGTACAGGCAAAGCTTTTGCGTATACTTGAAACACGCCAGTTTGAAAGGATAGGCGGAACAAAGACCATAAAGGCAGATGTGAGGATAATTGCAGCAACCAATAAAAATCTTGAAGAAATGGTTGAAGAAAAACTTTTCAGGGAAGACCTTTTTTACAGGATCAATGTATTTCCCATTCATATCCCGCCTTTAAGGGAGAGAAAACAAGATATCCCGCGCCTCTCCAATCATTTTATAAAAGAATTTTCAAAAGCATTCGGCAGAAAAGCCCCGCAACTTTCAGACAAGGCAATGAAAAAACTGATCCAGTATCCCTGGAAGGGGAATATCAGGGAATTGAAAAATGTTCTTGAAAGGGCCATGATTCTTTGCAAGGGCTCTCAAATTACAAGCCACCATGTCATACTCAACGAGTCCCAGGAAAAAGCATTTGAACAGATCAACATGGATTCATTAATCCCCATGATCATTAACGATCATGGATTAAGCCTGGATGATCTTGAAAATTATTGTATTAAATATGCCATGAAAACCTTGAATAACAATGTTTCCAAGGCAGCAAGATTCCTTGGCCTGTCCCGGGCCACTCTCCGTTACAGGCTTGAAAAAATAAATGATTGACAAAAACTTACCTAAAATCAAAATCCTTTTCTAAAATTAACCTTGCATTTTCAAAGTGACTGTTTTATTTTGTAAGGTATGGAAAGAGTATATAAAAAATTAATTAAAGAATATCTTCAATTTTTTCCATGTGTTGGCCTTATAGGACCCAGACAGTGCGGGAAAACCACACTAGTTGAATCCTTTATGCCGGAATGGAAAGTTATTGATCTTGAAAAACAGAGCGATTTTCAACTTCTCTCACAGGATCCAGACCTGTTTCTCCGCCTGAATCCTGAAAAAATCGGGATTGATGAGGCCCAGATATTTCCAGAATTATTTCCTGCATTGCGTGTTGCCATTGACCGGGACAGGCAAACGCCCGGAAGGTTTATCATTACAGGATCAAGTTCTCCGAATCTTGTCAGATCAATTTCCGAGAGTCTTGCCGGTCGTATTGGAATCATTGAAATGGCTCCCTTTGCTTTTGCTGAAGTCTCAAGCACCGGCAGCAACTGTTTCCAATTATGTAGATTTATAACTAATAAAATTCCCATCAAAACCTTTATAAAGGAGCTTAAACCCAAAAATAACATAAAACAGGCCCACAAATACTGGCTTCAGGGAGGCTTTCCGGAACCATGGATCAAACAAAACAAACGATTTCAAACCCTATGGATGAACCAGTACCTTGGCACCTATATTATGAGGGATATCTTAAGGTTGTTTCCAAAAATAAATGAGAACAGATTCCGCACCTTTGTAAGACTTTTAACAGGTATCTCAGGTACGATTATTAATTATTCACAAATAGCAAGATCTCTTGGAGTATCTCAACCAACGATCCGTGATTATTTTGAAATTATCCATGGAACATTTCTTTGGCGTAACATACCCCCATTCACAAAGGATAGTGTAAAAAGAATCATCAAACACCCGAAAGGTTATTTCCGCGACAGCGGCTTACTCCATTTCCTGATGAGGATTACAGAGCTTGATACTCTTCTTGCCCATCCCCAGATGGGCAACTCCTGGGAAGGAATGGTAATTGAAGAGCTAATAAGGGGATTTCACTCTCTTGGTGCAGGATTTGATTATTATTATTATAGAACCTCCGGTGGTGCTGAGATCGACCTTGTCCTTGAAGGTGACTTTGGGTTGATTCCAGTTGAAATCAAGTATTCCCAGACTGTGAAAAAAAGACAACTTGGCAGTTTAAAAACTTTTATTAAAGAAAAAAAATGCAGGTATGGACTTGTCATCACCAATGACGAATATCCTCGTCTCTATGATGAAAATATAGCGGCCATTCCATTTACACATATTTAAAACCCCTGATTAGTCCGGCAATAAGCATTTTCCCGCAGTATTGCCCATGAAATCAACCATGATTTCCCAAGCATGGCGCCTGCTGTCCCTGGTTTTAAAAATCAATCTGTTTTTAAGACAGAAAGAAATGCAGACTGCGGGATTTCAACAGACCCGACCATTTTCATTCGTTTTTTGCCCTTTTTTTGTTTTTCAAGAAGCTTTCGTTTCCTTGAAATGTCGCCCCCGTAACATTTTGCAGTCACGTCTTTCCTGAATGCAGATATGGTTTCCCTGGAAATGATCTTCCCGCCAATGGCACCCTGGACAGGTATTTTAAACTGCTGCCTTGGAATCTCGTCCCTTAATCTTTTACAGGCAATCCTGGCCCTGCTTTCGGCTTTATCCCGGTGTATAAGCTGGGACAAAGCATCCACCCGCTCGCCATTGATCAAAAAATCAAGCTTTATAAGATCGGTTTCCTGGTATCCTGAAATTTCATAATCAAACGACCCATACCCCTGGGTAACACTTTTGAGCCGGTCATAAAACTCATATACAACCTCGGCCAGGGGCAGTTCGAATTTCATTTCCATTCTGTTACTGGTTAAATACTGGTAATTTTTACTGACCCCGCGAAATTCGTGGCACACTGCCATGACATTGCCCATATATTTATCCGGCACAATTATGGAGGCATTGATAAAAGGCTCACGAACCCGGGTAATTTCAGCAGGGTCGGGGTATTGAACAGGGTTATCAATAATTTTTACTGTTCCGTCAGTATAGGTTATCTCATACATGACAGAAGGTGAAGTCAGGATTAAAGAGACATTATACTCCCTTTCCAGCCGTTCCTGTACGACTTCAAGATGCAAAAGTCCTAAAAATCCACACCGGTATCCAAATCCAAGGGCAGCAGAACTGTCTTTTTCATAAACAAGGGATGCATCATTTAATTTAAGTTTTTCCAAAGCATCGGTAAGCTCTTCATAATCATCTGATGCCACAGGATACATTGACGAAAACACAACCGGTGTAGGTTCCCTGAAACCGCCCATGGCCTTGTCACATTGATTGCCGGTCATGGTAACGGTATCACCGATTTTAACATCGCTTATATTTTTTATGCCTGCAATAAAATACCCTACCTGGCCTGCTACAAGTTCTTTTTGGGGTTGACGCTCTATCTGGAATAATCCCACCTCTTCAACTTTGTACCTGGCATCATTGGACATAAAAAGGACATGATCTCCTTTTTTAATGCTGCCTTGAAAAATCCTGAAATGAATGACAGTCCCACGGAAAGCATCGTAATGGGAATCAAATATCAGGGCCTTGAAACCAGTATCATCATTTGAAGCAGGTGCAGGAATTCCATCCACAACAGCCTGGAATATTTTATCCACACCAGTTCCTTTCTTTGCAGAAACCTGCAAGGCATCATCCGGATCCAGGCCCAGATCTTCTTCAATCTGGTCTTTAACCCAGTCAATCTCGGCAGAAGGCAGGTCGATCTTATTAATCACCGGTATGACTGAAAGGTCATGCTCCATTGCAAGGTATAAATTTGCCAGGGTCTGGGCTTCAACCCCCTGACTTGCATCCACAAGGATCAAAGCTCCCTCGCAGGAAGCCAGCGCCCTTGACACTTCATATGAAAAATCCACATGCCCTGGCGTATCTATCAGGTTTAAAAGGTAACGGGTGCCGTCCTCTGCCGTATATGGAAGAGATACAGTCTGGCTTTTTATGGTAATGCCCCTTTCCCTCTCAATATCCATTGAATCGAGTATCTGGTCTTTCATATCCCGTTCCGGAATAATGCCGGAAAGCTGAATCAACCTGTCTGAAAGCGTTGACTTTCCATGATCAATATGGGCAATGATGCTGAAATTACGAATATTCTTTTTATTTAACTTCAATTCTTCTCCAAACTAATATATTGACAAAGTCCAAGTATGCAGCTAAGTGTTACTTATATACGTTTATCAATTGAGTTAAAAAGTGTCAAGAAAAGCTCGTACATCAGAGCAAAACTCTGGAGAGAAAACTCATGAAATATTCAATTCTGATTGTTGACGACGATACTGCTATTAAGGAATCTGTGGAAGAATATTTAAAACTTCTTGATTATAACGTTACAAGCGCCCTTAATGCAGACGAGGCGTTGAAAATACTCAATTCCTTTGATGCGGATCTTGTGCTGACAGACATTATGATGCAGGGCATGGACGGGCTGGAGCTGACCCGCAGGATAAAAGAATCTCATGACACGGATGTAATGGTCATGACAGGTTACAATGCCGAATACTCATATGAGGAAGCGGTTCAGGCAGGGGCCAGCGATTTTATTTTCAAACCATTCCGCTTTGAAGAACTTGATTTAAGGATTAAAAGGGTTTTAAGGGAAGCAGGCCTTAAAAAAGAACGTACCAAGCTTTTAAAAAAGCTTGAAAAGCTTGCCATCACTGATGCATTAACAGGGCTTTATAATTCCCGGCACTTTTTTTCCCAGATAAAAACTGAAATCAAGCGGTATAACAGGTATTCAAGAGCCCTGTCTTTATTGATCCTGGATATTGATTTTTTTAAAAAATATAATGACACCTGGGGCCATCTTGAAGGCGACAAGGTGCTTATGCAGATCGGGAAAACCATCAATTCATGTATGAGATCAATGGATACGGCCTATCGATATGGAGGAGAAGAATTTGCCATCCTTTTACCGGAGACCGGGGTTAAAAAAGCATGTGTTGTGGGCGCAAGGATAAAAGACAATATCAGCTCCCAGGTATTTGAGCCGGAGCCGGGCAAGAAAAGATCAATCACTGTAAGTATCGGTGCCACAGAGCTTTTGGAAGGCGAAGATTTCAGGGCTTTTATCACGAGAACTGATAAAGCCCTCTATAAATCCAAGGATACAGGCCGGAATAAATTAACCTATATTGTTTCTGAATCCTGAAAGACCCTTAAAAATTTCAAGGACTTATGCCGGGTTGATCCTCATGCTCAAATCCACGGATCTTGCCTGGTGGGTGAGTGCACCACAGGAAATCACATCTACGCCCGTAGCGGCAATTTTATTTAATGTTTCCAAAGAAACATTCCCGGAAGCCTCCACAACAGCCCTGCCCTTGATATATTTTACAGCCTTTGACATTTGATCATAATCCATATTATCAAGCATGATTACTTCAGCGCCCGCATCAACCGCCTGTTTTACTTCATCAAGATTTGTAACTTCAACTTCTATTTTCATTAAATGGGATGTTCTGTTTTTAACAGCCCTCACAGCATTCCTTATTGACCCTGCAACTGCAATATGATTATCCTTTATCAGGATACCATCATATAAAGACATGCGGTGGTTATGGGCTCCCCCTGCCCTGACAGCCTCTTTTTCAAGGCTTCTGAAACCCGGGGTTGTTTTTCTTGTATCGGTAAGGCGAACATTTGCAAACTCAAGTTTATCCACATAAGCTCTTGTTAAACTTGCGATGCCGGACAAACGCTGTAAAAAATTTAAGGCCACCCGCTCACCTTTTAAAAGTGCTAAAAGATCGCCCTGAACCTTAAAAATAATCTCCCCTTTTTTTATAAAATCACCATCTGAAAACGAAGAACAGCATTCGCAGTCAGGATCCAAAAGCTCGAACACTCTTTTTGCAACTTTAATACCGGCCAGGACAAAGGGCTGCTTTGCAACTATCACCCCCTTGCCTGAAAAGCTTTCAGCTATAATGCACTCTGTTGTGATGTCGCCAAGTCCTGAATCTTCAAACAGGGCTAATTTGATTATATTTTCTATTGTGTTCATTACCTGTTATTTCATTTTTTGTATTCGTTCAAGGTTTTCTTTAAGCTTGTTATTCTTTTCTTCAAGATCAGAATGCTGGGCTTTAACTTTTAAGATCACCTCTTCCGGAGCCTTTTCAAGAAAGCTTTCATTATTAAGCCTTTTCTGGACAGCTAAAAGCTCTTTTGTGTTTTTTCCAAGTTCCTTTTCAAGCCTGCGCGTCTCCTTGTCAAAATCAATTACCCCTTCAAGCAGGACAAAGCATGTTGTGTTGGCGGTAACAGAAGATGCACTGGATGATGGAATATTATCCGCATCGCAAAAATAGAAACTTTCAAGTGCTGCAAGATTTGTAATTATGGATTTATTTTCAGCAATAACAATTTTTTCTTTTTCATCTGCCGTATGTGCCAGCACCTTGATTTTCATGGAAGGCTGGATATTCATCTCGCTCCTGACATTCCTGACACCTGAAATCAGGCCGAAAATAAACTCCATATCCTTTTCAACGTCCTTATTCCGCCGGGCTTTATATTCTTTTTCATCATAGGGATAGCTCTCGGCCATAACAGAACCACTGGTTGCCGGCAGTATATGGTAAATTTCTTCCGTAACAAAGGGCATGAACGGATGAAGCATGATAAGGATATCTTTAAGGAGTTTTGACAGCACGCTTCTTGCGTTGTCTCTTCTTTGCACCCCTTCTTTTTCGTAAAGAGCAGGTTTTGCTGTCTCAAGGAACCAGTCGCAGAACTCATGCCATACAAACTGGTACACGGCAGATGCAGCTTCATTAAACTTATAATTTTCAATGCCAAGTTTTACTGAAAAAGAAGTGTGGGCGCATCGGGAAAGAATCCATTTTTCAGGGAGGCTGAGTTTTTTATCATCAACCACGGTGTCTTTGTCCGTAATATGCATAAGTGCAAACCGTGATGCATTCCATAGTTTGTTGACAAAAAAGCGGTATCCTTCCACCCTTGACTCAGACATTTTAACATCACGGCCCTGGGCTGCAAAAGCTGCCAGGGTAAACCTGAAAGCATCGGCTCCGTATTCATCAATCACTTTTAAAGGGTCAATGACATTTCCTTTTGATTTGCTCATCTTTTTACCGTGCTCATCTCTCACAAGGGCATGGATATAAACATCATCAAAAGGAACTTCATCCATGAAATGGCAGCCCATCATCATCATTCTTGCGACCCAGAAAAAAAGGATATCAAAACCTGTTACAAGTACATTGGTAGGATAAAATGTCTTTAATAAATCTGTATTTTCAGGCCACCCCATGGTTGAAAACGGCCAGAGTGCGCTTGAGAACCAGGTGTCCAAGACATCTGTTTCCCTTATAATATCTTTAGACCCGCAAGCCGGGCACTTAGCCGGATCTGTTTCCTCAACAATCACTTCCCTGCAGGCCGGGCATTTCCAGACCGGGATCTGGTGGCCCCACCAGATCTGCCTCGAAATACACCAGTCCCTTATATTATCCATCCATTCAAAATAGGTTTTTGACCAGGTTTCAGGAATAATCCTGGTCCTTTTGTTTCGAACGGCATCACATGCTTTTTTTGCAATTGGGGCGACTTTGACAAACCATTGCTTTGAAATGGAAGGTTCCACAACAGTCCCGCACCGGTAACAATGTCCCACACTGTGCTTCAAGGGCTCTCTTTTTACCAGCAACCCCTGATCAGTCAAGGCTTCAACAGCCTTTTGCCTGCACTCAAACCGATCCATGCCCTTAAATTGCCCGGCACCCTCAAGCATCAGTCCGTCATCATCAATCACCTTTAATTTTTCAAGCCCGTGTTTTTCCCCCAGATTAAAATCATTAGGATCATGGGCCGGGGTGACCTTTAACGCACCTGTTCCAAACTGGGTGTCCACATAATCATCTTTTATAACAGGAATGACCCTGTCAGTCAGGGGAAGCATCACTTGTTTTTCCTCAAGGTCCTTAAAGCGGGCGTCTGACGGGTTCACAGCAACTGCCGTATCGCCGAACATGGTTTCAGGCCGCGTCGTTGCAACGGTTAATCCCTGTTTTTTATTAACAAAAGGATACCTGATATAATACAGGTAAGCATCTTCTTCTTCATACTCGACCTCAAGATCGGCAAGGGCGGTTTTGCACCGGGGGCACCAATTAATGATATATTGACCCTCATAAATAAGTCCTTCCTTGTAAAGCCTTACAAACACCTTTCTGACAGCATCTGAAAGCCCTTCATCCATGGTAAACCGTTCACGGTCCCAGTCACAGGAAGCCCCCAGCCTTTTAAGCTGGTTTATTATAGCCCCGCCGGATTTTCTACGCCACTTCCAGACCTGGTTTATAAATTCTTCCCTGCCAAGCTGGTCCCTTGTCTGGCCCTTTGCCGCAAGATCCCTTTCAACTACATTCTGGGTTGCAATCCCGGCATGGTCTGTTCCCGGCATCCACAGGACATTATACCCTAAAAGCCTTCTGTACCTGCACATAATATCCTGGATGACATTATTTAAAGCATGGCCCATGTGAAGCACACCAGTAACATTCGGCGGTGGGATAACGATTGAGAAAGGTTTTTTGTCGCTTTTATCTTCAGCCTTAAAAAATCCATTATCAAGCCAGTATTTATACCATCTTTCTTCAATACCTGATGGTTCATATCCTTTATCCAGTGAACCGGAACCCATAAATAAACTCCTAAAACCCTTTATTAATGAAAAAGGGGATTGTTTGATGAATCCCCATAACCTTTTTTATATGAAAATCGTTTGAACTTAATAATTTCCGATCTGATCAAGGTCTTTTTGCAAACTCTCCTTGATCTCACCGATTTCTTTTCCAATCACTTTTTCCATGACCTCAAACAGGATGGCTTCTATTTTATCGGCAAACTTTTTTTCAATTACCCGCTCCAACGCAGCTTCCAATACTTCCGGGCTCACGCTCAAATCCTGTACTGACTCAACAAGTTCTTCTTCAAAATGCTCTTCTTTGACAATGTCCAGATCAAGATCATGGCTTTCATCTTCAACAATATCAGTCAATTCAATAATCTCTTCATCTATTGCCCGGCCATTACCCCCATTAACAATATCCGTCAGCTCGATAACAGCCTCGCTGATCCTGTCTTCACTTGAAATATCATTATCCCGGTCTGTCATAACGGCCTCACTTTATTAGATATTAAAAACAATACCATACCATTTGTCTTCGGACATCAAAAAGTATCAAAGCCAGATCAAAGTGTCAACTTTTTTTAAATCACCAAAACCGCCGGCAGCAACCGGCAAAGGAAAAAACTCGTTTACAATATTACAGCTTTGTTTTAAATAATCTCATTATGCAAAAATTCATTATCCCGAAAATTGATCCAATACCGTCAAAAGTCTGCATTTCAGGCCAGGATGCAAGACACATTTCCAGGGTTTTAAGGCTGACCACAGGGGACCAGATAAACATAACCAATGGCCAGGGAAAAGATTATACAGCAGCAATTACTGCTGTCTCAAACGGCCATGTAGAAATTAACATTACAAAAGAATATGATTCTGAAACCGAACCCCCCATCAATATAACACTTTGCTCAGGCATGCTAAAAGACAAGAAAATGGATTTTGTTATCAAACATGTGACACAGCTTGGCATTTGCAGGTGGGTCCCCTTTTTTTGTCAACGCTCCATTCCCAGTCCTGATGTCAAAAGGATGGAAAAACGCAGCCAAAGGTGGGAAACCATTGCAAAGGAATCTTTAAAACAATGTGGCAGAGCCAGGGTCCCTGAAATATTGAAACCATTGAGTTTTGAAAAGCTGTTAGATCATTTTGCGGACAATGATTTAAAAATTGCCTTCTGGGAAAAGGCAACGCAAAGGCTTGATACACTGAAAAAAGATCATTCCAAACTTAAAATAGTCATCCTTATCGGCCCTGAAGGCGGGTTCTCCAAAGAAGAAATCAGGCTTGCAAAAAAAAAAGGCTTTTCATCCTATTCCCTTGGACCCAGAATTTTACGGGCTGAAACCGCTTCCATTTCAAGCTGCACCCTGATCCAGCACATCTTAGGTGATATTTAAAAACATGACTTTTCAAACATTTTCCCTTGACATAAATAATCAAAAAGAATATAAACCCTTCTGTTGTTTGAGCCCAGGTAGCTCAGTCGGTAGAGCAGGGGACTGAAAATCCCCGTGTCAGCAGTTCAATTCTGTTCCTGGGCACCAGTTTTAAAAAGGCTTTCAGCGATATTCACTGGAAGCTTTTTTTGTTTTGGTCAACGGTATAGTCAACATTATGCGTGAGGATTTGACAAAGAGGTTTTTTTGCAGTGTTTGGTGTACATTTGCCATTGACCCCATATCGAAAGGGCCTGGGGATTTTGATGACAAAGTGATTGACTAGCTAATCGGCCTACACGAAAGGCCGGCGGGGTATTATTTTAGAATAAGGGGTGGGACCTGCGGGATCGGGCGGGGTAAAGTCGCAACATAAAAAAACATATTTTATTTCTAACTGCAATTTCACCGGGAATTCTCCTGAATAATTAGATTTTTCCTTGACGGCCCCTTTGCAGAATATTACAATTTAAGCGAACTGATGAGATATTGATATTCTTTTTTCATGTGTTTTTTTTTGCACTTCACATTTTATATTTTTTTCAATCCGGACGGAATTTATGTGGAAAGCTGCCGCCATACTTCTCTGGCAAGACATAATTATAACAAAGGAGGAGAATTATGAGGATAGAACCCAAAAAAATAATGTGTGCAATTGATTTTTCAGACTTTACCAATATTATCCTGTCTTATGGCAAGGCCCTGGCAAAAGAGTTTGAATCAAAGCTTTGTTTATGCCATGTTGTGCAGGGGGCACTTATGGTTTCAAGCCATATGCCGCCATACCTTGACTATGCCGGTATTGAGAGCGAACGCAGTCAATGTGCACAGGACAAGCTTGAAAAAATAGCCAAAGAATTTGATATTGACTGTGAAATTCTAATATCAGCCGGGAACCCGGCAGATGAAATCGAACAATTGGCCCGTGACAACAATGTTGATATGATAATTGCGGCAACACACGGCGGATCAGGCGTGAAACGGTTTTTAATAGGCTCTGTAACAAACCGGCTGGTAAAAATCCTGACTTGCCCTCTCCTGGTACTGCATGCAAAGGAAAACCATTTGGTTTCCCCTGTTGAGGATAAAATAAAATTAAAACGCATTCTTGTGGGATGCGATTTTTCCAGGGATTCCAAACTCGCTTTTGACTATGCACTCAGTCTGGCACAGGAATTCCAGACACAGCTTTACCTGGCCCATGTTATCAGGCCGACAGAACAAATTGAATTAACAGCCTCCGACTATATAAAACTCCAGGAAGGTGATTACATCGGCTGGTCAAGATCTGAATACCTGGATTTACAGAAAAAAACAACAGGTGGGGAATTGCAAAAAAAAAGCACCTTGCGAAACCGTCTTGAAACACAGCTTTTAAATATGGTTCCGGAAGACAGCCGGAACTGGTGTACGCCTGTTACCATCCTGCTTGAAGGCCAGGCATATAAGGAACTGATCGATTATGCCGGAAAAAAAGAAGTGGATATGATCGTGCTTGGTGTTCGCGGGCATAGCCTTTTGGAACAGTTTCTGGTGGGGTCTACAACTGACCGGGTTATAAGCCAGGCTTCCTGTCCTGTTCTGGCTGTCCGCCATATTACCTGAAAATCAAAAATGCAGAAGGAGAAATACCATGACAACAGCAAAAGATATTATGGAAAAAAAAGTGATCTCCATTTCACCTGACACAGATATTTCAAAAGCGGTTGAAATTCTCCTGAATAACCATATCAACGGTGTTCCTGTGGTTGATTCAGAAGGAACTCTTGAAGGAATTTTATGCCAGAGCGATCTTATTTTTCAGCAGAAAGAACTCCCGATACCACCGATTTTCGTTCTCCTGGATGGGATCATCCCGCTGTCATCTTCTAAAAAATTAAAGAATGAACTTCAGAAAATCGGTGCCACAACAGTTGAGCAGGCCATGGTAAAAAATCCTGTCTTTGCACATCCTGATATGCCGATTTCTGAAATTGCAAGCCTTATGGTTGAAAAACATTTTCATACCATCCCTGTAGTAGATGGAAATAAACTTGTTGGTATTATCGGGAAAGAAGATATTTTAAAAGTTTTAATTCCCCTGGATAAAAAAATCAGGAAATAGGAACCTCATCCAGTATCTCCCGGATGGAAGCTGCAAGTTCGTCATTAGAGACAGGTTTTTGAATATATTTTCGAATACCCATTTCAAGGGCTTTTATTTCTGAAACCGCCTCACTGTATCCCGTACACAAAATAACAGGCATGTTCTTACGAAGTGTCATCACTCTCATGGCAAGCTCATCTCCTGTCATCCCCGGCATGGTCATATCTGTTACGATCAGGTCAAATTGATCCGGATCTTTTTCAAAAGCTTTAAAAGCTGTGGAACCATTGTCAAAGGCTGTAACGGTATAACCGTAATAGGTTAAAAACTCTTGGGCAACCAGGCGGATGTCTTCTTCATCATCAACAACCATTATCCTTTCAGTTCCGCCTTTGAATAATTTTTTCTCTTTTATGAATGTATATTGAGGAGTATCCCTCTCAACAAGCGGCAGGTACACATAAAAACTTGCGCCCTGCCCCACTGAGCTTTCAACTTTTATATAACCGTCATGCTCGTCAACAATTGCATGGACCAGTGCCAGGCCGAACCCTGTCCCTTTACCAACCTCCTTTGTTGTAAAATAAGGGTCAAATACCTTTAAAAGAATCTTTTCATCCATACCAAACCCTGTGTCAGTAACCTCAAGCTCAAGATATCTTCCTTTTTTCATAACCCGGTTAAAAAAATCTTTATCTCCGGAAATTTCAAGTTCTTGAAGCTGCACAGTCAGGATGCCGCCGATTTCATCCATAGCATGGTATGCATTGGTGCAAAGATTCATAATGACCTGGTGCATCTGGGTCGGGTCAGCCAGGACTTTAGCTTTTGAAACAATATTTTCATTGATTTCAATAGTGGCAGGAATTGAAGACCGCAATAATTTAAGGGCTTCTTTTACAACAAGATATAAACTTAACGGCTGTTTTTCATACTCTGTCTGGCGGCTGAATGTCAGGATTTGCTGGGTAAGCCCGGCAGCCCTCTTGGCACCTTTCACGATCTGTCCGATATAGCCTTTAACCTTTATGGGGCTGTCCAGGCTGAGCTCTGCCAATTGCGCATAGCCAAGCACGGCTGACAAGATATTGTTAAAATCATGTGCAATCCCGCCTGCCAGTGTTCCGATGGCTTCCATTTTCTGTGATTTTTCCAATTGCACAGCCAAATTTTTTCTTTCCCGGGCAGCCTTTTTAAACTCTGTAATATCCCTGCCCTCTGCTATGATGAGAGCCATATCACCCGCAGGGTTAACAACCGGTTTCAGGGAAATATCAATATTTCTGATCTCACCGTCTCTTGAAATACTTGTGGTTTCATATCTTACAAAACCACCTTTAGTTGCCTTTTTGACAGAATTTTTCAACTGCTGCCAGGCTTTCGGGTCATGACGCCACCAGGGGGCATGCCAGAAGGGTTTATATGCGACATCATCCAGACTGCATCCCCCGAAATCAAGCCAGCTCTGGTTTATCTCTTCAAGCACCCCGGAAGGGGACAAGATCCCGGTTAGCTGGAAAGATTGATTAAACAGGCTGCGGAGCTTTAAATCGTTCGCCACAAGGGCTTCACGGGTCTCAATATTTTTTTGGATTTCAGCTTCAATCTTTTCATGATTTTGCTCCAATTGGTCCATAAAAAAATTAAAATGCCTGGATAATTTACCAAACTCATCTTTGGAGCCGCCATCCATACGGACTGAAAAATCCCCCCTGGCACCTTCTTCAAGTTTTTCTATTAATGATGAAAGAGGTTTTGTAACGGATCTGCTGATTATGTAAGTTATGCCTGCAGAGGACAAAAGGACTAAAACCAGGATAATAATTAAAAAATTCCTGAGGGTGCGCAAAGGCGAAAAAACTTCCTCAACATAGCTTGAAGAGGCAACAATCCATTTAAATTCCGGCAGGTATTTGAATATCACGATCTTTTCACGGGGTTTTGGTTCACCAGGGTTTTTCCAGAAGTATTTTATTTTCCCGTTTTTCTTCTTAAGAATCTTTTTTAAAAATTCGTTTGGATATTCTGATTGCCGCAAAAGGTTGATTCCCTGAAGCTTTGGGTGTACCACTGCGACACCATTTTCATCCAGGACATAGGCATAACCTGTCTTTCCTGTTTTATAAGAAAGGATACTTTCCTTGAAGTCATCAATATCAACCAGGTTATTAAACTCTCCCCGATAGGAAGAAACTGAAATAATCCAGTCCAGGGGCTTATAATAAACCATATATAGTGCTTTGGGCCGTTTTTTTGTTTCGTCTGAATTTTTCCAGTTATATTCCAGGTAGCCATCCTTTATTTTCATTTGTTGTTTAACAAATGAAAATTTTGAAACATCAGAACCAATGAGTTTTTTATTCGGGTGAAACGTAACAATTCCTTTACTGTTAATGCAATAAATATAACCGCTTATACCGACTGACTGACTTAAAAATATTTCTTCTATTGTTTTAATAGCTTCAGCTTTGCTCAATAATCCGGATCGATATTTGCTGTAATAATACTGGGTAATATCTAAATTTTTCTCAGCAATGGCATGGAGCCTGTTTTTTATTGAAACCTTTGCCGATGTATTTATGAGGGTTGATAATGATTGTGTCGCATCCTGCAATTCTTTTTCAATATTAGCCCGGAGTATTTTTTTTGCCTGAAAGTAAAAAATTGCACTCCCGATCAAAATCAAAGGAACAAAAACCAATAAAAAACTCAGCAGGAGCTTGTTTCTAAATTTAAAATTCATAAAACTCATGGATTGGTTTACCACCTTTAAAAATAGGATTCCCAATATCCTTATCCAATAAAGTTTTCAACCTTTGCAAGGACGTCTGTAAATTTATATGGTTTTAGAATATATCCATTGGCACCTCTTTTCATACCTTTTATCACATCGTCTTTCTGCGCTTTGGCCGTCAGCATAATCACAGGGGTTTTTGAGGCAGGATCATTGGACGTCCGTATTTTTTCAAGAACCTCAAACCCATCCATTTCCGGCATCATTACGTCAAGGATGATAAGTTCCACATGATTCTTCTTATCAAAGAGATACTCAAGCCCTTTTGGCCCGTTCTCCATAAGGATTGGCTTATATCCTTCGTGTTTCAAACTGAACCATAAAATATCCCTTATATGTTTCATGTCATCTATAATGAGAATGGTTTTCTTATATTTCACATCAACTCCTTTTAAGCGGAAGATAGAATGTAAAAACCGAGCCTTTGCCCATAATGCTGTCAACCGTAATTTCCCCTTTATGGGAGTCGATAATATGCTTAACTATGGAAAGCCCTAAACCCGTACCTTCAATTTTATAGGTATCTGAATTGTCAACCCTGAAAAATTTTTCAAATATATGAGAAATTTTATCTTCCGGAATACCAATTCCAGTATCTGATATACTGCATGCAACAAGGCTTTCCTGCTGTTCAACCACGATATTAACGGTTCCGCCCATGGGAGAAAATTTAATGCCGTTTGCAATAAGATTAATAAGGACCTCCCGTATTTTTTCTTCATCTGCTTCAATCATCGGAAGATCTTTTTCAAAATCAGTTAAAATATCAATATTGTCAAGCTTGGATTTAAAAACAGATATAACTGAATTGACTATATCTTTCAGGGAAACCGCAGTGTAATCAAGGGCAAATTTTCCAGATTCAATCCGGGACAGGTCAAGAAGATTGGAAACAATGGTCCCAAGCCTGTCAGTCTCATTGTCAATCACAGATAAAAACTGTTCCCTGGTGTTATGGTCCTCTGGTTCCACCTGGGTCAACAATGCTTCACTATAAGCTTTTATCACGCTCAGCGGTGTACGGAGCTCGTGGGAAACATTGGATACGAATTCAGATTTCATTTTATCCAATTTCGTGAGCCGCTCTATCTCTTTTGAGGCTGACATGTCCCTGAAAATAAAAATAATGCCAATTATTCTTTTGTTGCTATCGGTCAAAAGAGATGCTGTGATGCCGACTATTATATTCACCTCTTTATAGGGGGAGTGGTTTACCATTGATTCGTTTACAAACCCTTTGTCTATAATTGCAGAAAACAGTTTATCAAGCTCTTGTTTCAGGTTCCCTTTTACAAGATGCTTATAATGCCTGCCTGCAGGGGGTTTTTCTTTAATGCCTAAAATGGCTGTGGCATTCGTATTAATCAGGGTTACACCCCCGTTCATATCGATTGCCATAATTCCATTGCTGATACTTTCAAGCATATTCGTCATATAAACATTGGAATTATTTATTCTGGCATAAAGGTTCTGGTTTTCAATGGCAATAGCTGTCTGGGATGCCAGAAAATTCAGGATCGAGCCAAGTTTCCGGTTATAAATGGAGGGTTCAAAATCAGTTATAATCACCATATACCCCACAGGCCGGACAGGACTTTTTATGGGGAGAATACTGATAATATGTTTGGCTTTTTCATCCTGAAAGTCTGTTATAACCGTCCATTTCCCTTTTCCCATGACCCAGTTGATAATCTTTTCATCCAAAAGCATTTTTATATCCTGCTTTTTCACGGTACCCTTCTGAAAGGCATTATAAACTTTCCCACGGTCTTCTTGAAACAGGAATATAGTGGCAGATTGATAATTCATTAATTCGTTAATAATAACGCAAAAAGTTTTAAGGATATTATCAAGATCAAACCTGGATATGATTTTCAAAGATAAGTCCTGAAATGTTTCAAACAGATCCACTTGATCCGTGAGGCTTGAAATAGTCCGGGTTAAGAATTGACGGTCTTTTGCCAGGGATGTTGTTTTCATATATCTTCTTTTCCCTCATAGAGGAACCCTGTGGCGGCTTTAAATTCTTTTGTAATTTGAAGACTCATCTTATTAATTTGTTTTGACGTAAGCTCCACAAGTTTGAATGCTTTTTTATTCAAATCAGGCAGTACATTGTCACCGCCGCTGCCAATGCCGATCCTCCGGCACAAATAATCAGCCACATGGACAATGGATGCGATGCGGAATGCACTGAGGCTTTTATCGGGTGAATGATGAAATTCAACAGCTTTGACCAATGAAGGAGGAAGACTCCATCTCCTTAACAATAAAGCACCGACACCGGAATGGTTAAACCCGAATATCTTGTTCTCAGCTTCCATCATCGTAAAATTTTTCTTATTTGATAATTTAAGGACTAAAACAAATTCATCATGGAAAAAACCGTCTAAAATCATTTTGCCAAAATCGTGAAGAAGCCCGCACATAAACATTTCTTCAGAATTCGTAATCCTCATGTGTTCTGAAATTTTCTTTGAAATAATCCCGCATAAAAGAGAATGCTTCCAGAAATCTCTCCGGTCGAGCAGGAGATTTTCACCTGTCCTGGAAAATTGTTCCATGATGGATGCGGACAATACAATATTCTTTATATTGTTAAGACCTAAAACAACTATAGCGTAGTTTATTGTGGTGATCTTCCTTGGAAAGCCGTAATACGCTGAATTGGCTGTTTTTAATACCCTGGATGCAAGGGACTGGTCCAGGGAGATTGCTTCTGCGATCTCAAAAGCCGTGCTGTCAGGGTTCTGGGTAAGCTGGATAACATTATTGGCAACTATTGGAAGGGTTGGAAGCTCTTTTATATTGGAAAGTCTTTTTTTAAGTTCTGATTTTTCCATAATCCTAATATTTTAATATTCAGGATAATAAAATCTGATTTATCTCATCATTGTGAATCTTACCTGATAATAATAAATCAAGCATGGGCCAAAAGCAATGGATTTTACCAATTAGGATCTTGCAGGTCTGCAGGGTTATAAATAAGACTGTACGGCGTGATGAGTTTTTCAGGGACATATGACATTTTTGCCCGGCGAAGGCCTTTAATACCGAGATCCTGCTCCCGGTTCAGGTATTGGCATTTATCTTTAAGGTACTTTGCAGCCTCCTGGTTGATTACCTGGGCTGCCCCTTTAAAATCCGTATCAGCTTTCTCAAACTGTATGTCATAGGTTGAATGGCACAATTCACTGAAAACACAAAAAGCAACAATCTTTTCCCGGACATTGATTACAAGACCCTCCAGCCCTAATTCGTCAAAATGATCAAATGTTTTTTCCATGGCATAAAATTCATGATCAAGGGTAGCTGAGTGTTCTTTATGCCTGTCCATCAGGTTTCGTGCCAGCATAAGGGCTTTTTGCCTATACTTGCCTTTTAACAAATGAATTTCAAAATCAGGATAAAAGCGTTTGAATTGTGAAATTAAATTTCGTTTTTTGTGAAGTTTCACACCGGTTAGATTATCCAGGCTGTTTGTATTGTAAATGTATTCTGCTGAATCAGGCTCTTCTTTGACAATATAATGATCTTCAATTTCAGGAAATCTTTTTAGATAATTTAAAGATACAAGGCTGAAATTGGGTGACATACCTGCATTTTTCAAATTCAGTGACAAAATGACAAGTTCGTGAGGATAAAAATCCTCTCCAAGGGGCATGAAGGCATACCCGGATATTCCGTCATAAACCAGGAGCCGTTCCTGGTACAGGGTCCACGACATTTTACAGGTATCCTGCCAGGCGTAAAGGTTTGCAAAATTATACTCGCAGGACAAAGGCTTGAATATATCTATATATTTCTGGATAAGTTCCCTGTCATTTAACGTAAATTTTTTGAATTCGGACAAATCTGATTTCCCGCTTACCTTTAAAGCCAAAGCCCCTGCCTTATACATTTTATCAGCCCTTATATTTTAACGGAACATGGTCTTTTAGCACTTCAAATCCAAGTTCCCTGTAGAAGGAAGATGTTCCAGGCTGTGCAACAAGGCCAATCCAGTCAACACCTTTTGTCTTTAATTCTCTTATCAGTGTTTTAATAATTTTTTTACCGATTCCTTTGCCCCTGTACTCTTTTAATACTGCAACATCCTGAATATAAGCATCGCTTGCAAGGTCGGAAAGGGCACGCCCCATGCCGATGAGCCTTTTCCCCAGAAAAGCGCCTGCAAAAAGAGCAGAATCCCTGACAATTGATTTTAAAAATCTGGTATCGTTGTCATAGGAAGGCGCCCACCATTCAGCTTCCTTGTAAAGCCGGATCAAATCATTTTCCGGTGCTGATTTAACGGTTTTGATAATCATGCCTGTTAAAGGGTTATTCAACATTTTATAAAGACTTTTCTTTATTTATATGGCTTCAAACATTTTTCTGGCAAAATAAGGCATAACAAATGAAGCCTCATGAATTTCAGGTGTATAATATTTTAATTGCGTTTGAAGGCTATGGGAAATACCCCGGCAGGGCTTTTTCAGTTCAGGGCCTAAAGAGCCAAGGCAGATTCCAATATGCCCTCCCGGATAAGTCGGAACCAGGAAATAAGAATATGCCTGAACAGGAAACAATTCTTTTGTGATTTTCACAAGATTAGTAACACACTCTTTATGGAGGAAAAAAGATTCCCCCTGTGTTGCAATAACACCGTTTTTCCTGAGGGCTTTCTTTAACCCCTCGTAAAACGGCCGTTCAAAAAGTGCCTCGCCAGGGCCTATGGGATCGGATGAATCCACAATAATCACATCATATTTATTTTTTTGCTTCAGGACAAAAGCGCTGCCGTCAGTAATATGAATATTAACCCTGGGGTCATCAAATCCACAGGCAAGGTCAGGCAGAAATTCTTTAGACACCTTGATGACATCTTCATCAATCTCACAAAAATCAATGGTTTTTACACAGTCATGGCGGCCGGCCTCCCTTAAAATACCACCATCACCCCCGCCTATGACCAGAATATCTTCCGGGTTCGGGTGGGCAAACAAGGGAACATGGGCAAGCATCTCCTGGTATGCAAATTCATCAGATTCCGTTAATTGGATGATTTCATCCAGGACAAGCATTTTTCCATGATTTTTTGTCTGGAACATGTCAATCTGCTGGAATTTACTTTTTTTGCTGTATAAAACTTCTTTTATCTCAAGGGATAGTGATATCCCGGGCCACATGGGACAGATTTCCGAGAACCAGCCATTAATTATTTTATTATGATTTTTCATTTTATTATCCAGACGCAGGGGTTATTTTAAATCCGGTTAAATTATTGCCTTAAAGCGATCTGCATCTTATAATTATCGCCTTTGAAAAATTTTGCAGCAAATTCCGCAACCTCACGGGGTTCATAAAATTTACAACTGAATACGTCCAGGTAAACCCGGTTTGATGCATTGGCAAAATGGCCTGAGATCAAAGAGGTTTCAATGAGCTGGGTCATGCTGAACCCTTCTACTTTTTTATCTTCGCCAAAATGAACCACCTGGCATTCCCCGAACCGCTTCATATCAATAAGATCGCAAAGTTCATATACAAATTGTTCAATGTTTTCTGCATCTCTTATTCCCTCATGGTCACAGTCATAAATATCAACAGAGGTTAAAACTCCCCAGGGATTTTTCCGTTCATATTCTTTTTTCCAGGAAATCGGGTAAATTTTTGAATTTTTAATCACCTGGCCGATTTTTTTTTGTTCAAAAGATTTGGAAATAATCCCCCTGTTCTGATCCGATGAAATGACAACATTCTCAGACTCAAAAGACTCTTTCATGGAATTAATGGCAACTTCAAGATCGATATTGTCCCCGCAGGTAAATATATCAACAGCGGCATAGTCATGTTCCGGCCATGCATGCACTGTAAAGTGTGATTCGGCTATAACCACAACACCGCTTATCCCCTGGGGGGCAAATTCATGAAAAGAAGAGCTGATAATCGTTGCTCCGCTGACTTTTGCAGCTTTTAATAATGCTCTTTCCACAAAGTCTTTGTCTAAAAGGAGGTTGGGTCCACATTCATAGTATTCAATCGTCAGCTGTCTTCCAAGGGCAAAGCACGCATCCTTCCCGGAATCACCAACAAATTTTATATTTTTATCAAGCATTAATGCTATCTCCGGTAATCAATAAAAATATTTGCTATATTTTACAAAACATCATGGTCGCAAAAGAAATTGTTGCTGATAAAGATAAATCTTAAATAATGAATTTCAAGGGCAGCAAAATTTTAGAAAATTTTAATTCAATATATTTCCATTATTGAATTAAATCTTGCCTGCTCTGTATCCGCCGGCATGTTTCTTTCCTGTAAAAGCTTTATCATGCCGGGGGTATTAAATCTTATATATGGATTTGCTTTTAATTCATCATCCAGAGTGGATACGATCAGCCCTGGATTATAGTTTTTAATGTATTCGTCAATATAAGAATTGTCTTTTTCTATGGATTTTGCAACTTCCATGGATTCGACCACATAATCATGCCCGCCATAGATTCTGGTATCTTTGGGCAAAGATATCAAGCGCTTTAAAGATTTAAAAAATGCGTTGAAATCACCTGAAAAACAATTACCCACAGTACCGTTAAACAAGGTATCACCAGTTACTAAAAAATCATCGGCCTTGAATGTAACAGAGTCATCTGTGTGCCCGGGGGTAGGAAACACTTCCAGGATTTCCCGGTCAAGGTGAAAAATCCGGTCTGATTTAATCTTTTTACAATCAATAAAAAGGGCTCCTGTTTTCCTGAGCATGGCCTCGTTGCCAGGGGTATGATCATAATGGGAATGGGTATTTGTGACATATTTAATAGTAATATTATTTTTTTTTGCAAATGCCAGGGTGTCTTCAACTCCCCCGGCATCAATTGCAGCCCCTTGTTTTGTTGAATACACAAGATACCCAAGGTTATCTGCGGAATATTTAAATTGTTTAATAAACATAAAAAAAATCCTCTGTCTTTTAAAAAAACTTAATCTTTTAACACAAGGTTGTTGCGATGGATTACTTCATCATAGTGCTTGCCGCCCAGACAGGCTTCTATCTGGCAGGATTTCAACCCCTTTATCAAATTGATATCAGAAGACCTGTAATTGACCAGGCCGGTTCCGATGACTTCATTTGAAAGCGTTTTGAAAGACACGGCAGCGCCTTCTTCAAAGTCTCCTTCTACTGCAACAACTCCTATGGGCAAAAGGCTTTTCCCGTTTTGCCTGACCGCCTGATATGCCCCGTCATCAATGATAAGGCTCCCTTTTGGGGCAAGCGTATAGGCAATCCAGCATTTCCTGCTGGCCATTTTTTCTTTTTTGGGAACAAAATATGTGCCAAGGTCTTCGCCTTTAAAAAGCCGTAACAATACATTGGGTGTATTTCCTCTTGCCACGATCATCGGGATTCCGGCCGAAGTGACTTTTCTTGCTGCCTGGATTTTACTCAGCATTCCCCCGGTACCGAGTGTTCCCGGAATATGGCTTGCATATTCTTCAATATTCTCTTTAAAACTTGTCACCCGCGGGATCAGGCTTGCATCGGTAAATTTTCTTGGGTCTTTATCATACAAGCCTTCAATATCCGTTAAAATGAATAAAAAATCGGCATCCATTAATAATGTAATCATGGCTGCAAGATTATCATTATCCCCTAATTTTATTTCCTCAACCATGATGGTGTCGTTTTCATTAATTATGGGCACAACTTTCCATTCAATAAGCGTATGTAATGTATTTCTTGCATTTAAATACCGCTTCCGGTTATTTAAATCTTCACCGGTTAAAAGAATCTGGGCAACTTTTTTATCACAGGCTGCAAAACTTTTTTCATAGGCATTCATCACCCCGCCCTGGCCAATGGCTGAAATTGCCTGACGTCTGGGTATTTCATCAGGTCTTTTCGCCATTCCCATTTTTCGGAGCCCGGCTGCCATGGCACCGGATGATACCAAGATCACTTCAACTCCCCTGCCCATGAGGTTTGAAATCTGGCTGGAGATAGATTCAATCACTTCCAGATCAAGGCTGTTTCTTGCTGTGATTACATTGCTGCCTAATTTTACAACCACCCGTGTGGCATTAATCAATCGTTGCTTTGGCATGATTTATCTTAAACTGAAAATCTTTTTTTAACGGCTTATGGGTAAATGCTTTTGCCGTCTTTCCCGCATAATCTTTTACCATGTGCCCGTTACCAATCATCCGCCACTGGTAAATCATAAGGCCTTCAAGCCCAACCGGCCCCCTTGCATGGATTTTATTGGTGCTGATTCCCACTTCAGCCCCCAGACCGAACCTGAATCCGTCGCTGAACCTGGTGCTGCAATTCCAGAATGCATCAGCCGTATCAGCGTGGTCCATAAAATAAAAAGCCCTCTTCTTATCCCTGGTGACAATTACATCTGTGTGGCCTGACCCGTATTGGTTAATATGGGCTAAAGCTTCTTTAAGGGAAGGGACAACACGAATTGCAACAGTCAAATCAAGATATTCGGTTTCCCAGTCTTTTTTCGTGGCAGTTTCAACATCAACAATTGAAGTTGTTTTTTCACACCCGTAAATTTTAACCCCTTTTTTTTCGAGTTCTCTTTTTAATGGGGGAAGGATTTTTTTTGCCAGGGATTCATGAACCAGGATGGTTTCAACGGCATTACAAACCGCAACATACTGGCACTTGCTGTCAATAGACAGGTCAATCGCCATTTTCGAATCAGCAAGCCTGTCAATATAAAGGTGGCAGATTCCGTCAGCATGCCCAAGAACAGGGATAACAGTATTGTCCATGATATAACGTACAAATTCGTTGCTGCCCCTTGGAATTATCAAATCAACCGATTTGTCCAGTTTTAACATCTGGTCCACATCGCTTCTTGTTTCAAGCAGACCAAGCCATCCTTCCGGCAATCCTTTTGCAACACCGGCCTTGTAAATAACAGATGCAAGAATTTTATTGGTTGCAAAGGCTTCTTTTCCACCTTTGAGCAATACTGAGTTCCCGCTTTTCAGACAAAGAGCTGCAATCTGCACCAATGCATCCGGGCGGGATTCAAAAATAACCCCGATAACCCCAATGGGTCTGCTGACCTTAAAAAGGGCAAGCCCTTTATCAAGTTCTGTTGCACTTAATATTTTTCCAACCGGGTCTTCAAGACTAACCAGACTTGCAATACCATTGCAGGTTTCAAAATTTTTTTCCCGGTCAAATTTTAAGCGTTTCACTAAAGGCAATTCAAGATTATCATTTTTAGCCTGTTCAAGGTCGGCATTGTTGGCTTCAATAATGGAATCCACATTTTTTTCCAGCTCCTTGATAATATTTTCCAATGCTTTGTCTTTAGTCTCACTTGAAAGTGCTGACATAAAAATTCCAGCTTTTTTACATTTTAAAGCTGTTGCCTGAATATCCATTTTATTTCCTCATGCTAAAATACCGATCCGTTTTTATTCGGATTGACAGGGTTATTTATTGAGCGAACATTTATTCATCCATTAATTTGGTTTTCATGTCAAGGGGAAATCCCGGGATTCCGGAGCTATGTGAGGAAATATTTATTGCAGGCGCAGTGCCGGCAGAGCAAGAACCATATGAATTTAATGCAGGTTAAACCCCCACGGCATACCCTGTATTAATTCTGCGATTTCTTTTTCCTGATTCCATTGTAGCGGTATCAGGTTTCCGGTAAAATTTCGGTTGCATTACCATACCGGAGCCGGAATGAGATGGCTTTAAAAGTTTCTCCAATAAAATAGTTGATAAAAAAAATACAATAAGTCCGAGTATGTTCAACCAGGGCATATAAGGGCTGTCACTGCCGGCTATAAGCAAGCCCGCAATCCAGGTTGTCCCGGTAAGGCCAATAAAACATTTTTTATATGTTGTTTTTTGAATTTGTTGCATTATTTTTCTCCTGATTTTAAATTTTTCACCATTTGTTGAAAAAATTAAACACATGACTTAAAAAAAATCTATCTGTATTCCCGGCAGCTCCAGATAATCTTGCCGATAATTCTTACTTTATCAGTATCTTCCCGATCCAGGTAAATGGGTGCATAATCTTTGTTATCACTGCAAAGAACCAGTTTATTGGGATGTTTTTCCAACCTTTTCACCAAAATCGTATCTTCCACACCAACAGCATATATGGCCCCGGCAATTATATTTTTTTGAGATTGATCTATAAGGACGGTATCGCCCTCTTTTATGACAGGTTCCATACTCTGTCCGAAAACTTCCATGGCGACCATGCTGGCGGCAGACCCCTTGCCGGCAAGCCACTTTGTTTGAAATGACAGGTAATCGGTTATATTTTCTTCACACTCAAAAGAGCCTGTGCCTGCGGACAGCCTTGCCGCCACTTTCGGGATATATTTAAAATCAACATCCAAGCCTGATTGTGCATGGATAAACACGTTGCCTGTACCGGTTTCAATCCATTTGGGGTTAAAACCGAATTTTTTATACAGCTTGACAATCCATTTATCCGGGATCTTGTTATTGTTTCTTGCATGGGTTATTCCGGACCTGTTGATTTCAAGTTCCTTTGCAAGCTCTGACTGGGAACTTATACCGGTGGCCTCAAGAATTCTCTTCATTAATGCATCTATTTTATTCTCAGCCATGAAATCCTTTCTGTTACCTGATTCGTTTATGTTGTTTTATTTTTTTCACATATGTTGAAAAAATGCAACACATTTTTTATATTTTTTTCATAATTAATTTTAACAAGGATTTATTTGCAGGTAATTTGAGGAATATTTTTAAGGAAAGCTTCTTTATGTAATTAAAAAGTGGTTGTAAGCAGGACAGCACCGGAACCTGCACCAGGGTTTGCCAGGAATTCCAACTTCATCCCCTTAAAAAGATAATCGTTTAAATAGTCACTGCTGAGTCCAAGCTCAAGTTCGCTTTCCTGATAATGATATATTGCGTTAACATAAGTATGAAACCAATATGATTCTAATTTTACAGTATTCATTATCAGGGTTGTGTTGTCATCATATCCGATATTTAAGGACAGGTTATATTCAAAAACAGCAGGGGGTTCCTTAGTCGCATCCACCCGGCTTTTCAACAAAAACTTTGAACCCTCATCTCCGGTTGAGAAACCATCAATATTAAAATATCTTAAAAAAAAACGGGTCACCTGTTTTAATTTTTCTTCAAAAGAATACAGGCTGTCATGATCTGAGTTCTTTTCAAGAATTTCATCAGGTTGTGTTGAAGACTTGAGCATGTATGAATCCCGGCCTGGGTGGAATAGTAACCCGTGGCTTCCCGGCAGGCCGTCATAAGAGATTGACATCCTGTCAAAATTGATATTGGCAGCTATTGTAAAAACACTATATGAAACAGATAATTCATTACCTGGTCTGTTTTCAATTTCCTGTGCAAAGGAAGTCGAAATAAACAGAACAGATAAAAAAAGGAAAGGATAAATAAATCCTGGATTATATTTGACCGGGTTAATTCTTTTTTTCATAATTTTTGTCTCCATTGTCACTAAGTACTTTTGTTTTAAAATTATTAAGAGCAAAAACCATGCAAAGCCTTTATTTTTTTTAAAAATGGACAAAAAAAGTTGAAACCCCTCTTTAATTCAGCCGTTTCTAATGGGGTACAATTATCTCCAGCAATATTTCTTATTCATGCCATGATGATATTTCATCATGTGATTTGATATTTCACCAGGCTTAATAAAATTTTTTAACCGGATTTACATATTCTTCCAAAACTTTCAAAAACAATAGTAAATACTGCTTTATTCCTGCAATTCCAGGCTTGTAACCTTTTTGTAACCTCCTTGTGCTATTGCAGTTAAATATTACACAGGATGAATTTGTGATGAAGCAGGCCAAAATTTTAATTTTATTAACCAAGGAGGCATTTTAGATGAAACTCAACAGGAGAGACTTTATCAAAATTTCCGGTGCCGCTGCTGCCGGAGTTGCCGTCAGCGGACTGGGATTTGACCTTAAACCCGTCAAATCCCATGCCGGCATGCTGAAAACCAGGTATGCCAAGGAAAGCATCACTATCTGCTGCTATTGTGCAGTTGGATGCGGTGCCATTGTTCATACCAGCAAACGGGGCGACGGCAGGGTAATGAATGTGGAAGGTGATCCGGACCATGTCATCAACCAGGGATCACTTTGTTCCAAAGGGTCAGCCATAAAACAACTCGCTGAAAATGAAAACCGTCTGACAGAGCCCATGTACCGGGCACCCTACTCGGATAAATGGCAGACCGTTTCCTGGGACTGGGCATTAAATACAATTGCAAACAGGGTCAAAAAAACCCGTGACATGAATTTTGAAAAAACCAATGCAAAGGGACAGACCGTAAACAGGACAACCAGTATCGCTTCTGTTGGGTCGGCTGCCCTTGATAATGAAGAATGCTGGATTTACCAGACATTAATGAGGTCTCTTGGACTTGTCTACATCGAACATCAGGCCAGGATCTGACATAGCGCAACTGTAGCGGCTCTGGCAGAGTCGTTTGGACGTGGCGCAATGACAAACCACTGGATTGATATCAAAAACAGTGACTGTATCCTCATCATGGGCAGCAACGCTGCTGAAAACCATCCCATCTCTTTTAAATATGTTACAAAGGCCATGGAAAAAGGGGCCAAACTCATCAGTGTGGACCCGAGATTCACAAGAACATCCTCTAAAGCCGATATTTATGCGCCGTTAAGGTCAGGGACTGATATTGCTTTTCTGGGCGGCATGATTAAATACCTTTTAGACAATAAACTTTACAACAAGGAGTATACGGCAGCTTATACCAACGCCCCTTTTATTGTGGGGAAAGCATTTGAATTTAAAGACGGACTTTTTTCAGGATATAAAAAGAATGAAGAAGGACCATCGCTTGGAAGTTATGACAAATCCAAGTGGGCTTTTGAAATGGATGAAAAAGGGATTCCAAAAATGGACAGGACCCTTAAAAACAAGCGGTCTGTATTTCAACTCTTGAAAGCCCATTACAGCCGGTATGATCTTGATAAGGTTTCAAAAGTCACTGGCACCCCGAAACAGGATCTTTTAAAGGTTTACAAGACATTTGCTGCAACAGGTGCAACCGGGAAGGCCGGGACCATTATGTATGCCATGGGCTGGACCCAGCATACCGTGGGTACCCAGATTATCCGTGCCATGGCCATGATCCAGCTCCTTCTTGGCAACATGGGGGTTGCAGGCGGCGGCGTAAATGCGTTAAGGGGTGAATCCAATGTTCAGGGTTCAACGGATCACTGTCTTTTATGGCACATCTGGCCCGGTTACCTTAAAACCCCGAGAGCATCCAATACAAGCCTTGATACCTATAATGCAAAATGGACACCCAGGACCAATGATCCTTTATCAGCCAACTGGTGGGGAAATTATCCGAAATATTCCGTGAGTATGCTCAAATCCTTCTTTGGTGAGAATGCCAGAAAATCAAACCAGTTTGGCTATAACTGGCTTCCAAAAGTGGATGACGGCAAAGCCTACTCCTGGTTTGATATCTTTGATGCCATGTACAAAGGAGACGTCAAAGGATTTTTTGCCTGGGGCCAGAATCCGGCCTGTTCAGGTTCCAATGCAGCCAAAGTGAGAAAGGCCATGGAAAACCTGGACTGGATGGTCAATGTAAATATTTTTGACAACGAGACAGGTTCCTTCTGGAAAGGCCCAGGAAAAGACCCGTCCAAGATCAGGACCGAAGTATTTATGCTGCCTGCTGCGGTTTCCGTTGAAAAAGAGGGAAGCATCACCAATTCGGGCCGATGGATGCAATGGCGCTACCAGGGCCCCAAACCCCTTGGTAACAGCCGTCCTGACGGGGATATCATCATGGAGCTTGGCCGGCTGCTCAAAAAAGAATACAAAACTTCGGGCGGAGTGTTCCAAGATCCCATACTCAATTTAAAATGGGATTATGAAACCAACGGGGCCTATGACCCCCATAAAGCTGCCAAAGAAGTCAACGGGTATTTTACAAAAGATGTTAAAGTTAAAGGCAAGCTATGTAAAAAAGGCACCCTGGTACCAAGCTTTGCATGGCTTCAGGCAGACGGTTCGACTTCTTCGGGCAACTGGCTGTATTGCAACTCCTATACTGAAAAAGGGAATATGTCAGCCAGGAGAAGCAAAAAAGATGCGCCCAACAATATCGGGCTTTATCCTGAGTTTGCATGGTGCTGGCCGGTTAACAGGAGAATCATTTACAACAGGGCATCGGTTGATCCAAAAGGCCGCCCCTGGGACAAGAAAGACTGGGTCATTAAATTTGCCGGAGACCAGAAAGACGGCAAATATGTGTCCAAAAAATGGATCGGGGATGTGCCTGACGGCGGATGGTATCCTCTTGAAAATCCTGACGGGTCAAAGAGGAAAGATTCAAAATATCCTTTTATCATGCGAAAACACGGCCACGCCCAGATTTTCGGTCCAGGACGGACTGACGGGCCGTTCCCGGAACACTACGAACCCCTCGAGAGCCCGGTTGAAAAGAACTTTTTCAGTTCCCAGCGGATCAATCCGGCTGCCGTAGTGTATACCACCAAGTTGGATGTCTACGCCACCTGCGATCCCAGGTTTCCGTTCGTGGGAACTACCTACCGCGTGTCAGAGCATTGGCAGACCGGTGTTATGACACGTCCCCAGGCATGGCTCATGGAAATGCAGCCCGATATGTTCGTAGAAATGAGCAAAGACTTGGCAAAGCTCCGGGGAATTAAAAACGGGGAAAGGGTGAACGTCACAAGTGCCAGGGGGACGGTTGAGTGTACTGCCATTGTAACAAAACGGTTTAAACCCTTTAGCGTTGGATATGCAACAGTGCACCAGGTGGGAGTTCCCTGGCATTACGGCTGGCGATGGCCTGCCACAGGCAAGGAAGAAAGCGCAAACCTTCTGACACCTCCGGCAGGAGACCCGAACACAAGGATTCCGGAAACCAAGGCCTTTATGGTCAACGTGACAAAGCTTTAAAGGAGGTGATAACACCATGTCTAAATCAATATTCATAGATACGACCATATGTACCGGTTGCAGGGGATGCCAGGTTGCATGCAAGCAATGGCATGACCTGCCCGCTGAAAAAACGAAAAATATGGGAAGTTTTCAAAATCCCCAGGATCTCTCCTTTAAAACCTACAAACTTGTCAGGATGAATGAAGAGATCATTAACGGCCGGCTTGAGTGGCTGTTTTTCCCGGACCAGTGCAGGCATTGCATTGATGCACCATGCCTTGAAACAGCATTTGATGAAAATGCCATCTACCGGGACACCCAGACAGGGGCGGTTATCTACACCAAAGTGACCCGGAATCTGGATGCGGACGAGATTATCGGGTCCTGTCCCTACAACATTCCCAGAAAGGCGCAGGACAATACTCTTGCAAAATGTGATCTGTGCAGTGACCGGGTTCACAATGGGCTGAAACCTGCCTGCGTAACGGTCTGCCCCAGCGGTGCGATGCAATTCGGTGACAGGGACCGGATACTTTCCATTGCAAAAAAACGGCTTGGAAAAGTAAAACAAAAATTTTCTAAGGCAATGCTTTTGAACCCGGAAGATGTGAATGTCATTTATCTTGTCGGGTTTGATCCCAAGCTCTATGCTGATTATGCCGTAGCGAGCAGTGACAGGGGGGGCTTAAGCCGCAGTGTTGCCCTCCGCAAAATGATGGGCCCGTTTACCAGAATGATGCGGGTATAAACTATTCATAACATCATGCCCGGGAAAACATTTCCCGGGCAGTCTTTTTAAAAAGGATCATGACATGATAACCCAAGAACAATTGAAACAGTCTTCTGAACTGATAAAAAAAACCAGGCCCGCATACCAGCCGATTCTTGATTTTTACAGCCGGGTGTTCCTGGCCCAGGAACAAAACCGTCAGGATATCTTTCTGCCTCCGGTTGTGATCGACCCTGACCTGTTAAAAATAAAACAAAAAAATGAAATGCCTTTAATTGACCAGTCTGAATTTTTATTTGACATAAAAGCTTCTAAGCAGCTCTTTGATACAATCTGTGGCCTGGCCCAGGATTTTGCACCCGGATTGTCACATAACGCACAATCTTTAAAAAATGCCTGCAAAACACAATCTTTTCGCCTGGAAACCCTGTTTTCAGCCATACTTGGGAACCAGGGTTCTACCCTGCATGACTTGGGTAAGCTTTTGAATGTGCCAGAACGCGAACTTACTTTTTTCGGTTATGCCAGTATTGCCCCGAGTATCAGAACCTGCTCGGAACAGCTTGAAAATTATCTTGCAGGAAAGCCGGGTCTGAAAAAAGGTTATTGTCCCATCTGTGGAAATCTCCCTGATATGGCATTTCTGGACAAAGACGGCAAACGTCATTTAAAATGTTGTTTCTGCGGGCATGAATGGTTGGTCAACAGGATGGGCTGTGTATTCTGCGAAAACAATGACAAGGATTACCAGCATTATTTTTTCAATGATGAAGAAAAAGAATACCGGGTAAACCTGTGTGATAATTGTCATAATTATATTAAACTCGTTGATTTAAGAAAAATAGACCGCGCATTTTATCCTAAATTAGAGCAGGTAACCACCCTTCACCTTGATATGCAGGCAAAAGAACAAGGCTATACCAATTCAGGATCGAGCGCCAATGACATGTCCCTGCAGGCATGAGAAGTATTAAAAAAACCAGGAAACTTATTTCTTAATATAATTTTTTAAAAAATCAGGATCTTTTTCAATGAAAATCCGTATTGCCATACTGCCTTTGGTGATATTGTTCGTACCGGTTGCCGTAATTTGATGCTCCCCCACGGACAAGTGGACAGCAAGCTTTTTGCCCTTGCCGAGTTCCCCGTCAATGCTGCTGGTCCAGACAATTCCGTCGGAATAATCACCTTTAACGGACAGGGCCACCCCTTCAAGCACAACAGGCAGGTCAGAAGTATAAAAATACTGGCCATATCTGGGCGTACGGATAAACACCTCAGTTGAATCATCTTCCTCAATATCGATATCCTTTGACAATTTCATAAACTCGTCAAAATGAATCTTTGGAATAAATTCAAGTTTTTTCTTAAGGTAGAACAACCTGATATCTTTTTTTATTTCAGGCAGGTCTTTATAATCCGATTTGTCATACCGGTTGAACACCTTTATGATCTCAATGGCCTTTTCATAGGCTTTTGCATCATAGAGTTTAAGCAGGTTGTTGTATTCATTATCGATATTGGCAAGAAACGCCTGTTTTATCCTGTCCTTTTCAATCAGCTCGGCCCTTTCCTTTATTGATTCCGATCTTAAGTCAACAACAAGCTTGAATATAAGGTTAAATAAAACAAAGAAAAATACGGCCAGAATCATGACAACCTGGACGGAATATATTGTTTTCTTAGAAGCCATATCTTCGTTAATACCTTTTAACTATTGGCGGTTACGGCATATTCTAATGAATAAGACACCATACGTAAAGGTTTTTCTACCCGGATAATATTTTCTTATAGATATCAGTGGTCTGGCTATCAGGCTTTGTTCCAAGATCCTTTTCCAATAAAGACCGGCATTCGTAAAAAATATCAATTGCCCTGTTTTTCCGGCCTGAATCCGCATAAAGAATCATCAGATTCTGGTATGCTGTTTCAAAATAAGGGTCTGCTTCAAGAATGACCCGCCAGGTTTCCACAGCTTTTTCTATTTGATCCAGTTCTTCGTGGAGCATGGCCTTTTTTTGCAAAAGTTCAACAAATCTTGCTTTAAAAAGCTCCCTTTTCCTGGATATCCATTCCAGGTAGGGTTCTTCTGCAAAATAATCTCCCTTATAGATTTCCACGACCTTTTCATAAAATCCAAGAGCTGTTTCAAGCTTATTATTCCTTTCATTTTCCATGGCCTTTGCGCCCGAGGCAATAAACTCGTCCACATCTAAAGAGACAAATCCAGGGTCAAGGGATACCAATCCTGCCTTTTGAATAATATAAGAGTATCCAAACTCCTTTTTCGGACAGGGTTCTATTGCCTTTCGCAGGCGGTGAAGGTTGATTTTAAAGTTTTTATCTCCTGCTTTTGCCGTGGCTTTGGGCCATAAATCATCAATCAGGATTTCCTTTGGGATATCCTTTGATCCGTGTAATACAATTGATTTGAGCAGGTGTATGGGCTTTGTCCCTTTAAATGCTTTATTGTCCAGAATCTTATTACCGCAAAAAATATTAAACCGGCCAAGGGTTTCAATCCTGACCTTTGGCAAAAGCATTTTATATACAGGCCGTAAATTTTCTATAAGCCAGGTTTTTTCTTTTTGCCTTCCCAAAGCCAGCACCCTGTCCATCTGTTCAAAGACAAGAGCAGGATCACAACGCGAAATAAGAGAGACAACATAAGGCCCAACAGATTTGGTCCGGCCATATGCCGTCAGCAAGAGAAGTGCCTTGATCAGCACCTTTGCCGCGATCAGGGGAAAAAACACATACCCTTCCTGGAAAGCATTTTCAATCCCCCGGCTTAAATAATTGAAAGCAGCATCTGACTCATTCAGCTCCCATGATATCAACCCAAGAACCAGGCAGGTTTCAGAACAGCAAAGCCCCGATGAGATGCGCTCGAAATATTCAAGTGCCGGGACCAGCACGGTTCTGGCCTTTGAAAACTCCCGGCTCCGGAAAAAGATCATACCTGCAAGCTGTTGGGCTAAAAAATGGTGGATAGCACCTTTTTTTGCCAGATCCAGCTCTTTTAACGCCTTCTTTATCTGCTGGTCCGCCTCTTTGAGTCTTTCTTCCTGCAAAAAGCTCAAGGCCTTTATCCGGTGGGAAATCCCTTTATAGAAATCATTTCCTTCAAGTATTGAAAAATCATTGAGGTGGTCTGCCATAGCTCGTGCTTCATCAAACTGGCTTATATACACCATATACAGGGCCCGTGCCTCAACAAATCCTGGATAAAGAAAAATTAATCCGAATTTCTCTATATCTTTCTCAGACAGGGTCAAAAGCTTGCTCGTTTCTTCAAACCGCCCGTTTTTCAGGGCAAAATCTATATCAACAATACTTTTTAATGCCCTGTACTCCGGGTGTTGGCCTTCTTTTGTAATATCTTTTATTTTTGACAGCATCTGTCTTGCATTGACAAAATCCCCTGCCTGGACATATCCGAATGTCATGGTAATGGATGCATTGAGGACAAGATTATGGTTGCTGATCTGCCTGCCTAGAAGAATGGCATTCCTACAGGCAGAAACACCTTTCGGGATATTGCCGTCACCCGCAATATAGCCAAGACCGATCTGTTGCCATAAAAGAGCTCTTGCCCATGGGTACCTGTTTTCCCGGCAGATATGCAAAAGTTGTTTTTCCCCTTTTTTTATCCATTCAAGTATCATCCCGGAAGGCTGGCGAATAAATACTGCGGCTTCAATAAGGTAGCCTGCAGACAAAAGCATACCACGAAGATCCTGGTTTTGTTCAAAAAGGGCAAAAGCCTTTTGAAAATCCCTGATATTTTTCTTCCCGCCTTTGATGCGCCGGGTCATGGTCAAAAAAAATAAAAGCCAGGGGTCATTTTGTATTATAATATCCGGCAGATGGCTGATCCATTTTTCAAGCCCTGATATCTTTCCTGTGATAATATAATCCGTACCCTTGATTTTAATAATACGGACAATATCTGAAAATGCATCTGCCCTGCAAAAATAATTCATTGCCTGCTCATGGTCTTTTCTTTCCCAATAAAACTGCCCGGCTTTTCTATTCAGCGCTTTAAAGGTTTTTTCCCCCTTTGTTTTTAAAAGATCCTGCAAAAGGAACTCTTTGAACAGGTTATGGTATTTGAATTTGGGCCATCTGCCATCTGAATCTATTCTCTGGATAAACAGGTTTCTTTTTTCAAGATCAGTCAAAATTGCAAAAGCATCCAAGGATTTAAAAACATGATTGACCATATCAAGATCAATGGTTTCCAAAACAGAAGTTTTAGTTAAAAAGTCACGGATCTTATCAGGAAGGCTCTTGTAAATTTCCTGTGAAAAAAAATTAAAAGCTCCTGATGACAACCTGTCCGGAAAATTCTGCAATTCCTTGAACTGCCGGATGGATTCCGATACCAGGGTAAGCCCGCCTGCCCACCCGTCGGTAATCTTGTGAATCTTTTCTATATCAATTGAATTGGTCCGGGCTCTCTTTGAAAAAAACAATCTTGTTTCATCAAGTGTAAATGCAAGGTCATCATTGTTGAGTACGAAAATATTTTCTTCCATCTTAAGCCGGGAGATATTGAGTGGCGGCATGGTCCTGGATAAAATAAAAAATTTTAATTTATCAAACCTGCTGTCAAGAATACCTTTGATCAACTGAAATCCTGATGAGGTCTCGTCAATTGATTCAAAATCATCCAGCACAATAATTATTGGGGATAAAAGTTCTTTGAGAATAATGACCAGGCCTTCAATATATCGAAATAACCCTTTTTCCGTTCCAAAGGTGCTGTTCGGGATAAAGGCATTGTTTTCGCCCTTATCCTGACCGGGAAGCGTCTGGATTCCATTGATCAGCCTGTCAAACAATTTTGTATGGATAGAGTCATCCCCTGAAAGATGAAACCATAAAACAGGTCCGCGCAAAGGTTGAAGATAAGAGGCCACAAGGGTTGATTTCCCCTGGGCTGCCTGGCCTGTGATCAAAAAATTCTGCTTGTGGAAATTCTCATCAAGAGCCAGGAACAACCGCTGCCGTTTGACAGTACCTGGGATATGGGGCGGATAATATCGTTTAGTCATGGCAAACCCTGCGGGCTAGTCTTCCTTTAACTCTTCTTTAAGCCTGGCAATCTTATCAATCCCGGCCATCCTGAATACCCTTACATAATTATAAGACAAATTTTCCATTACAATGGAAACACCTTCCTGCTTCAGCTCCTGTATGGCTGTCATTAAAAGGGATATGCCCGGACGGTCAATGGAAAAACTGTCATCAAATACAAGGCAGACCTCTTCTACATCATTCAGCGCTTCGGCTTTGAAAAGTGAGTGAAATTCTTCTTTTGCAGGGGCGGAAAGTTTCCCCTTAACTGATATTACAAGCTTGCTGCCTTCTTTTGCATCTGAAAACTTGAAAGGCAAATTCAAGGGCAAAAGTTTTCTTTTCTCAGCCCGGGCAAGGGCAGAATTTAACGCCTGCCTTTCAACCGGTTTATTGATAAAGTCAGACGCATTCAGGTCAAGGGCTTCCACTGCCTTTTCCATGTCGCCGTGGCCAGTGATAATAATGACTTGTGATGATGTGCCTGTCTTTTTTATCCGCCGCAGCACTTCAAGCCCGTCTATTCCCGGCATCTTTATATCAGTAAACACGATCTCAGGAGAAATTTCATTGAACAGGGTCAATCCTTTTTCCCCGTCCTGAGCAGTATATACGTCATATCCATAGGCTGTCAGGAAAAGCTTGAACATTGAAAGGGTCGGTCTTTCATCGTCTATTACTAAAATCTTCATTGTCTTTTCCTTTAATTTATATTTTGGTATTTTCCTTTAAATGGGCCGGGAACACGATTCTGAAACTGGTCCCTCTTCCTGGCCTGCTTTCCACGCTGATGGTACCATAGTAATCCCTGACTATCCCCTGGATAATCGGAAGACCAAGGCCCAGCCCCTCGCCCATTTTTTTTGTGGTATAAAAGGACTCAAAGATGCTTTTCATACGGTCCGGCTCAATACCGGTACCATTGTCTGATACAGCGGCTCCAACATTCAAAGTATCTGAAAAAGTCGAAATGGTAATCATTCCCTTTTCAATGTCCCGGCTTGTTTCTATTCTTTCATTTATCGCATCCCTGGCATTGGTGACAAGGTTGAAGATCACCTGTTCCACCCTGTTGTTATGGGCCAGGACAGGAGGAACAAACTCATTGAGATCCAATACAAGATCAATGTTCTGCAAGGTGATTTGCCTGCCTATAATCTTGTTTACCGAACGGATACAATCATTAATATTAATAACCTCCCTTGAAAAATCGGCTTTCCTGGAAAATGTTTTCAGCCGGCCTACGATTTCAGCAGCCCTTGACACCTGGTTGCTGATCTGTTCTAACACCATTTTAAAATCATCTTCATTGATTTTCTTTTTTCTTTCAGACATCATGCAAAGGTACTCACAGCCCATCTTTATTGTATTAAGGGGCTGGTTGATCTCATGGGCAATTCCGGCTGACATTTTTTCAATGTTGGTCATTTTACTTGCCTGGATCAACTGGGAATCTTTTTCCACCAATTCTGTTATATCGGTTGCTGCCACAATGATTACATCTTCGTCCCGGTATTCTGACGGAGTCGCATGGATATTGACAAACACGAGCCCGCCATCTTTTTTATAAAATTTAACTTTGGAACTTATAACGCTGGTTTCTCCTTCAGG
The DNA here is from genome assembly GCA_013151635.1 of Deltaproteobacteria bacterium. Lineage (GTDB taxonomy): Bacteria > Desulfobacterota > Desulfobacteria > Desulfobacterales > Desulfobacteraceae > Desulfobacula. Next base: position 2,914 of record JAADHV010000054.1, on the reverse strand, counting down.
ATAGTGATGACTGAATTCCTTGTCATCCAGGTTTCCAAGGGATAAAAGGCTCATCCCGAGCAGGGCCTGTCTATCATAACCGAACAGCTCCATGGCATTGGGATTGGCATCCAGTATTTCAAAGCTCTTTTTCCTGACAACCAGTATGGGATTTGGCCCGCTTTTAAAAAGGGACCTGTATTTTTTCTGAGATTTTTTAAGGCGGTCCGTGGATTGCTTTAACCGGGATGTCATTTTGATAAAAGCATTTGTAAGCCTTGCTATCTCATCATCTTTAGCACCTGTATCAGAGGTCTGCCTGTCAAGATCATCCTTGGAAATAATATTAAAATTTCCTTTTGTGATCTGGTCTGTATAGCGGATAAGGGAGGACACGGGCTTGGTAATACGAAGGGCGAGCCTGTGGCTTAAAAAAAAGAAAATAATAGTCACCATGGACAAAAAACTTAAGAATACAAGTCTTAAATCAGATATCAGTTTTTCAATATGCTTCTTGTCAAGGCCCACCTGGACAGACCCTATGGTATAAATACCCTCTTTTACCGGCACCACCACATGAAAAACAGAGTGCCCGCCCACATCAATGCTTTTAATATTTACCTTTTTATAATCCTGTTCTTTTACAATTTCTTTAATATTTAAAGGAAAACCCGTAGTAAAAGTGTGGGCAAGGATATTTCCCTGTTTATCGCTTATGATAAGGTACTTTACTATATTCTTCCTGTTTCCGAGCCTTGCATCATAAGCAAGGGCTGTCAGCTCGGCCCGGTCCTTTGTCAGGATATACACCCTTGAACCATCGGCAATACCCTGGGCAATACCAATGCCCCTTTTTTTCAACTCGTTGGTCAACCCTGTAATCAAAAGCGACCGTGTAAAAAGGGCAATCAGGGTACTGACCAGCAGGATAAACCCCAGGCTGGAAATAAAAATCTTGTTTTTTAAAGATAATTTGTTAAAAAAATTCATTTGATCAACACAAGCTCGCCATTTTTGATCATGGTATAATAGACATTATCCAGCCCCTGGTAGTCATTTTTTCCAAAGGATAATGGATTTTGTATTCCTAAATCATAGTGATGTATTGATTCAATAGCCCTGATGAATTTTTCCCTTGTGATGTCTCTGCCCGCACGTTCCAGGCCTTCTGCAAGTATCCTTGCGTTTAAATACCCTTCAAGCCCGACAAAACTGGGCTTGCTGTCCGGATAATACTTTTTTAACAATGAAATATACTCTTTTACCCCGGGCAGGGGCTTTGATCTATGATTGAAATTAGGTGGCGGCACGACCTGGGTGACAATCACACCTTCACCATTTGGCCCAAGTCTTCTTGCAAGCTCTTTGGAACCTACAAAGGATACATTATGGAACAAAGGAGAAAAATTCCGTTCCCTGGCAAGGTTGATAAATTTCGCACATGAATCATAGGTTCCTATCATGACCACGGCCTGGGCATCAGACCGGATGATCTTTTCAAGCCCTGCCTCTACATCCAGGGTTCCCCTGATATAAGATCCCTTTGCCACCGGTATCAGCCCGTATTTTTTAAGGGCAATCTCGGTTCCCCGAAGCCCGTCAAATCCATACTCATCATATTGATAAAAGACCGCCACCTTATCCAGATGCCTTTTTTTTACGATCAGGTCAACTGCAGCCTGGGTCTCCTGGTAATAGGATGCCCGGATATTGATCAGGTAACGGTTAACAGGCTGCCGCAGCCTGTTTGCTCCTGTGAACATGCCGACCAGGGGAATCTTTGCCTCATTGACCAAAGGGATAATCCTTACCGTGGTGGGTGTGCCGACATAGCAGAACAAGGCAAATACCCGGCTTTCCATAATCAGCTTCTGGGTATTATACAGGCACTGGGTGGGATTATACCTGTCATCAAGAGCAATAAGCTTAATCTTCCTGTTATGAATACCGCCCTTTTCATTGATATACTTAATATACGACATTGCCCCCTGGAGCATCTGGGTTCCAAGATATCCTGCATGGCCGCCCAGGGCAAGGGATGATCCGATCAGGATCTCATCAGGCTTTATTCCGTTCCTGTTCGCAGGAGTAATATCAGACTTGTTGGGTGGCGAACAGGCCCCTGAAAATAAAATTAAAAAAAAGCTGACGATAAAAACAAGCTTTTGAACCATGGCCACTTTATTACCCCCACTGGTCGCGCTTAAAAAATTCTTTTTCCCAAACAATAAAATAGTGCCACAGGAATGTCAAACCCTTACAGGGGTACACGCCACATTCGTGTAAAATCATGCGTTAGCATATTGTACGCAATTTTATTCAATCATTATTTTCATAGAAGCTAACTGATAAATATTCCAGACATATTACCATCTATTGAAACCTATCAATTAAAATGATAAATAAAAATTGATCAGACAAGAATAAATGCAAAGCTGTCTCAAATACAACCGGTTGAGATAAAGCAGGTGAGGAATACACCCGCTATTTTTGAGCACCGAAGTGCCAGTTATAGATCGGATCAGGAAAAAAATATTTATCGTTGATCACATAAAAGTCATTATCTACCTGTTTTTTCTACAAAAAAAGGAAGTAATGATGGTCCTGTAACACACCCAAGAGTTTTCTAATGAGACTCTGCCACAGAACGTTGTCGCTAACTTTTTACATTTTATCAAATCAAACCAATCTGAAAAAAGAGAAACCTGCTCTTGCAGAGAACAATGGCCTAACTATATTGAGTAAGCCCCCGGCTTTGCCGGGGAGACTCCCAGAGTTTGACAATTTCGGGAATATAAGAAAGTCTCCAAAAATGTGAACCGCTCGAAGATCGTGTCCCTTCGGCAAGCATGCATGAATTTTTTCCCTGGTGTGTTATTATTGGTTCCAGATTGTATTGCAATTAGCACGGATGGAGCATGACGGCAAAGGATCA
>JAADHV010000064.1 GCA_013151635.1 Deltaproteobacteria bacterium | reverse complement strand
CATGATGATATCCGGGTCTTTTTTTTCCTTAAAAAACAAGAATCCTGATATGGCGGCAGCAATAATAACAACCAGTATGAAAATAAAAGGCAGTCGTTTTTTCATTGGTGTTTCCCTTTAGTTCTATTATCATTTATATTTGGAGCAATGTCTTTAAAAACCTGTGAAAGAAAGTTCAAAGACCTGTTCAGATTTTCCTTATTAAACACTTCCAGGCTTACCACCCCTGTAAAATTTTTAAGAATTTTAACAACTTTTCCCATGTGTGATTCTGCAAGTTTATCAAGAGAAGTGTGATCTAAAATTTTGGGGCCGTAAAATACCACGCCATGCAAGTGTATGATGGATGTCCTTGGCTTATGTTTTTCAAAGGTTTTAAGGATATTGTGTCCGTATTTAATCTGGTGGCCTGCGTCAATACATACGGACAAGCCAAATTCCTCCACCAGGGTTTCAATCATAAAAAAAGGATAATCAAGAGTTTCAACGGAAATCATGCCGGGGTCAAGACCTTTAGACAAAAGGGCATTAAGGCCCTGGCAGGTATTGTCTTTCCAGTTTTCCAGTTTTTTTTGATTTTTGATATCATTTTTCATATCAGGCGGCATATCAAGGTGAAGGGTGTGGGTTGAGGGTTTTACAGGCGCAAAAAGGTCGAGTACCCTTAAAAGAGTGTCAGCAGCTCTTTGCCTTTTTCCTTTTGAATCCAAGGTAAGGCTGAGATCAATTGGCAGGTGGATATTATAAGTAAGTCCCAGCTCCCGGGACAGATATAAAAGTTTTTTCACATCTTCTTTTGAGGGAAGTACTTCTGCTGGCTGGCTTTCAAAGGCAAGAATTTCAATTTCATCAAAAAACTCCCCTAACTTTATCACATTTGGAACTATGTGATCAGGAAAAATAAAAGAAGTTGTTCCGAGTTTGAAAGGCCTTGCGGGCAGAATGGAATCCTTTGAAATTAAATCAGGCATTTTTTTTGAATTTTATTCCTGCAATCGTAAAAATTTTACTAAACTTAACCTAAAATACAAAAAGAATAAAGCAAGAAATAAGGGTGGCCAAAAAAGAGCCTGCCATCATCAAATCGCAAGCCTGTTTTATTTTTTCCTTGCCCGGGTCTTTAAATTCTTTTCCGATAAAGGGTTTTTCAACCATGACGTCATGGTACATATTAGGGCCGCCAAGCCTTATTTCAAGAGCGCCGGCAAAGCATGCTTCCGGAAATCCCGCATTGGGGCTTTTATGAAAAGATCCTTGGGACAAACCTGTTTTTAATGCCAGAACACCTTTTTTAAAAGAAAAAATAAAAGCACTGAGGGATATGATCAAAACAGACAGTCTTGCCGGGATAAAATTGGCCATATCGTCAATCCGTGCAGATACCCTGCCAAAAAGCATATATGTGTCATTTTTATATCCAACCATTGAATCCAGGGTGTTGATCATTTTATAGGCAAGTGCCCACGGCACCCCCCCGATCATTGCAAAAAACAAGGGAGACAAAAAACCGTCCACAAAATTTTCAGCAACTGTTTCCACACTGGCACGAATGACACCATTTTGGTCAAGAGTTTCAGCCTGCCTGCCCACAATCATGGAAACCCTTTTACGGGCCTTTTTAATATCATTTTCCTTAAGGGCAGAAAAAACGCTTGATGCCGCTTTTTCAAGGCTTGTTGATGAAAAACAAAAAAAAAGCAGGAAAGCCTGGACAAAACTGCTGAAAACAGGATGGATATCCATACTCAACTTTATCGTTATATAGGCCAGAAGCCATGTAGAAAAAATAAGAGCAACAGCAAAAAAACCTCCTGAAACAAGAAGATTTTTAAAATATTTCCTGAACCTGCCCTCGAAAAAATAAATGGCTTTGCCCATGTAAATAACCGGGTGGGGCAATATTTCCGGATCACCCAGAATAAAGTCAAGGATAAAAGCTGCAAGTATGACATACCAATGGATCTTAATCATTTTATACGGTCTGCCTTATCAGGTCTGCCAGATGCAGGTTGGTCCTTCTTTCCTTTAAGGAAAATCTCACATATTGATCAGACAGGCCATAAAAATTTGAGCAATCCCTGATCAATATTTTATGCTGACCAATCTTTGAGCAAAAATCCCCTGAATTTACCCCGCCTGTCAAACGGGCCAGGATAAAATACGTATGTGAATCAAATAATTTAATACCCTTAATACATTGAAGGCTTTTAATAAAAACCTTTTTTTCTTCTTTGATATACTCTCTTGTTTTTAAAAAAAAAGGCTCGATTCTTTCATGATGACAAAAAATATCTTCTATAACTGCCTGGGCCAGTGCATTTACGCTCCAGGGCTGGTAACAGGTCATGATTTTTTCAACAAGACCCCGGGCTGCGCTTAAAAACCCTGTACGAAGTCCCGGTATCCTGAATATTTTTGACATTGAAGAAAGAACAATCAAATTTTCATGCAAGGTTTTGGTTACAAGGGAGTAATCATTTGCCCTGTCCACAAATGGAAGATAGGATTCATCAATAATAAAAACCGTATTTTCATGTTTTTGAATAAGGTATTCAAGCTTTTCCCGCGAAATAAGCGAGCCTGTCGGATTGTTGGGGTTACAGATAAAGACCGTATCAGCACCTTTTGCCATCCTTGATATCTCATCTATATCAGGATCAAAGTTATCCTGTTCTTTTGCAAGGCAGTGCAAAAAGGCAGTTTTATGCATCATGCAGGCATCCTTGTAATCTGAATAACTGGGTCCTGAAATTATCGCCTTTTTGGAACCAAGGGCATTGGGAATGGTATAAATAAACCATGTGGTGCCGTTGCCTGCCACAACATTTTTACTGTCAATTCCGTGAAAAGAGGCAAACCCCTTTCTTATGGCGGCAGCATCGGGTTCAGGAAGAGATCTTATTTTATCCAGGTTGTCGCAGATGAGCTTTTCTATTGTTTCAGGCGGCCCCAGAGGGTTTAAATTGCAGCTCATGTCTATAATATCATCAACTCTACAGCCTGTTTTTTCTGCCAGATTCTTTTTATTGCCGCCATGGCCGGTTATCATTTAATAGATTCCTTATTTATTAAACAAAAAATGCTCCTGCTGCCAAAAACAAGAAAGCTTCCATTATCTCGTTCATGGCCCCGAGCATATCTCCTGTAATACAATTCATTTTCTTTTTATAAAAACCCAATATTGATATAAGTGTTATCAAAAAAACAAGGTTTAAAACCAGGGCTTTATAACCCAAAAAAAGAGATATTGCCATGGGAATCAACATAAAGAAAAAATCTTTTAACCCGATGCTCTTTTCAAAAAGGTCAAGCCCGGTCCCCTTTTCTTTTCTGCCGTAATCCAGAAGCCTTATGCCAAAGATCATTGACATTCGTGAATAAGAAGGAATTATCAAAAAAAGAATCAGGGTTTGAAAATGGGTTCCGCTTGTTTTTACGGAATATATTCCAGCCATTTTAACTGCCAGGATGCAAAATACCGCCACAAGTCCCATCATCCCTGTCCTGCTGTCTTTCATGATTTCAAGAGCTCTTTTTTTTGACCTGTGGCTGAACAAACCATCTGCTGCGTCACCAAGTCCGTCCAGGTGGAATGCCCCTGTCAAAACAACAAGAAAAACAACATCCAGAACCGAAACAGCAAAAGGGGACCAAAAGTGTGAAATACTTAAGTCAAATACCAGGAGCAGCCCGCCCAGTATCAGCCCGACAACAGGAAAAAACTTAATCATGCCCATGGGAGAATAGATTATATTTTTACCTGCCGGAAGAATGGTGATAAACAAGATTGCAGATCTTAAGTTTGAAAAATACTTTTTCATTATCATTAGTCTTTTAAAGTCTGGTAGAAAACTCCCCTTTCCCTGTTTTTCCCTATTATTTTATTTTGCTTCTCAAGCCTTTTAATATATTTATCAATTACCTGTTTTTCAACACACAGGATCTGCAGCAGATCTTTTTTTGTGCAGGGCCTTCTATGTATGGTTTCAATAATGGCTGATTTTATATCTTCCCTCTGCACACCTGCACTGACATTACGGCATGACTTTGCTATGATTTCGCAATTTTGAAACCCTAATATCCTGATCACCCGGTCAAGCTGCTCCCTTGTCGCAGGCGTGATATCAGGCATGGTTCCCGGACGGTCCAGTGTATTGATCTGGATTTTGTCAGGGTTAATTCTTTGAATCGCATCTTTCAGCAATAACAGATCAGGCCGGCTGTCATTAATCCCGGGAAGAATAAAAACTTCCAGCCATATTTTACCCTTGTATTCATTTGCAAAAATTTCAAGGCCCTTTACAATCTCATTGACCTTAATACTATTACCGGGCCTGTTAATCCAGGCAAAAGCCTTTTTTGAAACCGCATCAAGGGAGGGCACTAAAAGATCGGCTTTTAAAAGTGCCTTTCTCACCTGTTTTTGGGAAAAAAGAGTGGAATTGGTCAAAACCGCAACTTTAATGCCTGATTTTTTTTCTTTAATATAGTCTATGACCTCACCTAACCCGCTGTTCAGGCTAGGCTCGCCCGACCCTGAAAAAGTAATATAGTCAGGATCAGGATTATACCGCCAGAAATGGTCAAGCTCCTTTTTCACATCCTTGAGCCTGACATACTCTTTCCGGGAAGCTGTTAACATGGTTGTTTTCCCGCACTCACAATAGATACAGTCAAGGCTGCAGATTTTATGGGTCACAAGGTCAACACCAAGAGAGATTCCAAGACGCCTTGACGGGACCGGTCCGAAAATATGTTTATACTGCATTATCGTTATTCTATTCCCTGCAATTTTATTTTGTTTTAATATGGTTCAAGGTCCTGGTTTTATCTGGATATCAATCCCCGCAACCGTCATAATAACCCTGTCTGCAATTTTTGCGACCCTTTGATTGACAAAGCCTGCAAGGTCCCTGAATTGCCTTGCAAGCTTGTTTTCCGGGACAATACCCGTACCAACTTCATTGGAGACCAGGAATACCGGGCATTCGCACTTGTTTAAAGAAATTTCAAGATCTTTTACGGCTTTGTCAAATTGGGCCTGATCATTTGAATGAAACAATAAATTTGACACCCAAAGGGTCAGGCAGTCCACAAGGATGACGCCAGCCTTTTGTGAGCATTGATTAATTTTTTCATGAATCCTGACCGGCTCTTCAATTGTATGCCAGTTTTCTCCACGCTCTTGTTGATGCTTTTCCACCCGCTTTTCCATTTCAGAATCAGTTGGTACTGAGGTGGCAATAAAATATTTATTTTCCCGTGCTGTCATGTTGGCCTGGTCAAGGGCAAAAGAACTCTTTCCGCTTCTGCACCCCCCGACCACAAAAGTTATCTGGTTTTTCAAAACACCCCTGCTGTCCTTTGGCTTTTTGCCCTGAATATTAATTATTTCTCCCAACTTATCTTATCCATGCAGGTATTGGCAACTTAAAATTGTGCTTTACAACCTGTATGTATTAATGTAGGACTTTTATTAAATAAATCTTGTTCACTTTAAAACATTTTAAGGAGGCGGGAATGATAAACAGAAACACTGTCAAGGTGCTCAGTCTTAAGCCAATCACCCGGACGATGTGTTATGATTTCTATATAAAAATTAATTCCGAGTATTCCCCCGAAGCTATAAAAGAATCTGTTTCCTGGTGGCAAAATGATTGTGATAAATTGAATAATCTTTGGTGGGTATTAAACTATTATTCAGACAGGCTTGATCCGGACAGGAATTTACGGGCATTTGTTGAAAGACATCTGGACGGTCTTGCAAAGGAAAAAGAAACTTCCTGATAAGCCAGTATTTTCATAATCACATCCCGTCGAATAAAAACCTCTTTTGAAATATACTCGTGAATACTACAGGCCGATGCCGATAGCTTTTGTAGGCGGCATATGCCGATTTAAAGATCATTTTTTAAACAACGGAGGTAAACAAATGCCTGGTGAATTCTTAACTACGGCTGATCGACAACGCCGGAGCAATTCACCCCAACTGCTATTCAACAAAAAGCTATTTGGTATATATCCAGCCAACTTCACAAACCGTTCAGATGGCAACGAAAACAGAAGAACTTGCGGAGAGAGATATTCCCTCATTGCGGGATCCATACTGCCAACAACTGCTTTAGGATTTTGGTTTAATTTTTCTTTATATGGCATGGTCCACATGCTTTGACAACCGGATGCAAACGGGATGAGCACGTTGTTATTAGTGGGGCTATCGTAATTGGCAAGAGTAACCAACCCTGTCAATGCCATTGCGCTTACCCATAAGTTAACTACTTCAATGTTTGTATTTTCAGGAACATCTTGGATTCTACTTAAAATCAAATAGTTGTTTTTTGCTTTTATTGCTTGAATCTCGCGGTAAAAAGCCTCACCATATTCAATACATTTTTTAAATTTTTCTTTTTCTGCCAAAAAACCGCCCGCTTGCTGGCTGGGTGTTTTGAATCCCAAATAGCATGCAGCACCACTGCAGCCAGACAATTGAGATGAAAAACATAACTGTTTTCCGGCTGTAATTTGCTCCATGTATTGAAACATGCAAGCCCATTTGCCTTTTTCAAAAACAAGAGCACTCGATGGTTGCTCGTTGCTGAAATACCAGCCCATTGCTGGAAGTTCAGTGGGAATATATTGCGTTAATTCAAGCAGATTTTTTTTTACTGTTCTTGAATCCACTCTTTCTCCTATTATCAATCATTTTTTTAATCTTAAATTGCAATCCAAACCTTTAAAAATGTGAATCCGGGAATATCAGTAATCTGTTTTTTTATCAGAGCCTGTGAGAATCTGCAGAGCTGCAATCTATAACCAAACTTCATATGCCCGAATGTGTATGTCAAATATTGTAGTTTATTTTTTCCTCTTTGTCTTTATTTTTTTTTGGAGTGATAAGGCAAAGACGATATTAACTCTTTTTTGACATTAATTTTTCAAGAGCAACCCTTGTTGCCCATCTGAAAAAGACCATTATATATTTGCCTCCGGCTATATACATTCCCGTCAAAAACACCAAATATGCTATTAAAAGCAAGAGGGGACTTTTCTTAGTATTCTTGTTCTGATTCTGTAGACGATAGAGAGATAAAAAAGGCATTTCCAATTTACCAGCGTTCACCCTGCTTTTTAAGGGTTTCCCTCGCTTTTTGATTCTGGTTTCTCGCTGCTTTTTTGCACCTGTGCCCGACTGGGTTAAAAGGAAATACTTCCAGCGGATCAAAGGCAGAGACTGGCGATTCATGAAAAAAACAAACGAAAAAACTTATCTGTCTCCCATGATCTGATCCACTGAAGAGAGAATATGGGAAAATCTTTGTCCTTGTTTTGATTTTTTTTTATAGAATTTCAGGCATTTTTTAATAATCTGCAATACCTCATTATGGGAGAAAAGCCCTGAAACTTCCATGGCAAGCCTTGGATGGCGGCCAAGTCTGCCGCCCAGCATCACGCGAAAGCCTTTTTCTTTTTCCCTGATGGTTCCTGTGGGACAGGCTCTTATACATCTTGCACACATCAGGCACAACCCATGATCAATCACAGGTCTTTCCTTGTCTTCGTCAAGTGTAACTGCATTTTCATTACAGGCATCCACACAGGTGCTGCAAAGGGTGCAGGCCTCATCAAAAATCCCTGGAAGAACAGCGCCTATGATACCAATATCCACAATCTGGGGTCTTGAACATGCATTGGGGCAGTCTGAAAGAGCCACCCTGAATTCATGATGAAATTTCAAGTCTTCTTTTACATTTTCTTTTAAAAACAAAAGAATATTTTCTTTTTCAAAAATTTTTTCAATATCCTTTGCAAGCATGGTGCCTGGATTTGCCAGGTTCGGGCACCCGTCACCTCCAAAGCAGGTGGCGATTTCATACCCTTTGATGACTTTTTCCATGCCGCCTTTTGACAAAAATTTTTTCTTTAACTCGTTGACATCTGATAATTCAACAAGGTTTTTTTTCTTTTGTTTAACAAAATCTTCAACTTTTTTCTTAACTTTTTTCCTTACAAAAAAAGGAACTTTTTTTAAGGCCCTGTCTGCATCTTCGGACCACTTCATGAAAGGATTTCCCCGCGGGCACTGATCACAATTTCTTTAAACGGGATCTTGACACCTGACTTTTCAAGGGCTTTTTTAATGATCACCGGCATGGCGGAACAGCAAGGCACTTCCATAACAGCGGATGTGATGGTTTTGATCCCGGACACTTTAAACACCTGGGAGAGCTTTTCAACATACTCTTCTGCATTATCAAACTTGGGGCAACCGATCATCACGGCTTTTCCTTTAAGAAAATCTGCATGAAAGCTAGGATAGGCAACCGGTACGCAGTCTGCGGCAATTAAAAGATTCGCATCTTTTAAGAAAGGCGCTCCAGCAGGAACAAGTTTGATCTGAACCGGCCAGTGACCCAGGAAAGATTTGCCTCCGGCTGGCTGCAAAAAAGGCTTATTTGCACATCCGCAAGGGTCAGCCGCATCAGCCGTGGAAAAAGTTTTCATGACTGTGGAAGGACAACCACAGGCAATGGGTTCCGCTTCATTTTCGGCTTTTTTTTGTTGATTTAACAATTCTTCAACAGCTTCTTCATCAAAATCGTCAGCTTGTCTTTCAATAATCTTCAACGCGTCCTCGGGGCAGTCGCCGATACAGGCCCCAAGACCATCGCAATACTTATCAGCTATCACTTTTGCCTTACCATCAATGATTTCAATCGCACCCTCTGCACAGGCGACAACGCAATTTCCGCATCCGGTACAGCGATCTTCGTCTATCTCTATTATTTTTCTCATCACTTTCATGACATTTCTCCTAAATTATTTATATCAAAAATGAATAATAATTTTTATTGCATATTATTGCATTTAAATTTCTTAATTTATTTTAATCAATTCCTGTTTTGCAAGTTCATGTCCTGCTGCGGTTAAAAAAATCCGGTCAAGCTCAGCATAAAATTCTTTGTTATCAACAAAAGCTTTCTTTTCACAGCCTGCCATGCGGGTGAGCGTATCGGCATCATGCAAAACCTTCCTGCTTATGCTGTCACCATCTTCAGGCCGGTTGTGATGTCCTACGATTTCAACTACTTCATTGATCAATTCTTCTTTAGCCCCAAGTCTTCCCATAAGCTCTTTAGCCACATCAGGGCTCTCTTTTTCCACGAATTCAGGCTCGGCTGAATTATATTTTTCCAGGGCATTTTTCACGCCTATGTTATATAAATAGGCGGCGCAGAGGATCACAGGCAGGTCAGCTCTTTCCTTTTTACCAATCTTTTCTGCATAATTCGCAACCTTTGCCGCATGCCCGATATGCTTAAAATCCGTACCAAGATATTTTTTCATTTCAACTGCCACCCGGTCTTTAAAAAGATCGTCTCTTTTTGCAACAAACTCTTCGGGCAGTGTGCCAAGGCATTGTTCGGCGAATTTACAATATGAGGCGCATCCGAAATCCATCTTGGGGTTAACAATTTTTTTCTTGCAGTTCCCGCACCTTCGAGTGGCATCATCCTTGAAAAATTCCATGGGATGGCCGCATTCCGGGCATTTTGTTTCAAAGATGGCATCTTCATTCCAGTATTGAGTGTCCTGTCCCGGGCATTTCATTTTAAATCTCCTTTTATGAGGGGTGAGTGATGAGATATGAAAAGTGAAGCAAAATCATTGCTGTTTTATTATTCTCACATCCCATAACCCACATCCCTTATCTCAATTTATTTTCCCTGCATGATGGCTTCTACGTCAGCATCAGGTTCTGTAATCAGTTTAATATCAAAATTCTCAACAAGAACATTCAAAACCGTCGGGGAAACAAAAGCCGGCAGCGTGGGTCCAAGCCTGATACCTTTTATACCCAGATGGAGAAGAGCCAGGAGAACGGCAACCGCTTTTTGCTCATACCAGCCAATATCAAAAGACAATGGCAAATCGTTGATATCATCAAGTTCAAAAACTTCTTTAAGCTTAAGGGCGATTACAGCCAGGGAATAGCAGTCGTTGCACTGTCCTGCATCAAGCACTCTTGGGATACCGCCGATATCACCAAGATCAAGTTTATTATACCTGTATTTTGCACACCCGGCTGTCAGGATGATGGCATCTTTTGGCAGCTTTTCAGCAACTTCGGTAAAATAGTTTCTTCCCTTTTGACGGCCGTCACAACCTGCCATGACAACAAACCGTTTGATAGCGCCTGATTTTACGGCATCAACCACTTTGTCCGCAAGAGCCAACACCTGGTTATGTGCAAATCCGCCGACAATCTTTCCGGTTTCTATTTCTTCGGGTGCCTTACAGGTTTTGGCAAGCTCAACAATTTTAGAAAAATCCTTTGCACTGCCGCTCACCCGGTCATCAATATGAGTTGTACCAGGATACCCTACCACTCCAGTTGTAAAAACCCGGTCCTTGTATGTATTTTTCTTTTTCATGGGGATAATGCAGTTTGTGGTCATGAGAATGGGGCCGTTAAAGGATTCGAAATCCTCATTCTGGTGCCACCAGGAGCTGCCATAGTTACCTTTAAGGTGATCATATTTTTTAAACGCAGGATAATAGTTGGCAGGGAGCATTTCGCCATGGGTGTAGACATCCACACCGGTCCCCTCGGTCTGTTTTAAAAGCTCGTCCATATCTTTAAGATCGTGGCCGGATATAAGTATTCCAGGATTTGTACCCACACCAATATTGACCTCGGTCAGTTCAGGGTGCCCGTAAGCAGTTGTATTGGCTTCATCAAGGGCTGCCATGGTAGTGACAGCCACTTCGCCTGCCTTAAGAACCATGCCGACCATTTCGTCTACAGAAAGATCCTTTGTGGTGGATGCAAGGGCTTCAAAAATAAAATCATAAATTTCATCTTTTTCAATTCCCAGAACCGCTGCATGGTCTGCATAAGCTGCTATCCCTTTCAAGCCTATGGTAAGAAGTTCCCTAAGTGACCTGACATCTTCATTTTCCGTGGCAAGCACACCTATTTTTTCAGCCTTGGCTTTAAAGGAAGCTGTATCATCTGAATACCAGTTGGCACTTTCATGGAGATCCGTACCCACTTTATCTTTTACACTTTCAAACAAATCTTTTTTGACTTTCTGTGCCTGCTGAATCCAGTCAACAAGCTTTTCTTCATTAAAATTTGCATTGGTGATCGTAGTAAAAAGCGCCTGGGAGACAAACAAGCCTGTTTCTTTCGGGGTCTTGATACCCTTTGCTTTGGCAGCACTTGCAATAACTCCAATCCCTTTGAGGTTATAAATCAAGAGATCCTGAAGAATAGCGGTATCATTTTCTTTCCCACAAACGCCCTTTACAGTGCATCCCTGGTTTTTCGCTGTTTCCTGACATTGAAAACAAAACATGTGATTTTCTCCTTATATTATGGTTGACATACAATTGATCTTTACATCTTGATCTGAACTTATTATAAAAAAGAATGTAAATCCTTGACTTGGATCAAGTAATCTTATTTTTTTGAATTTTATTTTTAGATTTTGAAATAATTTTATTTATTTTCTAACATTAACTGGAGGATTATATATCATCAAAAAATTAAAAACAATCCCTCTTTTTTCAGGTCTGTCTGATGAACACCTGGAAAAAATATCTTCCATTTCCTCCACTCTTATATTTGACAAAGGAGAAATGATCTTCCATGAAGGCGACAGGGGGGACGGTTTTTATATGGTTGAGAAAGGCAAAATAAAGGTCTTCAAACTTTCCTATGAGGGCAAAGAACAAATCCTTCACATTTACGGTCCCGGCCACACCTTCGGGGAAGTCCCGGTTTTTGAAGGAAAAAATTTTCCAGCCTCTTCCATGGCACTTGAAAAATCTATTATAATTTTCCTTCCAAGAGATAAATTTGTAACTGTGATTACAGAAACTCCGGGGCTTGGCATGAACCTTCTGGCTGACCTCTCAAGAAGGCTTAGAGAATTCACCATACAGATTGAAAATTTAAGTTTAAAAGAAGTCCCGGCAAGACTTGCAGCCTATATTACCACACTTTCCAAAGAGCAGGAAAATGAAAAACAGGTGATCCTTCCAATTTCAAAGGCACAATTATCCAACCTGATTGGTACAACCCCTGAAACCGTCTCAAGAATATTGAAAAAAATGATGTCATCTTCTTTTATTGAAGTCAAAACCAAAACCATTATAATTAAAGACCTTGAAGGGCTTTTTGAACTATCAGAATCAGGCAGCCTTTCTTAAGTAAAAAAAACGGGGAATTATTTTTTATTAACCATAAAAAGCCAGGTAAAAACAAATAATATGGATTGTACCGTAATTTATTTTTACTTGACAACTTAGCCAAGGAGGAAAAAATGGGGAAACTTTTAAGGGTAAACACCAGAGAAAAAACCTTTGGTTTTGAAGAAGTGGCAGAAACTTATGCCGGTCTTGGGGGACGGGCGCTCACATCTAAAATGATACTGGATGAAGTGCCTGCGACATGCCATCCGCTTGGAAAAGCAAACAAATTGATCTTTGCGCCCGGTATTTTAGCCGGGTCCCCTGCAGCAGATTCGGGACGACTTTCCGCAGGAGCCAAATCGCCGCTGACAGGCGGTATCAAGGAGAGCAATGCCGGCGGCCTTGTTTCACAGAAACTGGCAAGACTCGGCATCGCAGCCATTGTCCTGGAGGACAAACCTGAAACAGATAATTACAGCATCATTGTCATCAACAACGATGGTGTTGAAATCCTCCCGGCAGGTGACCTTGCGGGTAAAGGCAATTATGCTGTCATGGAAAGCATGTGGGAAAAATACGGCAAGAACGTCGGGGTCTTAAGTATTGGCCAGGCAGGTGAACAATGCCTCAAAGGCGCCAGCATCAACCAGGCTGATATGAACGGAAGGCCGGGACGGGCCCATGGTCGTGGCGGTCTTGGTGCTGTTATGGGTGCAAAAAAAATCAAGGCAATTGTTGTGAATGATAAGGGCGCCCCCCGTGTTGAAATTAAAGACCCGGACGCTTTTAAAGCAGCCAATAAAAAATGGGTGGACATGTTAAAAAACCACCCTGTGACCGGCCAGGGCCTTCCCGCTCTTGGCACGGCAGTCCTTGTCAATGTGATAAATGAGGCCGGGGCCTTTCCCACCAAAAATTTCAGATCCGGCCGGTTTGAACATGCCCAGGATATAAGTGGTGAAAAAATAGCTGAATGCATTGAACAAAGAGGAGGGATTACAACAGAACCATGCCATCCGGGCTGTGTGATTAAATGCTCCAATGTATACCATGACAAAGAAGGCAAATACCTGACATCGGGTTTTGAATATGAAACCATCTGGGCATTTGGCGCCCATGCAACTATCAAAGAGTTGGATGATATTGCCATGCTGGACAGGCTTTGCGATGATTTCGGCCTTGATACCATTGAAACGGGTGTGGCTTTAGGCATTGCCATGGAAGGCGGCATGATTCCGTGGGGGGACGGCAAGGCAGCCATTGATCTTCTGTCAAAAGTCGGGGATTATGCCCCTGAAGGAAAAATCATCGGGAACGGTGCATTGTTCACCGGGGACGCTCTTGGTGTGGACAGGGTCCCTGTGGTCAAAAAGCAGGCATTTCCGGCCTATGACCCAAGATCCTGTAAAGGGGTAGGCGTTACCTATGCCACAACCCCCATGGGTGCGGATCATACCGCAGGTTACGGTGTTACAGCAAATATCCTGGGTGTCGGCGGAACCATAGATTCCCTTAAAAAAGAAGGGAACATTGAATTGTCACAAGGCCTCCAGGTTGCAACAGCAGCCATTGATGCCGCAGGGCTTTGCCTTTTTGTGGCATTTGCCGTTCTTGACAATGAAGACGGGCTTTCCACCATCGTTTCAATGATCAATGCCCGGTTTGGACTTTCACTCACGCCGGACGATGTTCTTGAGCTTGGAAAATCAATCCTGAATAATGAAAAGGAATTTAACAGGAAAGCCGGGTTTACAGATATTGACGATCAGCTTCCGGAAATGTTCCAGGAAACATTTCCTCCCCATAATACAACATGGGATTTTACTTTAGAAGAATTATCAGGAACCCTTAAATTTTAAACTTCAATCTTAACTGGCACCAAAGATATTAAGGGCAGATTTTCTGCCCTTAATATCTTTAATTATCACATAAATTTTTCAATATTTAAGATAAGTATAATGCTCTTTTTTTATATTTTCTGCAGCTTTCTTTTTATAATCTACCTTTATACGGGTTCAAGGTTAATCGTGACCCTTTCAAACAAAAAGGCCAGGCTGTTTTGTTGGATTATCCTTATTCTTTTACTTTTTTCTTTAATAGTGCATATTTATTTCCGGGTAAACTATATTTTTCATGATGTGTCCATAGTTTTAGCCTGGGTTGGTTATACATCCCTTGGCCTTGTCATTTATCTTTTCTGCTTTGCCTTTTTCCGGGACCTTCTTATTATTGTGTCCCTGATGACATTAAAAATAAAAAAATTGTTCATAAAATCCGGAAAAACACCCTTTTTCAGCCCGGAAAGAAGAGGGTTTCTCTTTAAAGCTTCCGGGTATTCAATTGCTTTTTTAAGTGCATCTGCCACGGCTTTTGGATATGCTACCGCCCTTGAAGAACCAAGAATTGTAAAAATTGATATCAGGTTAAATCAAGACCGGAAAGATTTAAGAGGGCTTAGGATTCTTCAAATTACCGACCTTCATGTAGGCCCTACCATACAATATGATTATGTTAAAAGGGTCTGTGATAAAATACAGGTTCTTAAGGCTGATCTTATTTTGTTTACAGGAGATCTTGCAGACGGATCTCCCAAGGCTCTTGGCTTTGATGTCTCCCCTTTAACGGATATTGAGGCACCCCTTGGAAAATATTTTGTCACAGGGAACCATGAGTATTATTCCGGTGCCAAACGATGGATTCACGAGGTAAAAAGGTTAGGGTTCAAGCCTCTGATCAATGAACACAAGGTGATAAAATACAACAAGGGGCTTTTAACACTTGCAGGTGTGACAGATATAAATGCCGGCGCCTTTTTCAAAGAGCATGAATCAAGCCCCCGAAAAGCAATACTGGGGTGTCCTGAAAACAGCTTTAAGCTGCTTTGCGCCCATCAACCTACCAGCATATACCAGGCATCAAAGGCAGGATTTGATTTCCAGATTTCCGGCCATACCCATGGCGGACAGTTTTTCCCGTTTAATTTTTTTATCCGGCTTCAACAGCCTTTTATAAAAGGATATTACAAATACAGGAACACCAAGCTTTATGTCAGCCAGGGAACCGGGTACTGGGGCCCGCCCTTAAGGCTTGGAACTTTTCCCGAAATAACTCTGTTCAAATTTATTTGATGGATTTATAAAAATTCTTTTGTTATAAAAAGGGCAAAAGACTATTATATATCTGAAATTTAAAGATATTTAAAAAATAAGAATAACCACAATATAAAATAAATATTTATCCGGAATAATAAAAAGAATGAAAATATATCAATACCCTTCCAAGAGTGCGGAAAAACAAGTTAAAAATACCATAGAACGCGGTTTGGGCTTTTCAAAACAGGATTACAAGATAGTTGAAACCTATCTTGACGATGTAAAAACAAGGGGAGATAAGGCCCTTGTCGAGTACACAAACAAATTTGATTCACAAAAAGTCACCATTGACTCTATAAAGGTCACACCGGACGAGTTTGACATGGCATTAAAAAATGTTGACAACTCATTTTTAAAAGCCCTTGACCGGTCTGTCAATCAACTTGAATACTTTCATGCAAAACAAAAAGAAAACTCCTGGATTGACACCCCGAGAAGCGGTGTCATGGTGGGGCAGCTTGTAAAACCCGTGAGTGCGGCAGGGATATATGCACCCGGGGCAAAAGGAGGTAAAACCCCACTGGTATCATCCGTACTTATGGGAGGAATACCTGCAAAAGCTGCGGGTGTTAAATCCATTAACCTTATGACCCCTCCCATGGAAAACGGCGAAATCAATCCCCATATTCTTGCCGCAGCCCGGAAAATCGGGATCAGCTCGGTATTTAAAGCCGGCAGTTCCTGGGCCATAGGAGCTTTGGCCTATGGAACAGAAACCGTTCCAAAGGTGGATGTGATCGTAGGGCCTGGAAATATCTATGTGACCCTCGCAAAAAAAATTGTTGCCGGCACAGTGGGAATTGATATGATTGCAGGACCAAGTGAAATACTGATTATTGCCGATAAAGATGCCAGACCCGAATTTCTGGCAGCAGACCTTCTTTCCCAGGCCGAGCATGATGCCATGGCCTCTTCCGTACTTGTGACCGACTCTGGCGATATTGCAAAAAAAACCCTGGCAGCCCTGGAAAAACAGATTGAAAAACTGCCCAGAAAAGAGATTGCCCGGCAATCCATTGACAGATTCGGAGCTATCATGCTGGTGCCGGATATTGAAACCGGGATTGAACTTTCCAACCGCCTTGCCCCGGAGCACCTTGAATTAATCGTCAAGGAACCATTTGATTATATTGACCGGATACAGAATGCAGGAGCCCTGTTCTTAGGCGCATATACGCCGGAACCCATGGGAGATTATATAGCAGGACCAAACCATGTCCTCCCAACTGCCGGGACAGCCAGATTTTCCTCTGCCTTAAGCGTCGAGCATTTTACAAAAAAAACAAGTTTAATTCATTATTCTGAAGCTGCTTTTAAAAAAGAAGCCGATGATGTTATCAGGCTTGCCGGGACAGAAGGCCTGGAAGCCCATGCCAATTGTGTAAAAATCAGGCAGGATGCTATATATTAAAAATAGTTTCTATTTTACATGCAGTTACCCTGTAAAATCAGGAAATAAATGTTGACTAACGCTTTGATTTTAATCTATAAATAGCGTTTGGCTTAATTTTTGGTGATAATTATTACGAATAAAGAAAAAACAATGCAGACCATAAGAGGGTTCAGAGATATACTGCCCGAGCGTATTTCCCTCTGGCAGAAAGTAGAAACAGAAGCGACAAAATTATTTAAAGCCTTCGGGTTTAAAGAAATCAGGATTCCCGTCCTTGAAAAAACAGGACTTTTTGCAAGAAGCATAGGCGAAGCAACCGATATTGTTGAAAAAGAAATGTATACCTTTGCGGACCGGAAAGGGGACAAGCTGACCTTGCGGCCGGAAGCTACAGCCTCCATTGCAAGGTCCTATATCCAGCATAAGATGTATGCAAAAGACCCTGTCAGAAAATTTTTCATGATAGGTCCCATGTTCAGGAGGGAAAGGCCCCAGAAAGGCAGATACCGTCAATTTTATCAAATCGATGCAGAAGTATTTGGAGTTGAGTCGGCCTATATTGACTGCCAGTTGATTCTTCTTTTAAACGAATTGTTTAAGCGTCTTGGCCTTAAAGGACTTTTTGCCCACATCAATTCCCTTGGGTGTCCTTCCTGCAGACCTTCCTTTCAAAAGGAACTGCTCGACTTTATTGAATCAAAAAAAGACAGGCTTTGTGAAAACTGCATAAGAAGGATAGATAAAAACCCCTTGAGAATCCTTGACTGCAAGGTAAAAGATTGCCGCAAAGCACTTAAGGATGCCCCTTCAACCCTGGATCTCCTCTGCAAAGACTGTGACGATCATTTTAATACGGTTAAAAAAACCCTTGAAAAACAAGGTATTGACTTTATTGTGGATAAATCCCTGGTCCGGGGCCTTGACTATTATACAAGGACTGCCTGGGAAATCCAGACCACAAGCCTTGGCGCACAAAGCGCCGTAGCAGGCGGCGGCAGATATGACGGGCTTGTAAAAGAGCTTGGCGGACCCCAGACACCCGGAATAGGATTTGCCATCGGGTTTGACCGCCTGGTCGAGGTCATGGAACAAATTAATAAAGCGCCTGAAGATCCCCCGCTGGAACTTTTTATCGTTTCTTTAGGTGATGCAGCCATGGAAAAAGGATATCACTGGTCCTGCGAGCTTAACCAGGCAGGCATCCGGACAGAAATTGATTTTAGAAGAAAAAGTATGAAAGCCCTTATGAAACGGGCAAACAAACTCAATGCCCGATATGTGCTGATAGCAGGAGACAATGAGCTGAACGAAAATGCCATTCTTCTAAGAAACATGGACACCAAAAAACAGTCTTCCCTTGCCATGGAAACCCTGGTTCCCGAACTGATCAAGATATTTAAAAAATAATATAGAGGAAACACTACGTGACTGATTTACTAGGAGATTTAAAAAGAACACATCATTGTTGTGAATTAAGGAACACTGATATTAATAAAGAAGTTGTCTTGATGGGCTGGGTTCAGCACCGCCGTGACCACGGCGGGGTTATATTTATTGATTTACGGGATAAAGAGGGCATCACCCAGATTGTTTTCAACCCTGAAAATTCAAATGCGGTCCATGAAAAAGCCCAGGAAATCCGGAACGAATATGTTCTTGGTGTAAAGGGAAAAGTTATTGCAAGGCCCGATAATATGCTCAACCCGAACATGAAAACCGGTGCAATTGAAGTGCTGATAGACGAGCTTTGTATTTTTTCAAAAGCAAGGACCCCGGCATTCCAGATAGAAGACCGGGTCGAGGCATCAGAATCCATTCGCCTCCAGTACAGGTACCTTGATTTAAGACGGCCCCAGCTGCAGAAGAACCTTCTTGCAAGACACAAGGCCACCATGGCCATAAGAAAATACCTTGATAATAATGGGTTTGTGGATATTGAAACGCCTTTTTTGACCAAAAGCACGCCGGAAGGTGCAAGGGATTATCTTGTTCCTTCCAGGGTAAACCAGGGTGAATTTTATGCTTTACCCCAGTCCCCGCAGCTTTTCAAGCAATTATTGATGATTGCAGGATTTGACCGGTATTACCAGATTGTCAAATGTTTCAGGGATGAAGACTTAAGAGCGGACCGGCAGCCTGAGTTTACCCAGATTGACATGGAGCTTTCCTTTGTTGATGAACAGCAGGTCATGGAAACTGCCGAGGGTATGATTGTCACTATTTTTAAAAAAGTGCTGGATATTGACCTTGTCACCCCTTTTCCCAGGATCACCTATGATGAGGCCATATCAAGATTCGGCCTGGACAGGCCTGATCTCAGGTTCGACCTGGAATTGCGTGATGTCTCGGATATTGTAAAAGATGCCGGGTTCAAAGTGTTTGCAAATGTTGTAAAAAACGGCGGCCTTGTTAAAGCCATTAATGCAAAAGGTTGCGCCACTTTTACCAGGAAACAGATAGACGAACTGACGAATTTTGCATCCGTGTATAAAGCAAAAGGCCTTGCATGGATAAAAATAAAAGAAGATTTATGGCAGTCTCCCATTGCCAAGTTCTTTACTGATGGTGAAAAAGAGGCCTTAAAAAAACGGCTTGACCTTGAACCAGGAGATATTGTTTTCTTTGTGGCAGACCAGCCAAAAATTACCAACGAAGCACTTGGCCAGTTGAGAAACGAACTGGCAAGGCGGCTTGGACTGATTTTAGATAACACATATGAATTTACATGGGTGACACAGTTTCCCCTGCTTGATTATGATGAAACGGAAAAACGGTACCAGGCCCTGCATCACCCTTTTACAGCGCCCCTTGAGTCAGATATCAAAAAACTTTCTTCTGATCCTCTTGCAGTTAAATCAAGGGCATATGACCTGGTGTTGAACGGGATTGAAATCGGCGGGGGAAGTATTCGTATTCACTCCACAGAACTCCAGGGAAAAGTTTTCAACTGCCTTGGCATTGATGAAAACGAAGCAAATGAAAAATTTGGATTTCTTTTAAACGCCCTGGCATCCGGGGCGCCACCCCATGGTGGGATCGCTTTCGGGCTGGACCGGCTTATGATGCTTTTGTGCCAGGAAGATTCCATTAGAAATGTCATTGCATTTCCAAAAACACAAAAAGCCACCTGCCCTCTGACAGAAGCACCGTCAAAGCCTTCAACAGCACAGCTTCAGGAGCTTTCGATCAAGATATCCAGAATAGAAGAATAATCCTTTATTTTAATACGAGCCAGGGGTCTTTTGCTGATGCTGTGATTGAAGATATTCTTTCATGGCATCATAATACAGATTTTGTTAAGCACTTTTTCCGTTTTACATGAAGAATTGGTGTGTTAAAAACCAGGGCCGATACATTATCATCCCTTTTGACCTTAAGTTCAAAAGAGTCTTTGTCAATTTCAAAATAATTTGAAATGACAGATACAATATCATTTTGAAGATCTGTCAAGGTGGTGTCATTCACCTCAAGTTTGTCATATATTAAAGAAAATTGGAGTCTTTTTTTAGCCGCATCTTTACTGGGTTTCTGACCGGTGAATCTTCTCAATAATCTGCTTAGCATTCAATACTCCTTATTTTTTAAACCCAAAGGTTTTGCTGATTTTGTTCCACATACTTGTTTTATGGTTCGGGGCCTCAATTGGCAAATCCGCCTCACCGTTCAGTCTTCTTGCAATGCGTTTAAATGCCTGGCCAGCCTTTGAATCGTTTTGTAAAACAAGCGGAGTGCCTGTGTTTGAAGAAATCAGTACATGCTCATCCATGGGAACAAGACCTGCAAGATCAATGGAAAGAACGTCAAGGACATCCTCATGACTGAGCATTTCTCCTCGTTCCACCCGTGCCGGTTCAATCCTGTTGACAATCAGTTTAGGGGTTAAGGATCGTGAATATAAAAGACCGATTACGCGATCCGCATCCCTGACAGCAGACACGTCAGGGGTACAGATTACCAGAGCCTCATTGGCCCCGACAATCGAATTTTCAAATCCCTTTTCAATACCGGCAGGTGAATCCATGATCACATAGTCAAACTCTTTTCTGAGCTGCTTTGCCACCCGTTCAACACCTGACGTGGTCAGTACGTCTTTATTGTCACTCTGGGAGGCCGGAATCAGGAAAAGGTTTTCTATCCTCCTGTCCCTGATGGCAGCCTGGCTGATTTTACATTTTCCCTGGACAACATCAACAATATTAAATACGATCCTGTTTTCCAGGCCCATTACAACATCAAGATTTCTTAAGCCTATATCCATATCAACAATAGCAACCCTTTTGCCTTCCAGGGCAAGGGCTGCACCAATGGAAGAAGTTGCGGTTGTTTTTCCAACCCCGCCTTTTCCTGATGTTATGACTATTACTTTACCTTCCAAATTTACACCTCTATTTTAAAATTTAAATTGCTTCCGGCCAGGGCATTTTCCGGAAAGGATTTGCTTTCATATAATCCTTTACGATGATTCCATCATCTTCAACACACGCATATTCCGGTTTTGCACTAATTTCCTCATCAATTCCAGCAGCAACAATTCCCCCGATCCTAACCTGGGTGGGTTTAAACTCAAGGGCAAAAATAATGGCGGTTTCATCATTCGGGCATCCGGCATGAACCTTTCCTGCAAGTCTGCCAAGCACAATAACATCTCCGCCGGCACTGATTTCCGATCCCGGATTCACATCCCCTGTAATAACTATATGCTTTCCAGCTTCAATCTTCTGGCCGGACCTGACCCTGCCCCTGAGCATCAGAACATCGCTCCTGTGCTGATTCCAGCCTTTTGAAAGATCCCTCTGGCGGATTCGCTCTGTCGGAATAGATCTTTTTTCTGCGGGCTTAGACACTTTTGCAACTTCAAATGTCTTTATCAAGTATGATTTAATATTGTCTATTAAATCATCACGGCCCTTGGCACCCTTGACATCAATTACCACGCTGGAATTGATTGCCAGGTGTTTCAGATTTTTAAATAATTTATCTATTTCCGATTTAAGGATATTTTCCGGGCAGGAAGGATCGATTGTGATCCAGAAGCCATCACCAACCCCTTTTAATTTTACCGGCGCAGAACTGTCAAAATTTATCATTTTATGTCTTTAGTAAAGCCCAAGTATTCATTCTAAATAATTTTCAAGGACTATAAAAAATAAGGGGGGTAGTGTCAAGGATTGAATGCGTTTGAAAAACAAGACTTGCCGGCAGGTTTTAATAAAGCTGCCGGCAAGGATTTTTTATAATCTACTATTTCAGGACTTCTCTTAATTTATGGGAAAAATCAATAACGCTATAAGGTTTCAGGATATATCCTTTGCAACCCTGCCTCAGCATCTCCTGGGCCTTTTCATCAATGGAATAGCCTGTTGAAAGCAAAACCTTTATACCGGGATTTATTTTTTTAAGTTCCAAAAAGGTCTCAAGCCCGTTCATTTCCGGCATGATCATATCAAGAATAACAAGATTGATTCCTTTATTTTTCTCTTTATAAATTTTTATTGCCTCTTTGCCGGAAGAAACTGTCATCACACTATATCCAAGCGCCTTGCAAATTTCCCGCCCAACCGTCAGAATCCGTTCCTCGTCATCAACAAGGAGGACTGATTCATTCCCCATAACCAGCTTTTCATCTTCTGCCGGGATATCAATATTATCTGCGGTCTCCTTTAAGGGTAAAATAACGGAAAATGAAGATCCCATTTTCGGAGAACTCCACACATCAATGACCCCGTTATGATTTTGAATGATTTCCCTGGCAAATGTCAGCCCCAGTCCCTTTTTCTCAGGGTAGAGTTCGTGGTCGGCAGAATAAAAAGGTGTAAAAATATTCTCCAGCACATCTCTTTCCATGCCGATGCCACTATCTGTTATGGTTATTTTTACAAAAAATCCATTGTTTAACCCGTAAGATTCTGCGGTTCCATTTAAAATAGCGGCAGACTCAGTGACAACGCTTAGTTTCCCGCCTTTTGGCATGGCAAGCAGTGCATTATCGACAATAGTCATGAGGACCTGGTTGATTTTATCAGGATCTGCTTCAATCGTCAGGGGTTTAGAGTCAAGATCCACATCCAGAACAACCCTTTTCCCTTTAAGGTCAAGATTTTCCATTGCTTTTCGAACAAGCCGGTTTACATCAATGGAGCTTGTATAATACTCATCAACCTTTGCAAAACCAAGCAACTGGTTCGCAATTTCAGACCCTTTATCAATACAGCGTATGATTTCCATGATATGCCGGTAAAGCGGGTCAGAAGGTTTTACACTGTTCAACATCAGTGATGCTCTGCCCTTAATGGCCGCTAAAAGGTTATTAAAATCATGGGCTATTCCGCCTGTAAGTGCTTCCACTGCATCGGGAGTCTCATTTTTTAATTGAATATGTTCCATTTGCATACCTTATTTTGAACCAATTAATATTTGGTATTGCCCCAAACAAATTTAATATAGTAAAACAATAATGGAATTTCAATCAGGGAAAACCCTGATTTTTGCAAAAAAATTAAACTTTTTTTTCTATAGGGAAATAATCCCTTCCTTAATCGCAAATTTTGTCAGCCCGGCAATACTGAAAATACAAAGCTTTTTCATAATATTTCTACGGTGGCTTTCTACAGTCTTGATGCTGACACTCATTTTTTCAGCAATGTCACGGGTTTTTTCCCCTTCTGCAACCATCTGAAGAACTTCCCGTTCTTTTTTCGAAATTTCTTTGGATACAGGCAAATCACCAAGAGCTTTAACCATATTACCATCATAATCAACATACATCCTGGCAATGGAAGGGGTTAAATAAAAATTACCTTTGTTAACTTCCTTTATGGCATCATACAATTCTTCAAATGCTGATTCCTTCAGAATGTATCCTGATGCGCCAGATGTAAACATTTTGTCTATGATATGCTTGCTGGAATGCATTGAAAGGGCAATGACTTTAGTATCGGGAACTTTCTGCCGAATAGTGGCGGTTGCTTCCATACCATTTAAATCCGGCATTGAAATATCCATCATCACGACATCCGGATGTGCGGAGATTGCAAGCTCTATGGCTTCCCGGCCATTTTTTGCGATTCCGATGACATCCACCCCTTTTTTTTCAAGAAGGCTTTTTAAACCCTCCCGCATAATGGCATGATCATCTGCTATGACTACTCTTGTTCTCATATTTCCTTATAAAATTATATTTTACCGCCAGAAGCTTATCCTGATGACCAGGTAAAATCAAACAATAATTTTTTAACTTATATAATTTTTATTGACAAAGCGATTAAACTATTTATAATACTCTCCATTATGGTGTTCTTGTGCATAGAAACAAAAATCAAACAACTTAAGACCCGCAGAAATGCTGTTGCGGATTCCCGGTATTGGCGATGGTGGCGCAAAAATGCCAGCAGCAGCGGTCTAACCTGAAAACAGGAAAATACATTAAGACAAAAAGGCTGTCGGCAAACTTACAGCCTTTTTTTTATTTCAAGGCTGTAAAAAAAACTTGCAGCCTTTTTTATTGCTCAAAAGATTGAATACTGATACAAAATCAAACGGAGGAAAACAATGCTAGTCGTAATGGAAAAAGGCACAATTGAAGAAAAAATACAAGCTGCTGTGAACGCAATTGAAAAAAGAGGTTACACCGCCCGCCCCATACCAGGAGGGGACAGGGTATCCATCGGAATCCTGCACAATAAGGGTTCTGTTGATGCTGCCCATTTTCTGGGGCTTGATGGTGTAAAGGAGGTTATTCCGGTGACAAAACCGTATAAACTTGTCAGCCGGGAGTTTAAGCAGGAAAATACCCACATTAAAGTTGGTGAAGCTGTTTTCGGCAATGGAAGTTTGCCTGTAATTGCCGGCCCCTGTGCTGTTGAAAGCCAGAACCAGGTTCTATCTATTGCAAGGTCTGTTAAAGATGCCGGTGCCAAAATCTTCAGGGGGGGGGCTTTTAAGCCGAGGACATCCCCTTATTCTTTCCAGGGCCTTGGGAAACAAGGCCTTGAACTCTTAGCAAAGGTACGGGAAGAAACAGGCATGCCTGTTGCAACCGAAGCCATGGATGTTGAAAATTTTAATCTTGTTGAAGAATATGCAGATATTGTTCAGATAGGTACCAGGAATATGCAGAACTTCAGTCTTCTGAGACGCGCCGGGAAATCAACAAGACCTGTAATTTTAAAAAGAGGAATGTCGGCCACGCTTCAGGAATGGCTGATGGCGGCTGAATATATAATGGAAAAAGGAAACAACAATGTCATTCTTTGTGAAAGGGGCGTCAGAACCTTTGTAAAACACAGCCGGAATACATTGGATCTTTCTGTTGTGCCGGCAGCCAAAAAAGAAAGCCACCTTCCCATCATAGTTGACCCCAGCCATGCTGCAGGCGTCAGGGACCAGGTCATTCCCCTTGCATATGCATCAGCAGCATTAGGGGCAGATGGTGTTATGATTGAAGTTCACAATAACCCTGAAGAAGCCATGAGTGACGGGGCACAGTCTTTATACCCGGATCAGTTTTTTAAAGTCATGGAAAAAATGAACGCCATCCATGCAATTATCAGGAAATAACCATGGAAACCTTTCAAGTTAAAGGAGAGTACGGGCTTTCTTCCATTTATGTGGGAGAAAGTCTTAAAAACCTGGAAAAATACCTTCCATCCACCCAGGTTGTTATTGTCACGGACAAGAACGTAAAAAAATATTACAAGACTGATTTCCCTGATGTTCCCGTTATCACAATTGACACGGGAGAAGGCATAAAGACACTTGCAAGTGTTGAAGCCATATTAAAAAAACTTATCCATTATTCCTGTGACCGCACAAGCTTTATTGTGGGAATTGGCGGCGGTATTGTCTGTGATATTACAGGATTTGCAGCCTCTGTTTTTTTAAGGGGGGTGGACTTTGGTTTTGTATCCACTTCACTTTTATCCCAGGTTGACGCGAGTGTCGGCGGGAAAAACGGTGTCAATCTGGATTCCTATAAAAACATGGTGGGAGTCTTTAACCAGCCAGGGTTTGTCATTTGTGATATTGACCTTTTAAACACACTTCCTGAAAAAGAAATTTCAAACGGGCTTGCCGAGATTGTTAAACATGCGCTGATTTTTGATGCATCCATGTTTGGTTTTATCGAAAAAAATAAACAAAAAGCCCTTGATCTCGATTATGATACCATTTTCAGACTTGTTGCAGAGTCAGTGAAAATCAAATCACAAGTGGTCCAGCAGGATGAAAAAGAATCCGGTGAAAGAAGAAAACTCAATTTCGGCCACACCATTGGCCATGCCATAGAAAAAATTGAAAAAGCAGGTCACGGAAGGGCTGTCTCCATGGGAATGGCAGCAGCAGCCAGGTTTTCACAAGCCAAAGGCAGGATCAATAAACAAGATGTCTTACGGATCAGTTCGCTTCTGGCTGATCTTAACCTTCCGACAAGCCTTGATTACAGGGCAGAAGAAATCATCAGCGCGGTAGAAAAAGACAAAAAAAAGCAAGGCAGCGATCTTTTTTATATTTTCCTTGATCAGATTGGAAAAGCCGGGATTGAAAAAATCAGCTTTAATGAAATAAATAAATTCATAAATTCAGTATTTAACGGGCCAGCACCAGTCTGAAACCGATATAATCACTTCTCATGCCTGGTATGGACTTATCCCGGCTGGTACATCCAAGCTTTGAAGTATTATCGACAAATGATCCCCCCCTTAATACCCGTAAAGATCCATGTCCCTCATAAACCGGGTTATTTTTATTATGCTGTGCATAGGCGTTTTTATGATAAACATCCCTGCACCATTCTTTGACATTGCCCCCCATATCATAAATCCCAAGTTCATTGGGAGGAAAACTGCCCACCGGAGCTGTTTCACCATGGAAACTGCCGGAATTGCAGGTACCGCAATTCTCTTCGGGGCGATAGGATTCATTGCCCCAGGGAAAAATAATATTTTGCCCGCCGTTCCTGCAGGCATATTCCCACTGGGCCTCCGAGGGCAATGAAAATTTATTCCTGGTTTTTAAATTAATGCGCCGGATAAACTTTTGAATATCATCAAAGGAAATATTTTCAACCGGACGGCTTAAATCACTGGAAAACCGTGAAGGGTTACTGCCCATGATGTCATACCATGACTTTTGGGTAACTTCATATCTTCCCATCCAGAACCCGTCCACACACACCTTGTGGGCAGGAGTTTCATCTCTATCACACTTTCCTTTTAATTCATCACATCCCATTTTAAAGCACCCTCCGGATATAAAGACAAACTCCATCCCGGTGACAGGATCTTTAAAAATATCACCTCCGGCGTATTTTGGAAGTACCTCATCATCAAATGATGTATCGCATTTTCCCGAGTACCTCCATAATTCCAGGTCTTTCCAGAGTTTTAAAGCCCGCACGGAACCCTTGTCATATGCTTTTTTAATCCAGCATTTGGCCTTGAACGGATCTTTTAATGTATTATTCCCGTAAAAATAGGCAACACCAAGGTCGCACATGGCCTCAACATCCCCTTTTCTTGCATTCGCCAGCATTGAAGGAAACTTTTGCATGTCTTTGGCATGTGAAATTGAAATAAATATTAATGTAAAAATTAAAATAAAACGTATGGTTTTCATGCCCCTCCCTTGTCGATTGCTTTTAAAAGACTCTATTTGCAGAAAAAAGACAAGTCAAGAAAGAATATATGCCGGCATCAAATTTAATTACTTTAAATAAGCCTTGGATTATAGTATTAATATTAATTATCCAAATATTGCCGGGTATCATGTTTTATCAATTTTTGTTCACACGCTTTATCCTAAATTTTAAAAATGCTTTAAAAACAAATTAACAGACCAGGGAGGAAAAACAAGATGGCAAGCTTAAAAGGCACAAAAACAGAAAAGAACCTGCTAACCGCATTTGCCGGCGAGTCCCAGGCAAGAAACCGTTATACTTATTTTGCAAGCGCTGCAAAAAAGGAAGGCTTTGTCCAGATTTCTGATATTTTTACCGAAACCGCCAGCCAGGAGAAAGAACATGCCAAACGGTTTTTCAACTTCCTTGAAGGCGGAGAAGTTGAAATCACAGGCGCATTTCCAGCAGGCATGATCGGAACGACTCTTGAAAATCTGAAAGCAGCAGCAGCAGGAGAAGAATTTGAATGGACAAAAATGTATCCTGATTTTGCCTCGACAGCCAGGCAGGAAGGCTTTGAGGCCATTGCCATGGTATTTGAAATGGTTGCCGTGGCAGAAAAACAGCATGGAAAAAGATATGCAGAACTTGCAGCTAATGTTGAAAAAGGCACGGTATTTAAAAAAGAAACCAGCACAAAATGGAGATGCAGAAACTGCGGATATGTCCATGAGGGAAAAGAAGCTATTGAAATGTGCCCGGCCTGCGCCCATCCAAAGGCTTATTTTGAACTGCTTGCTGAAAACTGGTAAAATTTTTAATTTGCCTATATCGTTTCAGGGGACAAAACAGCTTTGCATAAATCATTAAAAGCATTTGTCCCTATTTGATTTTAGCTATATTGATCAATTGACAAAGAATGAATAAGAACATATATTTACAAGGTATTTTAACTGCAAACATAAATTCAGGACGATTATCATGACACAAAATATTATTGAGATTGAAGATGATTCCTTTGAAAAAATAGTTCTACAATCAGACAAGCCTGTAATGGTGGATTTCTGGGCTCCCTGGTGCGGCCCTTGCAAAGCCATTGCACCCACTGTTGATGCCCTGGAAAAAGAGTATGGCGACAAAATGACATTTGCAAAAGTCAATGTGGATGACAACCCCATAAGCCCGAGCAAATACGGTGTCCAGGCAATACCTACACTGATTTTCTTTAAAAACGGGGAAATTGCGGACCAGATTACCGGAATGGTTGCCAAAGAAAAACTTGAGGAAACTATCAACGGGGTCTTGTAAGGAGAATTGATTGATGACAACGACTGACTATGACCTTGTAATTATTGGTGCCGGTCCGGCAGGCCTGACAGCAGGAATCTACGCTGCAAGGGCAAGGATGAATGTCCTTCTTTTAGAAAAGACCGTTCCTGGCGGACAGATACTTGTAACCGACTGGATAGAAAATTACTCAGGGTTTCCGGAAGGCATTTCAGGATTTGACCTTGCTGAAAAAATGAAAACTCAGGCTGAAGAAATGGGGTTGAAAATTGAAACGGCAGAGGTCCATTCCCTGGATCTTTCCGAAAAATCAAAAAAAATTGTTCTGAAAAACAAAAGCATTACAGCCAAAAGCCTTATCATTGCATCCGGTGCATCCCCGAGAAAGCTTGGCATTGGTGAAGACAAATTCATGGGAAAAGGCATTTCCTTTTGTGCCACTTGTGATGCGCCTTTTTTCAAGGATAAGACAGTTGTTGCCATTGGCGGGGGAGATACAGCGGTTCAGGAAGCCATATTCCTGACAAAATTTGCAAAGAAAGTCTTTCTCATCCATAGGAGAGATGAGCTTCGGGCCACAAAAATACTCCAGGAAAGAGCATTTGCAAATGATAAAATTGAGATTATCTGGGACAGTATAGCAACAGGGGTGGAAGGTTTTTTCGGCGTAGAGGGTGTCAAGGTGAAAAATTTGAAAACCCATGAAGAAAAAACCATAAAGGCCGACGGTTGTTTTATATGGGTTGGTATTTTACCAAACGCCTCTTTTTTGAACGATTCAGTTAAAACAGATGAATTCGGGTTTATTCTTGTGGACGAGAAAATGCAGACATCTGCCCCGGGCGTTTTTGCTGCCGGGGATGTAAGAGTTACTCCTTTAAGGCAGATATCAACTGCTGTGGGTGATGCAGCTATTGCAGCAGTCTCTGCGGAACATTTTATTGAGAATCTCTAATTATGAAAAAAATAATTCTATTGTTTACCATTGTTTTGCTGCTTTCAGGCTGTTCCTTGTTTGAGAGCTCACACGAAATGGAGAGAAGCGCTCAAGAACTTGTTTCAGACGGGTCTTCAGCCTTTGTTGCAGGAGAATATAAAACTGCGCTAAAAGCATATACTGATCTAAAGGACTGGTATCCGTTCAGCCGCTACGCCATCCTGGCTGAGCTTAAAATTGCAGATGCACATTATATGCTTGAAGAGTATGACGAAGCAATCCCTGCCTATGAAGAATTTGAAAAAATGCACCCGAGAAATGAAGCCATTCCTTATGTTATTTACAGGACAGGGCTTTGCTGGTTTAACCAGCTCGACACAGTAGACAGGGACAACACTCCTGCAAAAAACAGCCTGGCCCAGTTTAGAAGACTGATTGACCAATACCCTGAAAGTGAGTATGCCGTAAAGGCAAAGGCCAACATAAAAAAATGTACGGCCAACCTGTCCGGGCATGAACTCTACGTAGCCGACTTCTATTACAAAACAAAACATTATAAGGCTGCATTAAAAAGATATGAATACCTTGTAGAGAATTATCCCGGCTCAAAGGAAAGCCGAGAAGCTTTAAATAAAATCCCGGATTGCAGGGCATTGGCAAACAAAAATTAAAAATTTCTTTACTTTTCTTTATTTTTTATGTATTAATTCCAGGTTATTTTGTTTGTTAAAAAGATTTTTCTTTTAGGAGTATAAAAATGTCGAAAGAATGTGCAATTTGTGGAAAGAAGCCAATGGTTGGTAATAATGTCAGTCATGCTCATAATTTGAATAAAAGAAGATTCAATCCAAACCTTCAAAGAGTTCGTGCGGTTATTAAACAAGGTTGTGTAAGAAGAATAGACGTGTGTACAAGTTGCATTAAAGCAGGAAAAGTAACTAAAGCATCCTAAGCTGATTCCCTTTTACGTCATTTCAATTTACCAGGATTTTAAGGTTCGGACATTTTAAGAAAAACTGCCCGGACCTTTGTTTTTGTATGGTTTATTCAGTCCTGATGACCCGTTTAACGTCAATTACCTTTTTTACTTTTCTTATGTCTGACATGATTTTACGGAGCTGGTCCGTACTTTCAACCAAGATGGTAAAATAAAAAAGACCCGCACCCGTTTCCCTGGTTTCAGTTTTTGCGTTCAAAATATTGGATTTATATTTACTGATAACAGACGCAATATCTGCCAGAAGCCCGAACCTGTCATCTGTCCTGACCTTTATGCTGGCAGGATAGGATTCTGTAAAATCATCGCTCCACTGGACTTCAATCTGTCGCTCATTGCTCATTTTCATTACATTTAAGCACCCTTTCCGGTGAATAGTCACTCCCTGGCCCTGGGTTATATAACCTATTATCGGGTCTCCAGGCAGTGGATTGCAGCATTTTGAAAAACGGACAAGAATGTCATGAAGCCCTTTTACGATAATACCGGTGCTGCCCTTTTTCTTTCTTTTTCCAACCAGTTTCTGAAGTAAACTTCCTTTTTTAGCTTCCTGTTTTTCAAGTTCAGGAAGGGCCTTATTCAGAACCTGTAAGGGGGTAAGTTTTCCAAACCCGACATGGGCGATCAGATCATCAATGGTTTTAAATCCAAAGGCATCTGCAACCTTTTTGATTTCTCCTGATTTAACCAGAACATTAAAATTCTGATTTTTCTTTCTAAATGTCTTTTCGCAGATCTCACGCCCAAGAGAATAGCTTCTCTCTTTTTCCCTGGCATTTATCCAGGCCCTTATTTTAGTCCTGGCCTTTACTGTTTTTACAAAATTAAGCCAGTCCGGGCTTGGTGTATGACCTTTGGTTGTAATAATTTCAATTGTATTGCCTGTTTTCAGTTCATGGGTGAGCTGCACCAGTTTTCCATTTACCTTTGCACCTGTACACTCGGCACCCACTTCAGTGTGGATCATGTAGGCAAAATCCACAGGCGTAGCCTTCTTGGGCAGGGTCTTGATTTCTCCTAATGGCGTGAACACGTATATTTCATCAGGATACAGATCAATACGGACATTTTCCAGAAATTCATCCGGATCATTATAATTTTCCTGGTTTTCCACAAGGTTCCTGATCCAGGCAAACAATTCGCCTGTGCCTTTATCAACTTTTGTACCTTCTTTGTAGCTCCAGTGGGCTGCGATTCCTGATTCTGCGATCTGATCCATATCACGGGTCCTGATCTGGATTTCAACC
Source organism: Deltaproteobacteria bacterium (assembly GCA_013151635.1). Lineage (GTDB taxonomy): Bacteria > Desulfobacterota > Desulfobacteria > Desulfobacterales > Desulfobacteraceae > Desulfobacula. The sequence continues at coordinate 18,090 of JAADHV010000064.1, read as the reverse complement.
CTTTCACCTTTCGGGCCCACAACAGTGGTATGGATTGATTGATACATATTGGGTTTGGGGTTGCCGATATAATCTTTTATTTTATAGTAAATCGGCTTCCACATGGAATGAATGGCTCCCATGGCGGCATAACACTGGGGCACTGTATCAAGAATGATTCTAAATGCAATTATATCGTAAACCTCTTCAAATTCAAGGTTCTGGGATATCATTTTTTGATAAATGGAATAATGCGCTTTATAGCGCCCTTTTATTTCGCCTTCCAACTCCATTTCCTGCATTTTTTCATGAAGTTTTTCATTAACCTTCTTTATGTATTCTTCTTTTTCATCCCGGGCTTTGTTCACCAAGGCATCAATACGCTCAAATTCGTCCCTTAAAGTATAATAAAATGCAATTTCCTCAAGTTCGTACTTTATCCAGAAAATCCCCAGGCGTGCAGCTATCGGGGCATAAATATCCAGGGTCTCCTGGGCAATGGCTACCTGTTTTTCCTGATTACGATGATACTTTAAGGTACGCATATTATGAATCCTGTCAGCAAGCTTGATCAGAACCACACGGATATCATCTGCCATGGCAAGTATCATTTTCCTTAAACTTTCCGCCTGCTGGGCAATTTTTGTTGAAGACGGCAGGGCTGAAAGTTTTGTTACACCGGAAACAATATGGGCAACACTCGGGCCGAACATTTTTTCAATATCTTCTTTTGTGGCGGGCGTGTCTTCAATAACATCGTGCAGAAGGGCTGCGGCAATGCTTTCAACATCCAGCCGCATGTCTGCTAAAATATTGGCAACCTCAAGGGGATGGGAAAGATATGGTTCCCCTGAAAGCCTGACCTGGCCTTTATGAACCCTTGCCGAGTAAATATAGGCCCTGTCTATAATATCAGGATCCCCTCCGGGATTATATTCATAAATTTTTTCAAGTATGTCGCTAATCCTGATCATGAGCTATGCCTAATATGCTTTGGCAAAAACTACCCTTCTTGAACTTGAATTATCACAACATATGCAATGCCCCTCTTCTGTTGGACTGTCAAAGGGAATACAGCGAATGGTTACGGACAGGTCTTTTTTTATTTTTTCCTCACATTTTTGTGAGCCGCACCAGTGTGCCATGACAAAGGCACCATTATTACAGCCCCGGGATTTTTCATAAAGCTTGTAAAACTCTTTTTGATCATCTATTTCAAAAGTATTTTCTTTTCTAAAATTCACTGCCCTGTTAAAGAGATTATCCTGGATATTGTCTAGAATATCCGTAATTTTTTTGATAAACTCTTCCCTGTTCATGGATTGTTTTTTATTGGATGCTTCATCCCTTCTGGCCATAAAAACACTGTTCTGTGCAATATCCCTGGGACCAAGTTCAATCCTCACAGGAACCCCTTTTTTCACCCAGTCCCAGCCCCTGGCACCGCCGATATCCCGGTCATCAATTTCAACTTGAATTTTTCTGTCATGGAATTGTTTTTCTCCCAGGGCATCTTTGAGGCCCAGGGCGCTTTCCATGACGGTTCTCTTGTCTTCACCCTTTTTGAAAATCGGAAAAATAACAACATGGGCCGGTGCCACCCGTGGAGGAAGAACCAGGCCGTCATCGTCGGAATGCACCATTATCATCCCGCCAATCATCCTTGTGGAAGTTCCCCATGATGTTGTCCAGGCATACTCTTCCTTACCCTCTTCATTCTGAAATTTAATATCTGATCCTCTGGCAAAATTCTGGCCGAGAAAATGAGATGTGCCAACCTGGAGTGCTCTTTTATCCTGCATCATGGCCTCAATACAGGTGGTATCATCAGCCCCCGGAAAGCGTTCCGAAGCTGTTTTCCTGCCCCTTATAACCGGGATGGCCAGGTATTCTTCAACAAACTTTGTGTAGACATCAAGCATGAGCATGGTTCTCTCTTTTGCTTCCTGCTCTGTGGCATGGGCAGTATGCCCTTCCTGCCATAAAAATTCACTGGTCCTCAAGAACATCCGGGTCCGCATTTCCCATCGAACCACATTTGCCCACTGGTTTAAAACAAGGGGAAGGTCCCTGTAGCTTGCTGTCCATCTGGCCATGGATTCCCCTATAATAGTTTCAGATGTAGGACGCACAATTAATGGCTCACTAAGTTTTCCTGCCGGCTTTAAGCCGCCTTCACCGTCCTTTTCAAGCTTGTGATGGGTGACAACAGCACACTCTTTGGCAAACCCTTCCACATGCTCTGCCTCTTTTTCCAAATAACTTAAGGGGATAAACAAAGGGAAATAGGCATTTTTCACACCGGTTTCCTTAAACATGCCATCCATCTTATGCATGATGTTTTCCCAAAGCGCATATCCCCAGGGCTTTATCACCATACATCCCCTGACCGGGGAATTTTCAGCCATGTCCGACGCTTTCACAACTTCCTGGTACCAGCCAGGATAGTCTTGTTCCCGGGTTGGAGTGATCGCTGTTTTATTCTTTTTTGCCATTGGGTTCCTCCGAATTCTTTGTCATATTATCTATTTCGCCCAGCAATTGATCCACAAGTTTATCCTGGTCTATTTTCCGTATCACTTTTCCCTTTTTAAATAGAATCCCCTTGCCATCACCACCTGCTATGCCTATATCCGCCTCTTTTGCCTCTCCAGGTCCGTTTACAACGCATCCCATAATTGCAACTTTAATCTTAGAAGACCTTTCAAGTAAAGCTTTTTCTACTTTCCCCGCAATTTTAAAAAGATCAATTTTACACCGTCCGCATGTGGGACATGATATCAGTTCCGGACCCCGGCTCCTGATACCAAGCGCCCTTAAAATCTCATATCCGGTCCTGATTTCTTCAACAGGATCCCTTGTCAAAGAAACCCTCATTGTATCACCAAGGCCTTCTGCCAGAAGCATGCCAATACCGATGGCAGACTTTGTGATACCTGCATAAAGCCCCCCGGCTTCTGTTACTCCGACATGAAACGGAACATTGGTCTGTGGTGCCAATAGCCTGTAGGCTGTAACAGTCCTTGAAACATCAGAGGCTTTCAGGGAAACTTTAATGTCATAAAAATCCAAGTCTTCAAGGATTTTTATATTGCGCAATGCACTTTCCACCATGGCATTGGCTGTTGTTCCAAGACGTTGTTCAATCTCTTTTTCAAGAGAGCCTGCATTCACACCTATTCTTATGGGAATGCCATGGTCTTTTGCACAATCCACCACTGCCTTGATTTTTTTTTCTTCCCCTATATTACCGGGATTTATCCTTAAAGCATCGGCGCCTGCTTTTGCAGATGCGACTGCCAGCCTGAAATCAAAATGAATATCAGCAATGAGTGGAATGGTGATATGCTGTTTTATTTTCTCAATGGCCAGGGCTGCTTCCATATCCGGAACCGCCACCCGGATAATTTCACATCCTGCCTTTTCAAGGGCATGAATCTGGGCGGTTGTAGCTGCCACATCCTGGGTCCTGGTATTTGTCATGGACTGGACTGAGACAGGCGCATCAGATCCAATTTTTACATTTCCGATACTGATTTGACTTGTTTGACGTCTTTTTTTAACAAGTGACATCTTAAATTTTCCTGCAATTTAAAAAATTAAAAGCTTACAGCATAAGATTTAAGCTGTAAGCCAAAAATTATTCACTTTCCCTGAACTTAAGATATCAAAGCTATCCTATTTATTCAAGGCAACGCTTTTTTAAAATTCTAAGTCTTTGCAAGGTAAGCTGACCTGCACTGGAAGCTCTTGGCTTCATCAAACCGTGTACATATTTCTTATAAAACTTATTGTTTTCAAAAAAAAGCGGGCCAATGCAATAACAGGATAAAAATAGGCAAAAATTTTCCATAAATTTGGTAAATTATTTCATATAAAGTAGAAAAATATTACTGAATCTTCATATTTAACAACTTGAAATAAATATAAAATCAGAGAGGTGACTGGAGCGCTTCAAGCGGCTTGTATAAAGCAGGCAGTCCCTCAAATAATCCTGGAACTTACTCAAGCGTCACATCATTCTCAAATTTACCTGAACCTGGCACTATGATACTTTTTGGATTTGGACTGATCAGCTTCATTGGTGCAAGAAGAAAAAGTTAAAGGCCAATACCCCTGATCCCGGCCTGGCATACTGCAAGCAGGGATCAGGCAGGCAGGCCGAGTTAAGCTGTATATTAAGGATTGAATTAAATTACAAACTTCCTTTTAAGCCGATCTTTTCCGCTACGGGTCTCATTCCCGAAATCACCTGGGTGATCAACTCGGAAAGCTCCATATCAAGGAGACTTGCACCCTCTTTTATCACATTCCTGTCAATCTTTGCTGCAAAACTTTTATCCTTGAATTTCTTTTTTACGGATTTTGCCTTGATATCAAGGATACTTTTTGACGGCCTGACAAGAGCTGCGCTTGCGACAAGGCCTGTTAGCTCATCTATGGCATAAAGTGTTTTTTCAAGATTGGTTTCAGGTTTCACATCCGTGCAGATCCCAAAACCATGGCTGATCACTGCCCTTATATAATCCCCTGGCCAATTGTGCTCTTTGAACAGGTCAACGCACTTTTGGCAATGCTCTCCGGGGAACATTTCATAGTCAAGGTCATGCACCAGTCCTATGACCCGCCATTTTTCTTCATCTTCATTAAAAAGCCCGGCAAAATGACCCATCACGGCTTCAACGGCAAGGGCGTGACGGATCAGCCCTTTTTTTTGATTGTATTTTTTTAATAAATTCAAAGCATCATCTCTGGTGGGGACAAATGTATTCATGGCAAATCCTTTAATTTTATTGCATTTTACGGTCAATATAGTAAAATCTTCAATATCTTTTAAATATATATAAGTCAACATTTATGATTTCAAAATTTTTCAATATAAAATCTTTTTATGAAGGCGATGAAGACACCCTTCTTTTCTGGCAGAAAAAAATTTTTAAATGCCTTTTTTACGCCTTTTTAATTATAGGTATAGTCCCGTATATTTTAAGTTGCAAATCTGCATTTGAGACATCTGAATGGAGCAGGATAATTTTTTATACTTTGATATATCTTTGGATCTCTGGTGTCATGTTTCTTGAAAAGCTTTCTTTTCATACCAGGGTCTGGGCAGGAATATCAGTGTTCTATTTCCTGGGTGTTTTTTCCCTTGTAACCACGGGAGTTATCGGCAGCACAAGGTTATATTTTTTATGTTTTTCTGCATTTGCCGCCATTTTTTCCGGCATAAAAGGAGGATTTATAACCCTTTCAATTAATACGCTGACTTTGATTATGTTCGGGTATATTTATTTTACAGGCTTAATTTCACCGGATCATATTCAAGGCATCCCAAGCCCTGATGAATGGGTCGTTATTACCGGGACATTCTTTTTTTTATGTGGCGCTCTTGTACTTTCACTTGCGGTTTTGATAAAAGCGATTGAAGTTTCCGGCAAAGAATTTAAACACCTTTTAAAAAACACATCTGATATCATTTGGACATTAGATAAAAATTTTTATGTCACGTTTGTCAATTCAGCCGTCTATCCTGTACTCGGGTTTATGCAAAAAGAATTGATTAAAAAACCTTTTACTCAATTTCTGCAACCAGGCAAAATAGATGAATTTAAAAACCTTATGAGAAATAAAGATAATGTGAGGTATGAGACAATCATCAACCATAAAAACGGCACACCCATCCACGTTGAGATCACGGGATTAAAAATCAATAATTTTCCAGAAAGCCAAAATGCATACCAGGGCATGATAAGAGATATCTCGCAAAAAAAAACCCGAGAAGAAAAGCTGCAAAAGCTCAAGAAAAAACTCGCACAGGCTGAAAAATTCAAATCCATGGGAATACTTGCCGGAAGTGTCGCCCATGACTTGAATAATATCCTTTCAGGAATTGCCACATACCCTGAAGTGCTGATGATGGACCAGGATCTTGATCCGGATATAAAAAAAGGGCTGAATATGATTAAGGATTCCGGCCGGAAAGCCTCTGCGGTTGTAAGTGATCTATTAACCATATCCCGGGGTGCAAGCGTGGAAATGGAAGCCCTGAATATCAATTCAATCATAGACCGTTATGCTGCTGCCCCTGAATTCCAAAAAATCCGGCAGACCCATCAACAGGTTAAAATAGAAATCATTACGGAACCTGAACTCCTGAATATAAAAGGTTCTTATATTCATATCGAAAAAACGATAATGAATCTTGTTTTAAATGCAGCGGAAGAAGTTTCAGATAAGGATAACGGCAAGGTTCTCATCACAACCTCCAACAATTATATTGACCCTTCGGTACCTGTCTATAAAGATATGGTTCCGGGTGAATATGTTATTTTAAGTGTGGCTGACAATGGTTCCGGCATTGATAAGAAAAACCTGAAAAAAATATTCGAGCCCTTTTTTACAAAAAAAGAAATGGGGAAAAGCGGTACGGGCCTTGGCCTTACTGTTGTCTGGAATGCAGTTCAGGACCATAATGGATTTATTAATGTAACTTCCAATAACAAGGGCACAAAATTTGACCTCCTGTTTCCTGCAATACGCCAGGAAATAACTCAAAAGGCAAAACAAGGCACCCTTGATGAAATAAAAGGCCAGGGCCAGATGATCCTGGTTGTTGATGACCTGAAAGACCAGCAGAGAATTGCCGTCAGTATCCTTGAAAACTTAGGATACCGGACAAAAGCGGTGAATAACGGATATGCTGCTGTTGAATTCATAAAAAACAATCCTGCTGATCTTGTGATCCTGGATATGATAATGGCCCCCTCCATCAGTGGACTTGAGACCTATCAAATGATAAAAAAAATAAATCCCGGTCAAAAAGCTATTATTGCAAGTGGATATTCCGAGTCAAAAGATGTTTTAACAGTTCAGGATCTTGGGGCGGGAACTTATATAAAAAAACCTTATACTGTATTGGATATGGGAATCGCTGTTAAAGAGGAGCTTGAAAAATAATGGAAATATTAAAAACAAAATCTGAAATGAATAACTGGTCAAAAAATAAAAAAAAAGAATCAAAAACCATTTGCCTTGTACCCACCATGGGGTATCTGCATAAAGGCCATATTTCCCTTGTTGAAAAAGGAAAACCCTTATGCGATGAGCTTGTGCTGAGTATTTTTGTAAACCCGGCCCAATTCGGACCTAATGAGGACTTAAATTCATACCCTTCAAATATTAAAAATGATCTTGCCCTTGCCCAAAAAGCCGGGGTAACCGCGGTTTTTTTACCTGAAAAAGGAAATATCTATCCTGAAAACTTTCAAACCAAAGTCGCGCTGCAACACCTTCCGGGATTTTTATGCGGAAAATTCAGGCCGGTCCATTTTGCAGGAGTTGCAACGGTTGTCACCAAATTATTCAATATTGTCATGCCGGATATTGCCGTATTTGGACAAAAAGATTATCAGCAGCTTCAAATTATCAGGCAACTGACCCTGGACCTTGATTTTAACATCAATATTGTCGCGGGAGATATCATAAGGGAAAAAGACGGCCTTGCCATGAGTTCCAGAAACACTTACCTTTCCGGGCCCCAGAGAGTGTCAGCCCTGAGTCTTTCCAAATCATTGAACTTAGCAAGGGAACTGATCGCCGGGGGAGAAACAAATCCTTATACCATTAAAAACCGGCTTGAACGCCTTATTCGATCATTTGCCGAAACAAACATAGAATATATATGCTTTTGTGATCCGCAAACCCTTGAAGATATGGAAAAAATTGACCGCCAGGTGTTATTGGCAATGGCAGTAAACGTTGGCAAAACAAGATTAATTGATAATGCCCTTATTAATCCTTCACAATAATCACCCTGCATTCTTTGAGAAAGATATGCCGTTCCGCTGCTTTTTCCAGCAGCCTGTAATCCGACATGCTGATAACAATGGAGGTATTTTGTTTGCCTTCTTTGCGAAGCCCCTTGAAAACCAGGGGATGGCTGCCGATTCTCTTATCCTTTAAGGCCTGGTCCATGCTGCAAAGATACTTGCATACCCCTTTTTGTACGGCAAACTCCCTGCTTATAAAAACAGGAGAATATACTTCATGGCCCTGCTCGCTTACAATCACGGGATTGAGAACCGGTTCTACCCCAAGCCCCCTTGCATCAATGATCAATCCGGTGAAGGGCTTTTTCGCCACTTCCCTGGTATTTTCCGCACGCACTTCAGTAGTAATCTCAGGTATCTGCCGGATGTCTTCAGGCAATACTAATTGTAAAAAACCGCCAAAAATACTTGTTTCAATCATTATTTCCACGGCAAGAGCAGATGTATAGTATTGTTTAAAAATATCTGCGTCCCTGGCTGTTTTTTCTATACCCGCTAGGATGACATCATTTTTTGATGCATACTCATCCACGGTCATGGCATTATTAATTTTTATTTGTTTTAAAATTCTTATGATCTGCCTGTTTGCATCAGCCCTTGCCGCCCCCTGAACCGATTCATTGGATGCCTCTTTGTTATCCAAAGGAGAAGCCTTGCCAATGGCAATGATTTTTCCGGTAGTCCAATTAATCTCACCATTTTCAAATTGTGTAATGCAATTATCCCCTTTTGGCTGATAATTTTTTGCCGCACCAATTGAATTTATTGAAACAATAATCAAAATAATCAAAAAATTTATACCAAGCTTTCTTTTTTTCCGTATGAAATTCTTTTTTTGCACTTTATTTACTTTTTAAGAAAATTCGATTCAATAAACCCGGCAAGATCCCCTATATCTTCAAGCCCGTATACGGGAACAGCCGGTTTATAGTCTGAATCCGTAATAAAGGCGACAAGATTTTCATCATCCATGCAGAGAGGATTTTCATGAACACTTTCATTTCTGAACACTTCTATTTTTGGCAGATCCTGTTTTTTAAATCCTTCTGCCAAAATAATATCCATATCAGAAAGATAAGATTTCATCTTTTCTATATAATCGTTTTTGTCGTCTTTAATTATGGCGACTTTATTCTGACTGATTACAAGAGTTGCGTCTGCACCTGCGTTTCTGTGGCGCCAGCTGTCTTTTCCTTCTTTATCTATTTCAAACCCGTCATGGGTATGCTTTACAGATCCTATTTTGTACCCTTTCTGTTTCAGGTGGGGGATCAATTTTTCAAGAAGAGTGGTCTTTCCTGAATTGGATTTCCCTACTATGGTAATTATCTCAGGTTTCATAATCTTTGTCTTCTCAGCCTTTTGTTAATTTCCCATAAAAATAGTGTTCCGGACAAATAAAGTCAAGCCAGGATAAAAGCTCTTGTTTCCCCTTGCATTAACGAAAAAAGAATTGTATGTATTTTTATAAGTTTATTATTAAAAAAAATGTAAATATTGCAAAATACCGAATAAATTATTATGAAAACTAAGAAAAATATCAGTTTAATAGGAATGCCTGCTGTTGGAAAAAGCACTGTTGGAAATCTTTTAGCCAGGGAAACGGGCTTTAAATTTCTTGACTCGGACGATTTGATTCAATCAAAAGAGCAAAAAACACTTGCCGGAATTATCCTGCAAAAAGGCCTTTCAAGGTTTTTACAAATTGAAGAAAAGCATATTGTCGGCATAGATTGTACAAATAATGTAATTGCAACGGGCGGAAGCGTTGTATACAGCAAGAAAGCCATGGAATACCTTGGCAGGATCAGCACCATTATATATCTTTCCATTGATCTTAAAACACTTTTGACAAGACTTTCGGATATTAGATCCAGGGGTGTTGCCATTGGCCCGGGAAGGAGTATTGAAGATCTTTACAAAGAAAGAACTCCCTTATATGATACATATTGTGATATAAAAATTAATTGTGCTTCAATAGAGCCGGACAAGGTTGTTGAAAAAATTGTAAAATCAATATTTTAAGACAAAGGGAGACAGCTTATGGGTGAAATGCTTTCAACAAAAGAAGTTGCAAAGTTTTTAAACGTAAATGAAAAAATGGTATATTCCCTTATTGCGGAAAAAAGCCTGCCTGCCTCCAAAGTTACCGGCAAATGGTTATTCCCTCTAAACCTTGTTAGACAATGGGTGGAAACAGGCACGGAAAATTACCCTGAGCTTGCCCAGCTTCCCCCTTATCACGGACTTGTCCTTATTGCCGGCAGCAATGACTTATTACTGGACAAAATCATCTCAACCTTTAATCTCAAACATAAAGAGCATATGGCCATGTTCGGTATTGCAGGTTCCATGGGCGGTTTAAAAGCCTTAAAACAAAATCTCTGCCACATTGCAGCAAGCCATCTCATGGCAGACAATGAAGAATATAATTTTCCTTTTTTAAAAGATGAAATGAATCAGATCCCGGCTGTAGTAAATTTTTGTTTAAGAGAGCAGGGCATTATCGTCCAGAAGGGGAATCCCAAAAACATACAATCTGTAGCCAGTCTTGGTGAGAAAGGTATTAAAATCATTAACCGGCAGCTTGGCACAGGCACCCGCCAGCTTTTTGACATGGAATTAAAAAAAGCCGGGATAAAAGGAGAAACCATAACAGGGTATGAAAAAGCTTTAATCCGGCACATGGATGTGGGCCTTAAAATACTTGCAAAAAAAGCAGATGCAGGTCCCTGTATCAGACCGGTTGCAAATATCCTCGGCCTTGATTTTATCCCTGTCTGCAAGGAACGCTTTGATTTGCTCATCACAAAAGAAAGATTTTTTGACAAGGGGATTCAGCTTTTCTTATCACTTTTAAAAGGAAAGGTAATAAAGGCCACTGCAGAAGAATACGGGGGTTATGATTTATCCATGACAGGTAAAATGGTTTACCCGGAACCGGAAAAGGACTCTTCATCCGAATAAATCCTTTTTACCCTGGATGTTAAAGCAGACACAATCTCATAATTGATGGTACCTGCCTTTATTGCAAGTTCATCCGCACTAATGATTTCCTTTCCCTGGGAGCCGATCAATACGACTTCATCACCGGCAATGACACCTTTTATTTCTCCCACATCAATCATGGTCTGATCCATGCATACCCGCCCGGCAACAGGGGCCTTACACCCTTTTACAAGCATGTGGGCATTGGAGGAAAAATGTCTTGAAAACCCATCTGCATACCCTACGGGCACTGATGCAAGGCATGTTTCCTTTTGCGTTTCAAAGGTCATCCCATAGCTTACACAAAATCCCCTGGGAACCTTTCTTACTCCTGTCACGATTGATTTCAGCGTCATGGCAGGAAAAAGTTTCACTTTTGATTTGTCCACCTCAAAAGAAGGATAAAGCCCATAAATGGAAATACCTGCTCTTACCATATCAAAATGAGATCCGGGAAACTCAATAATGGCCGCGCTGTTCGCAGCATGGCAGGTTTCGAATTCCAGTCCTGCCTTCTTTAAATCATCCAGCAGGGAGGTAAACATATCTATCTGCTGGTTGGTATAAGATCTATCCTTGCTGTCAGCAGATGCAAAATGGGTATAAATACCTTTAATATCAATGCCGGGCAATCTGCTGATTTTCTCTATTTCTTTTACCACCTGGCTTTGAGCCGCGTTCCCGGCCGGTCCCCTGGTGGGCATATCCTTACAGGGTTTCTTAATAATCATGCCAACCCTGCCCATTCCGGTATCGATTTTCAAATGAACCTTAACAGGCTTGTTTAAAAATCCTGCTTCCCGGCTCAATGCTTCTGCCATGGCATAATCATACAAACTTGCAGTAAAATCCAAGTCTGCCATCATTGCGGCATTTGATGGATGGATATAGCCAAAAACAAGTATTGGAGCCCCAATGCCTGCCTTCCTAAGTTCATAAGCTTCTTCAATCCTTGCAACCCCAAGCAGGTCGGCACCGCTTTGCAGTGCTTTTTGTGCAACCTTTACCGCCCCGTGGCCATAGGCATCTGCCTTGACCACGGCCATGAATTTGCAGCTCTTGTTTATCAGGCGTTTTAGATTACGAATATTCTTACGGATGGCATCAAGGTTAATTAAGGCCTTTACAAGGGGATATTCCATATTTGCTTCCCTTCCGTGAGCTTTTCATCTTTAACGGACAACAGACTCACCAACATATTTGTCTATTGTTCTTTTCAGTTCAAGCATCTCTTTATCAGAAAAAAAGTTATTATCCGCTTTTAAAAATTCAGGATCAAGCACTTTTACATTCCGTGAGCATTTCTGGAGGATATACCTTTTTGCACCTGCTATCATTTCCCCGATATCTTTCATGATTTTTTTGCTTACAAAGGGCCTGGTGCAGGTGGTCCTGAACTCGTAGGCAGGTGCTTTTTCCATTAAAAGGCGGGCGCTTTGAAAAATTTTTTTAAAATTAAATTCCCCTGGTACCACAAGAGAATAATTATCAAGCCCGGTTTTTATATCCATGGATATAAAATCAACAAGCCTTTCTTTAAAAAGCTTTTCCAAAACCCTGGGACGGGTCCCGTTAGTGTCCAGTTTCAACTTATATCCCATGCTCTTGACCTTCCTGCAAAATACTGCCAGATCCTTTTGCAGGGTTGGCTCTCCCCCGGTAATCACAACCCCTTCTAATAAATTTTTTCTTTTTTCAAGAAATTCAAGTATCATGTTTTCATCATAAAGGTCGCAGGCCCCCTTTTGGGGACTTGCGACCAAATCCGGATTATGACAATAAGGGCAGACAAAATTACATCCTTGTGTAAAAATGATACATGCTATGGTTCCTGGAAAGTCAATCAGGGAATTTTTTTGAAATCCACCAATATTCATCTTTATCAGGCTATATTAAATGTTTTACGCATGGCAAATTCCGTCTGTTTTCCATTGTTCCATTGCCCTACAGGTCTTAGATATCCCACAACTCTTGAGTACACTTCGGTTTGGGCATCGCAGGTATCGCATATTTCATGCTCGCCTGAAATATATCCATGGGACGGGCAGACACTGAATGTCGGAGTCAAGGTAAAATACGGCAGTTTAAAGGAATTGGATACCTTGTCCACTAAGTTCTTGACAACGTCAATATCACTGACTTCTTCACCAAGGAAAAGGTGCTGGACAGTTCCGCCGGTGTATCTGGTCTGGAGGCGGTCCTGGAGTTCCAGGGCCTCGAAGATATCATCAGTATAATTTACCGGCAGGTGGGTGGAATTTGTATAAAAAGGATCTTTGCCCTGCTTGTATTCTTCTTCATTGGCACAGATAATGTCCTCAAATTTTGCTTTATCCATGCTGGCAAACCTGTATGTAGTGCCTTCTGCAGGGGTTGCCTCAAGGTTGAAAATCTCATCGTTTTCTTCCTGCAGCTTTTCAATCCTGGCCCTGATATGATCCATGATCCTTACGGCAAAGTCCTGGCCTTTTTGCGTGGCAATGCCTTCACCCATGAGATTGATACAGGCCTCGTTCATACCAAGAATACCAATGGTGGAAAAATGGTTGCGCCAGTAGACACCCGTACTCTCTTTAATTTTTCTTAAATAAAATTTTGAATAGGGATAAAGATCGCCTTCTGTAAATTTTTCAAGGATCTTTCTTTTAATAGTCAATGAGTCTGCAGCGTATTGGATAAGGGTATCAAGCCTTTCTATAAAATTATCTTCATCTTTGGCAAGATAACCTATTCTCGGCAGGTTCAGGGTGACAACGCCAATGGAGCCGGTCAACGGATTGGCACCAAAAAGACCGCCTCCTCTTTTTCTTAATTCCCTGTTGTCCAGCCTCAAGCGGCAACACATGGAACGGGCATCTTCAGGGTCCATATCTGAATTCACAAAATTTGAAAAATAGGGAATGCCGTATTTCCCGGTCATCTTCCAGATATTTTCAAGATTCGGATTGGTCCAGTCAAAATCCTCGGTAATATTATATGTCGGGATAGGGAAGGTAAATACCCGGCCTTTTGCATCCCCTTCCATCATTACTTCGGCAAATGCAGCATTCAGCATGTCCATCTCTTCTTGAAACCAGGCATAGGTTTGTTCCTTATACTCCCCGCCGATAATTATGGGAGAATCCTTTAAAGTGGACGGTACATTCAAATCCATGGTGATGTTTGTAAAAGGTGTCTGGAATCCAACCCTTGTGGGAATATTAATATTAAATACAAATTCCTGGAGAGCCTGTTTAACCTCTTTATAAGACAAGCGGTCTTCCCTTATAAAAGGGGCTAAAAGAGTATCAAAATTGGACATGGCCTGGGCGCCCGCAGCCTCTCCCTGCAATGTATAGAAAAAATTAACAACCTGGCCCAGTGCGCTTCTGAAGTGTTTTGGCGGGGAAGATTCAACTTTACCAGCCACACCTTTAAAGCCTTCAGCCAGAAGATCCTGTAAATCCCAGCCCACACAATATACAGACAGGAGGCTTAAATCATGGATGTGGAGATCTCCTCTGTAGTGTGCATCCCTGACATCCGGCGGATAAATTTTATTGAGCCAGTATTCTGCTGTGATGTCTGAAGATATGTAATTGTTCAATCCCTGGAGAGAATAACTCATATTGCTGTTTTCTTTCACTTTCCAGTCCATTCTTCTAATATAGGATTCCATGAGCCCCACATTTTCTTTAATGGCAATCTTTCTTATCTGGTTGTGCTGCTCCCGGTAAATAATATAGGCTTTGGCAGTTTTGTAAAACGGGGAATCCAGAAGAACTCTTTCCACTATATCCTGGATTTCTTCCACTTCGGGAACAGGTCCAAGGCGCATGTCCCTCACAAGCGTAACAACTTTCAAGGTCATCTTTTTTGCTTCTCTTTCGCTGAATTCACCGGTTGCCTCGCCTGCTTTTCGGATGGCATAAGTAATTTTTGACGAATCAAATTCTGATAGTCTTCCATCCCGTTTTTTAATTTGCTCAAACATGTCCCACCTCTTGAAATCTGATTGAAATTAGCATATCTTTCCTAAGGGTTTTAAAAAAAGTTTATCCATACTGCTGGATAATAGATTTAATCAACATATTGTTGTTTGTCAAGAAAAAAAATCTATATATTGTGGTTTTAACACATATTTAATGGAAATGCAAATGCAACTGGATCAGAATCCATTTTTCAGAAAGGCTATAACGCCCTGGTACGATTCAAATTTTGCCTGCTGGCTGCTAATCTTCATTATGGTCTTTGTATTTGCTTTTGCTATTGTGGGTGTTATTGTCGGTTCCGGCAATCTTGATTTCAAGGAACACGTATGGTTCCCGGGCTTTCTTTCGTTCCTGAGCTTATTTCTTGTGGTAAAAATATTTTTCAGACTTAAAAAACGTTCAAAAAACAATTAGCCGCCCTTTAATAAAACATCTATAAGGTGGTATAAAATTTTTCCTGTCACTCCCCAGATTAAAACATCTTCGTATGGATAGGCAAGCTGCATTACATTGGGCACCTGCCTGTGAAAACCTTTTTCTTTATGAAGGTTGATCAAATACTTTAAAGGTATCAAAAATACCCTGGAAATTTCAGAGGTATCATGTTCAATTGTATCTTTCCGGTTCCATATACCGGCCCAGGCTTCAATATCCTTATTGTTGATGGTTTGAAAATGCCCGAGAGAACCTAAAATTTCTACGTTTTTTCTTTTTATCCCCATTTCTTCTGTCAGTTCCCTTAAAGCCGTATCCCTTGTTGAAAGATCTTTCTTGTCTTTATGCCCGCCGGGAAATGCCATCTGGTTAGCCCAGGGATAGCCTTTTACATCTGCTTTCTGGATAAAAACCAGCTCTACTTCCTTATTAAAAACAAACAATGCTATCACACTGGTTGACTGAAAAAGGCCGTGTGCCGGGAGCCTGGGGTGAGTTCCGCTTTGAACCGCTGATCGGATACGGGAGATACACTTTTCCTTATTAATCAAATCTTGGAATAATATTTCCCCTATTTCAGAAAACCCCCTTTTTTTCAAACTGGTTTCTAAAATATTCTTTTCATTTTTTTCCATTGATATACCCTTTTTAGTACCTAAGGTCGATGATGAGCAGTTCCGGATAATAAGCATGATAGCGGAAAAAGGGAAAAGTCCAGGAAGGCAAAGCCTCCTCCAAATGCCACTGCTTACAGCATCTGCTCAATCATTTTGTTCAAGTAAGCCGCTCCGCGGCAGAGAAGAGAAGCCTTATTGGCTTTAAATTATTATTGACATAAAACTTAACATATTGCATAAAAAAATTATGATGTTCTTCAAAACAAATACAAAACATCTCTATTTTATAGCCAGCAGCTATCATATTGAAATAGTTAAATAATCTGAGATTCGAAGCTTTCCCCTTATAGCAAAAAGTGTGCCATTTAAAAACCGGCTTCATGAACCATAGGATTAGTACCGAGCCTCGTGCCTCGGCACGGTTACTAATCCTTTATCTGTTGTGTGCTAAGTTACTTTGTAAACAAGGTGTTTAACTCTTCTTCATTAAAGTGAAAATCTGTTTTGAACCGTTCAATAAGTTTGGCATTATAGCTTTTTTCTGGAAAAACAATTTTCACCAATGGTTTTAATGGAATAGTGTGGCCTTTTAAGAGTTGTTTTTTTATAACCTCCAAGTAATATGCACCATATGTAAAAGGTGAATCAGGTGATGTCCTTTTCCAAATTACACCATTTCTTAAATCACACTTGTTCTGCATTTTTACTTCATTTTCAGGATGATATATACATTCATTCACAGAATTACAGTTTTCTTTTACATCTTTCCCACCCCAACAACCAAATTTTCTTGTTTGTTTGAAATGTTCTATGGTTCGTTGGCAACTTATCAGTCCATTTTTTTCGCCTCCATACGGTGCTTTCATCCAAGGGTTACGAAATGTTCCATTAGGTAATTGCAAGTTTATTTCTTCCATAAACTCTACAATATTGGAAGTTTTATAGTTTCCTTTTGCATTATGATATTTATCCATTAAAAAAGTAAGAAACGCTGGATGTGTTTCTGAGGAAACATTTCTAAGCTCATCTATATATTGATTAACATTATCTAATTTTAAACTTTCTGTCTGAGGCTGAGATATGGTTTGAAATTTTTCGTTTGTTTGTATCTGACGAACTCCACTAGCCATCTCGCTATCAAGAATTTTGTTACCAGACAGTCCTAGTAGCCGGCGAATGACCATGTTAGGATTTGTCTCTTTGAAAGGTATAGCTATTTCACCTAATTTTTCATACACTTCCGTATCGACTTCAATTTTTACCATTTTACCCTGTTATTTTTTAGTTTATTTTGAATAAAAACCGGGATTTTTTTTCGAATTAAAATGAACAACTTGTAAATTTTTCGAATTAATTTGACTGGATTTTACATATAATTATTTGAGACAATAGATAAAATAAAAATTTATCAGTCAATTTATTTTTAGGCCCAAAATGGTCGAGTTGGTCTATCCCCGAATTATGTAAACTTTTAGAAATCAGAATAATTCAATTATTTTGAAGTTCAAAATAATTCTCATTTTTTCTTACCTGTCCGATTTTATTATCTATTTATCCCTTGAAATTCATAAAAACTATTCTGTTTCTATTCAAATTAATTAGAAAAATTTAATTGAAACTCACCCCTTTTTGCTTAAATCTCTCAAAACAAGATTGCATGTATTATTTAATGCTTCCTGCTCTATGCCTTATAAAACCCAATAAAATCAACAGGAGCGCAGCGACATCCTTTTTTTCAGGACATATTGTTTGTTCAAAATTATCTGAAAAATTTAGTCGGAATAAAAGGCAATTCAACAACCCCCTCCTTTTTCATGACTTTAAAGATAATTTATCTGTAACTATCTGTACAGTAAAACAGAATTACTGTGAAGTCAAGAAAAGAATAGAGGCCGTGGGTTATTAATTCTTTTATAACAATCATAGGGCACACAACGACTAGCTCAGGTGCAGCCAGGGATACCACAGCCTTTGCTACAATTATACATTTCAATTTTACAAAAACCTTCAAAAACGGCGCAGACCCCGGCTGTCATTTGAAGCGCAATGATATGTGATTCTGTTGATACATGACGGCTACATTTGCTATTCTGATATTAAGGTTTAAAAACTTTCAACTTTAATTCTTTTATTACCTTGAAGTGCTTTACATTACTTGAGGAAAGCGTCATATTATTTTCGATAGCCGTTGCAGCTATTATAGCATCACTTGACCGAATACTGGAAGATAGAGTGTATTCTTCAACATAGATTGAAGCACGGTGACCGATG
>JAADHV010000118.1 GCA_013151635.1 Deltaproteobacteria bacterium | reverse complement strand
AGGGCATAATAATGTAAATACTCAGGAATTTTTATGCTGACCTTAAAAAATATCAAAGCCTTAAACATTGAGATTTCATCCAAATGTATTGCCAAATGCCCTTTTTGCAGCAGGGGCCAGAAAGTCCGCCCTTATGGGAACCATATGATTGGGTTTGAGGATTTTAAAAAGCTTCCCCGGTCACTTATTAAACAATTAAAATGGATCAGTTTTGCAGGAAACTTCGGGGATTTATCCACAAACAGGGATATGGTGAAAATCGCAGGTTACATAAAGCAGCTTAATAAAGATGTTGTTTTAGGAGGGGATACCAATGGATCGGTCCAGGATGAAAAATGGTGGAGCAGGCTTGCACCATTTTTTAAAGACGGCAGCATGGTATTTTCAGTGGACGGCCTTTCTGATACCCATGCCATGCATCGGATCGGAACGGATTATGATAAGATAATCAAAAATATCGAAGCGTTTACGGGTGCAGGCGGGGTTGCCCACTGGAAATTTATTGTGTTCAGGCACAACGAGCACCAGATAGATGATGCAAAAAAAAAAGCCCGCCGGACAGGTTGCAAAAGATTTTTTGTTATTCCCTCCAGGGATTATGACGGGCGGTTTAAAAAACCTGCAAAAATTGATTTTCATATAAAGAGAGATATTTTCCGTTCCTATGACGAAAAAGCCGCATCCTCCAGAACCAGTGCCACATGCAAACCCCTTGAAAACGGTTCCTTATACCTGGCTTCTGACGGGACTGTCCATCCCTGCTGTTTTGCCCATTTAATGCATATCACCGAGCATAATGCATTATTTGATTTCCTGCCGCCGCTGGCAGAAAAATATTATGCCAGTATTAATTTTAAAACAACACCTTTGGAAGATATTTTAAAAGGCCCCTATTTTAAAGAAATTCTGGAAAAATCAAAATCCAATGCCTATTGCAGGATGAAATGCAATCCATTCCGGAAAACAATCAAAAGAGAGCTGGTTCTGGTTGATCAATATTTTAAATGAAAATCCATTAAAGGGTATCGGGATTACCTTGTTTATCTTGTCATTTTCTTGACTTGATCCACAAGTTTGGTTACAAATACAATCAAAAAAGAATAGGATAATTATGGCAATCTCTGAAATGCACCCGGTACACAGATTTGAGCCCTGGCAGGTCTGGCCGGGCTCTTATGATAACAAATTCATACCGGGCCAATACCCTCACGACGAAAATTCAAATTTCATAATTGATAAATCCATGCCCATTGCATCCATGGGTTCCTGCTTTGCAAGGGAGATAAGAAAAGTCCTGATAAGACAGGGGTATAACTATATCACAGAGGAAACACACCATCCGGCATCAGTCCATGCCAGTGCCGCCTGGGAAAGAACCTATAACACCTTTTCCATGAGGCAGATCTTTGAATATACCTTTGAATCCTTTACCCCTGAAACAAGGTGGTGGGTATCTCCCAAATCAGGTCAGATCCAGGACCCCTACCGCAGGATCATTCTTTATGATTCGATCAGTGAGGCTGAAAAAGATTTCAAGTCCCATATTGAATGTTCAAGACGTGCAATTATAAAGGCCTCTGTCTTGATATTGACCCTCGGCCTTACCGAAATCTGGGAGGATAAATCGGATAAAAGCGTGATCTGCCTGCCGTCAGGCCCTTATTTTAATGAAGGGGGCGGTATGGATGAATATGTCTTCAGGGTCAGCAGGTATCCTGAAAACCTTGATAATTTAGAAAAAATTTATAAAATTGTTAAAAAATATAATAAGGATTGCAGGCTTATCATTACTATTTCTCCTGTGCATTTGTGGGCCACGTTCCGGGAGGACATGGATGTTATCAGTGCAAATTGCAACTCCAAGTCAACCTTGAGGGCTGTTGCCGATGAATTCGCATGCAGGCATGAAGATGTGTACTATTTCCCAAGTTATGAAATTGCAACTGATTTTAATATGATGATGAACCAGAGCTGTTTTCAATATGGAAAAGAAAATTTTCATATTAACCGGGAAACTGTTGAACTTATTATGAAACATTTTTTCCGGTTTTATTCAAAAGGAGAAAAACCTTAATTCCATGAATAAAGATGCAACTTTCAATATCCTGATGTATTCCCATGATACCTACGGACTTGGGCATATCAGAAGAACCATGGCCATTGCCGAGCAGCTTAGAAAATCCAATACCAATATTTTGATCCTCACAGGATCGCCCATTGCAGGACGGCTGACTTTTCCCAAATATGTCGATTATGTCAGGATTCCCGGTATGATAAAAAAGGCAAATGACGAGTATTTTCCTTTGACCATAAGGATTGATCCCATGCAGGCAATGGAGATCAGGCAGAGCATTATCATGGCAACTGTAAAAACATTTCTGCCTGATCTTTTTATTGTGGACAAGGAACCCCAGGGCCTGAAAAAAGAAGTCCTGCCCGCACTGGAATGGATAAAAGCGAATTTGAAAGATACAAAAACCATCCTCGGGCTGAGGGATATAATGGATGATGCGGATACAGTCAGGGCAGACTGGAGGAAAAAAAACATATATTCAACCATAGAGGACCTTTACAGCGAGGTATGGGTATATGGGCAAAAAGACGTCTATGACCCTGTAAAAGAGTATGAAATACCCGAATCCATAAATAAAAAAGTTCATTTCACAGGTTATATCCCGCGAAAGGTGCCTGAAAAAAGCGTGTCCAAAGCATTAAGGCTCCAATTGAATGTCATGAAAAATGAGAGCCTTGTAACCGTTACAACAGGTGGCGGCGGAGACGGATTCCACGTTCTGGATTCATATTTGAAAATGCTTGAAAGAATGAGGGAACAATCGATTTTGCCACCCTTTCAAAGTGTTATGGTCACGGGGCCGTTTTTATCCAGGAACGATAAAGACCTGATATTGGAACGTGCAAATGAGCTTGGGGTACTGGCCTATGATTTTTTTTCAGACATGGAAACACTGATTGCAGCATCGGATATTGTTGTGTGCATGGGTGGATACAATACAATCTGCGAAGTGCTTTCTTCTAAAACCATGTCTCTTGTTATCCCAAGGGAAACTCCTAGGAAAGAACAATTTATCAGGGCTAAGGCCTTTAACCGGGAACACCTGGTTGACTTTATCCCCTGGACTAAGCTTAATAACTTGAACCTGGAAGAAAAAATTCTTAGCATGCTTGAAAATAAAGAGTCTTTTACAAAAGCCATGACCAGGTTTAAAATGACCGGAATTGTGAATATTTGTGAGCGCATATCAAAATTTTGGAACGGTAAAAATGAAAAAAACTGCTACCCCGATCCTGTGTATGGTTTTAAAAGGCTACCCTAGGATATCAGAGACCTTTATTTCAAACGAGATACTGCTTTTAGAAACACTTGGGTTTAAGATCCACATTATATCCATGCGTCATCCAAGAGAGGCATTTACCCATGACAGTATAAGAATGATTAAGGCAGAAGTGGACTATCTTCCCAGCACAATACTTGATAATTTATTGCCTCTTATCTATCATAATTTCATGCTGGCAATGAAAAAACCGAAAAAATATTTTAAAGCTGTCAGAAAAGCCGGAGTACGCTGGATCAGGACAAGAAAATCAGCCACCATTAAACACCTTCTCCAGGCAGGATATCTTACAAATAAATACCTGCCTGGCAAAAACATTGTTCATTTCCAGGCCCATTTCGCCCACTCACCCACATCTGTGGCATTGTTTTCAAGCCTTTTAAGCGGCATACCTTTCAGTTTTTTTGCCCATGCAAAAGATATTTATACCTCTGATCCAAGACAGCTGAAAGAAAAGATTGATATGGCAAGGTTTGTTGTGACATGTACAAAATACAATAAAAATCACCTGTCAAGGCTTGCCTGTAACAGCACCACACCTGTTTTCTGCGTATATCACGGGATCAACCTTGATTATTTTTCGCCAAAGTTGAATAATGTGTCTTGTTCCCCTCCTTATAAGCTCTTGACAGTGGCAAGAATAACCGAGAAAAAAGGGCTTGAAACCATTTATCGCGCCCTGGCTGTCCTGCGTGACCGGGGGATACGCTTTACGCATACCCTGGTTGGAGAAGGAGATGACCATGATAAAGTGGTCAAACTGATTAAAACACTTGGACTTGAAAAAGTTACAAAGCTTTTAGGAACTTTGGCCCACGAAGAGGTTATCAAACATTATGCTGATTCTGATTTGTTTGTGCTTGGCTGCCAGATTGCAGAAAACGGTGACAGGGACGGTATTCCCAATGTAATGGCGGAAAGCATGGCAATGAATTTGCCTGTTGTGGCAACCAATGTTTCAGGATTGCCGGAATTCCTGGAAGACGGGGTTACAGGAAAGGTGGTGCCGCCAAAGGATCCTCTGGCTTTTGCAGACGCTATAGAAACCCTTTTAAAAGATGTTAATTTGAGAAAAAAGGTAAGGTTTGAGGCAAGAAAAAGAATTACCGGGGATTTTAATAACCAGAAGCTTGTAAATGATCTTGCCCGGATTTACAGCAACATGATACCCGGCCTTGGGGTCAGCCCGGATCAGGTTCAATAGCCGGGTGTAATATGAAAATTGCCTTTTATGCGCCGTTTAAACCACTGGGGCATGAAAACCCCTCAGGCGACCTTATAATTGCCAGGGGACTTTTTTCATTCCTCAAAGATCAGGGCCATAAAATTGATGTCCAGAGTACTTTAAGGGCCAGGTGGATTTATTTTAAACCCTGGCTCTTGTTTTTATGGGCAAAGGATTTTACCAGGTGTTTAAAAAAACTTTATAAAAATCCGCCGGATTTATGGCTTACCTATCATACCTATTATAAGGCGCCAGACCTTTTAGGTCCCCTGATATGCAAAATACTGGGGATCAGGTATGTCATTTTCCAGGGGATTTATTCCACAAAAAGGAAAAGAAGGCTTAAAACAATTTTAGGCTACTATCTTAATTTTGCGGCCCTGATGCAGGCAGATCACGTTTTTACAAATAAATTGTCTGACTTCAAAAACCTCAAACGCATAATAGCAGAAGAAAAGCTCACCTATATTAAACCAGGTATTAAACCTGGTGCATTTAAAAAAGATGATGATCAGGGCAAACGATTGAAAAAAAAATGGGGAATAAAAAACGATTGCCCTGTTGTCCTTTCGGCTGGGATGTTCAGGGATGATGTCAAAACAAAAGGACTTTCATGGTTGATTTTATGCTGCGAAAACCTTGTGAAATTAAATATAAAATTCCATCTTGTGATTGCAGGCAGCGGTAAAATGGAAAATAAACTGAAAACACTTGCCGGGAAGCATATCCCGGGGCACTGCACCTTTGCCGGGAAGATTCATCGGGAGGACATGTATATTTTTTACAGTTCCGGGGATGTATTTGCGTTTCCAGGTATCAGGGAATCTCTGGGTATGGTATATCTTGAGGCCCAGTCCTGTTCCCTGCCTGTCCTGGCCTTCAACAACGGGGGTATCCCTGAGGTTGTCGAGGATAAAAAAACAGGTTTTCTTCTTCCCATGTATGATTGCAGGGCTTTTTCTGATATGCTGATACACTTTTTAAATAATAATGATATCTGCAGGGAAATGGGAAGGAATGCAAAAGCCCATGTTAAAAACCATCATGATATTGACAGGAATTATAAAAAATTTGAACAGATATTATATAAGGTTATTTCCTGAATGGTAAAACTCGGATTCATCCGCCACGCCAGGACACAATGGAACCTGGAAAAAAAAATCCAGGGAAGAGAAGATATCGCTCTTTGCCGGGAAGGGATAAGCCAGGCCTGCCTCTGGGGAGAAATTTTAAAGCCTGAAAAATTTGACCTGATAATTTCAAGTCCCATGATAAGGGCAAAACAGACAGCAAAGATTATCTCACGTAAAATTTTTGCAGGTATTGAATATGATGATGATTTAAGGGAGCAGGATTTTGGAACCTGGGAAGGCCAGAAACTAGTTGACATAAGAAAACAGGCTCCGGGAGAAATTGAACTCCAGGAATCAAGGGGATGGGAGTTCTGCCCGCCCGGCGGCGAACCCAGGACCAGGGTTTTAAAAAGAGGTTTAAAGGCAACTGCAAGGGCGGCCAAAGACTTTGATAAAAAAAATATCCTGGTTGTTACACATCAAAGTGTCATGAAAGCAATTATATATAAGATCATGGGTGAAAATTTCACTCCGGGCAAAGTCCCTTTATTAAAAGACTGCCATCTTCACGCTTTGGTATGGAATAAGAAAATAAAAATCGAAAAACTGAACAGCATCAGGCTTTTATAGGCAGATGTGCAGGATGTTGCTGATTTAAAACAAGACCGCCATGAAATAGAAATTAGGAATTATTTGTGAAAATTATTATTTACTGCCAGCATGTGCTGGGCGTCGGGCATTTTTTTAGAACCCTTGAGATAGCAAGGGCCATGCAAGGCTTTGAGGTGACTCTTGTAACCGGTGGCAAAAAGGTGGATGCACCTTTGCCGGACCATGTCAGGCACGTGAGCCTTCCAGGGCTTATGATGGACAAAGATTTTACCTGTCTTCACAGTGTTGATCCTGAAAAAACCGTGGAAGCAGTAAAACTTGAACGGCAGGACAAATTGCTTTTTTTGATACAAAAAGAAAAACCTGATCTTTTTTTTATAGAACTATACCCCTTTGGCAGAAGGGCATTCAGGTTTGAGCTGATTCCGGCCCTGGATTTTATAAAAGATAAGTTAAAGAAAAATTGCAAGGTTGTATGCAGTCTTCGGGATATCCTGGTTGAGAAAGAAGACAGATCAAAGTATGAAAACCGTGTTATAAATGCATTAAATACATGGTTTGATGCAGTACTTGTCCATTCTGATCCCAGATTGATAAAGCTTGACGCCACATTTTCAAGTCTGGACAGGATAAATGTTCCTCTTTTTTACACAGGGTTTGTAACCCCCTTACCGGATCAAGAAAAGGTAATGCATATAAGGCATAAGGCAGAATTAACCGGGAAAGGCAGGTTGATTACCGTAAGCGCAGGCGGCGGGAATGTGGGTGCAAAACTTTTAAAAGCTGCTGTCCGTGCATTTAATCAGTTGCCGCAGGGAAAAGACTGGAAGTTTAAAGTGTTTACAGGGCCTTATATGGGCGAGGAAGATAAAAATTATCTTCATTCTTTTGCAGGCAACACAATTAAGGTTGAGCAATTTTCCCATGATTTTGTTTCTCTGCTTGCGGCTTCGGATCTTTCCATCAGTATGGCAGGATATAATACCTGCATGAATATTGTTGCAGCAAATGTCCCGTCACTTGTCCTGCCCTTTGACCAGAACCTGGAACAATTGTCACGCGCAAAAAAAATTGCAGAATTTGCCCCCATGATAGTTCTAGAGGACAAAGACCTTGAAGTCCCGGTATTTACATCAATTTTGAAAAAATGCCTTGAAAAGCAAAAGCAAACCTTAAAAATAAATTTGAATATTAAGGGAGCTTTGAATACAAGGAAATGGATTGAGGAGCATATAAGGAATTGATATCAAGTATTTATAAAACGTCAGACAATTTTTTGCCATCCAGGATTAAATTATCATTGGAAAGTTCAATCAAAGAGGGGCTAAACTTTAACAATACCCTGAAAATTTTTTTCAGGGCAGATGATATAGGGGTGCCATCAAAAAATTTTTCAAGGATGATGGAGCTTTTTTTAAAATATGGTATTCCCTTAAGCCTTGCCGTAGTTCCAGCCTGGCTGACCCGGAAACGATGGGAAGCCATAAACGCTCTTGCCGGTAAAGACCAGGATCATTTTTGCTGGCATATGCACGGCTACAGGCATATTAACTATGAAACCCGGGGGAAAAAACAGGAGTTCGGTCCGGGAAGAACCTTAGAACAGGTTCAAAATGATATCTTAAATGGCAAAAGGAGGCTTCAATCTATTTTAAAGGAAAAATTTACACAGGTTTTCACACCACCGTGGAATCGTTGCAGCATTGAAACAATGCAGGTATTAAAAAAAATGAAATTCAAAGGGATTTCAAGAAGTTATGACAGTCTTCCTGTGCCGCCCGCAGGACTTGAAGATTTCATGGTTCACGTGGACCTGCACACAAGGAAGGAAAAAGATGCAGAACAAGGATGGGAAGGGCTTTTGAAAGAGATTACCAAGGGGATGCAATCCAGAACCTGCGGTATTATGATTCATCACATGAGGATGAACCATAATGCGTTTATTTTTCTTGAATTTCTTTTTGAAAAGCTTTTGGCCTACAGGCAGATACAGCTTGTAAATTTTAATGATCTGATTTGAAAAAAAGACCGGGTAGATATTTTGAAAAGGATTAGCTTCTTGTTGACAGAATAAATAGTTGCGCTATATTAAAAAGTTTTAGGTAAACCAAATTAACAGGAGAGAATGGATGAGACAGAAGATTAGATTTGAAAAAAATATAAAAGACGGCATTTTGACGGTTCTGGAGTCAAGTGAGGTGGACCCTGGAGTCGTAATCCCGCTTCTTGAAGAAGACTATAATCTTGAAGAAATGGTCAAAGCCTCGGAAAAAGGCTTTCAGGACTTTAGCCGGTTGCTGAGAAGGAGAAGCTTTTTCCCCACTTCTGATCTTTGCATAAAATTATATGAAACTACCATTGAATTTTTTAAAAATAAAGAAGAAGTCAAGGTTATAGTTGAATATGATGATTCCGAGGCCTTTCCAAAGGAAGAAAAATTCCGCCTGGAAGATGAGGATGTCGAGATTGATAAAATACTGGAAGAAGACGGGGACACCAAGGAAGATGAATTAAAAGAAATAGACTCTGAAGATGACACCCCGAAATTTACCCCTGAAGATACTTCTGAACACGAAAATTAGAGCTGATAATGAAACATACCATTAGAAGAATTGTTCTTAATGCCGCTCAAAAGGCTTTCGAGAATGGTGAGTTGCCGTCGGGCAGGTTCCCGGAAATGGAAATAGAAGAACCCCGGCATAAATCCCAGGGGGATTTCTCCACAAATTTTGCCATGGTTTCCGCCTCTATCCAGAAAATGGCACCCGGAAAAATTGCAGAAAGCATTGTTTCATCCATTGAAAAAGGAAGCTTGATTGAAAAAGTTGAGATAGCAGGCCCGGGGTTTATTAATTTTTTTCTTTCAAACAAAGCATGGCATCCTGTAATAGACCGTATTCTTGAACAGGATAAAGCCTATGGCTCTTCTGATATCGGCCAAAATGAAAAGGTGCAGGTGGAATTTGTCAGCGCAAACCCTACAGGGCCTTTGCACGTGGGTCATGGCAGGGGGGCTGCGGTTGGGGATTCTGTGGGTAACATACTTTCTTTTGCCGGGTTTGATGTCCAGAAAGAATATTATATTAATGATTCAGGCCGGCAGATAAGGACCCTTGGAACATCTGTCTGGTTACGGTTGCTACAGATGACAGGAAAAGAAATCAAGTTTCCTGATGACTGCTATAAAGGCGGTTATATCAAGGACCTTGCCTGTGAGATCCTTGAAAAAGAAGGAAAAGATTTTGTACTTGGAGACGAGAAAGAGGCCATTGAGTTTTGTGCAAAGTTTGCAGCAGAAAAAATTCTTCAAGGTATTAAAGATGACCTGGCAGGTTTCGGTGTTAAATTTAATCAATTTTTCAGTGAGCAAAGTCTGTATGATTCCGGCAGGGTTCAAAAAGCCATTGAAGAATTTACGTCAAAAGATCTGATCTACAGAAAAGACGGGGCACTCTGGTTTAAGACCAAAGATTTCGGTGATGAGAAAAACAGGGTGGTTGTCAGAAATAACGGGCGGACAACATATTTTGCTTCTGATATTGCCTATCACATGGAAAAGTATGAGCGCGGATTTCAAAAAGTTATTGATGTCTGGGGTGCGGACCACCATGGCTATATCAAGAGGATTGATGCATCCATTGTTGCATCGGGCAGGAAAAGTGAACAATTTGAAGTGATCCTGATCCAGCTTGTTAATCTTTTAAGAGGGGGCAAACCATTTCAAATGTCCACCAGGGCGGGAGAGTTTGTAACTTTAAAGGATATTGTCGATGAAGTCGGCAGGGATGCTGCAAGATTCATGTTTTTAAGCAGGAGTTATGATTCAGGGCTTGATTTTGATCTTGAACTGGCTAAACAGAAAAATTCCCAGAATCCTGTTTATTATGTCCAATATGTTCACGCAAGAATTACAGGTATCCTTTTAAAGGCAAAAAAGGAAAATATTATTCGGGATATTGATTTTAATAAGGGGAAACATCTTCACTTGCTGGATGCAGGAGAAGAGATTCATCTTTTGAAAATATTGAGTACATTCGGGCAGACTGTTGAAAAGAGCGCGAAAACATTGCATCCCCATGTGATTTTCACCTATTTAATGAGTCTTGCTTCTGCATTCCACGGCTATTATAACAAGCACAAGGTTATTACGGATGAAAAAGAACTGACAAGGGCCAGGTTAAGTCTTGTCTTAGGCGTAAAAAAGGTTATCCGGAACGGATTGACACTTCTTGGGGTTACAGCGCCGGAAAGAATGTAAAATGATACCCTTTAAAGGGATTTTAAAATATTTAATTTACATATTTATTGCCGGCTGGATGTTTTTTCTGGGCATTATGGTCGGCCGCGGCACTGCTCCAGTAAGGTTTGATACAAGAAAATTTCAGAAAAGACTTGAAACCATTGCAAGTGAATTCGGTAAAAAAAAAGACGTCCGAAAGAAAATCGACTTAAAATTTTATGATATTCTTGACAACCCCGTACAAGAAGAGTCTGGAACCCCTGAAAAGCAGGTCCAGGAAATTATCCCCAGAAAAGAAGCAATCGTTGCCAGCGGAAAGATTTTATTAAAGACAAGCAGGAAAAGGCTGACCTTTAGAAAAGCCCTTGCAAAATCACAGGGGAAAAAGGCTTTGGAAGGGAAATATACGATTCAGATCGCGGCATATAAAAATGTTAAAGATGCAATTGCCCGGATAGCAATTCTCGAAAAAAAAGGTTTCTCTTCATACAGGGTAAAAGGTGAAAAAGATGGAGAAACCTGGTACAGGGTCAGAACCGGTTCCTTTAAAACTTATGATGAAGCAAAAAAAATCAAAGAAAAGTTAAAGAATGCCAAGATAAACTCAATGATCATAAAAAGGGATAATAATGAAGATATCAAAGGATGAAGTGGAAAAGATAGCCCATCTTGCAAGGTTGGAGATCAATGATCTGCAAAAAAAAAAAATGGCTGGCCAGCTTAGCAATATCCTTCAATATATTGATAAGCTAAAGGATGCTGATGTTGAAGGGATCAAGCTTTCTTCGGGTGCGGCTTTCATGAATAATGTCTTACGGGATGATAAATTACAAGCCTCCCCCGGCCCTGTTGTTACTCTTGCCAATGCCCCGGAAAGGGATGAGGATTTTTATACGGTTCCAAGAGTCGTGAAATAAAATTGACCCTGGAAAGAATAAGGATGATATCAATATGGAATACCATGAACTTACCATTGATAATGCCGTAAAATTGCTTTTAAAACATGAAATTTCTTCTTTTGACCTGGCATCGGCATTGCTGGACCGCATTGAAAAACATGATGAAAAAATAGGCAGTTTTATCACGGTTGACAAAGACCTTGTGATGGAACAGGCAAAAAAGGCAGACAAGGATATTGCAAAAAAAAATACCTCTGCCTTGACAGGTGTGCCAATTGCCCTGAAAGATATTCTTTGCACCAGGGGTATGAAAACAACCTGTGCATCACGGATTCTTGAAAATTTTATACCGCAATACGACGGGACTGTTGTAAAAAAATTAAAGGGAAACGGTGCCATTATTATCGGGAAAACCAACCTGGATGAATTTGCCATGGGATCTTCAACTGAAAATTCAGCTTTTAAAATAACAGCAAATCCATGGAATACTCTTTATGTTCCCGGTGGCTCAAGCGGCGGATCAGCCGCAGCCGTGGCAGCGCAGTTCTGCTGTGGTGCCCTTGGAACAGATACCGGGGGTTCCATCCGGCAGCCGGCATCCCATTGCGGGGTTGTGGGACTTAAGCCGACTTATGGCAGGGTATCAAGATTTGGCCTGGTATCTTACGGGTCTTCCCTTGACCAGATAGGCCCCATTACAAAAAATGTTAAGGACGCGGCATTATTGCTCAATGTGATATCCGGAAATGATAAAATGGATTCAACCAGCGCAAAGGTTGATGTTCCTGATTTTACAAAAGCTTTTGACAAGTTTGAAAAAGGCTCTTTAAAAGGCATGACCGCAGGAGTTCCTAAGGAATACCTGTCTGTTGACGGAATTGATCCTGAAGTTGAAAAAGTGTTTAATAATGCAAAAAAAATTTTTAAAGATCTTGGTGTTAAAATAAAAGAGATATCCTTACCCCATACAGACTATGTTGTGGCAGCTTATTATATCATTGCCCCATGTGAGGCAAGCTCAAATCTTGCAAGGTTTGATGGCGTGAAATATGGGCTCAGGGAAAAATCAAGTGACGATATTATTGATATGTATAAAAAAACAAAATCAAAAGGGTTTGGCCCGGAAGTTCAAAGGCGGATTCTTATCGGGACTTATGCTCTTTCAGCCGGCTATTATGATGCCTATTACGGGAGGGCATCCAAGGTCAGGACCCTTATCATGGAGGATTTTTCAAAAGCTTTTGAAACCTGTGATTTTATCCTCACTCCCGTGGCTCCGGCCCCGGCATTTAAAATCGGTGAGAATATTGATGATCCCTTAACCATGTACTTGACTGATATTTTCACCCTTTCCGCCAACATGGCAGGTATCCCGGGGATATCAATCCCGGGGGGATATTCTTCAAAAGGACTTCCCATAGGCATCCAGATGATGGCGCAAAGATTTGATGAAATGTCGCTTTTAAGGGCAGGGTTCGGGTTTGAAACAACAATTCAGTTGGGAAAAAAATTTCCTGATCTTTAACCTTTAAGGAGATAAGACATGTCAACCATGCAACCCAAGGGTGAGAAATTGAAAAAGGCCATAAAATGGATATCGGAGAAAAGAAAGGAAAATCCTGGAATTAATTTATCCGGGTTAGTGGATGATGCAAGTTTCCGTTTTGATTTAAGCCCGAAAGATTCCGAGTTCCTGTTAAGGTTTGTAAAAAATGACGACCATCAGAATCCTGCCTGAAATCCTTTCAAACCAGATTGCAGCAGGTGAGGTGGTTGAAAGACCCTCTTCCGTGGTGAAGGAACTTGTTGAAAACAGCATTGATGCCGGGGCCACAAGTATTACAATTGAGGTCATAAAAGGCGGAAAATCTTTGATAAGGGTCTCTGACAATGGTGTGGGGCTTTCACGGGACGATGCCATCTTATCTATTGAAAGATATGCCACAAGCAAGATATTTAATAAAGAAGACCTTTTTACCATTTCCACCATGGGATTCAGGGGGGAGGCGCTTCCATCCATAGCATCGGTGTCAAAATTCAATCTTGTGACAAGAACAAAAGACTCTGACATTGGAACCAGGATTGAAATTACAGGGGGGAAAATAAGAAATGTTTCTGATGCAGGTGCGCCCGTGGGAACCATGGTGGAAGTGAAACACCTTTTTTTTAACACGCCTGCCAGGAAAAAATTTTTAAAATCCGATAATACGGAAATAAGCCATATTGCCGATGCAATATCAGGTATGGCTCTTGGAAATCCCCACATCAGGTTCAGATTATTTTTAAATGGTAAACTGCAAAAAAATTTTTCATTGGCAGATGATCTTTTCCAGAGAACCATGCATGTCCTCGGAAGGGATGCAGCAGATAAATTGTATGAACTCAAGTTTTGCGATTCATTCATAGACATTCACGGGTATTGTTCCAATCCCCTGGTTACAAGAAGCACTTCGTCAAAAATTTTTTTGTTCGTGAACAACAGGATGGTTTACGACCGGGGGCTTATCTCTGCTGTTTTTCAAGGGTACAAAGGCAGGATGATGAAGGGAAGGTTCCCTCTTGGAGTATTTTTTATTGATATCGCCTTTGACCAGGTGGATGTCAATGTCCATCCCTCAAAAAGAGAGGTAAGATTTTTTAATAGCCAAAGAGTGTATAAGGCATTGTCTGAAACAATTGATAATGCATTGTCCATAGCACAGCAGAACATGACGGCTTATTCAAAAGTGAGTGACTTGCAGACAGGTTTCGTGTTCCCCCAAAAAACTGCTGAATTGGGTCAGATTTACAAGGTTGAACAATCTTTAATTGAATTTCCGGCAGATCGCCCCGGAAATGAAAAGAATACCGGCCAAAAACAAAGTCTGGGGCAAAACCACCTTGAGAGGCCTTCGGACGGCTCCTCTGAGATGAAAATTTTAGGCCAGGTCATGGGAACATATATTCTTGTGGAAATCAAAGGCATTCTGATGCTTTTTGACCAGCATGCCGCCCATGAACGGATTTTATATGAAAAACTCAAACACAGATACCAGTCGCTCAAGGTACAGAGCCAGACCCTTATTGTTCCCGAAACCCTTGAATTAAATTGTCGGGAAGCAGATTTGCTTTCTAAAATCCTGGATGATTTAAGCGCCCTTGGGTTGGTGATTGAACCTTTTGGCGGCACAAGCTTTGTTGTAAAGGCTGTGCCGTCTATCATCGATGAAAAGGAGATCAAGCCTGTTATTCTTGAAATCCTTGAAAAAGCCCTTGTCAAAAAAGATGGATTTTCCAAAGATGACTGGCTTGAAAAATGCCTGATCCTGATGGCATGCCACAGCGCAATCCGCGCAAACTTAAATCTTGGGCATGGTGAAATGGTAAAACTTTTATCAGACCTTGAACAATGTGAAAATCCCCGTCATTGCCCCCATGGCCGCCCTATCATGATCTCCTGGAGTAAAAAACAGATAGAAAAGCTTTTTAAAAGGCTTGTCTGATATTCCATCATGTTATATAAGTTTTTGATTGAACAAAATTTTATAAAGGAGTGAAGATTTTGAAAAACAACACCATAAGGTTTAAAATATTTATTTTTACGATTGTTTTGTCTCTGTGTTCAATAATTATTGTCGGCACAGGCTTTTGTGAAACCGTGAAAAAAGTTGCGGTATGTCCTTTGGAAATGAATGCCACACAAGACCTTTCATTTCTTCAAAAAGGACTTTTTTCAATGCTTTCATCCAGGCTTGCTGATCCCGGGAAAGTTGAAATCCTTGAAAGGGAAGTAATTGATAAAGCATTGATAAAGGCCCAGTCCTCTCCTATGACAAAAGGGCCGCTCAATGAATCCAAAGCAAAACTTATTGGTAAAAGCCTTAACGTGGATTATATTTTGTTCGGCAGCCTTACCATGTTTGGAAAAAGCGTGAGCCTTGATATGTCCATGGTTGATGTCAAGGGTGAAAACCCGACCCTTTCCTTTTCAAAGCAGGCAGCAGAACCAGGAGCTGTCATAACTGAGCTGGACAAGATGGCAACGCAGATTAATTTTAAAACATTTAACAGGAGACCGGAACAGATTATCCCGAAAGAGCAATATGCACAAAGACCTGAAATAGTTCCCCAGGGGGGCGGTTATGCAAGCCCTTTGAAAAATTACCGCAACCTGTTTGTTGCCAAAGGACTTATAAACGGTATTGCCGTAGGGGATGTGGACGGGGATAAAAAAAATGAAGTCGTGGTCATTTATGAACATGCCATAGAAATACTTAAAGATAATTTAAACGGGCATTTAAAACCGGTCAAAAGAATAGAAGATGCCAGTTATATGGACATTATCGGGGTTGATGTGGCTGATGTTAACCACAATGGCATAGCAGAAATATTTATTTCAAGGGTTCGTCCGGAAGACGGGCTTGTAAACTCATTTGTTCTTGAATATGATAAGACAGGATATAAAAAGATAGTGACTGACCTGCCCTGGTATTTCAGAGCGGTAAAGGAAGCAAAGGGCAAAAAGACCCTTTATGCACAGAAGTGCGGGAAAAACGGCCCCTATATTGGAAGGGACGTGTTTAAAGTGGGCTTTCGAAACAACACGTATGTCCGGGGTGAGAAAATCAGGGTTCCGAAAGGATTTTCCGTGATGAGTTTTGCAACGGGAAATTTAATCGGCACGGACAAGAAGAGCTTTGTGTTTACGGATAAACTTGGCCGTCTGACAATATTTAATGAAAACGGAAGTGTTGAATGGTCAGGAGAAGAAAATTATGGCGGCAGCAAACTTTACTATGCCTTTGTGGAAAAAGATGAATTCATAAAAGATGTCTCCATTGGGAAAGGAGAGTTTTTCCAGCCAAGAAACATAGTTCTTGATCTGGGCCCGGATGGGAAAAGGGGTGTGGTTGTCATTAAAAATAAAGATTCATCCGGCAATTTGTTCCAGCAGTTAAGAAAGTATAAAAGCGGCAATATAGAAATACTTAACTGGAGCGAAATGGGCCTTTCTCCTGAAAACGCCCCCAAAAAAATACCAGGCCAGATCACAGACATTGCAATGGGTGATTATGACAATAATTCAAAGGCGGAACTCATAGTATCCATCGTGAAAAAGAGGAATAATTTTGTAAGTAAAGAATCAAAAAGCATGATTATTGCCTATGATTTATAAAAATTTAGGTTGAAAATGCTTGACACGCTTGAAAACACTTGATAATAAACCTTTTATGTTAAACTTAAAGCCTCAGGCTGCCTGTTTTGCATCAAGGAATATTACAGGCAGTTAAATGCTTTTCAAGTTTACTACAATTAACCGCGTTTTTTTATTGTATTTAAAAGGAGTACAATAAAAAAATATTTTAATTAACTTTTTTTAAAGGAAAAAAAGATGAAAAAATTAATTGCTTTGACCTTTGCCATGCTTTTCCTGGGTGCTGGAATTGCTTGCGCAACTGACTTCACTTTAACCGGTTCCTACTATGTAAGGGGCTCCTATTTTGACAATGTCCAGGCCTACACTACAGGCGGCACAACCACAACAAAGACAGACGGTATTAATGTTGCAAGTTTTACAAATTATGACCATGAATTGTCTGTTGATGCCAATTGGAAAATTGATGACACAACAAAAGTATTTGCACGTTTTG
This sequence comes from Deltaproteobacteria bacterium, assembly GCA_013151635.1. Classification (GTDB taxonomy): domain Bacteria; phylum Desulfobacterota; class Desulfobacteria; order Desulfobacterales; family Desulfobacteraceae; genus Desulfobacula. Next base: position 94,922 of record JAADHV010000118.1, on the reverse strand, counting down.
AGATGAGAGATGAGACTTGGATGGGACGTTCTCTTAATGCGAATGAAGGTACTGCAGGTTCTGCTCTTGCCCAGCTTGATGACAATATCATTGTTGAGCAGGTTTGGGGATCACACACTTTTGGCAGCGGACATACTCTTACTGTAGGTCTGATGAGTTCCGGTGCCTGGGCAACTTCTTTTCAGGATAACGGCAGTGAAGCTTACAGGATTAAATATGTTGCACCTACATCAGCAGGTACTTTCATCGGTATTCTCCAGAAAAACGTAGAGGCAGGATCAATAACTGTTGGTGAAGATAATGACAATGATTCCTATATTCTTGGTATCATTACCAAATTCGGTGACATCAATGTTAAACCCCTGTTCGTTTATACAAAAGCTGATAATAGAACTACAACCTCTGCTTATGATGCAATTACAGTCAACCTTGCTTTAGACGGAACTTTCGGTAATATCGGGTTCGAAACTGAAGCTGGTTATAATGATAAGGATTTTGATACTACTGCTTCTACTGCCAGTACAGACTACAGCACATATGGCGCATATTTGAATGTATGGATGAATTCAGGCGCTCTCAAGGTTGGTATTCTTGGCGCATACGGTTCCTATGACACTGATGCCAATAAAGGTCATGATTTCGGTGATGACTTTTCAGCTGGTGGAGCTTTGATCATGGGTGACGACATCACATTCAACGGCAGCGGTACCGATCTTGATGCAGGTCGTCTGGTTGCGGTATACTTTGGTTATGCAGTCAGTGATCAATTGTCCATTGGCGGTTACGCAGGCTATGCAAAATGCGGCGTTGATAATAACGGAATCTGGGATGGTGCCAAGGTAAGTGAAATTTCCTTTAATGCAAGCTATGCCATTACAGCCAACCTGACATACAAGGTTGCAGCCGGTACAGCTCAACTCACCTGGGGTAACAATACACCGGATCCTGATCGTGCAGTTGAATTATACCATAAACTTTCTTTTTCTTTCTAAGGTATCTTGATTTAGTTAGTGTAAAAGTTAGTAAAGTATAAGTTTTAAATAAAGAGTCCTGCCCGGTTATTACCGGCAGGGCTCTTTTGCGTTTATCCGCAAGAATATGCTTTTAAAAAACGGGCAGAATTTAAGAATTAGCCAAACAGGATTCAGCGCGGTTCCAATGGATTAAACAACATCATATCTCTACAATTTAGGATCGACACTCCTAAATCGTAGTGACATATTGCCGGGTCTTACCCTGTCCTATGACAGAAACATTCAACCGCAGGATTATTATCCTTCCTATATCCAGACTTATATTGAACGTGATGTCAGAAGTATATCAAACTGCGCTATCATGCCGGTTTAGTTTCAAATGCTTTTTTTGGGAGAGATAATACAGGACATGAGATTGATTTTTAATATATGGTGGCTTAAAAAATTATAAAAAGACAGCAGCAACGGGTTGAGCTGGAAAAATTATGGGGAAATAGCAGAATAAAAAATTACAACAAAGATATATTGCGTGCGCACATTGCCTCACGTTAAATGTAACCGTGCGGTATTACCTCATGAATAATATTACCCAAAGCATATGATTATTAAAAGCTGAGGGTGGAAACTGATCAGCAACCAGTGCAGGTTTCTGGTTTTCACTCCGCTTTCTTCAGCTTTATCCATGTTCAGTTCTTCGTGGCATGGCTGGCAGCTGATAATCGTTGTACCTCAATACGCTATAAATATTCCCAGAATTTCCAGGGAGAGGATTTTTCTTCCTGTTCTCCTTTTGGAATCATCGGCATCATTTTTTCAGGGTTTTGTCGTTTCCATTGTTCAGCCTTTTCTTTCTGTTCTTTTGCAAGCTGTTCATAGACAACAGTTTTCCGTCCAAATATTTTTTTATTTATTTTGGCTGCAATAACATTCAGCTTTGGAATAACATCATCGATTTTTTTTGACTGCTCAAAAAAAGTTAAGTATTTTTTATTTTTAATGTCATAAACTTTGGCATCAATGCTGAATGCGTTGGAAAATTGAGTAATGCTTCCCGTCAGGATATAGTCTGAATTGGTAAGCTTTGCTATTTTTTTTATAAGCAGGTTATGGTCCTTGGACTTTATTGCGTTTAATCCTGCTTTAACCAGTTTTTTTTCAACAACAGCCACATGATTTTTCCATACTAACCTGGAATGAAGCATTTTTAAAATTCCCGATTGAATATAGGTTATTTTTTCAGGCGAAATCATTTCAAAGGGAAGTATGGCAATTTTCTGTGATGTTTTTGCAAATGCATTGAAAGAAGAACACAAGATAAGAATAAAAACAATTGAACTTAATATAAAAAATCTGGGGGAAGGGATCTTTTTCAAAATTATACTCCGTTAAAGTTTATTTTTAAGCAGCAAGGTCACAATTTCAGGGTCAGCCTTGCCGCGGGTTTTTTTCATGACCTGGCCCATGAAAAAGCTGAAAAGTTTGGTTTTACCATTCTTGTATGCATCAGCTTCATCAGGGTTTTTATTGATGATATCATCGACCATTGTTTCAAGCTGGGATTTATCAGATACCTGTTCAAGTCCTTTTTCCTTTACAATGGTTTCAGGATCTTTCAAGGATTTGGTCATTTCTTCAAACACGGTTTTGCCGGCATTTGCATTAATTGTTCTGTTTTCAATGAGAAAGAGTAATTTTGAAAAAGACTTTGCCGTGACAGGAGATTCTGCAATGCTTATTCCTTTTGTATTGAGCATGCCAAGCAAAGTTGTCATGATCCAGTTGGCCGCCTGTTTTTTATCTTTTAAAGAGACGGCGGTTTCTTCAAAAAAACCGGCAAGCTCAATGGATGAAGTTAAAATTTTCGCATCATACTCAGAAAGCTGATACTGGCTTATAAATCTTCGGCGTTTTTCATCCGGCAGTTCAGGCAGCTCTTTTTCAACTTTTTCAATCCAGGTTTCATCAACTATAAGAGGTACAAGGTCAGGATCGGGAAAATACCTGTAATCATGGGCTTCTTCTTTCCCTCTCATGGAATGTGTCTTATCGTTTGAAGGATCATACAACCTTGTTTCCTGGATAACTTTTTTACCTTGTTCCAGGATATATGTCTGGCGTTCTATTTCATATGAAATTGCTTTTTCAACATTTTTAAAAGAGTTGAGGTTTTTAAGTTCGCTCCTTATGCCAAATTCTTTTTGGCCCACGGGCCTTAATGAAATATTGGCATCACACCTGAAGCTTCCTTCTTCCATGTTACCGTCACAGACATCAATATATTTTAAGATTGAATGAAGTTTCCTTAAATAGGCGCCAGCCTCTTTTGCTGTCCTGATATCAGGCTCACTCACGATTTCAATAAGGGGAACACCGGTCCTGTTTAAATCCACCATGCTTCTGGCTCTTTCAGGATCGTGGATGAGCTTTCCTGCATCTTCTTCCATGTGGATCCGTGTAATGCCGATTTTTCTTATGCCTGCGGCTTTTGTTTCAATTTCAAGAAAGCCGTGTTCGGCAATGGGGGCTGCATACTGGGAAATCTGGTATCCTTTTGGAAGGTCAGGATAAAAATAATTTTTCCGGTCAAACCGGCTCTCGCTGTTGATTTTGCAATTAGTTGCAAGAGCAGCCCTGATGGCAAATGTGACCGCTTGTTTGTTTAAGACCGGCAGCACCCCCGGCATACCCGTGCAGACAGGACAGGTATTGGCATTTGGTGTTTCCCCGAATTTGGTTGAACAGCCGCAGAAAATTTTGGTTTTGGTTTTTAATTGTGCATGGACTTCAAGACCGATGACAGGTTCAAACTGCATAACGCATTACTTCCCTTATATTTTAATCAATCATAACCTGTCTTTATAACCTTGATAAGGTTATAAGGCAATGATTTTTTAGGCAACGCCAAGGTGCAGGTCATACTATCTCTTAAAAAAAATCAATAATTGATTTTCCAAATTGAGTTGAATCATTTTCAGGCAATCTGCCAAGGGTTTGAGAATAATTGAAATATTGAAAAAAGATTTGCAAAGATATTTTGATTGTAATAGTTAGTAGCAACAATAAGTTTGGTTCTAAATTCAAAGGAATTGGTTTTACATGAAATTTTTCTTTTCTGTCATAGGCATGGTCATGATTGTTGAAGGGCTGCCATATTTTATGTTTCCCAATAAAATGAAGGAAATGGTTAAAACTATTATGGGCCTTGATGATGCAAACTTAAGAAAGTTCGGGTTTGTTCTCATGTTTGCAGGGCTTTTAATCCTTTATTTTGCAATGGATGGCCGCTGATGTTTCAATTATCTGATTACGACTATGGCCTGCCAGGGGAAAAGATTGCCCAGGCGCCCTGCAATAACAGAAGTGAATCAAGGCTTCTGCATCTGGATCGAAACTCTGATGTCATTTCCCATTACAGGTTTAAGGATATTGCAGGGCTTTTAAATAAAGATGACCTTCTTGTGATCAATAATACAAAGGTGATCCCGGCAAGATTGCCGGGTAAAAAAGAAACCGGGGGCAAGGTAGAAATATTTATTATCGATTATGCAGCAGGGATGAAGAATCTTGAAGAAACAGGCTTTTTCATGTGTGACTGCCTGGTCAGAGCATCCAGAAGCCCGAAAAAAGGCGCATTGATTTTATTGGAATATGGGGTAAAGGCAAGGATTGAAGCTGTAAAAGGCCCTGTCTTTCATATAAAGTTTTTAAATGGCAAAGAGTTTTCAGAATTTTTAAAAAATTCAGGCAGGATCCCTTTGCCGCCATATATAAAAAGGGATGATTCAGGCAAGAACCGGAATGACAGGGAAGATTACCAGACTGTTTATGCATCAGAAGAGGGCGCTGTTGCCGCACCCACAGCAGGGCTTCATTTTACACAAGGCTTAATGGCCGACATTGAGAAAAAAGGAATTGAATTTGCAAAAATAACACTTCATGTCGGGTATGGAACATTTGTGCCGGTGAAGGTGGATGATATCAGGGACCACAGGATTCATTCGGAATATTTTTCCCTGTCAAGGAAGAGTGCAGACAAAATCAATACTGCGAAACGTCAAAACCGCCGTGTTGTTGCAGTGGGCACAACAAGTGTCAGAACCCTTGAATATCTTTCTGATGAAAACGGAATGGTGAGGGCCGGGACCGGGATGTGCGATCTCTTTATATACCCTGGTTACTCATATAAATGCGTTGATGCCATGATTACTAATTTCCACCTGCCCAAGTCCACGCTTTTAATGCTTGTATCTGCATTTTACACAAGAAAAAAAATATTGGAAGCATACAGGGAAGCTATAACCATGGATTATAGATTTTTCAGCTATGGCGATGCAATGCTGATTGAATAAGAAAATCATGTTAAAATTTGAATTATTAAAAGAATCATGTGAAGTAAAAGATCCTGTTAACTCAGGAGCCAGGCTTGGGAAGATAACAACTGATCGGGGCATTATTGAAACACCTGTTTTTATGCCTGTTGGCACCCTTGGCTCTGTTAAATCCATAAGTGTGGAAGACCTTGAACATTGCAGGGCAAAGATTATTCTCGGCAATACATATCATCTTTATTTAAGACCAGGGTGCGAGGTGATAGAACACATGGACGGACTCCATGAATTTATCAGGTGGAATAAGCCCATGTTAACCGATTCCGGCGGGTTCCAGTTCTTTTCCCTTGCAAAACTTGCAAAATTTTCAGATGCCGGGGTTTCTTTTCAGTCCCATATTGACGGATCAAGACATGTTTTTTCCCCTGAAAAAGCAGTTGAGATCCAAATGACCTTGGGCTCTGATATCATGATGTCCCTTGATTTTTGCATAGGCCACCCTGCCAATGAGAAGCAGACCATGGAAGCCTTGAACAAGACAGGTATGTGGGCAAAAAGGGGCTTTGATTTCTGGCAGGAAAAAGGGGGATTGAACAATCTTTTTGGAATCATACAGGGCGGGATGTACAAAAATCTTCGAACTCTATCTGCCGGACAATTGACCGGGATTGATTTTCCAGGGTTTGCCATAGGGGGACTCAGTGTTGGCGAACCAAAAGAACTCATGTATGAAATGGCAGACTACACCCTGCCTTTGCTGCCTGTTCATAAACCCAGGTATATAATGGGGGTTGGCACGCCGGAAGATCTGGTTGAACTGGTCGCCATGGGGTGTGATATGTTCGATTGCGTCATGCCGTCAAGAAATGCCAGGAACGGTCAGCTTTTTACATCCAGGGGAGCCATTAATATTCCCAACGCAAAATTCAGGCTTGACAAAGAGCCCATTGATCCGGATTGTGATTGTTATACCTGTCAGAATTATTCAAGGGCGTATTTAAGACATTTGTATAAGTCCAGGGAGCTTCTGTCCTACAGGCTGAATACCATCCATAATATTTATTATTATATTGACCTTATGGGAAAAATGCGGGATGCAATAAGGGAAGACAGGTTCCCTGGCTTTAAAAAGGAATTTTATTCCAAAAGGCAAAAATAAAGCCTTATGGCAGGTTATTATCACCATTAGTATAAGGAAGCAAAATATATGCATGAAATGGGGATCGCCCAGGAGCTGGTTAAAATCGCAATAGATTCTATCCCTGATGATATTGAGAATCCAAAGGTTGAAATACTTAATTTGAAAATCGGAAAACTTGCATCCGTGGTTGAGCACAGTTTGACTTTTTGTTTTGAAATCATTGCAAAAGATACACCTTTAGAGGATGCCAGGCTGGATATTGACTTTGTTCCGGTAACGGTTCATTGTAAATCCTGTAATAATGGATGGGAACTTACAGGACCTGTATTTAAATGTCCGTTTTGTGAAGACGGGGATGTTGAAATGCTCACAGGAAGGGAAATTGAAATAACCTCCCTTGAGCTTGCAGATTAATTAAAAATATAAACCAAAATAATAAAGACGGGCGGAAAAATGGAAATAAATATTCAAAAAAAAGTTCTTGAAGCCAACGAGACACAGGCAGATATTAACAGGCAATTTTTTAAAAAGCATAATACCTTTGTACTGAACATGATGTCATCACCGGGTTCGGGCAAGACGGAGACTCTTTGCAGAACCTTAGGCAAGCTGATGCCGGGTATACGGGTCGGGGTGATTGTAGGAGATATCTGCACCACCAACGACGCTGACAGGCTGGAAGTGACAGGTGCCAGGGTGACCCAGATCAATACTGATAAATTCGGCGGTGACTGCCACCTGGCGGCAAACCTGATCCTTGATTCAGCCCAGCGGCTTGGTTGCGGGGATCTTGACCTTCTTATCGTGGAAAATATAGGGAACCTTGTGTGCCCTGCTGAATTTGATATTGGTGAGGATGCAAGGGTCGTCGTCCTAAGCGTGACCGAAGGGGAAGACAAACCCTTGAAATACCCGTTGATGTTCAGGGTGGCTGATGTTGCCATCTTAAACAAGATTGATTTGCTGCCATATCTTGATTTTGATGCCGGCCTTGCAGTGGATAACATGAAAAAGGTGCATCCCCGCCTGCCTGTGTTTGAGATTTCCGCCAAGACAGAAGAAGGGTTTGAACCCTGGCTTGAGTGGCTGAAAATCAATGTGTTTGAAAAAACCGGAACAGGACTTTAAATGAAGGAGGGGGGGATGATGGAAAGAAAAAAAATGGCTTTTGCAGGGTCCTGGTATCCTGCAAAGGCAAAAGAGTGTGAATCATCCATAAAAGGTTTTTTAAAGGAAAAACAAGGCTCTTTTAAAGGCGGCTTTATGGGCGGGATCGTCCCCCATGCCGGCTGGTACTATTCAGGATCCATTGCCTGCAGGGTCATTGCCTCTCTTAAATCCGACGACAGAATTGATACGGTAATATTGTTTGGCGCCCATATGCATAAGCAGTCGGAACCTTTTATTTTGACCCGCGGGAGTATTGAAACACCTTTTGGTGATATTGAGGTTGACAGGGAGCTTGCAGATAAGATTTCTGGTGGTATCAGTATACGTCAAAGATCCCCTTTGAAATTCCCTGATGATAATACTCTTGAACTTCAATACCCGTTTATTAAATACTTTTATCCTGAAGCAAAAATAGTGGTCTGCGGCGTTGCACCGTCATTTTTTGCATCCATTATAGGCAGCATGTCAGTGGAGGAGGCAAAAAATCTGTCAAAAAATATCAGGGTTATCGGCTCAACAGATATGACACATTATGGACCTGATTTCGGCTTTACACCGACAGGAACAGGCGAAAAGGCAGTGGAATGGGTGAAAAATAAAAATGATAAAAATGCTATAGCAGCAATGATGGAAATGGACGAAACAAAGATTATTGCTCAGGGACTGGAACAAAAAAATATGTGCTGCCCCGGAGCTGCTGCTGCTGCATCAGCTGCTTTAAAAAAACTTGGCGCAGTCAGGGCAGTAAAGCTTGACTACGCCACAAGTTTTGAAAAATCAGCTTCCAAAAGTTTTGTCGGATATTCCGGAATCCTTTATTCTTTACCTTGAATAAAGATGATGGCTGTTTTTATTCTCTGAATGGTTTTTTCCCGGCCAAGGGCCAGCAGCATTTCAAAGATACCGGGACTCACTGTGGTGCCTGTAATGGCAACCCTGATGGGCTGGGCTATTTTTCCAAATTTAAGCTTGGTTTCTTCCATGATCTGTTTGAAAACGCCTTCAAGTTCGTCCTGGTTGTATTCTTCAAGGGCTTTGATATAATCTCCGGCTTTTTGCAATACATTCAGAATATCAGGTTTTAAAAATTTTTTTGCAGCTTTTGCATCAAACTCAACCTCATCCAGATAATAGAAGGAAGCTCCTTTTGCCATTTCAACAAGGGTTTTGCTCCTTGGCTGAAGGGTTTTTATTACCCCTCTTGTAAAAGCATCATTTGCAGCTTTAATTCCAAGGTTTTTTAAATGAAATATAAGGTGGCCGGCAAGAATTTCCGGACTGCTGCTTTGAATGTGCTTTGAATTCAACGCCATAAGTTTATCTGTGTCAAACATGGACGCAGACCGGCCAAGGTGTTCCAGATCAAATTTTTCAATGAGATCCTCTCTTTTAAAAAATTCCTGGTCTCCATGGGACCATCCAAGCCTTACAAGATAATTTATCATGGCATCGGGCAAAAATCCCATTTTCCTGTATTCCCCAACCGACATAGCACCGTGACGCTTGCTGAGGCGTGATTTGTCAGACCCCAGGACCATGGGGACATGGCCGAAAAGAGGGATGCCGGCTCCAAGGGCCTTGTATATCAATATCTGTTTGGGAGTGTTTATCAAATGGTCATCCCCTCTTATGACAGTATTTATTCCCATGGTCAGGTCATCAATCACAACGGCCAGATTATACATGGCTGAGCCATCGCTTCTCCTTATAATAAAATCATCTATTTCAGAGTTTTGAAATGCCGTATCACCCTTTACAATATCCTTTACAATGGTAACGCCTGAGTCAGGAGTTTTAAGGCGGACAACTGTATTGTCACCTTTTTTTAGATTTTTGTCCCTGCATTTGCCGTTATACATGGGCTTTAACCCCATGGTTTTTGCTTTTTGCCTCATTTTATTTACTTCATCCTGGGTGCAGGAGCAATAATAGGCAGCCCCTGATTCAACCAGTTTTTCTATGTATTCATCGTAAATATGGTATCTTTCGGTCTGGAAATACGGGCCTTCATCCCAGTCAATTCCAAGCCATTCCAGGGATTCCAATATGGCATCCACAGACTCTTTTGTGGAGCGGGCAGCATCTGTATCCTCAATTCTTAAAACGAATTTTCCTTTTGTTTTTTTTGCATAAAGCCAGTTAAAAAGCGCTGTCCTTGCCCCGCCAATGTGAAGGTATCCTGTGGGGGAGGGGGGAAACCTCGTGATAATTGTATCCATTTGTTCTCCGTTAAAATAAATATAGTGTAAAATCGAGACCTTAAGTACCATAAAACTTAGAGTTGGGCAACATGTTTAATTTCTTGACAGTTTTGGGAAATTAGGGTAATTAAATATGTTTTATAATTTTCTATGTGATAATAGAAATTCAAATGAAATAATATAGTTAGGAGAGATCAATGGCAGTACCAAAGCAGAAGAATTCCAAAGCAAGGGGCAGAAAAAGACGGACACATTACAAAACAAGCGCTCCCACAGTGAGTGTATGCCCTGAATGTCAGGAACCGAAACTTCCCCATACCGCCTGCCCTGAGTGCGGAGCTTATAAAGGAAGAAATGTAAACGATCAGGCGCAAGACGAAGAATAGTTAAAGGAGCCAGTCTAAACTATGACTGTTGAAACAAAAATAAAAAAAGTGATCGCCCAGAAGATTCCCGAGATTGATATCGAGGATATTGTCCCGGAGGCATCTTTAATCGAGGATCTAGGTGCTGATTCCTTGACAATCGTTGAACTGGTTATGTCAATGGAAGAAATCTTTGAGATTGAGATTGATGATGATGACGCTGAAAAGCTGCTCACTGTCCAGGATGCCATTGATTTTATCAAAGCCAAATCTTGAAAAAGGGTAAATAAGATGGATAAAGACAAGTCCATTATCATTGGAAGTGACCATGCAGCCTATGAGCTCAAGGAAAAAATTAAAACTTATCTTGTTGATAAAGGCTATAGTGTCGAGGATGCGGGAACAGATAGCACCGAATCTGTAAATTATGTGGATTACGGGAAAAAAGTTGCCAGTGCTGTTTCAAAAGGCAGGTACTTAAAAGGAGTCCTGCTTTGCGGTACCGGGCTTGGCATGTCTATTGTGGCCAACAGGTTTTTAAATGTCAGGGCAGCCCTTTGTTCCGATGTTTTTTCAGCAAAGATGAGCAGGGTTCACAATGATTCCAATATCCTGGTCCTAGGCGGCCGGATCGTGGGAGATATACTTGCCTTTGAACTTGTTCAAACCTGGTTGGACACCGGATTTGAAGGGGGGCGGCATCTTGAGCGCATTAAAAGCATTGATAATTAGTTTTTTTGGGATAGGTGAATAAAATGGGGTATGTTAATCAAACTGATCTGGAAATTTCAAAAATTATTGAACAGGAATCAGACCGGCAGGAATATGAATTAAACCTGATTGCTTCTGAAAATACAGTCAGCCTGGCAGTCATGGAAGCCCAGGGCTCCATCCTGACCAATAAGTATGCCGAAGGATATCCTTCAAGGAGGTATTACGGCGGCTGTGAATACGTAGACCAGGCAGAAGACCTTGCTATTGAGCGGGCCAAGAGACTTTTTAATGTCGAGTATGCAAACGTTCAACCCCATTCCGGGTCTGGGGCAAATATGGCTGTTTATTTTGCCCTTTTGAACCCGGGGGATAGAATACTTGCCATGGATCTTTCCCATGGCGGTCATCTGACCCATGGGGCTGCTGTCAGTTTTTCAGGTAAATTATTTGATTTTGTCCATTACGGGCTTTCGCCTGAAACCGAGATGATTGACTTGAACCAGGTGGAAGATCTTGCAAAAAAGCATAAACCAAAATTGATTATTGCAGGTGCAAGTGCTTATCCCAGGATTATTGATTTTAAGGGATTTGCAAAGATTGCTGAATCTGCAGGAGCCTTTTTCATGGTGGACATGGCCCACATTGCAGGGCTGGTTGCAGCAGGTGTCCACCCAAGTCCCGTGGGATTTGCAGACGTGATCACTTCCACAACCCATAAAACACTCCGGGGGCCTCGCGGAGGTTTGATCCTGTCTTCTGCAAAATTTGCAAAAAGTATCGGAAGCCAGATATTTCCCGGGATACAGGGTGGCCCGTTAATGCACGTGATTGCCGCAAAAGCTGTTGCCTTTAAAGAAGCACTGGATGAATCCTTTGTCGCTTACCAGAAACAGGTTATAAAAAATTCTTGTGCCCTTGCCGGTGTAATGGTGGAAAGAGGGTATAAACTTGTTTCGGGGGGAACGGACAACCACATGGTGCTGGTTGATTTTTCTCAAAAGGATATCTCGGGAAAGGATGCCGAAGAAAGGCTTGGCAGAGCAGGTATCACTGTAAATAAAAATACGGTTCCAAATGAAAAGAGAGGTCCTTTTATTACAAGTGGCATAAGAATAGGGCTTCCGCTTGTTACAACCAGGGGTATGGAGGAGGATGCGGCAAAAAGCATTGCCGGGTTTATCTGCGATGTCCTGGATGATGAGTCAAATATTGATGCCGTGGCTGGCGGGGTCAGAGAGCTTTGTTCCCAATACCCTTTATACCGGGAAATGGGCAAATGACTGAACAGCCTTTCAAAAGGCCTTCCTGGCATGAATACTTTATGGGAATCTGTGACCTTGTGGCGCTTCGATCCACATGCACAAGAAGGAAAGTAGGGGCGGTTCTGGTCAAGGAAAAAAGAATTCTATGCTCCGGGTACAACGGGGCGCCGTCAAAGGTTCCCCATTGCAGTGAGACAGGATGCCTAAGGGCTCGCTTGAATGTCCCGTCCGGGGAAAAACATGAATTGTGCCGGGGGGTCCATGCAGAACAGAATGCAATTATCCAGGCTGCCTACCACGGCATCAGGGTGAATGGCTCTTACCTTTACTGCACTAACCAGCCTTGTTCCATCTGTGCAAAAATGATTATCAACGCTGGAATCAGGATTGTATATTATAAAGACGGATATGACGACCCGCTGGCTCTGGATATGTTTGACAAGGCCAGAGTAGAATTGGTCCGGCTTGAACTTTAAAAAGAAAAGAGGTCCAGATGAAATGCCCATTTTGCGGAAACATGAATACAAGAGTTGTTGATTCGCGTCCGGGCAAAATTGAGTTTGAAGTTCGCCGGCGCAGGGAATGCCATGAATGTGCCCGCAGGTTTACAACATATGAAAGGGTAGAGCAGGTTCCAGTCATAATTGTAAAAAAAGATGGCCGCAGGGAAGAGTTTAACCGGGATAAAGTTCTGACAGGTATTAAAAAAGCCTGTGGTAAAAGAGCCGTCAGCATCAACCTGATTGAAGAAACCGTTGACAATATTGAACGGGATTTAAGGGAAAGAAATGATCTTGAAATTCCTTCTAAGGATGTTGGCGAAAAAATTATCCAGGCCTTAAAAAAGATCGATGATGTGGCTTATGTCAGGTTTGCTTCTGTTTACAGGGAATTTAAAGATGTGGCTGATTTTATAAAGGAACTAAAAGGGCTGATTCCCAACGAATGCCTGCCCATTGAATTTGATGCGATTTCAGGTAAGGCTGATGACGGATCGTGAATACATGCAAAAGGCAGTATCCCTTGCTTGGAAGGCAAAAGGGTTCACATCCCCCAACCCTTGTGTGGGGGCTGTTGTTGTAAAAGATGGTAACATTGTCGGAAAAGGCTTTCACAGGGCGGCAGGCCTTGCCCATGCTGAAGTTGAGGCCATAGATGACGCAGGCCCGATGGCATCGGGTGCAACTATTTATGTCACGCTTGAACCTTGTAACCATTTTGGCAAAACCCCTCCTTGCACCCGGAAAATTATCAAAGCCGGAATAAAAAAGGTCGTGGTGGGATGTAAGGATCCAAATCCCGATGTCTGCGGGGGCGGAATAAAATTTCTTGAGGAAAATGGCATAAAAGTTGTTTCAGGGATCCTGGCGAAAGAGGCCTTTACCCTGGTTGAAGATTTTGCCTGGTTTGTTCAAAATGATAAAAAGCCTTTTGTAATCTTAAAATGCGCATCCACCCTGGATGGCAGAACAGCAACATCAACAGGAGATTCAAAATGGATCACCAATGAAAAGTCAAGAGCCTTTGTTCATCGTATCCGGCATGAAACAGATGCTATTTTGATAGGTTCGGGAACCCTTCATGCCGATAACCCCTCGCTCACTTCAAGAATCAAAGGTGTAAAAACAAAAGACCCGATAAGGATAGTTCTTGATACAAATCTAACCATAAAAGAAGACGCAAAGCTTTTGAACCTGGATTCTGATGCCAGAACAATTATTGTTGCGGGTCCTGGTTGTTCAAAAGAAAAAAGGGCCAGGCTTGAAACCAAAGGCATCATGGTCCTGGAACTGGCTTTAAGGGAACAAAGACTTGATTTAAATGAACTGATGATTAAGTTAGGAAAGATGTCAATTTTAAGCCTTTTGATTGAAGGGGGAAGCACGGTTGCAGGATCAGCACTTAAAGCCGGGATTGTCAACAAGGTTCTTTTTTTCCTGGCACCTAAATTTTTAGGAGGCAGTGATGGAACTCCCGTGTTTGAAGGCAATGGCCCTGAATTGATAAAGGATGCCTTTTTACTTAAAAACATGGATATTACCCGGTTTGGCACTGATCTGCTTGTGCAGGGTTATTTAAAATAAGAGATAGGATATGAGTTGTTAGAGGTGAAAACCCCTCAGATCTCAAAACCATAAAATATGTTTACAGGAATTATTGAAAGTTTTGGAACCATAAAAGGGATCAAGCCCAAAGGTGAGGGAAAAGTTCTTCATATCGGCTGTGACCTTGACCTGTCTGAAAGCAAAATCGGAGATTCCATTGCTGTGAACGGGGCGTGTCTTACTGCTGTCAGCCTTGATAAAAAAGCTTTTAAAGTGGACATGGCACCTGAAACCGTTGAACGTACAACTTTTAAATATCTGGTTCAAGGCTCCAGGGTCAATATAGAAAGAGCGTTAAAATTTTCAGATCGAATTGACGGCCATCTTGTCTCAGGACATATTGACGGGACCGGGACCATTTCTTCCATAAAAAAAAAGAGCAATGCTGTTATCATTAAAATTAATGTTTTGCCAAAGCTTGCCCAGGACATGATTGAAAAAGGATCTGTTGCCGTTGACGGGATCAGCCTGACTATCAATAAGTGTTCTGATAAGGATTTTGAAGTCAGTATTATCCCCCACACGGCAGGTATCACGACCATCGGGTTTAAAAGGGTGGGTGACAAGGTCAATATAGAAACCGATATGATCGGGAAATATGTAAAAAAGAGTTTAAAGGGAAGTTTTTCAAAAAATGATGCCTTGCCCCCAGGGGAAAAAGATATCAGCATGGAACTTCTCGCAAGAAATGGATTTTTATAAGGTTTAAGGATTTTTATATGCCGCATTTAACAATTGAACAGGCCATTGAAGATATTAAAAACAAGAAAATGGTCATACTTGTCGATGATGAAGACCGTGAGAACGAAGGCGATCTTACCATGGCTGCAGAGGCCGTGACCCCCGAAGCCATCAATTTCATGGCCAGGTATGGCAGGGGACTGATCTGTCTTTCCCTTGATTCCACCATTGCCGACAGGCTTGATCTTCCCATGATGGTGGAAAATAACACCTCCCAGTATGGAACAGGGTTTACAGTATCCATTGAGGCAAAAAAAGGGGTAACCACAGGTATTTCAGCAGCAGACAGGGCAACAACCGTCCTCACTGCAGTGGCAGATGATACAACGCCTGCCGATATTGCAAAGCCAGGCCATATTTTTCCCTTAAGAGCAAGGGACGGCGGTGTCATGGTAAGGATCGGCCAGACAGAAGGCTCTGTTGACCTGGCCCGTCTTGCAGGGATGAAACCTGCCGGTGTGATTTGTGAAATAATGGATGATGACGGCACCATGGCAAGAATGCCATCACTTGAAAAATTTGCAAAAAAACACGGGATCGGCATCTGCACTGTTGCAGATCTTGTAAAATACAGGCTTAAAACAGAAAGCTTTGTTAAAAAGGCGGCCCAGACCGTGATCCCCACAAGGGTTGGAGGAGAATTCAAGATCATTGCCTATGAAAACGATATAGACAATCTTACCCATATTGCCCTGGTAAAAGGAGAAATAGACCCTGAAAGAGAAATCCTTGTAAGGGTCCATTCGGAATGTATGACAGGTGATATTTTTTCGTCTCTCAGGTGCGACTGCCAGGAGCAGCTTTACAGCGCCATGGCCATGATGGAGGAAGAAGGGTGCGGCGTTCTTTTATACCTTCGCCAGGAAGGCCGCGGCATAGGGCTTGTGAATAAATTAAAAGCCTATGAATTCCAGCGGCAGGGCCTGGATACTGTTGAAGCCAATGAAAAATTAGGCTTCAAGGCAGACATGAGAGATTATGGTGTAGGGGCCCAGATGCTGGTTGATCTGGGGGTGAAGAAAATGCGGCTTTTAACAAATAATCCGAAAAAAATGATCGGCCTGGAAGGTTATGGATTAAGTGTTGTTGAACAGGTTCCTATTGAGGTTGAGGCAAACTGCTACAACCAGGGATACTTAAAATGCAAGCAAGCCAAGATGGGGCACTTGCTTCACATGTAACCAAGGCTGGAATTAAAATTATCATTATATTAATAGGAAAAGCAAAATGCCGAAAATTATAGAAGCAGGTTTACAGGCACAGGGTAAAAAATTTGGGATTATTGTTTCCCGTTTTAATGATTTTATTACAGGAAAGCTTGTGGATGGTGCCCTGGATGGGCTTATCAGGAGTGGGGCTGATGATAAGGATATCACGGTCCTAAAAGTGCCAGGTGCCTTTGAAATCCCTCTGGCCGCTAAGAAAATGCTGAACCAGGGTAAATATGATGCCATTATCTGTATCGGGGCTGTCATTCGCGGGGCTACGAGTCATTATGATTATGTTTGTGCAGAAGTATCCAAAGGGATCGCATCTGTCAGTCTTGAGGCCGAGGTCCCTGTAATGTTTGGAATCCTTACCACGGAAACCATTGAACAGGCTATTGAAAGAGCTGGTACAAAATCAGGCAATAAAGGGTTTGATGTTGCCCTTGGAGCTGTGGAAATGGCAAATCTTTCTGATACCCTGAAAAAGGCTGAAATTTGATTATGGGAGACCGCAGGCAGGCAAGGGAACTTGCACTTCAGGCACTGTTTTTTTTTGACATGGATAAGTCTGACCTGGATAAAAGCCGGGAAGCTTTCTGTATCAATAATGAAGAAAAGCTTACTAAAGAGGTTAAACCTTTTTTTTTGCATCTTGTAAATGGTGTGGGGGAAAACCGGTCTCAAATTGATGCACTTTTAGATAAGTATTCAAAAAACTGGAAAATTTCCAGGATGCCTGTGGTGGATAGAAATATTATGAGAATTGCAATATTTGAATTTTTAAAATGCAGTGATATACCTTGCAGTGTTACCATAAACGAAGCTGTTGAAATCGGGAAAAAATATGGTACAGGGGATTCGGGATCTTTTATCAATGGCGTGCTGGACCGTATTAAATCCCTTGAGGGTTTTTAAACAGCTCTGAATTCAGGAGGTTATTTTGATAATAAAGAAACTTGAAGTTGGTCCGATTATGGCCAATTGTTATATTTTGGGATGCAAGTTGACAAAAGAGGCTGCCGTGATTGATCCGGGGGATGATGCTGACCGTATATTGATGGCGCTTTCCAAATCAGGGCTGAAAGTAAAATACCTTATAAATACCCACGGGCATTTCGACCATGTGGGGGCCAATAAAAGAATGAAAGAAGTGACAGGGGCAAAACTTGCCATCCATCCTGATGACGAGATCATGCTTGACGAACTTTCAAGCTCTGCTTCAATGTTCGGACTTTCTGCGGAGAATTCACCCCCGGCAGATATTCTTTTAAAAGACGGTGATGAAATAACATTTGGCAAGATTACTTTAAAAGTGATCCACACGCCCGGTCATTCAAAAGGTGGAGTTTGTTTTTATACCAAAGGGCATCTTTTTTCCGGTGATACCTTGTTTGCAGGGTCTATCGGCAGGACAGACCTTGAAGGGGGTGATTATGATACCCTGATTTCAAGTATCAAACAAAAGCTTCTGGGGCTTGATGATGAAACAAAGGTACACACCGGCCACGGCCCGGAAACAACCATAGCTAATGAAAAGAGAATGAATCCTTTCTTAAGATGAATGGCCTTAAGATCAATGGATTGCTGAAACATCTTCCTTTTTTAAAAGATGTTCATCAGGAAACGGTCAAGCTTGATCTCCCCTTTGAACAGATAGCTCAGCACTTTGCCGATGATATCGGGACCATACTCTTATTGTCGGGTTCCAGTCTTGACAGTTCCCGGTATCACATCCTTGCTGTTAAACCCTGGCTTGAACTTACAAGTAAAAATGGAATCGTATCCTTAAAGTACCTTGGAAAAGAATTTTGTGTACAAAAAGATCCTTTTTCAGTGATTCAGGCATTGCTGGATCATTTCAGCTTAAATGAAGATATTCCTGATATTCCTGTCAAGGCAGGCCTGTTCGGGTATTTTGCCTATGATTTAAAAGACAGGATTGAAAAACTTCCAAGAACCTGCATGGAAACTTATCTCCCGGATTTATGTCTCTATGCTCCTTCCGTCATACTTGTCCGGGACAAAAAAACAGACCGGACAAGACTTTGTATCCCTCTTTTGTCCCATATGGCGACTCTTGAGAAAGAAGTTGATATCATCCGGGAGAACAGGTTTTTTTTCTTTGACAAGATTAAAAAGAGTGTAAAAAAAAGACCTTTTTCCATAGGCAGCAGTGGGTTTGAATCCGGGTTTGCAAAATCGGAATATATAAGTTCGGTAAAAAAGATCATTGATTATTTAAAGGCCGGGGATATCTATCAGGCCAATCTTGCCCAGCGGTTTGAAACAGGATTTTCAGGTGACGCTTATTCTTTGTTCCTGGACTTGTTTAAAAGGAACCCGGCTCCTTTTTTCAGCTATATTAATGCTGGTGATCATAAAATTGTATCTACCTCTCCTGAAAGATTTATCAAGCAGGCAGGAAGAATGGTTGAAACAAGACCCATAAAAGGCACCATTGCAAGGGGCGGTACAAAAGAACAGGATATTGAAAATGGGATAAAGCTCAGCCGCAGTTTTAAAGATGATGCCGAGCTTACCATGATTGTTGATTTGATGCGAAACGATCTTTCACGTGTGACCCGGCACGGCTCTGTTGTCGTTAAAGAGCATAAACGCCTTGAAGCCTATGAAAACGTATTTCATCTGGTTTCAATCGTGGAAGGGCAGCTTAGAAGTGATAAAACATCTGTTGATCTTTTAAGGGCCACGTTTCCGGGGGGTTCCATCACAGGATGCCCCAAGATCAGGTCCATGGAGGTAATAGATGAACTGGAACCTGTAAAACGCCATATTTATACAGGCTCCATCGGGTATATCAGCTTTCATGACACCATGGATCTTTCAATTGCCATAAGAACTGCCACCATTGCAGATAATAAGGTGTTTTTTTCAGTGGGCGGCGGAATCGTGTATGATTCTGATCCTGAAAAAGAATTTCAGGAGACTCTTGATAAAGGGAAAACATTGATGGAATCTTTAAAAGGTTCTTTGAAGATGAATGTTCCCGGCAAGCCAAAGGCCTGGGTTAATGGCAGAATCATTGACCGGGACCAGGCCGTGGTGCCGGCTGCAAGCCCTGGATTCCAATATGGGGCAGGGCTTTTTGAAACAATAAGGGTGGATAGGGGCACCATCTTTTACCTGGAAGATCATGTGTCGCGATTAAACAGGGCCTGGGAAAAACTTTTTTTTGATAAGCCACCTGATATCACCTGGAAAGATGTGATATATTCATTAATAAAGGAAAATAATTTCCAGGATAAACTGCTTGCCGTTAAAATATTAGTAGCAAAAGATAACAGGGATAACGGCCGGGGAGTATTTTTATCCGCTTTTGCAAGAAAATATGTCCACAGGCTTGAGATGCTTGGTAAAAAAGGGCTGGATCTTGTCACATACCCTCACCCCAGGCAATCGCCCCTGGCTGATTTTAAAACATTAAATTACCTTTATTATGACCAGGCAGGCCGTTTTGCCAGGGCACATCAGGCTGATGAAGCAGTTATTTTAAATCCTGATCAAACCATATCCGAGACAAATACCGCCAATATCCTTGCCATAAAAGACAAAACCGCAATTATCCCGGAATCCGGTCATATGCTAAATGGCGTGACACTGAAAACCGTGTTGACGATACTGGCAGACAGGGGGTATGATATCCTGCAAAAATCAATATCAGGGCAGGAGTTTTTTTCATACCCGAATATTATTTTAACAAATGCGTTGATGGGAGCGTGTAAAGTCATGACCATTGACAACAGGAGGATAGAATATCAAAAAGGGATATGTTCCATGATAAATGAACAGCTATTTAAATTGTGATCCAGATAAATATGGGCAGGGAGTAAATTATGAAAAAATTATTAATTGCAGGAATTGTTGCCATTGTGGTGCTGGCAGGCTTTATTTTTTTAACCCTTTCAAATCTTGGACCCCTGGTTAAAAAAACAGTCAACACTATTGGACCTCAAATTACGAAGACAGATGTTAAAGTTGCTGATGTAAGCATATCTGTTTTTTCAGGTCAGGCAACAATAAAAGGATTCCTTCTTGGAAATCCCAAAGGTTTTAAATCATCCCGGGCAATGAAAGTGGGGTCTGTCTATGTGGACATTGATGAAGGATCGGTAACAAAGAACCCTATTGTCATAAATACAATTAAAATTATTGCCCCTGAAATCACTTATGAGAAAATTGCCGGATCTGATAATTTTCAGGTAATATTGAAAAATGTTCAAAAAATTGCAAAAGCTGAAAAAAAATCAGGCAACAAGTCAAGCCGGGGTAAAGATGAACAAGGCAAAAAAATTGTAATCAATAATGTCATTATAAAAGACGGTAAGGTCAATCTGACCATGACAAGCCTTGGAGGGAAAGAAATTACAGCGCCTTTGCCTGATATCCATTTAAAGGATATAGGAAAAGAAAAGGGTGGTGCAACTCCTGCACAGGCCTTTGAGAAGATTTTGTCTTCCCTTTACAGCAGTATCAGTGCGGATTCCGTGACAAAGGTGTTTAATGACGGTTTAAAACAGCTTGGTAACCTTAAGAGCCTTGAGACATTAGATCTTAAGACAGGTGGCGATGCCGCTGAAAAGGCCGTTGACAAAGCTGCCGAAAGCGTTAAATCAGTTGCTAAAGGGCTGAAAGGATTGTTTAATAAAGATTGATAAAATTTAAACCGGGAACTAAGTTGAAAGAATAATTTTTTAAAAATAGTGAGGTATGATGAAAAAGAAAACTACATTTATTGTAATATTGTTTGCCCTGTTCTGCCTGCCATACAATGGGATGGCGCAGCCGAAAGTTTTGATAGACAAGCCTGTATTCACTTTTGAACCAGTACCTGAAGGTGTGCATATACCCCATGACTTTATAATTAAAAACCAGGGTGATACCATCCTTCACATAANNNAATGTCCTCCCGCCATGAGGCTGTGACAAACATTCCTTTGACAGGGAAATTCCCCCGGGCGGGGAAGGAAAAATAAAATTAAGTTTTAAGACAGCTGGATATGGCGGAAAGATCATGAAAAAAGTTGTCCTGGTCAAGACTGATGATCCTCAAAAAAGAAAATTCAACCTGGTTGTCACAGGGCAGGTTGAAAAAGTTGCGGATATAAATCCTGCGTCCGTATATATGAATGGAAAACCTGGTGACACCTTGGAAGCTGTAGTCAATATCACACCGTCTGAGAAATATAAATTTTCAATCCTGGGAATGAAGCAGAAAATTAATACCAGGATTAAAGCCACACTTATTGAGCCTGTAAAAGGTAAGAAAACCTGGCAGATTAAAATTAAAAGCACATCAGACAAGGCCAAAGATCTGTATGATGTTTTGACCCTTAAAACAGACAGTAAGTACAAACCTGAATTAACCATAAGGGTATATGCCATTTTTCTTGGAAAATAAAAATCCGGTCTTTAGCGCACAGGACTTTTTAAAAATTTAACTATGGATATTTCAAAAATTAAAGCAGTGGTATTTGATTGTGACGGTGTCATGTTTGATACGGCCATGGCCAATAGGAAATATTATGATGAAGTGCTGCAGACTTTTGGCAAACCCTGTTTGAATGAAAACCAGTTTGTCAATGTTCATATGATGACGGTAAGAGGAGCCATTGAATATCTTTTCCCTGAAATGGACGATCTTTCAGGCGTGTATGCTTGCCTAAAAAATATTGGCTACCATAAATTCATCAGGTATATGATCATGGAAGATGGTCTTAAAGAACTTCTCATAAAATTAAATGCAAACGGGTATATAAGGGGAATCGGAACTAATAGAACCGATACCATGGAAAAAGTGCTTAGAGATTTTGGCCTCGAAGCTTATTTTGAAGTGGTTGTGACAGCGGCAAAAGTCAAAAAACCCAAACCTGATCCCGAGCAATTGTTATTAATAATGAAAAAATTTGATCTTCAGCCTTTTGAGATTCTTTTTGTCGGTGACTCTGATTATGACCGCCGGGCAGCGGCCAGTGCAAAAGTCGGATTTGCGGCATTTAAAAACCTGCAATTAAAAGCTGATTTTAATGTGGATTCAATGGAGCAGATCGCCGGGATTTTACAGATAAATTAATAAAATTCTTGACAAATTTGCCAATCATCATTACATCTTACAAGATTTTTTAGTTTTAAATTTAATATAAATGTTTGAGTAAACATTTATTACGGCGGTTAAACATAAACAAGGAGAGTGAAGTATATGTCTAAATTAGTAGCACCTCATGGTGGAAAAGGTCTGGTATGTTGCAAGCTTGAAGGCGCAGAACTTGAAGCAGAACTTAAAAAAGCGGAAGGGTTCAAAAAAATTGAGATTTCTTCCCAGGTTAAAGGTGACCTGATCATGCTTGGTATTGGTGGTTTCAGCCCTCTTAACGGTTTCATGACAAAAGCTGACTGGAAAAGCGTTTGTGCGGATTTCCTTCTTGCTGACGGTACTTTCTGGCCTGTACCTGTAATGCTTGATGCAGCTAAGAAAGATGCAGAAGGGATCAATGTAGGTGATGAAATTACCCTTCAGAGAGATGGTGAGATTTTTGCCACAATGAAGATAGAAGAAAAATTTGAAATGACCGAAGACGAGAAAAAATGGGAATGTGAAAAAGTCTACAAAGGTCATGGTGAAGAGTCTGGAGATGATGTTTTCTGGAAAATTGCCATGGAAGACCACCCTGGTGTTCAGATGGTTATGGCAAGGAAAGAATATTGCCTTGCAGGTCCTGTAAAAGTTCTTTCAGAAGGTGAGTTCCCTGAAAAATTCAAGGGCGTTTACCTGACTCCAAAAGAAACCCGCGCTATTTTTGATGAAAGAGGCTGGGCAAATGTTGCCTCCATGCAGCTTAGAAACCCGATGCACAGATCCCATGAGCACCTTTGCAAGATAGCCCTTGACGTTTGTGACGGCGTTTTGATCCATTCTCTTATCGGTAACCTGAAACCTGGTGATATCCCGGCAGACGTTCGTATAGAATGTATTGACACCCTGATTAAAGGTTTCTTTGTCCCGGAACATGTTGTCAATGGCGGCTATCCCCTTGACATGAGATATGCAGGCCCCAGAGAAGGCCTCCTCCACGCAACTTTCCGCCAGAACTACGGTGTTAACAGAATGATCATCGGCCGCGACCATGCCGGCGTTGGTGATTTCTATACATTGTTTGAAGCACAGGAAATCTTTGATACAATTCCTCATCCTGAAGGCGAAGGCAAAGCACTTCTTTGCGAACCTTTGAAAATTGACTGGACATTCTACTGCTACAAATGTGACGGCATGGCTTCCATGAGAACCTGCCCCCACGGCAAAGATGACAGGGTTATCCTTTCAGGAACCAAACTGCGCTATGCTCTTTCCAACAACGAAGAAGTTGTTGATCATTTTGGACGTGAAGAAGTCCTGGTTATCCTGAGAAAATATTATGCATCTCTTACTGAAAAAGTTGAAGTTAAACTCCAGAGTCATGCAGAGGGAACTAAAATGTAAGTGAGTCTTTTTAAAAGGCAAGTATATTTTAGATAATATAAGGGGGCTTCCCACCAAAACGGGAGGTCCCTTTTTTTATACTTGATTTTAAAAAATGTAATATTTGATATTTTTTAAAGCATGCGCCATTATGAGCAGTTCTGGTTCAATTTAAAAGACTCGTTAAAGATATCCAGGAGTTTGACATTCTGTTTTGCCATCATGACGCAATTACCGCCTATGGCATAAAAAAGGATGCTTAATCGTGTTTTGGAAGAATCATCCCTGATTCTTTCAATCTGGTTTTCATTAAAATCATCTACAAGTTCTCTTAAGTAATGAAACTGCTCTACCGCTTCCTGGCAGTCCACGATTTCTTTGTCCCTGAATGCTGTTTCAACAAGAAAAAAGATATTCAGGAAAACTTTTTTGATCTGTCTTAATTCAGCAATCTGTGCATCCAGCAATCCTTTGTGACGGTTGCTTACGTGCATGCTGGACCGGATTACCGTGTCACGGTGCCCGTCGGTGAGTTTCTGGAGCCTTCTGATAATCTGGTAGTAGTTGTAGGAAACCTTCTGGTCTTCTTTTGAAAGCAGCCTTAAGACCTTAAAGATATTGGCAATGATAATATTGGTGCTGTTCTGGAAGTGCTTGACCTGCATCCGTTCCTGCCGCAGTTTGTCTAAATCTTCCTGAAAGAGGGCCTCAAAAGCAGCATCAAAAGATTCCCTTATGCCCTTGAGGAGAAATGCCAGGTGATCAAATGTCTGAGACACAGATTCCTGGAAGTTTTCAACCTTGTGCAGGTTATAAATATTCATTTCTTCCTTGTTTTTTTCCTGTACTTTGTGTTTTTGATGGTTTTTCAGGATCATATATCCTGCAAGGGTGAACAGGAGCAGAAACCCTGGTATTTTTAAATAAGACAGGATATTGGCAAAGATAAAGGAAACAATAAAAGCAATGAAAGCTGTCAGGAACCAGCCGCCAATGACGGTCAGTACGCCGGTAACCCTGTATACTGCGCTTTCCCTGCCCCATGCCTGATCAGAAAAACTGCTTCCCATGGCAACCATGAAGGTCACATAGGTAGTTGATAAAGGCAGTTTCAAGGATGTGGCAAAGGAGACAAGCGCGCTTGCCACCATCAGGTTTACGGAAGCACGGACAAGGTCAAAGGAGGGCTTTTCTGCCTGATAGACCCCTTTGCCCTCGGAAACAGGGGTCAGGCGCAGTGCAATAGTTTTTCTCAAGGGTGCGGGCGTAAGGCTGTTTACAGTGCTGAACAGGGAATCAAACATGTTGACAATTTTCCTGGAAAGCCAGACAGATTCAAATTTTTCTGTTCCCTCATCCTGCTGGCCAAGGCGGATTTCCGTTTCCGTGACCCTTCTTGCCTTTTTGGAAAACCATAGTGTTATAACCATTATAAATCCTGCAGCAAGCATGATATAGGTCTGGGAATGAACCTTTTTGCCCAGGGCAGCCATGGTTATGTTTAAAGGATCACTGGATGCAATGGCATTTTGGAAGGCATTGAGTCCTGCGAGGGGAACACCGATAAAATTAACAAGGTCGTTAGCTGCAAATGCCATTGCAAGTGCAAAGGTTCCCACAAGGACAATGGGTTTAAAAATATTAACTTTAAAATACAATATCAGAATTTGAAAGGCCATGGCAGAGGCAATGAATATCCCGGCCATGATTATGAACGAATTCGATTTTATCCATGTGACGGTTTGAGCATCCATGAAAGTAGCACCTTTGGCACCTTTCACAAGAATAAAAAAAGTTATGGCGGTCATGGCCATCCCACCCCAGACCGCCCCGTATTTTTTTAACCTTTCCTGATAGTCAAATGTGAAAATCAACCGGGTTAAGAACTGCATTAAAGCCCCTGATAAAAAAGCCACGACAATGGACAATAGTATGCCGCCCACAATCGCCAGGGCCTTTGCTGTATTGATATAGTCCCTTAACGCCATTGCATGGTCTGTTGCTGCCGTGATTTTAATCACTGAAAGGGCAACTGCCGCCCCCAACAGTTCAAACACAATAGATACTGTTGTTGATGTGGGCAAACCATAGGTATTGAAGAGATCCAACAACAGGATGTCTGTTATCATGACGGCCAGAAATATGGTGAGAAGTTCGGGCATGGTAAAAAACTGGGGATGAAAAATTCCCTTTCTTGCAACTTCCATCATACCGCCTGAAAAGGTCACACCCGCAAGAATACCAAGGCTTGCAACGATCATGATGATAAAAAACGGGGCTGCCTTGGACCCGATGGATGAATTTAAAAAATTAACCGCGTCATTGGTCACGCCGACAAACAGATCAAATATTGCAAACAATATCAGCATACCGACAATCACATAGTATAAGTCAAGACCCATAGTGTTCTCTCTTTTAATGTTTTAAAACTTACCGCACCCTTGTCAGGCTCGAATAAGCCGGGAATATGCGGTTTATGGTTTGTTTGTAGATTTATTCAGAGTTAATAATCCTAATAATGTCCTAATTTAATTCTAATTTTGAAGCAAAAATAAACTTTATTGCCTGGTTTTTCAACTAGCTGATAAGGTTCTAACACAATTCTAACAATTTTTGGGAGGATGATTTATTTTTACTTGAAGCTCAAGGATAATATCATAAACCTGGCTTTTTGACAGGCTGTATTCTTTTGAAATTTGTCCTGCAAGGCCTGATGTGCCAAGATTATTGGCTGGAAGCCGTTCAAAAATAATTTTTTTGAGTTCTTCCTGATTTATGGCCTTTTTTTCTGCTCCTCCCTGAACCAGTAAAGTGCATTCTCCTTTAATTTTTTTTCTTTCTTCTAAAGTTTTAAGGATTTCAGATAAGTTTCCCCGAATATGTTCCTCGTGGAGTTTGGTGATTTCCCTTGCAAGACAAGCTTTTTTATCCCCCAGGACATTCAACATGTTTGTAATAAGATTTTTTATCCGTCTCGGGGATTCATAAAAAATGAGGGTCGGGGTTTCATTTTTTAAAACTTCAAGGGCTTTTTTTTGTTTCTGTTGTTTCTTGGGTAAAAATCCCAGGAAAAGGAAGGCATCGGTAGCAAGTCCTGATACACTCAGCCCTGCAATGGCTGCACTGCATCCTGGAATGGGAATGACACTTATATGTTCTTTTGCAACGGCTGTGACAAGTTGATACCCGGGATCTGAAATGCTTGGGGTTCCGGCATCGGAAATCAGGGCAATGTTAAGGCCGTTTTTCAAATGGGAAATGATTTTTGGGGCTTTTATTGCCTCATTATGCTCATGGCAGGAAATAAGTTTGGTCCTGATATCATAGTGGGAAAGAAGCTTTTTGGAATGCCGAGTGTCTTCTGCTGCAATCAAGTCAACCTGTTTTAAGGTTTTAACAGCCCGGAAGGTGATATCTTCAAGGTTTCCAATTGGGGTTGCAACCACATATAATGTTCCGGATTTTTTCTGGGTGTCCATTTTTGCCGGGCCTTAAAAAGCATTTTCAATTAAGTTAATTTCAAATGAACCATTCTTTTTATAAACCTCAATTACATCGAATCGAACCCTTGAATTAATCTGTTTTTTGTCTTTAAGATAAAAAGTGGCACCAAGGATAATTTTTTTTTGCTTTGAATAGTTAACCGATTCTCTTGGCAGTCCTTTTCTAAGGCTGTGCCTGGTTTTGACTTCAATAAAACATATGCAGTCCTTATCTTTTGCAATTATGTCTATTTCTGCAAGTTTTGTCCTGTAGTTTGTTTCAAGAATGGCAAACCCCCGGGTTTGAAGAAATGATACGGCTGCGGTTTCACCTGAGCGCCCTAAGGCTTTGGGGTCATTTTTCATTGACCACCTCTTTTACACCCCTGAAGCTTAACCTGTGACAGGGGCAGGGACCGTATTTTAAAATTGCCTCTTTATGTGCTTTGGTGGGATAGCCTTTGTGGCGGATAAAATTGTATTCAGGATATGTTTCATGAAGTTCCTCCATGATGGCATCCCTTGTAACCTTGGCTATGATGGAGGCCGCTGCAATGGAAATGCTTTTTGAATCTCCTTTGACAATCGCAGACTGATCGGTTTTCATGTCAATAGTGAATTTACCGTCAATAAGCAGGAAATCAGGTGGTCTTGAAAGATTTTCAACAGCACGCTTCATAGAAAGCAGGGATGCCTGAAGAATATTAATCCGGTCGATTTCCAGGTGTGAGGATAAGCCTGTGGCAACAGCAAGTGCCTGTTCCTTGATAAGAGGGGAAAGGGCATCTCTTTTTTTTGGGGTAAGCTTTTTAGAATCATCTATCCCTTCTAAGGAAAAATTCCGGGGAAGAATAACAGCAGCAGATACAACAGGGCCGGCAAGGGGTCCCCTGCCGGCCTCGTCAACACCAGCTATTATTTTATACCCCAGGGTCTTGGCTCTGTGTTCAAATTTCCACATAAAGCGCAACCTTTTTAAAGGGGTTTTTATGCAAATCGTTTTTCTTTGATCCTGGCAGCTTTTCCACGAAGGTTTCTCAGATAGTAAAGTTTGGACCGTCTGACGCGTCCTTTTGTTACCACTTCAATTTTATCAAGCACAGGGGAATAAAGAGGGAATATTCTTTCCACACCAATCCCGCCGGAAATCTTTCTTACTGTAAAACGGGCGCTTGAATATCCTTTGGTTTTTTTAATAACCACACCCTGGAATACCTGGATACGTTCTTTCTCGCCTTCCCTGATTTTTACATGTACTTTTACAGTATCACCTGAGTTAAAATCAGGTATATCAAGGCGCATCTGTTCTCTTTCTAATTTTTCAATAATGTTACTCATTTGTTCCTCCTAAAATCCTTCCCTTTTAGCAAACATGGATGAATATCTTATCTGCCATTTATAATCCTGTCTAAATATATTGATGCGGCAGATCTGACAGAAAGGTGATTATAATCAGCAGCCCCTGAAATCGGTTCCAGAAGAAAATCACAAGTGTCAATCAATTCATCTGCCAGCCCCCATGCCGTCCCGAAAATAAGGACATGGGAAGCTTTGTTTTCAAGCTTTTTTCTTAATGCCTCTGTTGTTATCGAACCGGGCGTCTTTTTTGCACTTGTGGCAATGGTCACAACCGGTTCTTCTCTCTCCTGTTCCATCTGTGTGACCGCATCCTCAAATGTTCTGGTCACGCGGATGAGTTCAAGAGCCTCTTTCCTGAACGGGTTAAGTTTTGCCCCAACCCCTTTTGTCCAGTGTTCAATTACCTGTGTGGCAAGCATTTCCTGGTCTTCATATGGTGTAACCATGAAAAACTTTTTTACACCAAAGGTAATGGAAGCCCTTGCAATATCATGCAAGTCAATGGTTGTCAGGGCTGATCCAACAACTTGATTCTTTTTGTTCATCACAGGAAAATGAATCAACGCAATATAAAGATTATTCTCCGGCAAAGGATTCCAGCTCCCGGCACCACTCGTTTAAAATCTTTTTTTCTTCAGCATCCGGCCTGTTCTTTTTGAAAAGATCCGGCCGTTTCAAAAATGTGCGTTCAAGAGAAGACCTTTTTCTCCATAATCTTATCTTTTCATGGTTCCCGGACAACAGCACATCAGGGACCTTTTCTCCTTCAAATTCCTCAGGCCTTGTATATTGCGCATACTCAAGCCTGTCATTGGTAAATGAATCGGATTCGGGAGATTCAAGGCTGCCCAGAACACCTGGGATTAACCTTGCTATTGAGTCAATAATGACCATTGATGCCAGCTCCCCGCCGGTCATAACGTAATCCCCGATGGAAATTTCTTCATCAACAAGTTTTGTGTATACCCGTTCATCAATCCCTTCATACCTTCCGCAGACAAAAATAAGCCCCTTATTGCCAAAAGCAAGTTCAAGGGCTTTTTCCTGGCTGAAAGTGTTGCCCTGGGGGGTCATTAGGACAACCTTTGAATCAGGTGCGTTTTTTTTTGCACAATAAATTGCAGCCTGCAAAGGTTCCAGCTTCATTATCATGCCGCTTCCACCGCCATAGGGCCTGTCATCAACCGTTTTATGGCGGTCTGTTGAAAAATCCCTGATATTTATGCAATGCCCTGTGATGAGCCTTTTATCAATGCCTCTTGAAATCATGCCATGCTTGAAAAAAGAGTCAACCAGCTCCGGGAACAGGGTCAATACCGTAAAGTCCATCAATAGTCCTCGGGCAATGTAGTCCTTACTATTCCATCTTCAATGCTGACCGATCCGATAAAGTTTTTATGCATCAGCACAAGTGTTTCTACGGTTCCATTTTTTACAACCAGCACGTCATTTGCCCCTGTTGGAAATATATCGGTTATCTTGCCGATAAATCCTTTTTTTTGATCAACCACTTCAAGCCCTAAAAGATCCTGCCAGTACCAGGTATTTTCTTCTGGTTCCGGCAACTGATCCCGGTCAATGAGTATTTCGTTTCCGACCAGGGCCTCGGCAAGATTCCGATTGTCAACCCCTTCAAGGAAAAGTAAAATTCCTTTTTTATGGGGTGATGCCTTGAGAATTTCATATTTTCTGCCTTTTTTGTCTTCAGGTTTTAAAAAAACCTGTCTGCCGGGGCAAAATGTGTCAATCGATTCTGCAAAGGACCAGACCTTAAGTGTACCGCAAAGGCCATGAACTCCGGTTACCTTGCCTATGGTAAACGAAGTTGTTTTATTCATGACTTACTCTATAATTTCAAGAACCGTACGTTTTCTAAGCTTGGTGGAAGCCGCGCTTAAAATTGTTCTCATGGCTCTTGCCGATCTTCCCTGCTTGCCTATAACTTTTCCCAGGTCCTCTTTTGCCACCTTAAGCTCTAAGACAGAAGTTTGATCACCAACAACTTCTGATACATTAACCTGATCAGGGTTGTCTACAAGTGCTTTTGCAATGTATTCTATCAGCTCTTTCATAAAATTAGCTCTCCTTTTAATGGTGTATTGAGAATACCGGGGTTTCAAGATAAACAGCGCTTTTTTTAAGCTTCACCAAATTTTTGCTGTTTTAATATGCTCCGAACAGTGGTTGAAGGTTTTGCACCTTCCCCCAGCCAATAGTTAATCCTGTCCTCTTTCAGTGTAATGGCAGCAGGTTCAACCATTGGGTCATAGGTGCCTAAAAGTTCCAAAAATCTGCCGTCTCTCGGACTTTCAATGTCAGCAGCCACTATTCTGTAAAAAGGTTTTTTCTTTGTGCCTTTTCTGGTCAATCTGATTTTCACGGCCATATTCTTTTTTTTCTCCTTAGAATGGCAGCATGTTTTTTAATGATCGCATGCCGCCTTTATTAAATTTTTTTATCATTTTCATGGACTGGGAATAGCTTTTAAGAAGCTTGTTGACATCCTGGACCGAGGTGCCGCTTCCATTAGCAATCCTTTTCTTCCTTGACCCTTTGATAATAGAGTGCATACGCCTCTCCCCGGGTGTCATGGAATTAATAATTGCTTCAATCCTGGCAAATTCCCTGTCGCTTATATTCAAGCCTTTAAGCTGCTTTTTATTTATTCCGGGCAGCATTCCTATGAGGTCTTTAATGGAGCCCATTTTCCTGACCGATTTCATTTGGTTTCTGAAATCTTCCAGGGTAAAGGCATTCTTCCTTAATTTTTTTTCAAGCTCTTTGGCTTCTTTTTGGTCAACAGCTTCCTGTGCTTTTTCAATAAAGGAAAGCGTGTCTCCCATGCCAAGTATTCGTGAAGCCATCCTGTCAGGATGAAATGCCTCCAGTGCTGTTGATTTTTCACCCACACCAATGAATTTTAACGGCTTTCCGGTAACAGCCTTTATGGAAAGTGCAGCCCCGCCGCGGGCGTCACCATCCATTTTTGTCAGCACAATTCCGCTAAGATCAAGTGCTTTGTCAAATGATCCGGCTATGTTCACCGCATCCTGGCCTGTCATGGCATCAGCCACCAGAAGGATTTCTGATGGATTGATTCCTTTTTTAATACTTTTAAGCTCAGCCATTAATTCTTCATCAAGATGCAGTCTTCCAGCGGTATCCAGTAATAAGGTGTCACATCCTGATTCCCTGGCTGCCAATTGCGCATCCTGGCAAATCTTTAAAGGCTTCATGCCAGTTGTGGATTGGAATACCGGGACATCCAGTTGCTTTCCAATTTTTTTCAACTGATCTATTGCCGCAGGCCTGTAAACATCCGCCGGCACCAGAAACGGCTTTTTACCTTTCTTTCGAAGGTAAAGCGCAAGTTTGCCGGCTGTTGTTGTTTTACCAGAACCCTGCAACCCGATGAGCATAACAGAACCCAAAGACTTCCCGTCAAGATTCAGTCCCTGATGAGAAGATCCCATCATCCTGGTAAATTCATCGTTTACAATTTTTATGACCTGCTGGCCGGGCGTAAGGCTTTGCATCACCTCCCGACCTAGAGCCCTTTGCTTTATATCTGAAATAACAGATTTTGCAACCTTATAATTGACGTCAGCCTCAAGCAGCGCTATCCGCACCTGTTTAAGACCATCTTCAATGTTCTTTTCATTCAGGGTGCCGTGACCTTTTAGTTTTTTAAAGACCGAATCAAGCCTGTCACTTAAATTTTCAAACATAAAGAGCCCAACCTCAAAATAACAAATCAAATCATTGAAATTAGTATATATTCCGTGATATGTCAAGAAAATAATAAATTTGAGAAGATAAAAATACATGGAAAATATACTTGATTTTACAAAGGAAGACCTTTGCCACTGGCTTGAGGATAAAGGTATCCGGCCCTTCAGGGCCGGGCAGATATTCAAGTGGCTATACATAAGACAGGCTGATGCCTTTGAACAGATGACCGACCTTTCAAAGGAATTGCGCAGGACTCTTGCAGACCATTTTTATATCAGACGGCTTATTCTTGACAAAACCCTGGTTTCTTGCGATGGGACTGAGAAATTTTTATTAAAACTTGAGGACATGCAATACATTGAAGCGGTCCTGATTCCTGAAAAAGACCATTTTACCCTTTGTGTGTCTTCACAGGTGGGATGCGCTCAAAACTGCAGGTTCTGCCTGACTGCACAGGGCGGATTCATAAGAAACCTGGAAGTCTGCGAGATCATTGCCCAGATAAGGGATGCAAGATATTACCTTATCCGGAAGGGTGTAGACCCTTTGAAACTTTCCAATATAGTTTTCATGGGGATGGGTGAGCCTCTTGCCAATTATAAAAACCTTGTAAAGGCTTTGAAAATTATTACCGACAGTGATTACGGGCTCAAGTTTTCAGACAGGCGGGTAACGGTTTCCACCTCCGGCCTTGTTCCTGAAATCACACAGCTTGGCCTTGATACCGGCGTGAACCTGGCTGTATCTTTAAATGCAACCTGTGATGAGACAAGGACACGTTTAATGCCTGTAAATAAAAAATATCCTTTAAAAAGGTTGTTGGAAGCCTGCCGGACTTTTAATATGAAACCAAGAAACAAGATTACCTTTGAGTATATTTTGATCAAAGGTGTGAACGATACCGGAAAAGATGCTCTAAGGCTTGTAAAACTTTTAACTCCAGTTAAATCAAAGGTAAACCTGATCCCGTTCAACGAGCATGTCAAAAGTGATTTCAAGCGTCCATCCAAAAAAGAAATCAGTGATTTTTTACAGATTTTACTTGACAGGGATCTCACTGCAATTACAAGAAAGAGCAAAGGAGATGACATCCTGGCTGCATGCGGGCAGTTGAAAGCAAAATTGATCCCTTAAGCCACGCTAGTTTGGTACTTTAAATTTTAAATCTGTTGACTTGTGTTTTATATTTCGAGGAGTCATGGAAGAAAGCAAAACAATTAAAGAGTTAAAACTAAAGATTCAACAATTGGAGAAAAAGGCAGCCCGTCAGTTACAAATAAAAAATCAGCTTGAAATCGCCCGTAAAAATTTTTTGTCCGCCCAGAACCTGCTGGTCAACATAGTAAACGGCAATCCCATTCCCACTTTTATTTTAGACAAGGACCATAAAGTTATTTACTGGAACCAGACCCTTGAAAAAATATCAGGAATTAAAGCCAAAGATATTATCGGAACCAATAATCAATGGCAGGCGTTCTATAATAAAAAACGACCGGTAATGGCAGACTTGATCATTAATGGTGCTGATGAAGAAAAATTTTGGAGCCATTATAAGAATAATACTAAATATACTACATTGCATAAATCAACCCTGAAAGAAGGCGCATATGAATCCCAGGATTTTTTCCCGGGATTCGGCAGAAACGGCATGTGGCTTCTTGCCAATGCGTGCCCTCTGACAGATGACAATGCAAATGTGATCGGGGCCATAGAAACATTCCAGGATGTGACCAAACTGATCAATGCCCAGAAAGAATCAAGGAGAAATGAAGAAAAATACAGAACTTTATTCAAAAATGCAGGCGACGCATTTTTTTTAATGGACTATGATCGACTGATCGACTGTAATGCGTTTTCATTAAAAATTTTTAATTGTTCTCATGAGGATATGCTGGGGAATTCAATTTTTAATTTTTTCCCGGAAATTCAACCGGATGGCTCGAGATCCCGGAAAGGATTTCAAGAAAAAATCACCCGTGCCTATGGTGGGGAAAATCAAAGATTTTACTGGAAGTTCGCAGGTCTTTTTGCAAGAGGGTTTGATGCCAATGTAACCTTAACTCGCGTTGAGATCAACAGCCGATACGTTTTGCAGGCTGTTGTCAGGGATATTACACAGCATGTAAAAGCCGAGAAAGAAGTCTTCCGGCTTCGAAATTATTTATCGAATATTATTAATTCCATGCCATCTGTATTGATTGGAATTAATAAGAAGGGCCAGGTTACCCATTGGAATTTCAAGGCGGAACAATATACCGCGGGTTCAAAGCACGGGAAGCTGTGGGCCAGGATATATCAATGGTTTTCCCAAGGCTTAATGATGAAATGGGAAAGATCAAAGAGGCAATAAAAAATAACAAAATTCTTGAAGAGACAAAGATACCAAATGAGAATAAAAGTGAGATCCGCTATGAGAACCTGACTGTTTATCCCCTTTCCGGTAACAATGTGGATGGTGCGGTTATCCGCATTGATGATGTGACAGAACAGGTGCATATTGAAGGAATGATGATTCAGTCGGAAAAAATGCTTTCCGTGGGGAGTCTGGCAGCCGGGATGGCCCATGAAATAAATAATCCTCTGGCCGGCATGATGCAAAACGCCCAGGTTATGGCCAACCGGTTATCAAGCCGTTTGCCCGCCAATAAAAAAGTTGCAGGGCAAGTGGGGGTAAGCATGGGTGACATACATGCCTACATGGAAAAACGTGAAATACTAAGTCTTGCAAAAAACATCAATGACTCAGGTAAACGCGCAGCAAAAATCATTAGGAATATGCTGTCGTTTGCAAGGAAAAGCGAGTCAAAGAAAATTCCACACCGGTTATCGGAACTTATGGATAAAACAATAGAAATTGCTTGCAGTGATTATGACTTGAAAACAGATTATGATTTTAAGCATATCGAAATTATACGGGACTATGATACAAGTGTACCAGCTGTTCTTTGTGACGAAAGTAAGATTCAACAGGTTTTTTGGAATATTTTAAAAAACGGTGCCGAGGCCATGCAGGAAATCCAAAAAAAATCAAAGTTTTATTTAAGGATCTATAAATCGGATGATATGGCATGCGTTGAAATAGAGGACAATGGCCCTGGCATGGATAAAAAAACAAGAAAGCGGTTGTTTGAACCCTTTTTCACCACAAAAGGAAAAGAAAAAGGTACCGGGCTGGGCCTGGCAGTCTCCTATTTTATCATTGTAAAGGATCATGGGGGAAAAATCAGTATTGATTCCGATAAAGGGGCAGGATCTAAATTTTCCATTCGATTAAAACTATGAGAATTTGTCTTTTAAGTAAAGTTAAACTATGCAATTGAGATTGTTTTTAAACCCGCCTTTAAAAAATATGGTATTGAATCTTTACGTATATGTTTTATAATAAGAGAGTATTGCAAAGGGCGTTTAAATGTAAAGCATTTAGCCCAGGAAGAATTGCCCGTAATCTTAACTTAACTATGACCTGTACCATAACCTTAAATTGATCGGAAGGAAACATGTCAAATATCAGTCTGGAAAATAAAAAAGTTCTGATTGTTGATGATGAACCAGATGTTCTTGATTCTTTGGAAGAATTGCTCGATATGTGTTCGACTGTCAGGGCCAAGACCTTTGAAGAAGCAAACAATCTTCTTGAAACCCGGGAATTTGATATAGCTGTTCTTGATATCATGGGTGTTGACGGATATCAGCTGTTGGAAACCGCTAATAAAAAAAATGTAGTAACAGTGATGCTTACAGCGCATGCACTCAGCCCGGATAATATTAAAAAATCCTATCTTGGCGGTGCCTGCTCATATATACCAAAAGAAGAAATGATTAATATTGAAGCATTTCTTGTTGATGTATTAAAGGCAAAAAAAGAAGGGAAAAATCCCTGGACAAGCTGGTACAAGAGACTTTCATTATTCTGTGAAGAAAAATTCGGACCTGACTGGGACAAGGATGAAAAAGAATTCTGGGAAAAGATGATTTATTATTAAACTCAATCCTTTTTTTTAAATGTGTACCCCCCTTGAAGCCCTGCTTTAAGGGGGGTTTTATATCATTAATTTTTTAAATTCAAGGGCTTTGACAGTTTTGACGCTGATGATATTTTCAGTATTATTATGCAACACTTTTATATCTGCATTTTTTCCGGGTAGCGATTTAGTGTAACCAGCACATATCATGGCCGCTCTTTGAATATTTTCATGGCTGAATTTTCCTGTAAGGACCACATCAGGCCCCGGCATACCGGCATGTCTTATTAAAATATCTTTATTTTTATCAAAATATTCAAGCAGTTTTTTATTGTCATTCTGAGATCTTCCCACAATTACTTTTGTTTTTGAATCCAGCCTGAAATGTCTTCCCTGTTTTAAGAAATACAGATGTCTTTTATGAATGGTTTTTTGATTGTCCATAAGGTCTTTCAGTCTTTTAGAGAAAACTTTGTCCGTTAAAAGACAGCCTCCGGCAGGCGAAGGAAAGTCTTTAATTCCAAAGTCACGGGCCATCTGCATTTGGGTTTTTCTTGACCGGCCGGAAATATCCATGAGTCTTTCCCTGTCCACCAGGCCGTTTTTTTCAACAGGGGTTTCAGGTAATAGTTTTGCACATAAAGGCCTTAAAATCTGTCCGTCAAAGCCTGAATTTTTTTCAACATATCTCAATGAATTTCTATTCTGGGATTTAGGTCTCTGGCCTAATACCTCCCCGCTGAACAAAAAATGAAAGTTTCTGGCTTTTAAGACTTCACCAGCCTTTGAAAACATTAAAGCATGGCAGTCCATGCATGGATTCATGTTTTTCCCGAATCCGGCCTTGGGGTTTTTCATCATTTTCATATAATCATCAGTTATATCAAGCGTTATCAGTGGAATACCGGTTGCTTGCGAGGCTTTTTCGGATGATTTGGATGAAAAAAATGGAGTTTCAAAGCAAATCCAGGTTATGTCGATCCCCTGGCTTTTGAGCAGAAGGGCGGACATGATACTGTCCAGCCCTCCGGAACATAGGCCAAGGCCTTTAACCTGTCTTGAGATTTTATCAATTTTCATATATAGTCGCTTTATGAAACTAAGTGCATCAAAAATAAAAACAATTCTTGAAATATTAAAAGACAGATACCCTTATGTCAAGACCCAGCTTGAACATGAAACGCCTTTTCAACTGCTCATTGCCACCATTATGTCAGCCCAGTGTACGGATCGCCAGGTCAATAAGGTATCAAAAAAACTGTTTGAAAAATACCCTGACCCCGGGGCTTTGGCCATGGCCCCTCTGGATAAGATTAAGAAAATAATTTATTCCACAGGCTTTTATAATAATAAAGCTAAAAACATTAAAGCATGTGCCACAGCATTGCTCGGGGAATATAAGGGGGTTGTGCCAGAAGATATCAGCAAACTTATAAAATTGCCGGGAGTGGGCAGAAAGACTGCCAATGTTGTTTTATCTGCGGCTTTTGGCCACCAGACGATAGTTGTGGATACCCATGTTCTAAGAATTGCCGGGCGGCTTGGGCTTACACAAGGCCTTGATCCTGTGAAAGTTGAGTATGAATTAATGGAGATCATACCTGAGACGGCCTGGAGTGATTTGTCCCTGCAATTTATTTATTTTGGCAGGGAAATCTGTGATGCAAAAAAACCGCTTTGTGAGGTTTGTCCGCTATTTGAAATCTGCCAGGCAAAAGGAAAGGTATAAAATCATCAAAAATAAAAGATTATTGATTAAAATTGTTAATATAGTCAACTAATCTTTGACATTCGTTTTTCAAGGTTAAAAGTTTTTTTTCCACACCTTCCAGATCATTTTTTTTCCCGGCTGATTCAAGCGCATATGCCGCATCCGCTGCTGCACCGGCTGCAAGATATCTTAATGTTCCTTTCAGCTTATGGGAGGATTCATCTAATTTGTGGGTGTCTTTTTCAAGGACAGCGCCTTTGATTTCAACATATAGCTTTGGCCATTCCTGAATAAAATCGACAAAGCATTCATGGATGAGTTCCGTATCATCATCCATGATTTCGTTTAATTCTTTGATATTGATAACTTCATTGCTATTGTCATTTTCCGGCATGATGCAAATACTCCTTTATGGTGGGACAATATTATGAATCTTTTTTTTGTTCCCAGAAATCCTGGCTTTCTTTCAGGATATCATTGATGTCATCATCAATCAGATCGTCACTTTCCTGGTCAAGTTCGTCCTCAAGATCATATTCAGGCAGCCCTATATCGAGTTCTTCGTTCAGACTGTCGAGGGGCTGCTCCAGCTCGTTTTCATCAAGGCTTTCTTCCTCTTCAACCTGTGTGTCACTGGTATCATCCATGGATGTCTGCGGACTTGCTTCTTCCAGGGTTTGACTGATATTTATATCATCAAGATCCAAGTCCTCGGATACAAAATTTTGTTCATCTGTTTCAGGAATGTAATTGCCTTGCCTGTCAAACATAAGGCTGCCGCTTAGATTCAAATCAAAATCCAGTCTAAAGGCAATTTTGTTTTTGTGGACAATAATTTCACCACCATTAGAGGAAAGAGAAGTTGAGGAAATCCTTTTTTTTAAAACTTCCTTGACTGCATCAAGGTCAAGATCGTCCTTTACTGCTTCGATCAGGTCCTTTTCACCGTTTTTAATAACATCCGGGTCAGTAATTTTCATTGAAACCCCCATCTAAAAATTATCTATATGCTTCATTTGCAAAGCTGATTTCAATAAATTTATCAAGATCAATGATTTTGCCGATTTCCATGACATCATACATATATCGTTGGATTTTATCAAGATCTTCTGCTGCCGGTAAAAGCCCGTCCCACCTGATAGCTTGAGGCTGGGAGAATACGTTTTTCAAAACTTCCGGATTCAGCCCGAGCTTTCCTTTAGGGTCAAGGAAACTTACGGCAATTCTCGCAGCCCTTATTTTATCGTTTTCAATATATTCTCCTGTTTCCACGAGCAGGGACACAAATTCCTGGGCTGCTTCAGGGTGTTTCTGGATAAAGTCTTCCTGCATGGCAACAATACAGCATGGATGGTTTTCCCACCGGCCGGCAGAGTAAAACTCAAGGTTGCCGATTTCATTTACAATGGCTTTGGTGGCAACAGGTTCGGCCACCATAAATCCTGCCACATCTTCATTGTCTTTCATGATTCCCGGCATTTTAACGGGGGGAACAACTTCGAAGCGAACGTTGATGGCTTTTTTCCCCGGGACGCCGGGTTTAAGACCAAGTTCCTTTAAAAACTGGTGGGCAAGCATATGGTGAACAGACATTTTATGCGGGATGTCCACAACTTTATATTTGTAGAAACTTTGCAGGGAATCAAACCTGTGATCATAATGCCGGGATCTTATAAAGGTGCTCCCGTTTTTATGAGCATATAAAACAAGCTTGATCGGGGAATCATAGGCAAAAAGGTCCATGGCAATAGGGGCCAGTACAAAGGCGCAGTCGAGTTCACCGTTTTCAAGGCCTTCCTGTATGGGATTCCACCCTGCCTTAAGGCTGGTGCTTAGATCAAAATATTCAGGTTCGACATCACCCTGTTCTATCCTGTGTTTCAGGGCACCCAAAGCCAGATGGTCTGTAATCTGGATATGGGCGACATTAAGTTCAACCCTTCCTCCGATAACCTGTCTTGATTTTTGTTTGGGCTTGTCATCATCTTTTTCGTCTGAAAAGGCTTTTTCTATGGCGCGACTTATCTGTCCCTCATCAAAAGGTTTGGGGACATGGGCGTTGCCGCCGGCTTCCATGATGGCGATTTGCTGCCCTTTATCAGATTGGGCGGTCGCCATAATAAACGGCAGATTTTTGAAATCATCCATCTTTCTTAATGCAATTAAGAACTCAAGGCCGTCCATTTGCGGCATATTCCAGTCGCTGATGACAAGATCGGGTTTTTCCACCTTTACTTTTTCAAGCCCGTCAACACCATTAACAGCCATAACAAGGTTTTCAAAACCGGCTTTGTTTAATATCTGTTTGAACATGATGCGCATGGTTCCTGAGTCATCGGCCACAACAATTTTAATGTTTGGATTTACCGCCATAGAAACACTCCTTAAAGTTTGTATATAAACTGTATATTATTATTTTAAATTATTCATTCCATGACCAACTGAACGTATGCTGGAGTTTCTGGATAATCCTGTCCAAAAGAAAACCCAGAATACCGATTGCAATAATCATTGCCATAAGTTTATCATATTCCATGGTATCCCTTGCATCGTTTATCAAATAGCCAAGTCCGCTTGAAACACCAAGAAATTCCGCCGGAACAAGTACAATCCATGCTACACCCAGGGCCAGCCTGAGGCTCGTCAGCATATAAGGGAGAGATGCCGGGATGACAATCGTTCTTATCAGTTGAAAATTGCTTGCCCCCTGGTTCAATGCCATTTTAATCCATTGGGGATTAATATTTAAAACACCAATCGTTGTATTCAGTATTATAGGACAAATTGTGGCCATTACAATCAAAAAATAAACAGCAGACTCAAAACTTGCAAATAAAAGCAATGCAATGGGCATCCAGGACAGCGGGCTGATCATTCTTACAAACTGAATGGGAGAATATGAAAGGCTCCGGAGCCTTGGATAAAAACCAACTAAAATACCTGTGGGAACACCGATAACAGCTGCAATGGATATCCCGATGAGGATTCTTTTCAGGCTTGCAAATACTGATACCCAGAACCGGCTTTCCTGAGAGGCTGCCAAAAGTGCCTTAAATGTCGGGCCGGGTAAAAAGCCATGGAATTGCACAAACTCATGCCTTGTGAAAATAAATTGCGCCGCTGCCATCCACAACAAAATAAAACCTATAAGTCCTATTATTTCAAACTTCCAGCCGAAATCACGGTTGCCAAAGACAGCGTTCAGCCCGGCCTGCTTGGGGTCTCGGTAAATGAATCGATTAATTGATTTCAATAGTTTCTTGCCTTGTGTACGGTTTGGTAATATCACAATTACAAAATCTTTTAATACCACCCATTTCATCGAGTGTGTTCATTACAAAGGTATCATCCACAAGATTTTCGACAGCTCTTTGTGTATCTAATTTTTTAAGAAAGAGAGTATTTCCTTCCACAAGGGTCTTTTTCATCCGGTCAATAATAAATTTTGTAGCTGAAGGAAATGGAAATGGCTGGAATCCTATCCTTTCAACATTCCAGTCCGGGTGTTTAACTTCGTTTTTCCCCGGATTTTCAAATACTTTCAGTAAGACAGTCTTTGAGACAGGCAGATACCCTTCGCCGTCACGGCTTAAGAGATGGGCGGTTTCTTTGGGGTTCTTGATACACCAGTCCTGGGCCCGGACAATTGCATTCATGGCTTTTTGTATTAATATATTGTTTTTATTTATGAAATTTTCATTGGCAACAATGACACAGCAGGGATGATCTTTCCAAATATCACCTGTAAACCGCATGATCCTGGCATTAAATTTTATCTGGGCCAGGGCATTAAACGGGTCTGCAACAATATACCCGTCAATTTTATTTCCTAAAAGGGCCGTGGGCATATCCGGAGGTGGAAGAATAAGCAGGTTGACCTCATGCTTTTTAAGTTTTACCGACTGTGGTTTTATCACGGGTTTTAACCCCTGTGAGCGGATACCCATCTGTATGATAAGGTTATGCATGGAATACCAGGAAGGGACAGCAATCTGTTTGCCGCCAAGGTCTTTGAAACTGTAAATATCAGAATCGCCCTTCACTGTCACAGCACTCCCGTTGGTATGATCCCAGGCAAGCACTTTTATCGGTACCTTTTGTTTAAACCTCATCCAGACCGGAATTGGAAAGAGCATATGAGTGAAGTTAAATTTACCTGCCAGGAATGATTCTATAAGTATATTCCATGATCTTACCATAACCGGCCTGTCAACGGCAAGTCCTTCTTCTGAAAAATAGCCAAGCCCGTGGGCCACAAGCAAAGGTGTTGCGTCGGTGATGGGGAGATACCCCAGACGAATGGTTTCAGGTTTTGCAAAGGCTTTGACGCTGCCTGGAAGAAACAGGCCTGAACAGGCTGCAGCAACAGTTTTTAGAAATTGACGTCTTGAGTTGGGCTTTATTAGATCCTGCATCATAAAAGACTCCTTTTGGCCAGGTATGAATTTTTAAACCGTTCAAGAATTTTTGTGCGTATCTCCTTGAATTTAACGTTGTTCCTGTCTCTTGGGTATTTTTCGTTAATTTTAAAAATATCTTTTATATTGGCCGGCTCTCCTGCCAGAAGAATGATCTTGTTCCCAAGCCTTATGGCTTCATCAATGTCATGGGTGACAAATACAGCGGTAAATTGTTCGGAAAGCCATAAGTTTACCAGCTCTTCCTGGATATGGGCCTGGGTAAAGGTATCAAGGGATGCAAATGGCTCATCCAGTAAAAGTGCATCCGGGTGCCCGACCAGGGCACGGGCAAGGCAGGCCCTCTGGGCCATGCCAAGGGACAGTTGACTGGGTTTTGCATCTGAAAATCCTGCAATTCCCATTATTTCAAGAAATTGATTGACCCTGTAATCAAGTTTTTCTGTGTCCCCTCTCAATCTGCATCCATAAGCCACATTCTCTTTTACATTTAACCATGGGATAAGTGTGGGCTGCTGGAAAAGCATGGACCGGGAAGGGTGTATCCCTCTAACTTCCTGCCCGTCAACATGAATTTTTCCCGATGTCGGGCGCTCAAGGCCTGCCAGCATATTTAAAAGGGTAGTCTTCCCACAACCGGATTCACCAAGGATAATAACAAAATCACCATCATCAATCGAAAAACTGATGTCTTTCAGTACGACATGATCGGATTTTTTCGATTTATTGAAAATTTTTGTCAGTTTTTCAATTTCTATTTTCAATGGCTGGTTTCCGATATTGCATCTAATATAAAAGAACGATCCACAAGACTGTTTACATTGATTTTCTTTTTTAAGACCCCCATTGAGTCTGTCATATAG
The DNA here is from genome assembly GCA_013151635.1 of Deltaproteobacteria bacterium. Classification (GTDB taxonomy): domain Bacteria; phylum Desulfobacterota; class Desulfobacteria; order Desulfobacterales; family Desulfobacteraceae; genus Desulfobacula. The sequence goes on along the minus strand of JAADHV010000118.1, from coordinate 51,712 downwards.
TCCCGGATAATATTCAAGGCTTCAATGTCCGGTACCAATAAGGCCGGGTTAAAGCTTATATCACTTTCTAAAATTGCTTGACGGATTACCTGTTTTTCCTGGTCGAAAAACAGGTGTGCCAAAGGGAGAACTGCATCGCCCCCGGTCTCCTCAATGACTTGTCCGGTTTTAATAAATAAAGCCACGATTTCTTTTACTGATTCAGGATAGTTATTTATAAGGGACACATCCAGTACAAAAACACAGCATGGATGGTCTTTCCACAAACTATGCGACGTAAAGACTTTTTGTACAATCCCTTTTTGAACCGCTTCACTGCCAAATGGTTCTGCAACGGCAAATCCTGCAATGTCGTGATCCTGATCATTCAACAACATTTCGGTCATCAAAAAAGGGTTTGCAACTTCTCGTACTACATCAGCCTTGATATCGTCGTGGGTACCGAATTTTAATCCGGCAGAAGATAAAAATTTGTGGAGGAGCATATTTTGAATACTAAGCTCCGAAGGAACAAGAAAAGTTTTGCCTTTGAAACCGGCAATGTTATTTGTGCCGGATATTTTATTCTTGACTATCACGCTGCCGGATCTGTGGGCAAACATTAAAATCCGTATATCAAGGCCTGCTGCAAAAAGATCCATTGCCAAAGGTGCAGTGATAAAGGCCCCGTTGATATCCCCTTCTTTTAAACCGTCACAGACCTGATTCCATGAATTCATGGCAAAGGTTTCAAGGGTTGAACGTGTAAGGTTTATTCCATTTTTTTTAAGTTGAAGACCTGCAATTCCCAGGATAAGGTGGTCAACAATTTTTAGATGCCCGATACGAAAATACGGATTATCCTTCATGAATACCTCTTATAAATCTGCCATAACATCAAGTGCTTATTATTAGCACAGGCTCTTTTACTTCGCAAGTTTAAAGAAGTTATTCGGGGTGTCTGTTTTGAAACTTACTTGATTCGTCAAGTAAAATACGATAATACTTTAAGCACAGAAACGATGAAGAACAAAGATAAAAATGACACATGCCCACGAAAAACCTGTTACAAGAGATTATTTTTTGAGACCCGGCTTTATATATCTGCCGGACAGGCCCACGACAATTTCAACGGTGCTTGGATCATCCGTAGCTGTCAGCCTGTACGACAGATTCCTTAAAACAGGCGGGATGAACCATTTTTGTTTCCCATATATTCAAACCCGGGAAAAAACAACAGCGCTGTATGGCAATATTGCTGTTATGACCCTGGTTCGAATGATGGCAGCTAACGGGTCGGATATTTTAAACCTGGAAGCTCAGATATTTGGCGGTGCGTTTAACCCTGAATATTCTAAAAGAGATATCGGCCATGACAACCTGAAAACCGCCAGAAATGTTTTAGGTGAAAAAAAAATTAAAATTATTTCAGAAGATACAGGAGGCGAACTTGGCAGGAAAATTGTCTTTAATACAGGAACATATGAAATTGTGATATTAAAGGTGGACCGTTTGAGAGAGTCTGACTGGTATCCGTATTCAGACAACAGGTAGGAAGGTCCCGGCATTCAAAGGAATATTTTTATGGGTACGGAAATAGAAAGAAAATTTCTTCTTAAAGATGGAAAATGGCGCAGCATGGCAAAAGGAGTTCATTTCCGCCAGGGATACCTGAACAGTTCAAAGGAACGTACCGTTCGGGTCCGCACTGTTAACGGAAAAGGATTTTTGACCATTAAGGGGATTACCGTGGGGGCCTCAAGAATTGAATACGAGTACGAGATCCCGAAAAATGAATGTAATGCCATGTTGGATGATCTTGCTGAAAAACCTATTATAGAAAAGAACCGCTATAAGGTCGATTACAAGGGATTAACCTGGGAGATTGATGAGTTTTTCGGGGAAAACCAGGGACTGATTGTGGCAGAAGTGGAACTTGAATCAGAAGACCAGAAGTTTGAAAAGCCGGAATGGGCAGGCAAAGAAGTGACAGGAGACCCAAGATATTTTAATTCAAATCTCATCAAACACCCCTATGCAAAATGGTAATTTAAACAATTTTATGCAGAACGCTTTTGGGGATGGTAGATACTTATCACAATCGTCCTTTACGGATGATAGCGATCAAAAGCCATATGCCCATGACGGCGGCAGCAACAAAGCCTGCAATCCCTATCACGGATACCCCGAAGAGTATAGGGGGAACTTCAGAGTTGATGACAACGGCTGATCCTAATATTAATGCCGCAATAATGATTGAAAAAGCAATCCTGTTGCTGGTTTGATCCTGGGTATTCAACATTTTATCAAGCCCTTCAACTTTTATATTGAACGACAGGTTCCCGGATTTTGCAAGGCGCATGATTTCAAGGATGTCTGTTGGGAAAATTTGAAGCAGTTTATAGGATTCCCTTGCAATTCCCATAAATTCCCTTGCAATCCTTGAGGGTTTGAATCTTTTATATTTTGCAGCGGTTACATAAGGGATGGCATGGGAAATCATATCAAAATCAGGATCAAGTTTTCTTGCAATTCCTTCTATGGCGATAAACGCTTTTATCATCAGGAAAAAATCAGGTGGAATCCGGAGCTTGTGAAAGGCACACAATTCAAGAAACAGGTTCACCATCCGGGTGGCTTTAATATCCTTTAATGACTTTGAAAGGTGCATTGATACAAATCGTGACACATCCTTTTCAAGTTGTGAAAGGTCGGGCTGGATATCGTATTCGGCAAGCTCGCATAAAAGTATTGCAGTAAGTTTAAAATTCTTTGTTGCAATACTGTGGATAATATCCACAAATACCTCTCTTGTGGTCTGGTCGATGAATCCTGTCATCCCATAGTCCACGGGGCAGATACAGTTTTTTCCCATGACAAATATATTGCCTGGGTGGGGGTCTGCATGAAAAAATCCGTGTTCAAACACCTGCTTCATGATGAAGTCGGCACCCCGGCGGGTGATGAGTTTTGGATCAAGGCCAGCGGATTGGATTGCATGGATGTCATCGGCCTTGATTCCATGGATGTATTCCATGGCCAGAACCCGCTCGCTGGATTCTTCTATATGTACTTTGGGAATACGGATAGTTTTATCGTGTTTGAACAATCCTGCCATTTTTTGCATATTGGATGCTTCAATGGTGTAATCAAGTTCTTTTTCAAGGGTTTTTGCAAATTCTTCCACGATTCTGACCGGCCTGAAAAGAGCAACCTCCTCAACATTATTTTCCATGATTGAGGCTAAGTGAAGCATGATTTCAAGGTCTGTCTCAATGGTTTTCCTGATGCCGGGCCTCTGGATTTTCACGGCAATCCGATCATTGTTATTGATTTTTGCCCTGTGGACCTGCCCTATGGAAGCACTGGCAAAAGGTGTTTTTTCCATTGAAACAAAGACCTTGTCATAGGGCCTTCCGAATTCAGATGCAATAATATTTTTTACATGTTCAAATTCAAAGGAGGGAACATGGTCCTGCAGTTTTGCAAGTTCATTTAAAAGATCAACCGGGATGAGGTCCGGGCGGGAAGAAAGAACCTGGCCCATCTTGATAAACGTCGGGCCAAGTTCTTCAAGCGCCATTCTTATCCGTTGGTTTTTAGAAAGTTTTTCAACCTTTTCATGCTTTTTTACAAAAGGGATAAGCAAAAGGCCTGATTCAATATAACGGTCGATATTCATGGCATCAATAATGTTTTCAAACCCGTACTTTAAAATGATGCCGATGATCTGCTGATACCGGATCAAATGGCGGTATCGTTTGCTCACCCTGCCAATATTTTTAATGCTCAGCATAAAAGGCCGGTAATACCTTATTTTTGATCAGACAGTTTTTTTGTAAGATCATCAATCCTGTCATTGAGTTGCTTAATATCAGATTTTGACGGAAGATCCAGTTTTAATAAAATCTTTTCCATGGTTTCTTCTATCTTTTTATCAAGATCTGCTTTTGCGTCTTCATACTTTTGCCGGCATTCATTTAAAAAATCTTTGGCCTCGTCCTGGCTCATTTTGGATTTTTGCGCAAACTCTTTGGCAAGGTCTTCAATCTCGCTTTTGGATCTTAATGCCAGGCCTACTCCTGTTAACAGGCTTTTTTTCAGATAGTCAAACATATTTTCCTCCCAATGTTTATTTTGATCCGAAAGAGACAGTTAAGATATCTTCCACACTGGTGTCTCCTTCCAGAATAGCATCCATCTTACCATAAGCTGAGGGAAGAAGGGTATGAATAAAAAATTTAGCAGATCCAATCTGTCCTGCATAAAAGGCCGCATCCTTGTTTTTAGCAGCTTTTGCAGCAACAGCTTCCTTTTCAAGGCTCCCAACTTTTTCAGCAAGCTTGGGCGCGGCAATAGAGGCTCTCCAAAGATGCATCCATGCAAAGGTGACATCCCCTGTTACTTCAAGGAATGGATGGGCAAAGGCATAGGCGTTCAAAGCTTTTTTTGACCTTGCCCTTGAGCCGATTTCAAGGGCAAGGGTTTCAAGCCTTGATATGGCATGGGCAACTTTTTCAACCAGGTCCTCAATACCTTCAATGTCTTTGGCCTCTTCAACGGTTTTTTTCATCTTTGCAATAAAATATTTAAAGCTTTCGCCCTTATTCATGGAAAGTTTTCTGCCGATAAGATCCATGGCCTGGATGCCGTTGGTGCCTTCATAGATCATGAAAATCCTTGAATCCCTCATGAGCTGTTCAACCGGGAATTCACTGATATAACCGTATCCGCCAAAGACCTGTACTCCATGGGAGCAGACTTCCAGGGCCCTGTCTGTGATATATCCTTTAACAATAGGGGTTAAAACTTCAATTAATGCACTGGTGTCACTTCTTAGTTTTTCATCGTCCGTGGTGTGGACAATATCAGAGCACTTGCCGTAGTAATAAATCAAGGACCGCATTCCTTCGGTATAGACTTTCATGTTAAGAAGCTGTCGTTTTACATCCGGGTGCCGGATAATGGTGACATCCTGTGCATCCTTGTCTTTGCCTGCCAGAATATGTCTTCCCTGGACCCTGTTCCTTGCATAATCAAGGGCATACATATATGAAGCCGAGGCCACGGCAAAACCCTGCATGCCAACAAATGCACGGGCTTCATTCATCATCTTGAACATTTCGGGCATACCTTTGTTCTCTTTTCCCAAAAGGGTGCCGATGCATTCACCCTTTTCTCCAAGGGACAAAGATGCCGTGGCATTACCATGAATTCCCATTTTATGCTCAAGGCCCGTGCACACGATATTGTTAAAATCACCAAGACTGCCATCTTCATTAACATGATATTTGGGGACCAGGAAAAGGGAAATGCCGCGGGTTCCGGCCGGCGCTCCTTCAATTCTTGCCAGGACCGGGTGAATGATATTATCGCACAGATCGTGTTCTCCGGAAGAAATAAAAATTTTTGACCCTTGAATGGAATAGGTGCCGTCCTCTTTTCTTGTTGCCGTGGTCGTTAATGCACCAACATCAGAACCTGCTTCCGGCTCGGTTAAAAGCATGGTTCCGCCCCAGGTGCCCGCAAACATTTTTTTCATGTAAAGCTTTTTTTGTTCTTCAGTGCCAAATGCTTCCACAAGCTTTGCCGCACCGTGGGTCATGCCGTAGTAGAGCATAAATGCCGAGTTGGCCCCAACCATATACTCCATGGCAGCGCACCCGACAAGTCTTGGCATCCCCTGGCCTCCAACTTCGGGATCATCGCACATGGCCAGCCATTCGCCTTCACAATAGATTTTCCAGGCACGTTTAAAGGATTCCGGGACCGTAACCTTTCCATTTTCAAATTTGCACCCGATTTCATCCCCGTCCTTAAACGTGGGAAGGATTTCTTTTATGGCAAGGTTCCTTGCTTCGGAAACAATGAGGTCTATTGTTTTTTTGTTAAATTCTTCAAACAGTTCATTTTCAACCATTGTGATCTGCTCATGCAAAACAAAATCAACATCCCGTCTGTCAGCTATAAGTTGTGCCATATATTTTGTCCCCTTTTTCTATAAATAGTTTTCATACACATTGAACTTCAGTATTAATTTCCTAAGCAAAATAAACGGTGTTGTCAACCTGCGAACAAGAAAAAAGTTTGATTATCCTTAACTATTTTTATAAATGGTTAACAAATACCCGAAAGGGTGTAAAGACACATGAGCATAAAACAAAACATTGAAGTCCTCAGTGCAGGCTGGCCTTTTTAAAAAAACAATTATTGGTGGACGAAGAATTTTTGTTGTGATACAGGAGAATGATGGATATTAAATGCTGGGGCTCAAGAGGATCTATACCTGTATCAGGTGATCAATACCGCAAGTACGGCGGGGATACCACCTGTATTGAGATCACTGCGAAATCAGGAGAAACAATTATAATTGATGCGGGAACAGGTATCCGCAGCCTTGGCAATTGCCTTATCCGGAGAGATATAATCAGGTATCACCTTTTGTTTACCCATGCCCACTGGGATCATATCCTGGGAATTGCTTTTTTCAGACCGCTTCTTTTCAAAAAAGTTAAAATTTTTATTCAGGATCGCAGATTTTCAGGCGTCAGTACCCGGGATGTATTAACTGAAGTTATGAAACAGCCTTTTTTCCCCATTGGTTTAACAGATCTGAAAGCAGACATCAAATTTGAAAAAGTATTGAACGGCAATTTTACTATTGGTTCTGTCAAGGTAGAAACAATTTCCACAAGCCATACAGGCGGTGGCCTGGGATATAAATTTATTGAAGACAAAAAATCATTTGTGTTCCTGACGGATAATGAGCTTGGCTTTGATCACCCTGAAGGAAAGGGTTATGATGCTTACTTGAATTTTTCACGGAATGCGGATCTTTTGTTCCATGACGGGGAATACACCAAAGATGAATATAAACGGAAAATAAGCTGGGGCCATTCTTCGATCCGGGATGTACTGGAGCTTGCGTTAAAAGCCAATGTTAAAAAACTCGGGTTGTTTCACCTTAACCAGGACAGGACCGATGAGCATATGGATAGAATTATAAAAGAGTGCAGGACGGATCTGAAAAAGAAAAATTCGGCCCTTGACTTGTTTGCGGTCCCGTGCAATATGAAAATTCATTTTTAAGATAAATTAAATAATACAGGATGTGAATCACAATCCATGGAACAAAACTCAGAGCGCTCTCTTTTGAACATTATCAAGGTCATGATGTCCTGGAAAATGATGGCCATGTTTTTTTTTGGATTCTCTTCCGGGTTTCCTTATTATATTATCAGAGACGTATTAAAATTATGGATGACAGAGTCCAATGTGGATCTTGCCACCATTGGTCTTTTTTCCGCCCTGGGACTGCCTTATACCTTGAAATTTGTCTGGTCCCCGCTGATGGACGGATATGTGCCGAGATTTTTAGGCAGGCGGAGAGGATGGATACTCATGGCCCAGATAGGGCTTATGTTGAGTATAGCAACTCTTGGCCAGTTTGACCCTTCAAAGTCTTTGTTCTGGATTGTATTAACGGCATTATGTATTAATTTTTTCGGCGCAAGCCAGGACATTGCCCTGGATGCATTCCGCCGTGAATATTTAACCAGTGATGAACTTGGGTTTGGCACAGGTGTCTGGATGAATGCATGGCGCCTTGGCATGTATGTCTCCGTGGGGCTTTCGCTTCTCACGGAATTAAATGTAAGCTGGGCAAGCATTCATATCATCCTGGCACTTATGATGGGGGTTGGCATATTAACCACGTTCTTGGTTCCGGAACCGCAGGTTGACGTGGCACCGCCGGTTTCAATTAAAGAAGCTGTCGTAGAACCCTTTATCGAGTTTTTCAAACGTCACAGTGCCATCCTGATTCTTTTGTTTATCCTTTTGTATAAAATAGGGGATAACATGGCAGGGGCAATGACCATCCCTTTTATACTTAAAATGGGATTTTCCAAGACGGAATATTTTATCATTGTTAAAGGGATCGGGATGTTCGGGCTTTTTGGAGGCGTGATTTTAGGAGGCTCTATCATGATCCGCCTTGGTATTGCAAGATCCTTATGGATTTTTGGAATACTCCAGTCGGTTTCTACGGCATTATTTGCCATCATGGTTCTCATTGATCACAATTCCCTGGCCTGGTTGGATTACAGACAGGTTATCCTGGGCTGCATTGTAGGGTTTGAATTTTTTTCCACAGGTCTTGGCCAGGCCGCATATGCAACCTATATGGCCATACAGACCAACAAACGGTTTACTGCCACCCAATATGCATTGCTGACAAGTTTAATGGCTGTCCCGGGAGTTGTTGCAGCTTCGGCCACAGGGTATATGGCAAAATATTTCGGGTGGGATGTGTTTTATATACTGTGTGCGTTAATTGCAATCCCGGGTATGTTGCTCCTGCTTAAAATAGCTCCCTGGAATGCAAGTAATGAAGAATTAGAGGCAATGCATTGATAAAAAAAGCCTTGTCATATTGTTTTTTATGGCATGTTACGGTTAATAAAATCCCTCATGCCGATAATATAGTCTTTCATCAGACTGCCTGCTTTTTCAGGATTTTTTTTCTCAATGCTTTTGATAATCATTTTGTGGCTGATAAGTGACTCCTGTTCAAAGTCAACATCATGGAAGTCTTTAAAATATTCTCGCAAAAGCTCAATCAGGCTTTCCATTAAAACTTCCAGGACCGGATTTTTAGAAGCTCTGGCAAGGCCTAAGTGAAGTTTGCTCCTGTTAGCCTGAAGCCATTTTGCATCTTTTCTTCTTTCCCCGGGAATGACCAATAAAGATTTTAAATACTTAATATCTGCAATGTCAGCATTAACGGCTGCCTGGGAAGCTGCATGGGTTTCTAAAAGAAGCCTTATGTCAAATACATTGTCTTTTGTTACCTTGTCTGCATCCACAAGCCCTTTTAAGGAATCGCTGATGGGTTTATGGTAGCTTTTAGAAGCAAAGATACCGCCTTTTGGTCCTTTTTTGATCTTAACAAGCCCTAAGCTTTCCAGGTTCCTTAAAGATTCCCGGATCACAGAGCGGCTTACATCGTGATACTTTGCAAGATCTAGTTCCGCAAGCAGACGTTCGCCTGTCTGGTACTCGCCTTTTAGAATTTTTATTTTAATGTCATCGACTATTTTTTCAGACAATCTTTTCATTTTTTTTGCCCGCATATATTTTTAATACCGGTTTGAGTTGATGACTTATATCTAATATATTTCATCTTTATTCAATCCTTTTTTGTAGTTTAGCCATGCCATGACCTTTTTGGGTTTCCATCTTTTTCCGTAAAGAAAATTATCAACATAAGGAAATACCATCTGTGCCACTTTTGACCTTGCAACAAACAGCCTGACAATTTTATGCAAAAAAGTATTTGGCCTTGAAAACGGGCAAATGGCCATGCATATGGAACAATCGGTCCCAACTTTACTCCAGTAACCATAACAGCTGTCCTCATCCAGTTTCCATTTTGAGAATCCGTTAACAATAATCTTTTCCCCCTGGGGAATGGATTTGGAAGGGCAGGAGTCTGCACATTTTTTGCATGCGCGACAGAATTTTTCAACGCCTATTGAAATGGGCTTGTCAACCGCCAGCGGCATGTCTGTAAGAACTGCAAAAATTCTGGCTCTTGCCCCTATTTCAGGAGCAATAAGATAGCCCTGGCGCCCGATTTCCCCAAGACCTGCATCGACTGCAAGCGGGGGTAATGGAATATTGTAGCTCCTTGTATTTTCAGCAATCCCCTTGTACCCCATATATGAGAACCATTTTGCAAGAAGGGTGCTTAAATATGCTCCTTTAGCATAGAGATGCGCGCTTTCGGCAACCGTTGGGGTGTGCGGGGCGGACATGACATGACCGTGGCTCATTTCAGTTAAGAATACAATAGCATAGGGCGGCAGATCCTTGATTTCTTTTCCCCAGTCTTCCTGTCTGCCATAGTGGATCTCCCCCCTGTGGGAATAAACCAGGTCAGGGTCAACTTTACATATGCCGACCATATCAGCCCCGATATGGCGTGTGAAATTTTTAACTATATGCGATGCTTTTTCAGGTGATAATTCTGCCCTTGGTACATCAGGATCAGGATCGTTGAAAGCATAATGCCCCAGGAAGGGTGGAATGGCAAAGGAAGCATGCATCATGGCAACATTGGGCTGGTATTCATTGTCAATGCTTCCCGGCTTGCCGATAAATCCTTTTGTTCTTCTTTTTGCATCCTGTTCTTCTTTTTCAGGATGCAGGTTTGAATAATAGGTGTCATAAAGTTTTGAACCTGGGACAAGGCTTCTGAACCTTGAGAAAACAGTATCTCTTTCGTCAAATCGGACAGGTTTCCCGGCAAGATGGCCTTTTGTGCCTTTTAATGCTTTATTATCAGGCTCTGCCGGGATGAGAAGGGCCAGTCCGAAAATAAGCCCCATCGTAAAAATGAGAACAACGCCGATTTTGATAATTGGAATGAAAAGCCCTGTTCCCATAAAAAGAAAGATAAGCCCGCCTGCAAGACCGTTGCGGAAAGCACGGACTTCCTGTTCTTTTTTGGATTCAAAGGCAAAATACAAACATGCGGCAATGGCGGAAAAATCCAGTATCAACACTAAACCAATAAGTATGTCCATGGTAAAACTTGCTCCGGAAACAAAATATTTACAGATCTAACCCATCATTGTATTCGGCAGGAATGTAACAATTTCAGGGAAAATTAACAGGATGACAATACAAATAAACATAGCCACCCAGAAAGGCAGTATGCCTTTGAATATGGTGGACATGGGGATGCCTTTTGCCACGCCGCTCAATACAAATACGTTCACACCGACAGGCGGGGTAATCAGGCTCATTTCCATTGTAAGAGTGATGATAATGCCAAACCATATCGGATCAAATCCAAGGTTTACAACTATCGGAAAGACAATGGGTACGGCCAGGACCATGATGGACAGCCCTTCCATGAAACATCCCAGGATAATGAACCCTGTAATAATAAAGGCTATTACAAGGTATTTGCCAAATCCTGCTTCAACGATTGCAGATGCAAGAGTGGACGGAATCTGGCTTAAGGTCATGAAATACTGGAAAATCATGGCACCTATGAGGATGCCGAATATCATGGCAGTGGAAGAAGCCGCATCTTTTAAGGACATCATAAGGGTTTTCCAGGTAAGGCGGCCTTTTAGCAATGTAATTATGAATGCACCGAATGCACCGGCTCCTGCTGCTTCTGTGGGTGTAAACCATCCGGTATAAAGTCCCCCGATTACAAGGAAGAATAAAAGAAAGATGGACCATGTGTTTTTCAGGGAAACAATTTTTTCTTTTATTGTAAATTCAGGGCCTGGTTTTCCCATTTCAGGTTTTATTTTTGTGATAATGTATATGGTGACAAGAAACATTAAAGAAAGCAGTATCCCCGGAAGAATACCACCGATAAAAAGCCTTCCCACGCTTTGTTCCGTCAGGATACCATAAAGTATCAGGACAGAACTTGGTGGAATAAGAATTCCTAGTGTGCCACCTGCCGCAATACAGCCTGTGGCAAGCCTTTTTGAATAATTAAGCTTTTCCATTTCAGGCAGGGCAATCATCCCGAACATGGCTGCGGTCGCCAGGGATGATCCTGAAATAGCGGCAAACATCCCGCATGCACCAATGGTTGCCATGGCAAGGCCGCCTGGTAAAAAACCGATCCATTTGTATCCGGTATCATAAATTTCCGACCCGAGTTTGGAATGAGTTGCAAACTGACCCATGAGCATGAATAAAGGGATGACACTCAAGGTATAGTTGGCAGATGTCTGAAACGGTTCAAGGCCCAGGATACCGAGAGCCGACTCAAAATTACCCAGGATAAGGAAGCCGCCAAACCCGACAGTGGCCATTGCAAACCCGATCTGCATCCTTAATGCAAGAAGTATAAATAAAACTGCGATTCCTGATATGCCGATAATGAGAGGGCTCATGATCCTGCGGCCTTTAAAATATTGATAATTGTTTTGGAGAACAAAACCAGGGTCATGACAACGCATCCCAGGCATGCAATAAAAATAAAAGGATATAAGGGTATGTTTAAATCCATTGTTACTTCACCGTATTCTTTCATGTTTATTGAATGGTTGAATATGGACAGCGACATCAGTGCAAATATGACCGTACAGAGGGCCTGGGTGAAAACATCGGCAAAGGCCCTGGTTCTTTTGCCTGCATGGTCCATGATCAAGTCTATACGGATGTGGCCGTTATCAAGTTCGCACTGTGCCAGGGAACAAAATACTATAATGACCATCATAAGTTCCGTAAGCTCCACTGATCCTAGAATTGACGTATTGGTGAAATTTCTTAAAAAAAGATCAATGGCTGTCATTGTCATCAATGCAAACAGCATGATCCAGGATAATTTGTCTATAAGCTTTACCAGGGGATAAAGCCGGTTTTCAATAAGAGAATCAATTTTAAAATGTGCCATTTTTATATTTCCTTGATAAAGACTTGGTTCCAAAGACTGCTGCGCTATTTGGCAACAGTCTTTGAAACATCTGATTTGAAAAGCAAATAAAGTGTTCCCTATTGATTTTTCTTTGCAGATTCAAGCATTGCATCAAGAATTTTTTGCGCTGGTATTTTCGATTGGTTTTTTCCTACCCATTCAGAATAGAATACACTGAATTTTTCTTTGATTTTACTACGCTCAGCATCGGATAATTTGTATGACTTTATTCCTCTTTGATGTGCATCTTCTTTATTCTCCAGGTCTTCCTGGTCAAAGGCGCCTGCTGCCATAAGCCCGAATTCCCTGGTTGCCACCTGGTCAATGACTTTTTTCGCACTTGCCGGAAGAGAATCCCATTTCTTTTTATTCATTAATACACACATGAGAGCGCCTGAAAAATTAAATTCCGTGATGTATTTTGAAACATCAATCAGTTTATAGCTTTTGAGCGCGGCATAGGGTGTAAAGCATCCGTCAACAACACCCTTTTGAAGCGATATTGATAATTCTGAAATCGGCATGCCAACGGGGTTGCCGCCAAGGAGCTTAATTGCTTTGGATTCCATGGAATTCCCGCTTCTGATTTTTCTGCCTTTAAAATCAGCTATTGAAACAAGTGGCCGGCTAACTGAATGGACCTGGCTTAAAGGAGCCGAAAGGACCCACAGAACCTTAAAATCCTTGTAATCTTCAGAAAGGTATTTATCATAAATATCATAAAATACCTTTGTTACATGTGTTGCGCTGTTGAAAACAAAGGGAAGCTCAAAAACGGAGCTTCTCTTGAACCTTCCGGGTACGTAGCTTGGCAGAACAAAACCAATATCCGTGATTCCCATCCTGATGGAGTCAACCATTGTTTTGGGGTTTCCAAGCTGGCCTGTCGGATAGATTTTGATGGTGACTTTACCATTTGAAAGTTTTGCAACTTTTTTCGCAAAAGGCACAAATACTTTGATGTGCTGGACATGCGTGGTTGGCATAAAATGGGCAAATTTCAATTCTATGTTTTTCGCCATTGCAGGATCCGCACCCATTAAAAATGCCATGCCAATGAATAGAACAACACCAAATTTGATTAGCTTTTTCATTTCCCCTCCTTTTCCATGTGAATTAATTTTTAATAAAAACCATTACTTAAGCTATAGGTCTGACTTATTTATAAGTCAGACCTATAGCCTGGCTGGAATTACATGTCAAGGTCTAAATGCAGAATTTGTAAAAAAAAGTGGCAAAAGTTAAAACAGGGTGAACGCCTGATTATACAATGATATCATCATTTTCCCATGCATGGGCACAGGTTAAAAGGGAATCGAAATTCCTATAATTCCTATACAAGGCTGGAAATATTACTTGACAAAAAAACTCCTTTTTTCTACTTAAGGGCTGGAAATATTATAGTGATAGATTTGTTCTATATAACCATACCGCTTTACTTGAGATGTGAAGGGTTTAGCATTATTGTGCAACTATTTTGCACTGATATAAATAGACTGGCAAAAATAAATTGTTGGTCGGAAAACGCTTATTTCAGAATACCGGTTTTTAATCCTGGTAAGCATCAGACAGATGTTTCCCATGGCAAAGTAAGAACCGGTTTTTTTATATCTTCTTGCAAACCATTGATTAATCATCCTTTTATCAAAGCGGAACACCATATAAGGCATGATCAATTGGGGAAAAATCAATAATCAGTCTTTTTTGTCAATACCATTGCCTGTTTTTTAAGGGATAATTTTGAACGGGCAGGGTTCATAGCTTTAAACTTAAGCTATAATAAGAAGGTTAGGAGGTTAAAAAATGACCCAGAATTCAACACTGAAAAAAGATCTTGCAGGTTCTGTCATGGTCCTTGGCGGCGGAATCGCGGGGATGCAGTCTGCCATAGATTTAGCCAACTCAGGTTACTATGTATATCTGGTTGAAAAATCCTATGCCATTGGCGGTATGATGGCAAGGCTGGATAAGACGTTCCCGACTAATGACTGTACCATGTGAGTTATCTCACCTAAACTGGTCGAGGTCGGCCGGCATCTGAACATCGAGTTGTTGACAAATACACAATTTCTTGGACTTGAAGGAGAAGAAGGCAATTTTACCGCAAGTGTAAAAGAGAACCCAAGATTTGTTGATTTATTGAAATGTACTTCATGCGGGGAATGTACCAAGGTTTGTCCTGTGGAAATACCCAGTGAACATAATGAGGGCCTTGCACCGCGAAAAGCTATTTTTAAGCAGTATGAACAGGCCATACCGGGCGGGTATGGAATTTCCAAACGGTCTGTGGCTCCCTGTAAGGCCACTTGCCCGGCCCATGTGAGTATCCAGGGCTTTATTGCCTTAATGAACCAGGGAAAGTATGCCCAAGCACTGAAATTGTTTAAAAAAGACCATCCGTTTCCCGGCTCCTGCGGCCGTGTCTGTCATCACCCTTGTGAATCAGTATGTACAAGGGGAGATGCAGACGAGCCCCTGGCCATCCAATACCTTCACAGGTACCTGGCACATCTGGATCTTGAAAGCGATGAAACATTTATTCCCGAGGTTGCGGAAAAACGCGATGAAAAAGTGGCTGTTGTGGGGTCTGGCCCGGCCGGCCTGACCTGCGCTTATTACATGGCTCAAAAAGGGTATAGTGTCACCATATTTGAAAAATTGCCTGTCAAAGGCGGTATGATGGCTGTTGGTATCCCTGAGTACAGGCTGCCCAAAGCCGGGCTGGCAAAGGAAATTGAGGTAATTGAAAAGCTTGGCGTTGATATCCGGACCTCGGTGGAATTTGGCAGGGACATTACCCTTGAAAGTCTTAAAAAAGACGGGTACAGCGCATTGTTTATGGCAACCGGCCTTCATGGTTCCAGGGCCCTGGGAGTCAAAGGGGAAGACCTTGAAGGTGTCATTAAGGGAGTTGATTTCCTGAGAGATGCTGCCATGGGGAAAGCCAGAAAACTGACCGGCAGGATCATGGTGATCGGAGGCGGGAACGTGGCGGTGGACGTGGCTCTTACTGCCAGAAGGCTGGGTTCGGATGATGTAACCATGGTCTGCCTTGAAAAACGCCATGAAATGCCTGCTTGGGACTATGAAATTGAAGAAGCCCTTGAAGAGGGGGTTAAAATTGTTAACAGCCTCGGGCCCTTAAGGTTTCTCGGGATTGATGGAAAGTTTGATGAAGTTGAGTTCCAGGAATGTACCTCTGTATTTGATGAAAACGGGAGGTTCCGCCCTCAATACGATGATTGCAAGCTTACTTCTTATGAAGCAGATACTGTTATAGTGGCCATTGGCCAGATGGGGCTTTTGGAGTTTGCAGACAGGGAAGGAATTGCGTTAACCCCGCCCGGCGGACTTGAGGCGGATCCTGTAACTTTACAGACCCCGATTGACTGGGTATTTGCAGGCGGTGATGCATTTTACGGCCCTAAATCGGTGGTTGATGCTGTTGCCAGTGGGAAAACCGCGGCCGAGAGCATGCATCGGTTTATTAATGACAAAGATTTAAAAGAAAATCGGGAAAAAACCTGGGATTTTGAAAAACCTGATATTTTTGATGTTCCCCGGATTGAACGGGCAAAGCCTGTCAAGATCAGTATGGATGAACGAAAAGGTAATTTTAAGGAAGTGACCCTGGATCTTGCAAAAAAAGCTATTGACAAAGAGGCTGCCCGCTGCCTTTCCTGCGGAATCTGTTCTGAGTGCTACCAGTGTGTTGATGCCTGTCTTGCAGGAGCTGTCAACCATGAGGAACAGCCAAAGATAAGAGACCTGAAAGTGGGATCCGTGATCATGACCACTGGTGCCACAACCTTTGATCCTTCAGGGCTTGATGATATCTATATGTACAAGAGATCGAAAAACGTCATGACATCCCTTGAGTTTGAAAGGATTTTAAGTGCCGGCGGCCCGACCATGGGCCATCTTGTCCGGCCTTCAGATGAAAAAGAGCCTGGAAAAATTGCCTGGCTCCAATGCATCGGTTCAAGGGATACCAACAGGTGCGGCAATGGCTATTGTTCATCTGTCTGCTGTATGTATGCCATAAAGGATGCAACCATTGCAAAGGAACATTCGGAAGCTGAGCTGGACACGGCCATATTTAATATGGATATGCGGACCTTTGGCAAGGATTATGAAAAGTATTATAACAGGGCCGCAGAGCAGGAAGGCGTGCGGTTTGTGAAATCAAGGATACATTCTGTTATTGAAGAACCTGGAACCGACAACCTGATTTTAAAATATGCAGACGAAACAGGTAAGATGCATGAGGAAGTCTTTGACATGGTCATCCTTTCCGTGGGTCTTGTCATCCCGGAAGAGAGTGTGGAACTTGCAAAAAGAATAGGTGTTGAACTGGATAAATATAATTTTGTAAAAACCCCGACATTCAATCCTTTACAGACATCCCGGCCGGGAGTGTATGTATCCGGTTCTTTCCAGGGCCCCAAAGACATTCCTTCTTCTGTTACCGAGGCAAGCGGGGCTGCCGCGGCTGCCGGGATAAAACTTGCCGGGGCACGTCATACGCAGACAAAAACACTTGCCATGCCGGATGAAAGGGATGTCCTGGGTGAAGAGCCCAGAATCGGGGTGTTTATCTGCAAATGCGGCATTAATATTGCCGGGGTGATTGATGTTGAGGATGTTGAAAATTATGCAAAGACACTTCCCAATGTTGTTTATACAGGTGAAAATCTTTTTACCTGTTCCCAGGATACCCAGGTTTCCATTAAGGAACTTATAGATGAACACAAGCTCAATCGTGTTGTTGTGGCTTCCTGTACACCTAAAACCCATGAAGGCATATTCATGGATACCCTGGAAGAAGCCGGGTTAAATAAATACCTGTTTGAAATGGCAAATATCAGGAACCAGGATTCCTGGATGCATTTTCACGAGCCTGAAAAAGCTACTGCAAAAGCCAAAGACCTGATTCGGATGGCCGTGGCAAGGGTTGCAACTTTAGGGCCTTTGCATGACAAAAGGATCTCGGTCATTGATAAAGCATTGGTTATTGGCGGCGGGGTTGCCGGCATGACTGCTGCAAAAGGGCTTGCGGATCAAGGCTACAAAGTTACCCTGGTTGAAAAGGAAAACCGGCTGGGCGGCCTTGGAAACAGGCTTTATCATACCATTGAAGGAGAGGATATAAGGGCTTATGTAAAAGAACTTATAGATGCGGTTGAAAATCATGATAAGATAGAAATTCTGAAGCAGGCATTAATTGTGGGATTCGGAGGGTATAAAGGCAACTTTAATACAACAGTCCTTGTGGGCACATCAATGGAAGAAAGAAAGATTGAGCATGGTGCCATGATTGTGGCAACCGGTGCAACAGAATATCAGCCCGAAGAATATTTGTATAATGAAAGTGAGCTTGTTGTTACTCAACTTGAACTTGCCGATATGATTGAGGAGAAAAAGGCCGGGGATCTGGATCGGGTTATCATGATTCAGTGCGTTGGTTCAAGAAATGAACAGAATCCGAATTGTTCAAGGATCTGCTGCCAGAATGCCGTTAAGAATGCTATCGCCATAAAGGAAGGGAACAAGAATACGGATGTATTTATTCTTTACAGGGACATAAGAACCTATGCCATGCTTGAAGAATTTTATACAAAAGCAAGAAATCTCGGTGTGATTTTTTCACGGTTTGACCCTGAAAACCCGCCTGAAGTAACCAATGGTGAAAACGGCAAAATGGCGGTAATTTTCACGGATCATGTACTGGGACGGAAAGTTGAAGCAAGTGCCGATCTTGTTGTATTAAGCGCCGGTGTTAAAGCCGCGGATACCGAGGAACTGGCAACCATAATTAAAACCGGCAGAAATGCAGAAGGCTTTTTCATGGAAGCCCATGTGAAACTGAGACCTGTTGAAGCACCAACAGAGGGTATTTTTATCTGCGGTACGGCGCACGGGCCAAAATTAATCACTGAAACCATTACACAGGCCATGGCGGCAGCATCAAGGGCAACTACATTCCTTTCCCAGGAGTCATTGACCCTTTCTGCGGTAACAGCAGAGGTAAACCAGGAAAATTGTGCATCCTGCCTTGTCTGTGTGAGGTCATGTCCATATAATGTACCGGTTATAAACGAATTGGGTGTCAGCTATATAGATCCTGCTCTTTGTCAGGGATGTGGTGTGTGTGCATCCGAATGTCCTGCTAAAACCATTAAACTGAACTGGTATGAAGATAATCAGTTGCTCAGCAAGGTAGAGTCCTTGCTGGAGGGGGTAATATGAAAAATGACTTTCAACCTGTTATTTTGACATTCTGCTGTAATTTCTGAGGGTATTCGGCTGCGGACCTGGCAGGTTCCATGAGGTTGAAAATCCCGGCAAATTTTAGGATAATCCGCGTCCCCTGTACTGGAAAGGTGGATCTTATTCACATTTTGAGGGCCTTTGAAAAAGGTGCTGACGGCGTATATGTGGTGGGCTGCATGGAAGGCGACTGCCACTATAATGAAGGAAATTTCAGGGCCAGAAAGCGGATTGAACAGGCGGCAAAGATTCTTGACAAGGTCGGTGTAGGAGGAGAACGCGTGAAGATGTACAATCTTTCATCCGGCGAAGGCCCTTTATTTGCCCAGTATTCCATTGAGATGGATGCTAAGATTAAAGAACTAGGGCCAAGCCCCATTAGGGTGGCAAAACAAAAACAAAAAAAAGATGCAGCGTAAAGCTTAAATAAAATTAACAGCTCAATATGAGGTTTGCATATGATAATAGTCAAAAAAAAACCCATTGAAGAAATCATTGAGGAAGTAAGGGATTTCGGCAGGATACTGATCCTGGGGTGTAATGAATGCGTGACAGTTTGTGAAGCCGGCGGCAAAAAGGAAGTTGAAATACTGGCATCTGCTTTAAGGATGTATTTTATTGCCCGGGGTAATGAAAAAGTAATTGAGGAAAAAACGCTTGAACGTCAGTGTGATCATGAGTATTTAGAGGAGATTCGAAAAAATATTGATGATTATGATGCAATTGTCTCTCTTGCCTGTGGTGTCGGGGTCCAGTTTACTGCTGAAAAATACCTGACCACGCCCTTAATCCCTGGTGTGAATACAGTATGCCTGGGCGCGAATGAAGACAGGGGCCTGTGGACGGAAAGATGCCAGGCCTGCGGTTCATGCATTCTTGCCCGGACAGGTGGAATCTGCCCTGTTTCACGGTGTGCAAAAAGAGTTATGAACGGCCCCTGCGGTGGCTCTACAAACGGTAAATGCGAGATCAGCAAAGATGTTGACTGTGCCTGGCAGCTTATTGTAGACAGGTTAAAAGCATTGAATAAACTGGATGATTATGAGAAACTAGCCCCGGTCAAGGATTGGTCCACTGACAGGGCAGGCGGCCCGAGAACCGTAACCAGGGAGGATGTGAAAATATGAGTGATCTAAATACGGCCAGTAACCTTGAAAAAATACTAAAGGCAGGACATATCGGTGTTACTTCAGAATGCGGACCACCAAGGGGAAGTGACCCAGAGGAAGTTAAAAGGAAAGGTCTTTTAATTAAAGACTATGTGGATGCTGTTAATGTAACAGACAACCAGACTGCCATGACCAGAATGTCTTCTCTTGCCGCATGCGTGCATCTCAAACTCATGGGAATTGAACCGGTCCTCCAGATGGTAACAAGGGATAGAAACAGGGTCGCCCTGCAAAGTGATATCCTGGGGGCTGCCTCTTTTGATATTCCGAATATGCTTTGTCTTTCAGGTGACCATCAGAGTTTTGGTGATTGTGCGCAAGGCCAGAATGTTCATGACCTTGATTCCATGCAATTGGTGCAGACTGTTCGCTATATGCGGGATAAAGGAAAATTTTTAGGTGGAGATGATATTAAACGCCCGCCAAAAATATTTGTTGGCGCGGCAGCTAATCCTTTTGCAGATCCTTTTGAAATAAGGGTGCCCCGTCTTGCCAAGAAAATCGCCAGCGGCGCTGAATTTATCCAGACCCAGTGTATTTATAACCTGGATAAATTTAAAGAGTGGGTTAAAAGGGCCGCTGACAGGGGGCTTACTGAAAAAGCCTTTATCATGGCAGGCATGACTCCTATGAAATCTGTTGGCATGGCAAAGTATATGAAAAACAGGGTGCCGGGAATGGATGTGCCGGATGAGCTGATCGAGCGCATGGCAGGCGTCCCCAAAGATAAACAGGCCCAGGAGGGTATTGATATCTGTGTGGAGCATATCCAGGAACTGAAAGAAGTAAGCGGAGTGTCAGGATTTCACATAATGGCCATAGAATGGGAAGAAAAAGTTCCTGAAATAGTAGAAAGATCAGGGCTCTACCCAAGACCCGAAGCATAGTCGCACCCTGCTGTTAGATTTTTAAAGGATACAGGCTTAAAGGAAAAACCTTTACCTGTATCCTTTTTTATATTAAGACTATAAAAAAAATAATATGAGTCCAAGGAGACAAAATGGCTGTAATCGTAAAATATATTGTTGTCAGGAATGGAGAGGAAAAGATGACATTTGCGACAAAAAAAGAAGCAGACGCCTATGATAAGATGCTTGATATTGCCGACAATTTGTTTGAATTCCTGGAAAGTTCAAAAATCAAGCTC
This sequence comes from Deltaproteobacteria bacterium, assembly GCA_013151635.1. Taxonomy (GTDB): domain Bacteria; phylum Desulfobacterota; class Desulfobacteria; order Desulfobacterales; family Desulfobacteraceae; genus Desulfobacula. The sequence continues at coordinate 30,693 of JAADHV010000118.1, read as the reverse complement.
AATGAAAACCAACTTGAAGCCATTTCCCTGTTGCTGGCAGAAAACAAGGATAAACTTTTGCTTATTTTACGGGGAATAAGCCCAAAGAAAAAAACCGTTAAAAAGAGTGAACAAAAAAATACTGACCCCAAAAAAGCCAAAGTAAAAAATTAGGTAAAATTTAAAAAATTGTCTGTCCGTCCTTTTGCGGGTGCCAACCCGGCAGTACTGATTATAATTGTTTTTCAAAACGAAATTCTTGATATATGGAATGAATGAATCAAACTTGGGAAAACCTGTTTTTTATATCAGCAAGGAGAAAAATACTGATTATGGAAAAATCATCAGGGGTTAAAAAAGCCGCTTCATTTTTTTTGAGGTTTTTAAGGGTTGTTATTGTGCTGGCTATTGCAGTTGCATTGGCGAAATTGCTTATATCTTTAAAAAAAGAACCCGAGAAAAAACAAATCAGCAAAGTGCCTCAAAGTGTCAAGGTTATGGTGGCAACACCTGTTTCAAAAGTCATGACCGTGGAAGCTTTCGGAACGGTAAAACCAAGAAAATTAGTAAAGATTGCAGCAGAAGTGCCAGGAAAAATTGATTATATGAACCCGTCTTTTATTGAAGGCGGAAAGATTAATAAGGGCGGGCTTTTGATCAGGATTGACCAAAGATCATATCAGCTCGGCCTCCAGACAGGGCAAGTCAGGGTCCGCCAGGCAAAGACAGATATTGAAAACTTAAAGCAGAATATTGAAAACCTTAAAAGTGATATTGAGCTTTCCCGCGCCAATGTGGAACTTGCCAAAAAAGAACTTAAGAGAATCAAAGCATTGAATAGAAATCAATTTGCTTCAACAACCAGACTTGATAAAGCCGAACAGCAATATTTACAGGCAAGGATTCAATTGCAGAATATCAATAATAATCTTTTATTGACCGATACTTTAATGGAACAGAAGAATGCTGCACTTGCCATGGCACTGGTCGATTTTAAGAAAGCCGACCTGGCCCTTGAAAAAACCAGGATAGAATCCCCCTTTGATGGCCTGGTTCTGGGTAAGTTTGCTGAAGCCGGGGAATATATCAACCCGGGTCAGGTCATAGGATCGATATATCAAAAAGACAGTCTGGATGTGGATGTGAGAATTCCCCTGGAAAAAATGAAATGGATTGAAGCTTTTTTTAAAAACGGGAGAACCCCGGCCGCAAAAGTTGTTGTGGCCAATTTTGACAGTTTGAAATCATATGAGTGGGATGCCAGAGTGGCGCGTGTAAAGGCAAAAATTGACGAAAAAACCAGGACATTGCCCATGACGCTTGAAATACTGAACCCTGAAGTGAAAATAAAAGATATATTTGATTTAAAGCCGGGGACATTTGTTAAATGCAGTATTATCGGAGAAACTTATAAAGATATTTTCGTGCTGCCAAGATACCTGTTAAAGCAAAATAATATTATTTACACAATAGACAATGGCCATCTGAAAATGAAGAAAGTGGATATTTTAAGAAAGTTTGAAGAAAATATTTATATAAACGGCGGACTGGACCCGGGAGATAAAATTATTTCTTCACCACTTCCCGGAGCCCTTGAGGGGATGGCACTCAATATTAAACTCAACGGGAAATAAAACATGAAAGCACTGGGTAAATGGTCTGTTGAACACAGGGTTTGCGTGAACCTGATAATGGTCTTTCTCATTGTTGCAGGGCTGTATACGGTCTTAAACATGAAAAGGGAAATGTTTCCCCAGTTTTCTCTTGATATGATTAATATCGGTGTAACATATCCGGGAGCATCGCCGGAGGAAGTTGAAGAAGGGATTTGTATTAAAATCGAGGAACAGTTAAAAAGCCTTGAAGATGTAAAAACAATGTATTCCACTGCCCTTGAAGGGCATGGTTCTGTGACATTGGAACTCAAAGCAGGCACGGATATCGCTGAAAAACTTAATGAAGTCAAAGCTGAGATAGACCTGATCGATTCATTTCCAGAGAAAGCAGAAGACCCTGTTGCCATGGAAATCAAGAATAATGATCCTGCCATATATCTTGCTGTCTATGGGGATGTTGATGAAAAGCTTTTGCGCGATACTGCCGAGAAAATCAGGGATGACCTTGTTGATACGGATGCGATTTCCCTTGCAAATCTCATCGGGGTCAGGAACTATGAAATTTCCATTGAAGTATCTGAAGAAAGCCTCAGGCGGTTCAACCTGTCTTTTGACCAGGTTGCGGCGGCTGTGAAGACAGGGAGCCTTGATTTGCCCGGAGGTAAAATCAAGACAAAAGGAGGGGAGTTCCTGGTACGGGCAAAAGGAAAACTGTATTCCGGTGAAGAGTTTGAGCGGATCCCGGTTGTGACAAGAAAGGACGGGACAACCATCAGGCTTGGAGATGTTGCAAAGGTTATCGACGGGTTTGAAGATAAAGACATCAAGGCAAGGTTTAACGGGAAGCCTGCCGCCCTTATTGTTGTGAAAAGGACGGACAGCCAGGATACCATTGCCATTTCAAAAACAGTAAAAGACTATATTAAAACCCATAAGGATTTTCTTCCCCGGGGTATCACACTTGGTTATTGGTTCGATATGGCCCAGATGGTCCAGGACAGGATTGATCTTTTGCTGAAAAACGGCATCCAGGGCATATTGCTGGTGTTTATTGTGCTGGCCTTGTTCCTTGATCTCGGGATTGCTTTCTGGGTGGCATCCGGGATTCCAATATCCTTTATGGGCGCCTTTCTTATACTTGAATATTTTGGTGCATCCATTAATATGTTATCCTTGTTCGGATTTATCATGACCCTTGGCATCCTGGTGGATGATGCCACAATTATCGGGGAAAATGTCTATACTCACTATAAATCGGGCAAGTCGGCAAAAGATGCGGTGATTGATGCTATTGCCCAGATCGGTGCGCCGGTTGTAATGGCAGTTGCCACAACCATTGTTGCATTTACACCTCTTATGCATATTGCGGGGATTATGGGCAAATTCATCTTTATCATGCCCCAGGCAGTCATCTGCATTCTTGCAATATCACTGATGGAAGCCTTTATTATTTTGCCGGCCCATTTAAAGCATGCGCTTACCCCACCGAAAAAAAATAAAGCATTGATTTACCGGGTTTGTTTTTTCTGGCTGGAATGGGTGAAAAAAGATATCCTGGACGGGCATAAATGGATCAGGGACAGAATTGAAAAATCCCTGGATGCCTTTATACATAAAGCTTATACTCCGTTGTTAAAATATTGTGTCAAAAACAGGTATTTTACCCTTGCCATGGGGTTTGGCATATTAATCATCAGCATCGGGCTTCTGGCAGGTGGTCATGTCCCTTTTGTGTTTTTTCCGAAAACTGACAGCAACTGGATCATTTCAGAACTTATTTATCCTTTGGGAACGCCTTTTGAAACTACTGAAAAAACCATTAAGCAAATTGAAAAAGGGGCTTTTGAGCTTAATGATTTTTTCAGGGACAGGGTGGTCGGCAAAAAAGATCTTATTGTAAACAATTTTTCCCAGATTGGTATTATTCCCAGAAGGGATTGGAAACCGGGCGTATATGGCGGGCATTGCGGGGAAGACTGGATTGAGATAGTGCCGGCTTCAATGCGGCCTGATATCCCGGCCCCGGAAGTAACGGCAAAATGGCGTGAGTTGACAGGGAATATTCTTGGGGCGGAACAACTTACTTTTTCCATTATAGGAGGAGGGCCCGGTGGAAACCCGATAGAAATCCGGCTCAAGGGGGATAACCTTGCCCAGTTACAGCTTGCGGCAAAAGATTTAAAAAAAGAGATTGGAAAATATCCCGGGACCTTTGATATCACGGATAATTTTCGGCCGGGCAAAATGGAAAAAAGGATACATATTAAAAAAGGTGCCAGATCCCTTGGCATCACCATGGCTGATATTGCTACACAGATCAGGCAGGCCTATTACGGGGATGAAGTTTTGAAAATTCAAAGGGGAAAAGATGATATCAAGGTTATGGTGCGCTACTCCCAAAAAGAAAGGGAATCTGAATCCAGCATTGATGAACTGAGGATCAGAACCCGTGACGGCAGGCAAATCCCTTTAAACCAGGTGGCGGATATTGAGATGAAAAGGGGCTATTCAACTATTCAGAGAGTGGACCGGAAAAGAATTATTACGGTCATCTCCGATATTAATGAGGATATTGCCAATGCAAGGCAAATTGTTGAAGACTTGAAAAAGAATTACCTTGATACACTTGCCAACCGGTTCCCGGGGGTGACATATGACCTTGAAGGCCAGGCCAAAAGAACCGAGGAATCCATTAACAGCCTGAAAATAGGATTTTCTCTTGCAGCAATGATAATGTTTTTATTGCTGGCCAGCCAGTTCCGGTCCTATATTCAGCCGGTGATAATTATGACTGCCATCCCCTTTGGCCTGATCGGTGCAATTATAGGGCATTATTTCATGAACCTTGATATCACCATGATCAGTATATTCGGAATTGTTGCACTCTCAGGAATAGTGGTGAACGACTCTTTGATTTTAATAGATTTTATCAATTCCAAGGTCAGGGAGGGAACAAAGGTTTTTGACTCTGCAATTGAAGCCGGGCAAAACAGGTTCAGACCTGTACTTTTGACCTCGGTTACAACTGTTGCAGGGCTTTTCCCGCTTCTTCTAGAAACAAGTTTCCAGGCACAGTTTTTAATTCCAATGGCCGTCAGCATAAGCTTTGGTTTGATTGCTGCCACCATTTTAACCCTTGTTTTCGTTCCTTCTTTGTATGTGATCGTCAATGATATGGTGGGAATTTTTATTTCCGGGGATGATGAAAGACTATCAGAAGAACCAGGATCATCAATGCGGGAAATAGTAAAATAAAGGTAAAAACATTATAATGGATAATATTTTTAACAAGAATTTCTGGATCAAAGAGTGGGAAAAAGATAAAAACAGCGATACTTATAATGTTCACAAGGGGTTTTCCAGCCCTGAATACTGGGATAAAGCGGCCTTTACATATAACCGGGATAAAAAAGAAGTCCGGAACAGAAAGATTGGAAAAACGATTGAACTTTTTAAAAGATGCAATCTTGTGTTTAAAGGCATGGAAGTACTTGAAATCGGGTGCGGAACCGGCATGCTTGCAATTGAGCTTGCAAAACACGGGGCCCGGGTAACAGCCCTTGATTTTTCAAGGAGGATGCTTGAAAAGTTTAAACAGGATATCACCCCTGATCTTGAAAAAAATATCACTGTTCTTGAAGAAGACTGGTATAAAATAGATATTCAAAAAAAAGGATGGGAGAAAAGGTTTGACCTTGTGATTGCTTTTATGTCCCCGGGGGTCGCAAGCCCGGAAGCTTTTTTTAAAATGATGGGATGTTCAAAAAAGGGATGTGCCATAAGGGGCTGGGCTGCAAAAAAAAATCACCCGATTATCGCGGACCTTTGGGAAAAGATTATGGAAACACCCCTTGAGGACAAGCCCCAGAGTATTTTGTATAAGATAAATCTTTTGTTCTCTTTGGGCTTTTTCCCCGAGATTACCTTTGATACTGTTGAATGGGGGCAAAAAACAACGAAAGAAGAAGAATTTGCCCGTCAAATGGCTTTTTTTAAAAAGCTTGGCAAAAAAACGAATGCTGGTCTTGAAAATATTATACGTCAATATCTTGAGGGGATATCAAAGAATAACCGTATACTAAGGACGCATAAGGGTCTTACTGCCACGGCTGTCTGGAAGGTGGATGAGAAATATCCTTAAAGAAAAAATCTTTTAAAAAGATATGACGACGCTCTATTCCCAAAGCTATTTTTTTTGCCTTCAGGGGTTAAGGTGACATACCCTCCCTTTTAACCGGGAATGGTTTGCAAGTACCGTTTAACAGGCTTTTTTTGATTTTAAGCCAGTGGCGTCTGAGGTGTCCAGGCAACTGATCAACAGTCATGTTATCGAAATTTGCCGAGCTAATTCTATTGATTCACCTGAAATGGCAACATTTTTTAAAGCTGCATTAAAAATTGACGTGACCAAACGAATTGTTTTTGAGCAAAATGTTCATCTAATTGGACCGGCAGGTTATCAATAGGAATCGATCCATATGTTATGAACATCTTCAACAGTATCTTTAATCAGCATAAAAGCGTTTAAAAGGCGGGTATACATCATGGACATGCCCACCTGATCCGCAAACAGCATCAATGTTTCAAGATCAAAAACCGATACGTCCCAGGATTGATGATTGTAAAGACGAAGCGCACCAATCACTCTGCCTGAAAAAACAACGGGAAGTGAGATGATTGATTTTATGCCTTCTTTTTGTGCATCTTCCGGGTATTGTAAAAGATCGGTGTTTGAAGTGTCCTCAACAACAACCGGTTTTTTGTTGTAAATGGCGGTAATGCTTTTTTGAGATGAGATCGCTCCTTTGCCCAGGTAATTGGTACTCAAGCCAAAGGTGGTTAAAATTTCAAGTTCCTTATTGTCCGGATTTGCCACAAACAATGTGCACCCCTTTATATCCAGTGCTCCTGTCAGCAGTTGAACCAGACGGTGGCCCATGTCTTCAATATCCGAAGACGGTTGCATGGCACTTTTGAGTACTCTAAATATTTCAATGTCGATTTTGTTTTCAATGCTCATATATATTCTCCTTGATTATTTTTTGATTTCAAAACCCCAAGCCTTTGCAGAAACTCAAATTCCAAACTAGAGGGTTCAGGTAATAATCGTGATATTGATATTCTTAAGTGTTGTCACAACTTTGTTGAATACACTGGCCTTGAAGAAGCCAATTATAGTTCCGGACCGGGTTAGCACAATTGTCTGGTATCCTTCGTTTCTGGCCAAAATGATGATTTCTTTGGCAAGATCTCGTTTTTTAGGCACGTATAAATAATTTACCCGGTTGCTGTGAAATCCACCATCCAACAGGCGCTGTTTGATTTCCACCATCTTGCTTTCCTGCTCTATCACCTGTTTTCGAAGATAATGCAGGTTGCTTGACATCTTTTCCATAACGCTGTTTCTGTTTAAAATAATCTCGGGAACAGGGGTGTATGCATGGAAAAGTGTTATTTGCGAATTTTCGTGCTGCACATAGGTTTGAATAATAAAATCGAGCGCTTTGTTATCCATATCGGTAAAATTATATGGAAATAAGATTTTGTTTTTGTCCATATCGTTCTCCTTTTTTTGTGGGTTGCTAAAAAATGGGAAGAACCTGAAAAATGAGAAAATTAGATGTGAGATTTGAAAACAGGAGCTTATGTTTAAATTAAATCATATTTGTGTATTCTGTCAAGAAAATTAACATGATGTCTTCAGTATTACTTGACAATATAGAATGGCTCTTTTAGTATTTAAATAATCATTTGAGCACTTCTGCTGGTGAACACTTCTGCTGATTTCACTATATGCCGGAAAATCGCAATGCATATTCGAATCTATTTTTTTTGGTTGCTCCTGTTTTTTAGCTAAAAAATTACTTTATTCAACAAGGGAAATAGCTAATGAACAATAAAATTCATCATTCAGGGAATCGGGTGCCAGATCGCATTGGCCAAGATTATATTAACCCGGATAGTATGGACAAAGATTGCAATTCTTGTCTTTTGCTGATTGAAAAAATTATGTCTGCGTTTAATTTGCCCATGGAAATGCAGGCGTTTTTGAAAACTGTCTGTGAGGACATCTGTCTTGATATGTCCGTCAAGTCCTGCCAATTCATGATTTTTAACAACCCGGCCATGCGATTTGAAAATATTGCGGCTTCAGGCTTGAGCCACCGGTTTCTTGAAACCTTCCAACCCGTCACAGATGATAATTTTTTAAACGCTTTAAAAATATCTGATATCAAAACAGATAAAATTATAGAACCTGTCTGTTTGGGCGGTAAAAAAAGCTATGACAGTGAAGGGATTAAATTTTTTGCCACAATTGCGCTCCGTCGGGGTGTGCAGGTGGTAGGGGTGTTGAACCTCTATGATGACAAGGAACTGGTTCTGAATCAGTGTGAGATCACGACCCTGAAAACCATTGCCCAATTTTCCACCAATGTGATTCTCACCTGGGTGTTTAACACGACATTAAAAGAGGTGACCCGAACCGTTCATTCTTCATTGGATTTTGATAAAGTCCTTGATTCAGTCGTTACGGTAGTGACAGATAAACTTCGTGTCAAGGGCTGTACCATAAGGCTTTTGGATCAGAATCAAAACACCTTTCATCTCAAAGCAGCATATGGATTAAGCCAAGATTATCTGAATAAAGGACCTGTCCTGGCCCAGAGGAGTATCTCCCAGGTATTGCAAGGCAGGTGCGTTGCCGTTTTTGATGCAACAAACGATGATCGCCTTCAATATCCGGAAGCTGCGGTAAAGGAAGGTATCGGATCCATTTTAAGTGTTCCTTTGATAATTTACAAAAATATTATCGGGGATTTAAGGGTGTATACCCATAGGCCCTATAAGTTTTCTGATAATGAATTAAACCTGATGATGGCAGTGGGAGAACAGTGTGCACTGGCGATCAGGGATGCCAAAACATATACCGGCATAAAGAAAAAGTATGATGATCTGATGTCCGATTTTCATCAGTGGTTTGATGTTGATGCATGACATTTATGGTAAAGGGTTTTAGCTATGCTGTTTAATTATGCATTGGTGACCGCATTTATTCTTTTAGGCTGCCTGTTTATATTTGCCTGCCTGACCGTGGGAAGGTTTTTTAGACCAAGTGTTAAACATTTGGAAAAGGCAACGATTTACGAATGCGGTGAAAGGCCCATCGGCGAAGCCTGGTTTAATTTTAACCCCAGATTTTATATTCTGGCCTTAATATTTATCGTATTTGATGTGGAAATATCTGTCACCATCCCGGTGGTTGTCGTCCTGAAACAGTGGATACGTCAGGGCCAGGGAGGTATCGCTGTCATTGAAATTCTTTTTTTTCTCTTATTTATTGCCTTGGCGCTTGCGTATGTCTGGAGAAACAATGATATTCACTGGCAAAAACACCTGGATCATTCCTCACCCTTAAAAGAAGATGAAAGGAAGTATTATAATTACTGATAAAAATATGATTGTGACCACAATGGATGAAGTCATTAACTGGATGAGAAAATCATCCATATGGTATCTCTTGTTCGGGACAGCCTGCTGCGCCATAGAATTGATGCAGACAGGTGGGCCCAGAACTGATCTGGATCGGATCGGTTCCGTGTTCCGGTCCACGCCCAGGCAGGCTGATCTCATGATTGTTGCAGGAACAGTGACCTACAAAATGGCGGAAAGAATCGCACTTTTATATCATCAGATGGCAGAACCCAAATACGTGTTGTCCATGGGAAGTTGTGCCAATTGCGGCGGGTTGTTCCAAAATAGTTATTCAGTACTCAAAGGCGTTGATAAAGTTATTCCCGTGGATGTATATGTGCCAGGTTGCCCGCCAAGGCCCGAAGCTCTTATGGAAGGGGTCTTGAAAATTCAAGAAATAATGATGAAGGAAAATTATCTTAAAAATCATGGAGAAAGAGATAATGAGTTTTAGAATATACAATATCCTGGCCGACCGTTTTGGCAAAGATACCCTGCTGTATTTTGACGATACTTTAAATCCTTATATCCAGGTCGCCCCGGAGCTAATACAGACGCTTTGTATTTTCATGCGGTACAATCCAGCGCTGAAGTTCTCTTTTCTCTTTTCTCTTTGCGGGGTTGATTACCCTGAAAAAAATCAGATCACCATGGTGTATCACCTGTTTTCAATGAAACAAAAGATGCTTTGGGTATTAAAAACATCTGTCAGACGGGAACATCCCGAACTTGAATCCATTGAAAGTGTCTGGAAAACTGCAGGCTGGTTTGAGCGCGAAATTTATGATCTTTTAGGGGTTAAGTTTACCAACCATTCCAACATGAAAAGACTCCTGCTGCCCGATGGCTGGGTCGGCCACCCCTTAAGAAAAGATTATGAAGAACCATTATTTTATCACGATATGGAGACATCAAGGCATAGAGTATCTTAAATCATCATACAGGTGCCACAAAAAAAGGCAGGCAAATGCTGAAAACCGAACTGAAACACTTAAAACCCCAGGTCCATACTTTTAAAGAGGAGATGATCCTTAATATGGGCCCCCAGCATCCGTCCACCCATGGGGTGCTGAATTTTCTTGTTGTCACCGACGGTGAAGTCATTCACCAGGCTTTGCCAAATGTGGGCTACCTTCACCGGGGGATTGAAAAGCTGGCTGAACAGACCCCTTATACCACTTTTATCCCCTTTACGGACCGTATTGATTATCTTGCAGCAATGTTTGCCAACCATGTATATGTGCTTGCCGTGGAAAATCTGGCCGATATAGAGGTTCCTGAACGGGCACAGTTTTTAAGGGTTATTGCCTGCGAACTTAACAGGATTGCAAGTCATCTTATTTCCACAGGTGCTTTGGCTTTAGATATCGGTGCATCCACCCCATTTGTTCACTGGATCAGGGAAAGAGAATGCATCAACGATATCATGGAGTCCATCTGCGGTGCAAGACTCACCTATAGCTATATGCGGGTGGGTGGTGTATCCCAGGACATCAACGAACAGATTGCAGATGATATTTATAAATTTCTGGATCATTTTGAACCCATTATTGATGAATACAATCGATTAATTTCCTTTAATGAGATTTTTATTAAACGGCTGGCCAACGTGGCAATCATAAGTCCGGTTGATGCTGTGAATTTTGGACTGGTTGGTCCAAACCTGAGGGGGTCAGGCATTGAAATGGATATTCGAAGGACTATTTCCTATTCGGTTTATGATCAATTTGATTTTAATATTCCCATAGGAAAAGGATTTAAAGGAAGCCTTGGAGACTGCTATGACAGGTATTTTGTTCGTGTTCTTGAAATGACTGAATCCTGCAGCATCATTCGACAGGCGCTTTCTCAAATACCAAAGGGTGATATCAAAGCAAAAGTGAAACGGAAATTGAAAATAAAGGAAAATGAATGTTACACCTGTGTTGAAAGTGCCAGGGGGGAGATGGGGATGTATCTTTTGTCTGACGGATCTGACAGACCATACCGACTCAAGATTAAAACCGGATCATTTACTGCCATGTCCATTGTGGAAAAGGTCAGCCAGGGGCTGATGGTGGCAGATCTTATCGCGCTTATCGGCAGTCTGGATGTGGTTGCCCCTGAAATTGACAGGTGAAATAAACCGATACAATAAATCGGCTAAATTAAATCAGTGGAAAAAGGATTTGCAATGAAAGAAAACGCCAATTTGCTGTTCCTGTTCCTTTTTAAAACGCCCATAAAAGAGTCGGAATTTTCTTTGGCATGGTATGTTCTTTTTGTTTTCCTTGTTGCCGGGGTATTGCTTTTTTTTGCAGCCAATTTTGCCGGTATCACAAGTTTTATTGAACGGCGGATTGCAGCCAGAATACAGTCCAGGGTCGGCCCCAATGTTGTAGGCCCCCAAGGCATTCTCCAATGGGTGGCCGATGGCATCAAGCTTCTTTTAAAAGAAGATCTTGTTCCGGACAGGGCGGATAAGTTTCTTTTCAGGGCAGCCCCGTATTTTGTTTTTTCAGGGCTTTTCGCAGCCTTTGTGGCGCTGCCGTTTGGTTACGGTATTGTGGCAGCTGATTTGAACATCGGTGTTTACTATATCTTTGCCATTACCTCCCTTGTGGTGGTGGGCATTATCATGGGGGGATGGTCTTCAAATTCCAAATGGGCTTTGTTCGGGGCATTGCGATCTGCTGCCCAGATAATTTCCTATGAAATTCCCACGGCCTTGTCACTGATTCCTGTTATCATGCTCACAGGTTCTCTTTCCACACAGGACATCATCAAGGCCCAAGGCGGCATGCCGTGGGACTGGTATCTGTTTCACAGTCCTTTTACTTTTGTTTGCTTTGTCATATTTTTCATATCCGCTCTGGCAGAAGGCAATCGGATTCCATTTGACCTTCCCGAAGCGGAAAGCGAGTTGGTATCAGGTTACAACACAGAATATTCAGGTTTCAGGTTTCTTATATTCCCCATGGCAGAATGGGCCAACCTCTGGGTGATCAGTGCCATGGTCACTCTGGCCTATCTGGGTGGCTGGCAGGTTCCATTTGTAGCCATTGAGACTCTGTCCCAAAGTTTTTTACTCATTTTTTTAAGTGCAGGTGTGTTTGTTATTAAAACATCCATTGTAGTTTTTATCATCATTCAGCTTAGATGGACCCTTCCCCGGGTCAGGGTGGATCAAATGACGCTGGTCTGCTGGACGTATCTTGTGCCGTTTTGCCTTGCGGCTATCATTGGCACAATGATCTGGATGCTGATATTTCCCTGGGAAACCCTGGCTGCTCTCTTGCTGCGTCTTATTATGTCCGGGATCGGTTTGGGGTTTTGTTTTTTATATGTCCAAAGGGTCAGGTTTAATTATTTCAATGATAAAATGGCATTTGAAAATTTGAAAGGAAAATCCTTGTGGTATCCGTTCTGGAGGTTGCCATGAATCAGTATTTTAATAATATATGCACAACGCTTTATTCCATTGCAGAGGGTATGGCTGTTACGGCAAGCTATCTTTTCAGGCGGCCTTGTACCATCCAATACCCCAATAAACTTGAAAAACCCATGGAAGATCAGCTCTCCGAACGATACCGGGGAATTTTACAGGTGGATACAAGGGTTTGTATCGGGTGCAGGATCTGCGAAAAAACATGCCCCGTTGACTGCATCGCCATCAGTCTTGAAAAAGACAAAGAAACCAAAGAAAGATTTCTTACACGATTTGATATTGATATATCCAAATGCATGTTCTGCGGGCTTTGCTCGGAAAATTGCAAAACATCTGCCATTTATCACACAAAATTCTTCAACGCTGTTACACAAAATGTTGAAAATCTGGTTGTTCGTTTTGTTGACAAACCCATAGCACTTTACAAACCGCCAAAGGGGTCGGATTTAAAAAATACTCTAAAAGATCTTTCCGGTGCCATTGTAAATCAGAAGATGAAAGGACGTGCTCTTTGAATACTATCATCTATGCTGTTTTGTTCTATCTCCTGGCTGTCATGGTTGTCGGGTCCGCAGCATATGTGGCCGTATCGAAAAATATTGTCAGGTGCGCCTTTGCGCTGGTGTATACGTTTATAGGTGTCGCAGGGCTCTTTGTCCTTTTATCGGCAGACTTTATTGCAGCTACCCAGGTTCTGGTCTATGTGGGGGGTACCCTGGTTTTGATCCTGTTTGCCGTCATGCTTTCCTCAAGGATATCCGATGTCAAGATTTCAAACCGGTCAGTTCAGTTTATACCAGGGTTTGTTGTTACATGTTGTTTTGCCGTCATCCTGATCTATATTGCCGTATCCGGCCAGTGGCCAATTAAAGATGTCATAGAGTTTTCCCCCACCACCGCTGCCATTGGGAACTCTCTTTTAAGCAGGTGGCTGCTCCCTTTTGAAGTGATCTCCATCCTGATTCTTGTCGGGCTCATGGGGGCTGTTGTGATTGCAAGGCATAAAATTAATTCAAAAGGAGATGCTAAATGATGCCCCAAATGACACCCAGTCTTGTTCATTTTCTCATCGTTGGTGCATTATTGTTTGCATGCGGCATCCTTTGCGTGATCACCAGGCGAAATGCCGTGGGTGTCCTTATGGGGGTGGAGCTGATACTGAACTCAGCCAATATCAATTTTTTAGCATTTGCCCATTTTTCAAGCCAGTCGCTCCAAGGCGGGATTGATGGTCATGTGTTTGCTTTGTTTTGTATAGTGCTGGCCGCCCTTGAGTGTGCAGTCGCCCTGGCCATCGTTATGGCCATTTACCGCAATTTTAATAAAACAATAGATATGGAAGAGTTAACCACATTAAGAGAATAATATAATGGCCAATGGGTCTTATTACAATTCATTTTATCTGATATTCATACCGCTTCTGCCTTTGCTGGGAGCCATGATTAACGGATTTTTCGGTGCCGTTATCCAAACAAAGCTGGACAAATTCTATATTCATTTTGTTGCCATTGCAACGGTTGTGACATCCTTTGTGCTCTCCTTGGCCGGGTTCATAAAACTGGCTGCTGATGATTCTGTTTTGGCGATTTATACCAATGCCTGGACTTTTTTGTCCATTGGCAGTCTTAAGGTTGATGTCGCTTTCATCCTGGACCCTCTTTCCGCTGTCATGTGCCTTGTTATCACTTTTGTGGGGTCTTTGATTCACATTTATTCCACAGGCTACATGAAGGATGATGAAGGGTATTGGCGATTTTTTGCATATCTTAACCTTTTTATGTTTTCCATGCTGGTTCTGGTTTTAGCAGATAATTTTTTGGTCATGTTCATTGGCTGGGAAGGGGTGGGGCTTTGCTCCTATCTTCTCATAGGGTTCTGGTACAAGGATGTTAATAATGCAAAGGCCGGTGTCAAGGCCTTTATCGTTAACCGAATTGGTGATGTTGGATTTGTTATCGGGATTTTTATTTTGTTCTGGACCCTGGCATCCATCTCTTCGGGCAGTGGTGCTGTTTATACACCCGGGAGTGCAATTCATGCACCCAATTCCTACGCCTCTTTGGTGTTTGCTGACATTGAAAAAACACTTCAGGATGTTTCCATAAGACAGGTTTTCGTGGCCAAGACGCTGTTTAATATCCCGGCTGTTACCCTTATCTGCATTGCCCTTTTTATCGGGGCCATGGGCAAGTCGGCACAGATTCCTCTCTATGTATGGCTTCCCGATGCCATGGCAGGCCCGACGCCGGTATCTGCCCTGATCCATGCTGCCACCATGGTCACAGCCGGTGTTTACATGGTGGCACGGCTTCATTTTCTGTTTGCACTGTCACCCTTTGCCATGACCTGGGTGGCTCTTTTTGGTGCTGTGACAGCTCTTTTTGCCGCCACCATCGGGTTTTTTCAGTATGATATCAAAAAAGTTCTGGCCTATTCCACCATCAGCCAATTGGGTTTCATGTTTATCGGGGTGGGGGTGGGGGCATATTCTGCAGGGATATTTCATCTGGTGACCCATGCTTTTTTTAAAGCATGCCTGTTTTTATGCGCTGGTTCTGTGATTATCGGCTGTCACCACGAGCAGGATATGCGCAAAATGGGAGGGCTGTCTTTGTATATGCCCAAAACCAACCTGGCCTATCTTATTGCCTGCATTGCCATTTCAGGGTTCCCGTTTTTCTCGGGATTCTTTTCAAAGGATGATATTTTGTACCGGGCCTTTATTAATCAGAATATGGTTTATCCCGGCATGGGAATCCTTATCTGGGGTATCGGTATGGCGGCCGCCCTCTGCACAGCCTATTACATATTTCGTTCCTATTTTATGACATTCACAGGTGTCTTTCGAGGTGATCCCGCAAATTTGCCCAAAGAGTCGCCAAAAAGTATCACCCATGTATTGCTTTTGCTTGCTTTTTTCTCGGCTATTGTCGGATTTTCAGACATGCCGGAAATTTTTTATATGCCCAATCTTTTTCATCATTTCCTTGAACCTGTGTTTGAGTCTTCAAGGGGTTTGCTGCATTTTTCCCGTGGATCACATGCCCTTGAATGGCTGTTGACGGGATTGTCCGTTATGTTGGCGTTTCTTGGCGCTTATGCTGCTTTTTATCTTTACAAAGATGCTGAAAGCCGCTTGCCAACCCGATTGCTGTCTTTTGAAAGTAAGCCTGTCAGGTGGGTGTATCGCCTGATTTACAATAAGTATTACATTGATGAGCTTTATCACATCACCATGGTTAAGCTTGTCATGGCCATAAGACTGATTTTCAACTGGATTGACCAGCATATCATTGATGCCCTGGTCAATTTTGCGGGATTTGCTGGTAAACTTGTGGGGACTGTTGCAGGAACCGCAGACAGCAAAGGTGTGGACGGGATGGTCAATGCCACAGCCAATACTGTTTTTACAGCAGGTGCCAATCTGATTAAAATACAGACCGGCAGGCTTCGGCATTATCTTGGGGTGGCGCTGGCAGGAGGGGTGATTCTTGTAATTGTAAATTATATCTTCTTCAACTAGAGGGAGGGTTTATTCATAATGAACTATCAGACAACCAGTTTTTTACTATCCTGGATCGTATTTATCCCTGTGATCGGAGTCGTTGCTATTATGTGCGGTATTGCCCTCTGCTATCCGTTCAAGTTGGATAAAAAGCGTTTCGACAATATTACTAGAACCATTTGCCTTATCAGCACTTCAGCAGTTTTTATCCTTTCGCTGATCCTATGGAAATTCTTTGATCCTCAATCTTTATCCATCCAGTTTATCCACCGGTTTGTATGGATAAAAAGTTTTAATATTGAATATTTTCTGGGACTGGACGGTATTAATATTTCCATGGTGATACTCACGGCATTTATCACCCTTATTGCAGCCATTGCATCGGTCCCCTGGTGGGGGGAGCACAATGAAAATCATTTCACATCAAAGATGACACCCGGATATATGGTACTGCTTCTTTTTCTTGAAACCGGTATGATGGGGACTTTTTGTTCCCTGGATTTTTTCCAGTTCTATATTTTCTGGGAGATCATGCTGTTACCTATGTTTTTTCTCATCGGTATCTGGGGAGGTCCAAGAAAAGAATATGCAGCCATCAAGTTTTTTTTATATACGCTGGTGGGATCACTTTTAATACTGCTTGCCATGATCGCCATCTATTATACTTCAACTCCTGTCACTCTGGCAGACGGCACATTGGCAGATCATACCTTTAACATTGTGTTTCTTTCCCAAATGGCAAAACAGGGAACCTTTATCCATGCAAGCCCCATATTTGCCATTGCTTTTACCAAGCTTGTCTGGATTTGTCTTTTTGTCGGGTTTGCCATTAAAATACCGATATTTCCCTTCCATACCTGGTTGCCCGATGCCCATGTGGAAGCCCCAACCCCTGTGTCTGTCATCCTTGCGGGCATCCTTCTTAAAACCGGGGCATACGGGATTTTAAGATTCAACTTTGGCCTTTTCCCCGAAGCCACATCTTTTTTTGCATCGGGCATGGCCATTTTCGGCATGATTAATATCGTCTATGCCTCCTATGTCTGCATGGCCCAGACAGATCTTAAAAAACTCATTGCCTATTCATCTGTTTCCCACATGGGGTTTGTTCTTCTGGGGTTTGCCGCTTTGACACCCCAGGGGATATCCGGTGCCATGTTCCAGATGGTGTCCCACGGTCTTATTTCTCCCATGCTTTTTTTAATTGCAGGCGTGATCTATGACAGGGCCCACACCCGGGACATATATGCCTTTGGCGGGCTGGCATCCAAACTGCCCGAATACACAGGCCTTATGGGATTAGCATTCATGGCTTCCATGGGACTTCCGGGCCTTGCAGGGTTTGTCGGCGAAATCCTGGTTCTGTTGGGGGCGTTCCCTGTGTTCAGGGTGTTTACCATTATATCGGCCACAGCCATGATTATCACGGCAGCTTATTATCTATGGACCATCCAGAGGATGTTTTTGGGAGAGTTTAATATAAAATGGGATGGACTAAAGGATTTGAATGCTCGCGAGAGGATAGTGCTGTATCCGTTGGGATTTGTCACCATCCTTTTTGGTGTCTATCCAATGCCGGTATTCAACCTGGTAAATAAGGCATTGCATACTTTAATTTCAACCATTTCCCCCTTTGCAGGATAGATGGATGAACGCCTTTGAAAGCATACCCTATGTCATTCCGGAATTAGTCCTGACAGGTGTCATTGTCCTGATCATTGTCGCAAGTTTCTGGGAAAAGTTTAAACAAAGCCGCCTTGTCATTACCGTTGTTGCTGTTGCAGGTCTGATCCTGTCGATTTTCTCTATCCAGGCCCTTGATGAAAACACCGCATTATTATTCCAGGGGCTGCTCAGTCATGATTCCTTTGCAGGGTTTTTCAAGCTCATTGTCCTGATTTGTACGCTGTTTGTTTTTTTGTGTGTTTATGAATCCTATGAAATAAAGGACGATGTGTTTTCAGAATTTTCAATCATCCTGCTGTCTTGCGCTCTGGGCCTGTGCTTTTTTGTTTCGTCTGTCAATCTTCTCATGCTTTATTTGAGTCTTGAATTTGTATCCATTACTTCCTATGCGCTGACAGGGTTTAAAAAACAAAACAGGCGATCCAGTGAAGCCGCCCTTAAATACGCTGTTTACGGGGGGGTTGTTTCCGGTATTATGTTGTTTGGCATTTCCTATTTTTATGGCCTTTTCGGAACACTTGACCTTTCTGCGATTAAACAGGGTCTTATCCTCGTCTTTACCCAGGGTGCCACACCCGGCCTGAAACTGACCGTTCTTTGCGCATCTTTGTTCACCTTTGCCGGCATAGGATACAAAATTGCAATGGTCCCGTTTCATATGTGGAGTCCGGACGTGTACGAGGGCGCTCCCACACCTTTTACAGCCTTTCTTTCAATTGCTCCAAAGCTTGCAGGGATTGGCGTTCTTATCCGGTTTGTCTTTACCGGGTTTGTATTTGAGAATCAAGTCGTTGCCAATATTCCCTGGCCGCAGATCTTAGGCCTTCTTAGTATTATTACCATGACCCTTGGCAATTTGTGTGCCCTTACCCAGAAAAATATCAAACGCCTTCTGGCATATTCAGGGATTGCACATTGCGGATATCTTCTCATGGGAGTCAGCACGATAAGCTCTGCCGGTACGGTATATTCTCCGTCAATTTTTATGCCCTTGTTTATCTTTTTATGAACTTGGGTGCCTTTGCCATTGTTATTGCCATTCGAGAAGAAACCGGCAGCGAGGATATAAAAGATTATTTTGGATTGTCTTCCAGATCTCCGTTTCTGGCAGTTACCTTAAGCATTTTTCTTTTGTCGCTGGCCGGTATCCCGCCGTTTGCCGGATTCATTGCAAAATTCTATCTTTTTTCAGCCCTGATCGATAAAGGCGGTACCCTTTATTATGCCATTGCTGTTGCGGGTATCCTTAACTCGGTTATTGCCCTGTATTACTATGCTGCCATTGTAAAAGTCATGTTTTTTGAAAAATCAGATACCCAATTCCCCTGTACTCCATCGTTCATATATACCTGGATTATAATTGTTCTTCTCATCCCTGTGCTGGTCTTTGGTGTTTACTGGCAGCCTGTTGCAACAAAAGCGTCTCGTGCAATCCCTTTTACCGTCTCCAAAACCGTAAGCCAAGATGTTAATCATTGACATTGAGTCAGATAAATTGCTAAAATAATTCATATTCAGCTTTCGGCAAAATGCTGTATTTGAACCGGACTGAAAATAATCTGTATCTTGCAGCCCACCTCAATCATCATCGGAATTATTGCCTAATCATAATTTTTAAAAAGGAGGGTGTTATGAGTATATGTATTATTATTCGGCGAACCTTGCAAGACAAAGAAATCGCAGCAAAGTTAGCGCCCCTGATTGTGGAACTCAGATCCAGAGCCACTGTCCAGCCAGGGTATATAACAGGTCAAACTTTTTCCAGCCTGGATCGCGATGGTGAATACCTTGTAATCAGTACATGGAATCGGGTCGAAGACTGGAGTATATGGATGAATAGTGAACAACGGTTGGCCATCCAAAATCAGATAGAGGAAATAACAAACGAAAAAACTGAATATCGATATTATGAACCCATCATAGGCGGTATTACGCCGACGTTTGAAGCTGTCGTTTGTTGACGCATATGACCCGTTAGCTGCTTTAACTGTTCTGAGGATTCATCTCTCAGGACCCTCTAAGCTGCTAATATTTCAGTAATATAGTCATCCGCCTTATGGCACTGCTTTTTTTCACATGCACTATGTCATAATTTCTGCAATGCATTGAAATTGTGATTTGATTTTGACCTGCCAGTTTTATTATTGATGCCCATCAGCTTATTGTCATAATTTGTGGCAGGTCCTGAAAATCTGTTTTCTCATAGACGGCGTCTTTGCTCATCGAAAATTTCAATTTGTCAACAATAAGCTCTCCCTATGCACAGGGGCCACTATTTCTATAGCCAAACATTTTTTTTGTTGACAAAACAATAGTCTCACTCTATTTAAATAGATATCCGGTATATGATATAAATGATAAATCAATTTACAAAGGCTTGACCATGTCACTAAACAAGATTGAAATCAGAAAAAAAAAGATCATTAATACAGCGACAAAAGTGTTTGCCCAAAGGGGTTTCAACGAGGCAACCATATCGGAAATTGCCAAAGAGGCCAAAATTTCCGAAGCATCGATTTATGAATATTTTTCAACCAAAGAGGGACTTTTATTTTCAATCCCTGCTGAGTCCTCGCAAACGCTTTTTGATACCATGGCGTTTCATTTAAAATTAATACAGGGGGCAGCCAATAAGCTTCGGGCCATTGTTTTTCTATTTATTGACTCCTACCGGAAAAACCCTGACTTTGCCGCAGTTCTCATGTTGTATTTAAAGCACAATAAAAAGTTTTTAGACACTGAGGGCCATATTGCGATCAAGGCCGGAATAAAACAGATTACAAGGGTGATTGACCAGGGGATTGAAACCGGTGAGTTCAAGGAAGATATTAATCCATATCTAATCCGTTCAATGATCCTGGGGACCATTGAACATCTTGTAACCAACTGGGTAATGACCGGAAACCCGGAAAACCTTGAAGAACTTATAGATCCCTTGATTGATACAATTATCCAGGGGATTTGGAACACAAAAAATGATCCGGGTCACTGGAGTCTGCAACGACCAGTCAAAAGACAGGTGTCTTCAAGCGAAAAATAGGATTTGTTGAATTTTAAAAGTGCTGCTATGAAATTTTTAAAAAAATAAAAGTCAATCATTTGAACTGATCTTATCAAGCGTGTATGGGCGCATATAATTTAAAAGGATGCACTATGGATGTAATTGAAAGTAAAGTTGATGTGGGTTCTGAGGAGTACCAGAAAAATTATAAAGAGATGGCAGCCCTTGTTAAAGATCTTGAAAACGAGCTGGACAAATCTTTTAATGAACGGTCCCCCAAAGCCTTGAAACGGCATGAAGAGTCAGGCAAGCTGCCGGCAAAAAAAAAGCTGGATCTGCTGCTTGATAAAAACACACCGTTTCTGGAAATCGCTCCTCTGGCAGCTAAGGATATGTATGATGGGAAAATACATAAAGCAGGGCTTATTGCCGGCATTGGCGTGGTTGAGGGCCAGGAATGCCTGATCTCTATCAATGATGCCACGATTAAGGGCGGCGCCATATATCCCATGGGAGTTAAAAAAACGTTGAGGTGCCAGGCCATTGCCATGGAAAACCGTCTGCCTTTAATTACCCTTATGGATTCTGCAGGTGCTTATCTGCCTCTTCAGTCTGAAATCTTCCCGGATATCGATGATGGAGGAAGAATATTTTTTAACCAGGCCAGAATATCAAAGATGGGCATTCCCCAGATTGTCGGGGTGATGGGATTGTGCACAGCAGGGGGTGCCTATGGAGTGGCCATGTGTGATGAGATTGTACATGTAAAACAGCATGGCGCGATTTTCCTTGGCGGACCACCCCTGGTGAAAGCTGCTACAGGTGAGGAAGTTCTGGCCAATGATCTAGGAGGAGCTGAGCTTCACTGCAATGATTCAGGTGTGTCTGATTATTATGCCCAGGATGATGCCCATGCCATAAGGATTATCAGAAAAATAACAAAAAATCTTCCGCGCAATGAAAAATCAACGCTTTCAATGACCGAGCCTGAATTACCCATATATGACGCAAAAGAGCTGTATGGTATTGTCAGCCCGGATCTTTCCCAGCCCTATGATATCAGGGAAGTGATTGCCAGGATTGTGGATGGTTCACGGTTCCTGGAATTTAAGGAAATGTATGGTGAAACCCTGGTCACGGGATGGGCAAACATCCATGGATATCCTGTGGGTATCCTTGCCAATAACGGGATTCTTTTTTCCAGGAGCGCCCAGAAAGCCACCCAGTTCATCCAGCTTTGCGACAAGCGAAAAATTCCTCTTGTTTTTTTGCAGAATATTAACGGGTTCATCGTGGGAAGCGATTATGAACGGGCCGGGATTACAAAAGACGGGCATAAGATGGTCAATGCAGTTGCCAACTGCAGTGTGCCCAAATTTACCATGATTGTGGGTGCCTCTTTTGGCGCGGGTAATTATGCCATGTGCGGCAGGGCTTATTCACCAAGGCTGCTGTGGATGTGGCCCAATGCCCAGATCGGTGTCATGGGAGGCAGCCAGGCCGCTGACGTGCTTATTTCCATTACCAATGACCAGCGCAAAAGAGCAGGCCAAAAAAGCATGACCCAGGAAGAAATAAATTTTATAAACAAACCTGTGATTGAGGCCGCGCTTAAAGAAGGCAATGCCTATTACAGCACGTCCCAGCTGTGGGATGACGGTATTGTTGACCCTGCAAAATCAAGGGATGTATTGGGGCTGGCCATTTCTGCATCCCTGAACGCTCCCCTCAGGGATCAGGAGTATGGGTTTGGTGTATTTAGAATGTAGGCCTTAAGGTTTAAAATAAAAAACAGGAACACAGATAATGTTTGATAAAATTTTGATTGCCAACCGGGGAGAAATTGCCTTAAGGGTTATCAATACCTGCAGGGACATGGGGATAAAAACCGTTGCCGTATATTCGGATGCCGACCAAAAGGCAGGCCATGTTATTTTTTCTGATGAAGCGATTTATCTCGGGCCTTCTGAACCCTCTTTAAGCTATCTGAATATGGATGGTATTATTGCGGCGGCAAAACAGACCCAGGCCCAGGCCATTCATCCGGGATACGGGTTTCTTTCTGAAAACCATGAGTTTGCACAGCGCTGCCGGGATGAAGGGATTGTGTTTATCGGTCCAACAGCTGAGGTGATCAGAAATCTAGGGGACAAAATCACTTCAAGAAAAATCATGGTGGCTGGAGGCGTTCCGGTTACGCCTGGTTTGATTCATTGTGAAACTGAAATGATCGCGTTGATGGATGCGGCTGAAAAAATCGGGTATCCAGTCCTGGTAAAAGCCACGGCTGGTGGCGGTGGCAAAGGCATCAGGATTGTCAATTCCCCGGAAGAGATCGGGGAGGCTGTGGCGTCTGCCTCACGGGAAGCCTTAAAGGCCTTTGGAAACGGGGAAGTTTATATTGAAAAATTTTTTTCCAAAGCCCGGCATATTGAATTTCAAATTCTTGCAGATAAGCATGGGAACACCATTCATCTGTTTGAACGGGAATGTTCTATCCAAAGAAGGCATCAGAAAATCATCGAAGAAACCCCTTCTCTGGCATTAACACCTGAACTGCGGCATAAGATGGGGGCTGCTGCCGTTAAGGCGGCAAAAGCATCACATTATGAAAATGCAGGAACAGTGGAATTCCTTCTGGATGAGGGGAATCATTTTTATTTTTTGGAAATCAATACCCGGCTCCAGGTGGAGCATCCCATTACAGAAATGACCACAGGTGTGGATCTTGTAAAACACCAGATCGAGATAGCGGCAGGTAAGAAGCTGGGCCTCAGGCAGAAAGATATACAGCCCAGGGGGCATGCCATTGAGTGCAGAATTTATGCTGAAGACCCTGAACATGATTTTTTGCCTTCTCCGGGAAAAATCAGGTTTATGAAAGAACCCACGGGGCCGGGAATCCGAAATGATTGTGGGGTCTATCAGGGCTTTGAAGTTCCAGTGGATTATGACCCGATCCTGTCCAAGCTGGTTGTCCATGCCCAGACACGGGACCAGGCTGTCAGCAAGATGATCAAAGCGCTGCAGGATTATATTGTTCTGGGAGTCAAAACACCCATTGAATTTATGATGGATGTTTTAAATTCCAGGCCGTTTAGGAACAGTGAAGTGTTTACTGATTTTATCGAGACCCATTTTTCAGGCTGGAAAGCAGACAGGGATCTTGCGGATGTGGCAATGATCGCGTTTATTGCAGATGCGCTGGGGGGAGCCAGGACCAATGCTCACTCATATTCCAGTGCAAAAGAGACCGCATCTCCCTGGGATACGCTGGGGAACTGGAAATTATAACCGGTTTGAAATGACCAGGTGTAAAAAGATGAATCACAGGAGAAAACAATGGAATACAATTTGATTGTAAACCAGGAAAAAAAATCAATAGATGCCGTCATTTCCGATCAGAACATAAAAGTTCAGACAAAAAGCAAGGCCTATAATGCATCGTTTATGACTATATCGGATTACCATATTTTGCTCAACGTGGACGGGCAGAATTTCAACGCCTATGTCTGGAATGATGGCGGCACAAAAACCGTGATCATAAAGGGGCGGTCCTATGAAGTCCTGGATGCCGACCTGGTTGAACAAAATTCGTCCGGGGAAAAAAGTTTTGCAAGCAATGCCAGGGTCGTTGCCTCGCCCATGCCTGCTGTGGTGATTTGTGTCCTGGCCCAGGTCGGGGACAGGGTGAAAAAAGGCCAGGGCCTTGTCATTGTTTCAGCCATGAAAATGGAAACCACCCTTTTTGCACCCTTTGACGGTACTATATCCGGGATCAATGCAAAAGAGGGGGACAAGGTCATGCCGGCTGATATTCTTGTGGACATTGAAAAAGACTAAGGAGGATATATGGCCAAAAAAAACGTGACGGAAAAGGACCTCTTATACAACAGGAAGGATGGTATCGGTTATATCACCATTAACAGGGAAAAACAGAAGAATACCATCAGTTCCAATGCGATCAGGCTTTTTCTTGGGGCACTGGATATGGCTGAACAAGACGATGATGTCAAGGTCGTCTGTATTACAGGCGCAGGAGATCACGTTTTCTGCGCCGGAGCTGACCTTTCGAGCGGTATCGGTACAGGTTCAAAAGAGGAAAAAGAAACCTTTAAAAATTATGCAGATCTTTTAATCCGGATTTATTGGTTTGAAAAACCAACGCTTGCCAGGATAAACGGACACTGCCTGGCCGGCGGGACCGGGTTTATGCTGGCCTGCGATATTGTCCTTGCAAGAGACGATGTAAAATTCGGGACTCCTGAAGTCAATGCAGGGCTTTTTCCAATGATGATCGGAGCCCTGATTTTTCGGAATGTATTACGAAAAAAAGCCATGGAAATGATGCTTTTAGGCCAGAGGCTTTCTGCAAAAGAGGCCCTTGAAATGGGGATGATTACAAGAATTTTTCCCAAAAGTGATTTTGAACCAAAAACCCGGAAAATTCTTAAAGCGCTGTCCATGAAAAGCCCCATTGGAATGAAATTGGGAAAACATGCTCTCAATAGTGTTGAATCCATGCCCTTTGATGAGGCGGTTCATTTTCTTTCAGGGCAGCTTTCAAAAGTGGCAAAAACAAATGATGCAAAGGAAGGGATTTCTGCATTTTTAGAAAAAAGAATACCTGTGTTTAAGGGAAAATAACATGGAAAACAAACTGATTATTGCAAATTGTTCCGGATTTTACGGTGACAGGCTCAGTGCGGCAAAAGAACTTGTGGAAGGCCCAAAAATTGATGTGTTGACGGGTGATTATCTTGCCGAGCTGACCATGGCACTGCTGTTCAGGATGAAATTAAAAGATCCGGACAAGGGGTATGTGTCAACTTTTCTTTTGCAGATGGAACAGGTCATGGGCACCTGCCTTGATAAAGGCATAAAGATTGTGGCCAATGCCGGTGGATTAAATCCGGTCGGACTGGCAAATGCTTTGAAAGCATTGAGCAGTACTTTAGGGTTAAACCCGACCATTGCCTATATCCAGGGGGATGATCTGATGCCCAATTTTTCAGAACTCCAGAAATCAGGTGAAGATTTCAGGCACCTGGATAAAAATATCGACTTAAAAGCGTCAGGGCTCAAACCCTTGACTGCCAATGCATATCTTGGCGGATTCGGGATCACAAAGGCGCTCGAACAAGGCGCTGATATTGTGGTGGGCGGAAGAATAGCTGATGCCGCCCTGGTCTCGGGGCCGGCTGCCTGGAAATTCAACTGGAAAGAAAATGATTTTGACAAACTTGCCGGAGCCTATGCAGCCGGACATATTATTGAGTGCGGAACCCAGGCCACAGGTGGCAACTATTCATTCATGGAAGAGATCCCTTCCTATGAAAACCTGGGGTTTCCCATTGCCCGGATGCATGAAGACGGCTCCTTTGTCATTACCAAGCATGAAGGGACAGGGGGCCTTGTATCAAAGGGAACGGTTACAGCCCAGCTTTTATATGAAATCAGGGAGCCCTCGTATCTTACGCCGGACGTGAGGGTCCGGTTTGATACCCTTAACATCCAGGACCTTGGAAATGACCAGGTATTGGTTACCGGCGTTAAAGGAGAGCCTCCCACCCAAACCACAAAGGTCTGCATTAACACGCTTTCCGGGTTTAAAAACAGCATGACTGTCATTTTGACCGGACTTGATATTGAAAAAAAAGCAGTCATTGTTGAAAATATTGTGTTTGGCCTCATGGGCGGCAAAGATCAGTTTGCAAAGACCGATGTCAAGCTTATAAAATCCGGCAACCCTGATCCTGTAACAAATGAGGAAGCATTTTCATATTTGAGAATTTCTGTCATGGACAAGGACAAAACAAAGGTTGGAAAACTGTTTTCCTCTGCCATTATAGAGGCTGCACTTTCCACCATCCCGGGATTTACCCTCACAGGACCGCCCACCAGGGAAACACCTGCAATCCTGCACTGGCCGGCCCTGGTTTCTTTGAAAAATATTCAACAACAGGTGGTTGTCAATGACGAGGTTCATAAGGTTGAAACTAAAATTTTCCAAAAAAATGTTGAACATTCAAAAAATGTCGAATCAAAGTCAGATGGCGAACCTGCAGTCTCTTTGTGTGATGCTGCACATCCAGGACCTTCTGCCAGGATAGCGTTTGGAAGGCTTTTTGCCACACGATCCGGCGATAAAGGGGGAAATGCCAATCTGGGCGTGTGGGCAAAAGATGTGGAAGGGTTTGCATTTTTAAATGAATTTTTAACAACACAAAAATTAAAGGCACTGCTTCCGGACATAGCAGGATTTGACATTGAAAGATATGTGCTGCCCAATCTTTTCGCCCTTAATTTTTATATAAAAGGAGTGCTGGAGGACGGGGTGGCTGCTTCTTTGAGAAGTGATCCCCAGGCAAAAACTTTGGGTGAATACCTTCGGGTAAAAACAATTGAAATCCCTGAATGTCTGAAGCCATAAAAGCAAGGAGGAATGTAAAAAATCATTTAACCTGGGAAAAAGGAGATACGCTTGAAACAAAACCAAACATACCAAGACAAACCCTGGCTTAGTTTTTATGATGACGGTGTTCCTGAATCCATCGAGTTTGAGAACACCCTGCTTCATGAGTTCCTTGAAACAATTGTGTATACGTCAATCGGTGATTATCTTCCTTTTCCGAAAAATTTTTTATTTCCCCTGGTGGCCAAAAAGAAAAAACTGGCAGCCAGGGTCAAGCCTTCTCATGATGTTTTTAAATGGAAAGATGTCATCAAACAATATTCGCCATCAGTCCAGACAGCTGATATCACTTTTAATGATGTGGCCATGTATCAGTACACTGGCGGAACTACAGGGGTTTCCAAAGGCGCGGTGCTGACCCATGGAAACTTGAGCAAACAAACCCAGCAGATTGATGCCTGGCTCCCGGGATTCAAGGAGAACAAGGATGAAGTCATGATCGGGGCATTGCCTTTTTTTCATGTTATGGGACTGACCGTGTCCATGAATTTTGCCATCTTCAAGGGATGGTCCAATATCCTGGTCCCCAAACCCCAGCCTGCGCCTCTTTTGGAAGCCATGGAAAAATTCAAACCCACATTTGCCCCCCTTGTTCCCACCATGTTTATCGGAATTTTAAACCATGAAAAGCTTGCAGCAACAGATCTTACCTCCATCAAGGCATGTGTTTCAGGAAGTGCGCCCCTTCCTGTGGAGGTGATCAAAGAGTTTGAAGAAAAAACCGGTTCCACCATTATCGAAGCATTCGGTATGACGGAATCCAGTCCTGCCACCCATGTGAACCCCTTTGAAAACGGCTTAAGAAAAGTGGGCAGCATTGGGATACCTTTGCCTGACACCCTGTGCAGAATTGTGGATCTGAATGATCCGGCAAAAGACCTGCCAGTCGGGGAATCCGGAGAAATGGTGGTTAAAGGCCCCCAGGTGATGCAGGGATATTGGAATATGCCTGAAGAAACCGATAAAACCATTATAGACGGATGGCTGCATACCGGTGATGTCGCGTATATGGATGAAGACGGATATTTTTTTATAGTGGACAGGATCAAAGATATGATCATTTCAGGCGGCTATAATGTCTACCCAAGAGATATAGACGAAGTGCTGTTTGAACATCCCAAGGTCCAGGAAGCCTGTGCCATCGGTGTGCCCCATCCCACATGGGGGGAGCAGGTCAAGGCGTTTGTCGTGCTTGCAAAAGGTGAGCGGGCCACCCAGAAAGAGATGATTGACCATTGCAAACAAAAGCTTGCCACATACAAGCTTCCCACCCAGGTTGAATTCATTGATGAACTGCCAAAAACAAATGTGGGCAAGGTGTTGAGAAAGGATCTGAGAGCTGCGGAAATTAAAAAAAAGAGCATGAAATAAACAGGTTTTAAAAAGGAAAATAAAATATGGGGAATAATTTGTATTTTTCCAGGGAACATGAACTGGTCAGAAAAGCAGTGCAGGATTTTGTGAACAAAGAGATCAATCCGTATGTGGATGAATGGGAAGAAAAAGGGATTGCACCCCTGCATGATTTGTTTAAAAAAATGGGGGATTTAGGATTTCTTGGCATCCGTTATGATGAGAAATGGGGAGGCGAAGGCCTTGATTACTGGTATGAAACCGTGGTGCTTGAAGAATTCGCAAAAATAAATTGCGGAGGCATCCCCATGGCCATTGCGGTTCAGTCCAATATGGCAACCCCGGCCATTAATGATTTCGGGTCTGATTACCTGAAAGAAACCTATCTTAAGCCTGCACTCAAGGGCGACCTGGTTGCGGCCATTGCCGTGACCGAACCTGATGCCGGATCAGATGTGGCAGCCTTGAAAACCTTTGCAAAAAAAGATGGCGATCATTATATCCTGAACGGGTGCAAAACATTTATCACTAACGGCACCCAGGCAGATTTTTTAACCCTTTTGGCCAGAACAAGTGACGATCCAGGATACCACAGCTTTTCCCTGTTTGCAGTCCCCACAGACTTAAAAGGGTTTCAGGTCGGCAAAAAGCTGGATAAGCTTGGGATGAGAAGTTCTGATACTGCCGAGCTTTATTTTGATGATATGAGGATTCCGGCCAGAAATCTGATCGGACAGGAAGGGGAAGGGTTTATCCAGCAGATGATGCAGTTCCAGCATGAAAGGTTCAGCGTGATTCCCATGGCCTATGTCTGGGCCAGGCAGATAATTAAGGATACGATTGAGTATCTTAAGGGACGGATTGTGTTTGGAAAACCATTGATTAAAAAGCAGGTGCTGCGCCACAGGATTGCCAGATGGCTGACAGAGATCGAATGTCTCCAACAGCTGGCCTATCATATTGTGAGGATGAAAATGGCCGGCCAGGATGCAACTTTGATGATTTCCATGGCAAAGCTGAAAAGCGGGGATCTTTTAACAAAGGTGGCAGACGGGTGCCTTCAGATGTATGGCGGAATGGGGCTGATGAATGAAATGAAAATTTCAAGATTTTACAGGGATTCAAGACTCATTGCCATTGGCGGAGGTGCCAGTGAAGTGATGTGTGACGTGATCGCCAAATTTTCAGGATTATAGACGCTTTTTGGATATCCACAGACAAACTGCCACTGGCAGACCTGGTATTTCGCCAGAGTTTGCCCACAACAAAACATGAAAGTCCTGATTTGAACTGCAAAGACTTTCATATAAATCAAGGATGCAGCATGTATGCAAATTTGTTCAGTCCCATAAAGATTAACCGGCTGGAAATTAAGAACAGGATTGCCTATCCCTCTCTCGGACTTTTGTATTCCTATGATACAAAGCTGAATGATAAATATTACAATTTCTATAATGAGATTGCAAAAGGCGGTGCAGGGATCGTGACCATCGGGCCTGTGGGAATTGATTTTATCGGGTCCGGGTTTGTGCCGCTGTCACTGGCCCAGGATGAAGCCATTGATTCATTTATCAAAGCCACTGATATGATCAAAGCCCATGGTGCAAGTCCCTGGACCCAATTATTTCACGGGGGGGCCTATACCCATCCTTTCATGATCAATAATGAAACGCCCATTGCTCCTTCTGCCATATTTTCCAAATACTCTAAAACAACACCGAAAAAGATGACCATTGAAGATATCCAAACTGTCCAAAAAGCCTTTGCCAGTGCAGCCAGGCGGGCAAAAAAGGCTGGATTTGAGGGGGTTGAAATCATCGGGTCTGCCGGATATCTGATTACCCAGTTTTTATCGCCTCTTACAAACAAAAGGGAAGATGAGTACGGCGGAAATTTTGAAAACCGGACACGGTTTCCAAAACAGATTATCAAGATGATCCGGGACAAGGTTGGCCCCGGTTTTCCCATTGGTGTCAGGATGGCGGGAAATGATTTTGTGCCCGGGAGTACAAAGGATACTGAAACACCAAAGATAGCCCGGGTTTATGAAAAAGCCGGTGCTGATGTCATCAATGTGACCGGCGGGTGGCATGAGTCGAGAATTCCCCAGCTTCCCATGGAACTTCCGCGGTCCGGATTTGCCTGTCTTGCCATGAATATCAAGCAGGCCGTGTCCGT
>JAADHV010000040.1 GCA_013151635.1 Deltaproteobacteria bacterium | reverse complement strand
CAGGATGGATTCAGGATGCCGGGGGAGTATGAATTTCATGAAAAATGCTGGATGCTGTGGCCCCACAGAACGGACAACTGGCGTGACAGGGCCATGCCTGCCCAGAAAGCATTTGCCCGTGTTGCCCGGGCCATATCCCGGTTTGAACCTGTGACCATGTGTGTTTCAAAGCAGCAGACGGGTATTGCACAAAGCCTTTTGCCATCTGATATTGATATCATTGAAATTGAAAGTGATGATGCATGGATGCGGGATGCGGGCCCTACATTTGTAAAAAATGATACCAATGATATCCGGGGTGTGGACTGGGATTTCAATGCCTGGGGCGGGCTTAACGGCGGGATATATTTCCCGTGGGATAACGACGGCCGTGTTGCCCGGCAGGTTTTGGAACATGAAGAAATCGACCGGTACAAGGCATGTATCATCCTTGAAGGCGGTTCCATCCATACCGATGGTGACGGTACATTGATTACCACTCAAGAATGCCTGCTCAATCCTAACAGGAACCCTGATCTTTCAAAGGCCGGGCTTGAAAATTATCTGAAGGAATACCTGAACATAGAAAAAATTATATGGCTGGACAAAGGAGTGTTCATGGATGAGACTGACGGCCATGTGGACAACCTGTGCTGTTTTGTCAAACCAGGGGAAGTTTTGCTTCACTGGACCGATGATCCGTCAGACCCCCAGTATGAGATATCCTGTGATGCCTTTGACAGACTCTCAGGTTCTGTTGATGCAAAGGGAAGAAAAGTTAAAATCCATAAGATCCATCAGCCAGGTCCTTTATATATGACCGAAAAAGAAAGTCTTGGTGTTAATAAAAGGCCGAATACAGCACCAAGAAATAAAGGAACCAGGCTGGCCGGATCATATGTGAATTTTTATATTGCAAATGGTGGTATTGTAATGCCTTTATTTGATGATCCCCATGATAAAGATGCTCTGGAAAAAATCAAAACCCTTTTCCCGGATAGAGAAGTGGTTGGTATCCAGGCCCGGGAAATACTTCTCGGGGGAGGCAATATTCATTGTATCACCCAGCAGCAGCCGGGTGTTGAAACTCCAATGGATACGGATGACCTTCACCGGTAAAAAAAGGAGATACCTTCATGCCGAAAGTGATAGTTGCTGCCACCCAGATGGTATGCACAAAAGATAGTGATCAGAATATTTCAACTGCAGAGAGGCTGGTTACTGCTGCAGCAGAGCAGGGTGCCAGGATCGTCTTACTCCAGGAACTTTTTGAAAATCTTTATTTTTGTCAGGAAGAAAGGGCTGAATATTTCAACCTTGCAACAACTCTGGAAGAAAACAGGGCGGTCAGGCATTTTTGCGGTATTGCTGAAAAATTAAAGATTGTATTGCCGATCAGTTTCTTTGAAAAAAAGAACAATGCCCATTACAATACAATTGCAGTGATTGATGCTGACGGCAGTATTCTTGGAATTTACAGAAAAACTCATATACCCGGCGGACCGGGATACGGGGAAAAATTTTATTTTAATCCCGGGGATACGGGATTTAAAGTATGGCAGACCAGATATGCCCGTATCGGTGTGGGCATATGCTGGGACCAGTGGTTTCCGGAAGCAGCCAGGATTATGGCCCTTATGGGTGCTGAAATTATTTTTTACCCCACAGCCATTGGGTCGGAGCCTGCCAATGCCGGCCTTGATTCAAAACAACACTGGCAAACCTGCATGCAGGGTCATTCCGCCTGTAATATGATCCCTGTTGTTGCGTCCAACAGGATAGGCACAGAATCATTTGATGCATCCTCCATCACCTTTTACGGTTCATCTTTTATCACGGACAATACAGGTCAAATTCTTACCCGGGCCAACCGCACGGATGAAGCCGTGATTCTTTCGGATTTTGATCTTGACCTGTTTCAGGCCCGGAGAGATTCATGGGGGATTTTCAGGGACAGAAGGCCTTCCTTATATAAGGCCCTGCTCACAAGTGACGGTGATACCCGTTAACCAGAAAGGAAATTTAAAAATGAAGTGTGAAACAAGGTTTAAAAAATGAGGTTTGTGAATGAAAATAAATGGCAATAAAGTTACCAGTCTGCATGATGCCATAAAAGCCCATGTCAAAGATGGATGCCATTTGTCCATAGGCGGGTTTACCATTAACAGGAACCCCATGGCAGCAGTTTATGAAATTATCCGGCAGGGAATCAGGAACCTTCACCTTTACGCCCATTCCAATGGCCAGGGGATTGATGAACTTGTGGGAGCAAAAACTGCCTCATGCCTTGAAATAGCTTATGGCGGAACAGGCAGGTTTGCATCAACCTGCATACGGTTTAGAAAAGCTGTAGAAAAAAAGCAAATTAAAATAGAAGATTATTCCAATTACCAAATGACGCTTCGTTTTCTTGCCGGGGCCATGGGTGTCCCGTTTCTTCCCACCCGTTCTTCCCTTGGGACGGATATTATTAAAAAATGGGGCTTTCCTGTTGAGTTCAGACAAAAAAACAGCAGGCTTCCTGACAGAAAGCTGGTTGAACTTGAAAATCCGTTCGGGGCCTGGTGTGATATCAAAAAAGTGGTCCTGGTTCCGGCCGTTAACCCTGATGTTACCATCATCCATGTGCAGAAGGCTGATTTTCGAGGAAACTGCAGGATAGAGGGCTTGACCTTTGCCGACGTGGAACAGGCAAAAGCTGCAAAAATCTTGATTATAACCTGTGAAGACCTGCTGGATGATGATTATTTGAAAAATATGCCTGACAGGAACCAGATTCCGTTTATTCATGCCAATGCAGTTGTTCATGTCCCTTATGGGGCCTATCCTACGGCCTGTTACCGGTATTATGATTATGATCCGATCTATTTAAAGGCATATGCTGAAAAAGCTAAAGATGACAAGCAATATCATTCATACCTTGAAAATACCATTTTAAACAAAAAAAGCCACAGGGATTTGCTGGATTCACTTGGCAGGGAACGTCTTGAAATGATATCAGCTGATAAAAACCGGGGATATGCAAAGAACCTTGACAGAAGAAACCCTGTGGAGACATAAAATGGATTATACTTTAAAAGAGATGATGACGATTGTTGCTGCAAGGGAAATCAGGAACAGCGATATCGTGTTCTGCGGTACCGGCATCTCAATGCTTGCAGCCATGGCTGCAAAAAATATAAATGCTCCCCAAAGTGTTATCTTTTTTGA
Organism: Deltaproteobacteria bacterium; assembly: GCA_013151635.1. GTDB lineage: Bacteria > Desulfobacterota > Desulfobacteria > Desulfobacterales > Desulfobacteraceae > Desulfobacula. The sequence goes on along the minus strand of JAADHV010000040.1, from coordinate 13,047 downwards.
AACAGGGGCAATTGATTCCCGGCTGGAAGATCTTCCCCTTGCTGTGGGGGATTCAAGAATAATGTATCAGACGTCTTCAAACGGGGGATTACTGGATTCATTTGCCACCATGCAGAACAGGTTTACCAGAAAGCATATTGTGGGGATACTTGGGGCCGCACAGATTGATATTTACGGTAACTTGAATTCAACTGTTATCGGAGATTATGATGAACCCGAGGTCAGGTTTTCAGGAAGCGGGGGGGCCTGTGACGTGGCATCTTTTGTTTCAAGAACAATTATATTTATGAAACAGGAAAAGCGAAAGTTCAAAAAAAGACTGGATTACCTGACAAGCCCGGGATATCTTAACGGCCCGGATGGCCGTGAAAAAGCAGGGCTTCCAAAAGGAGGACCTGACAGGGTAATCACGGACATGGGGATTATGGGCTTTGATGATCATACCAGACAAATGTTCCTGAAAGGATATTATCCCGGAATAACACCGGAACTGATTCTTGAGAACATGGAGTTTAAAATCGATACTTCCCGGGCAAAAGAGGTAATGGCCCCAACACCGGATGAGTTAGAACTTTTAAGGGAAAAATGTGACCCCCTTCATTTGATATTGTAAAATAATACGATCAGACTTTAATAAAAAAGGCAGCTCAATAAAGTATCACCCGGGTTTTGGAAGAATTTCCTCTTTGAGCATACAGCAGGCAATTTGATGGTCAGGTGTTCCGTCCCGACTATATGAAAGGTTCTGGGGCTGGATCATTTTATTCATGACACAGCCTTCAGGGATGGTAAGGCCGAATAAATCCTTTTCATTGATTTTAGGCGTTGCGACCAATTCGTTCTGCCTTATTTCATAAGAATGCAAAGCAAAGTCCTCACAAATGGGGCATTGGTATACCCTGCCGTTGGGAAACACAAAATAATTGTCCGCCACACTGCCCGCGCATTGAAATGTTTCGTTTTTTAAAAGAAACACCTTCGGGTATGTTACAATAATGCCATGGGAAGCAATCTTTCCTGCGACTTCCGGAATGGTGGTAAGCCAGGTTTTTTTTGATACCCTGAGTGTTCCATCAGCCTTTGACGATTTCCCTCTTAATCCGATCACCTGGATAAAAAAGCGTTTGATACCAAGCCCTGTAATAAGGTCCGGCATTAATTCAAGTTCATGAATATTCATGTCTGAAACCGTATAGATCATTGAACAGGAAAAGTTTTTTAAAAGAGCCTTTTTAAGGCCTTCCATTACCTTATCATAACTGCCTTCTCCCCTGATGTTGTCATTGGTTTTTTTTGTGGCGCCATCCAGGGAAAACGAAAGAAAGTCAATGTCTTTGCAGGAAACTTTATCCAGGATATCATGAAATAAATATCCGTTGGTATCAATGGTTACTGACTTGAATCCAAGGTGTTTTGCCTCTTTCACGGCCAGGTGAAGATCCTTATGAAGAGTGGGTTCTCCCCCGAGAAATATGAGATTGGTCCGGCCGGCTTTATTTGAGAAAATATTCAGCCAGTCTTTAATGGTATCAATATCAAGAGTGTTGTCCCCGTGCTGCTCTTTATTGATATAGCAGTGGACGCATGAAAGATTACACTTTGTTAAGATATGAAAAAAGAGATTGGAAGAATTTTTCGAAAATGCAACAGTCTGTTTTTTCATGCTATCCCATGCATTCCTTTGTGAAGCCAGGATCAAAAGGAACCGGGTAGTTTCCGTCAAAGCAGGCCTTGCAAAAGTTGTGTTCCGGATTTTTTACCCCGGATGCTTCAAGCATTCCCTCAATGGAAAGATAGTGCAAAGAATCAAGGCCCAGGTAGTCCTGCAACTCCTTTATTGGCTTTTGGGATGCGATCAGTTCCCCTTTGGAAGAAAAATCAATGCCGTAGTAGCAGGGGAATTTATGGGGCGGGCATGAAACGCGCATATGTATTTTTTTTACTCCAAGCTCGCGCAAAGCCTTGACACGGGTTTTAGCCGTGGTACCGCGAATGATGGAATCTTCAATAATGATAATCTCTTTACCATTGATAAGTTCTCTGACCGGATTGAGTTTTACCCGGACGGCAAAATCACGCATGGACTGGGTGGGCTGGATAAAGCTGCGCCCGACGTAATGGTTCCTTATCATGCCCATTTCAAATGGTATGCCGGATTCCTTGGCATACCCTATGGCGGCATAATTGCCTGAATCAGGGAAAGGCATGACAAGGTCAGCTTCCACAGGGGATTCCTGGGCCAGCCGCCTGCCATGAGCTTTTCTCATCTGGTAGACATTTTTACCGTCAATGGTGGAGTCGGGCCTGGCAAAGTAAATATATTCAAAGATGCATAAGGATCTATGTTTGGCAGCTTTCGGGTGTTTGAGACTTCTTATTCCGTCTTCATCAATAATGACGATTTCTCCCGGATCAAGTTCCCGGATGAATTCAGCCTGGATAAGGTCAAAAGCGCATGTTTCAGATGCCAGGACATAATGGCCGTTTAGTTTTCCAAGGGCAAGCGGCCTGAATCCGTTGGGGTCTTTCATTCCTATTATTTCACCCTTGCAGGTTAAAAGGATCATGGAATAAGCACCTTCAATTTTTGAAACAGCCTTTAAAATTGCACTCTCAATGTCCCCTTTAATCAGGTTTTTAATAAAAAGGTGAAGAAAAACCTCTGAATCCATGGTGGTCTGGAAGATGGAGCCATGTTCTTCCAGTTCTTCTTTTAGAATATGTGCATTGACAAGATTTCCGTTGTGGGCAACAGCATAGGACCTGTGCCTGTGGTTGACGACAAAGGGCTGGGCATTGGTTAAAACAGAATCCCCTGTGGTTGAGTACCTGACATGGCCGATGGCAGAGCCGCCTTCAATCCTTTCAAGGTCTTCCATGTTAAATATTTCAGGCACCAGGCCCATTCCCTTGTGGGAGAAAATTCTATCATTGATCCCTCTGTTTACAGAGATGCCGGCACTCTCCTGGCCCCTGTGCTGGAGGGCATAAAGACCGAAATAGGTAATTTTTGCAGCTTCGGAATGTTTATACAGCCCAAATACGCCACATTCGTCCTTTGGCCTTTTGTCTTCAATTATTGAATTATACATGTTTATTTTCCTGGTGGTAGTCTTGAATGGGTTTAACGCAAAGGCCTTCTTTTTTCAGGGCCTGTATGGCACTGCAGATGGCTTTTGCACCGTCTGTTGTTGTTGCATAAGGAATCTTGTACTTTATGGCGGCGCGCCTGATTTCATACCCGTCCTGCTTGGTCTGGCTTGAAGCACCAGTGTTTAATATCAGCTGGACTTCATTGTTTTTCACGGCATCTACAACATGGGGCCTGCCGGCAGATACTTTTTTTACAAGTTTTGTGGGAACATCATGACCTTTAAGGAACAGGGATGTTCCTTTTGTGGCCATAATAGTGAACCCCATTTCATGAAAGTTCTTTGCAACCGGCAGTGCAGCAAGTTTATCCTTATCCTGTACACTGATAAAGACCGTGCCGTCTGTGGGAAGCCTTTGCCCTGCGGCAATCTGGGATTTTGCAACTGCGGCACCAAGATCTTTATCAATTCCCATGACTTCACCGGTGGATTTCATTTCAGGTCCTAAAACCGGATCAACCTTGTCAAATCTGTCAAAAGGCATGACCGCTTCTTTAACACAATAATAAGGAGGGATCACTTCTTTTGTTACTCCCAGTTCATCAAGGGTTTTACCCAGCATGACTTTTGTTGCAAGCTTGGCCAGGGGAACGCCAATAGCTTTGGATACAAAAGGAATGGTCCTTGAAGCCCTTGGGTTGACCTCGATAATATAGACCGTGTCGTTCATGATACCAAACTGGATATTCATTAAACCTTTGACATTGAGCTCTCTTGCAATGGCCCTTGCTGCATCTGCCATTTCATCAATATGATTTTGAGAAATGGAATAGGGTGGCAGAACACAGGCTGAGTCGCCGGAATGAATCCCGGCCTCTTCAATATGCTCCATCATGCCGCCGATGACAGTTTTTCTGCCGTCAGAAATGACATCAACATCAAGTTCAAAAGCTTCTTCAAGGAACTTGTCAATTAGCACTGGCTTGTCAGGAGATGCCTTTACAGCCAGATCAAAGTATTCTTCAAGGTCGTTTTCATCATATACAATTTTCATGGCACGGCCTCCTAAGACAAAAGAGGGGCGGACCATGACAGGGTACCCGATATCCCTTGCGACTTTTTTTGCTTCTTCATAACTGAAAGCAATGCCGTTTTCAGGCTGGCGCAGCTTAAGTTTATCCAGCATTGCCTGGAAAAGGTCCCTGTCTTCGGCCCGGTCAATACTTTCAGGGCTGGTGCCGATGATGGGGACACCTGCCTTTTGAAGATCCGATGCAAGGTTTAAAGGAGTCTGGCCGCCAAACTGGACGATCACGCCATAGGGCTTTTCCTTTTCAACAATGTGAAGCACATCCTCTCTTGTTAACGGCTCAAAATAAAGCTTGTCAGATGTGTCATAATCCGTGGATACGGTCTCGGGGTTGGAGTTGACCATGATGGATTCCACTCCTTCTTCTTTCAGGGCAAAGGAGGCATGAACACAGCAATAGTCAAACTCAATGCCCTGGCCTATCCTGTTGGGTCCGCCACCCAGTATTATGACTTTTTTATTGTCACTTACCCTTGCTTCGCATTCTGTCTCATAGGTTGAGTAGTAATAAGGCGTGGCTGCCCTGAATTCTGCGGCACAGGTGTCCACAAGCTTGTACACAGGGACAATGCCAAGGTCCTTTCTGGCCTTTTCAATCTGTTTGTCTGTCAGGTTTGTAAGGTATGCAATCTGTTTGTCAGAAAACCCGTACTTTTTTGCTTTTTCAAAAAGATCCTGCGGCAGGTCTTTGCCTGCAAGCTTGATTTGTTTTTCAAGATCAACAATCTGCTTCATCTGGTTGAGGAACCATGGATCTATACCGGTGATTTCATAGATCATTGTAATGGGCATGCCGTGTTCCAGGGCATATTTCAAGTAGAACAGCCGCTTGGAATTGGGTGTGGAAAGCTTGTACTCCAATTCATTGCCTGCAACACTTCCGGGGAGAGGATCTTTGCCATCCCCGCCAAAGCCTGCTCTGCCGATTTCAAGGGAACGAAGTCCCTTTTGAAATGCTTCTTTAAAAGTCCTGCCAATGGACATGGTTTCACCCACGGACTTCATGGCCGTGGTCAGGATATCATCTGTTTCTGGAAATTTTTCAAAGGTCCATCTTGGGATCTTCACCACGCAATAATCAATGGAAGGCTCAAAACAGGCTAGGGTTTCTCCCGTGATATCATTGGGGATTTCATCCAGGGTGAATCCCACTGCCAGTTTGGCAGCAATTTTTGCAATGGGAAATCCCGTGGCTTTAGAGGCAAGCGCTGAACTTCTGGACACCCTGGGGTTCATTTCCACCACTATCATATCCCCGTTTTCAGGGTTAATGGCAAACTGGACATTTGATCCGCCTGTGTCCACTCCGATTTCTCTCATAATAGCAATGGAAGCATCCCTAAGGTTCTGGTACTCCTTGTCCGAAAGTGTCTGGGCAGGGGCCACGGTAACGGAATCTCCAGTGTGAACACCCATGGCATCCACATTTTCAATGGAACAGATAATGACCACATTATCTGCATGATCCCGCATAACCTCCAGCTCGTATTCTTTCCATCCAAGCACTGATTCTTCCAGCATGACCTGGGTTATTAGACTTGCGTCAAGTCCTGCCTTTGAAAGGCGGGCAAGTTCTTCAGAGTTATAGGCTACCCCGCCGCCGGTTCCGCCAAGGGTAAAGCTGGGTCTTACAATAAGGGGAAAGCCGATACGCCTTGAAACGTCTTCGACTTCCCGCATGTTGGTGGCAAAACCGCTTTTGGGAATCCTGAGACCGATCCTGTTCATGGCATCCCTGAAAAGTTCCCGGTCCTCAGCCTTGTTAATGGCGTCTTCAGAAGCCCCAATCATTTCAACATTGTATTTTTTAAGAATACCTGTTTTAGCAGCTTCAATGGCCGTGTTTAAACCGGTCTGGCCTCCCAGGGTGGGCAAAAGGGCATCCGGTCTTTCTTTTTCTATGACCTTGATAACGGTTTCAGGTGTTACAGGTTCTATATATACCCTGTCGGCGGTTTCAGGGTCGGTCATGATGGTGGCAGGGTTTGAGTTGATCAGGATAACTTCATACCCTTCTTCTTTCAGAGCCTTGCAGGCCTGGGTTCCTGAGTAGTCAAATTCACAGGCCTGGCTGATAATGATCGGGCCTGCACCGATAATCAGGATTTTTTTAATGTCTTCACGCTTTGGCATCTTTAATCACTTTTGCAAACTGGTTAAAAAGATAGGCGGCATCATGTGGCCCGGGGGAGGCTTCGGGGTGGTATTGTACGGCAAAGGCTTTTATGGCATCGTTTTTAAGTCCCTCTAGAGAATTTTCATTGAGATTTATATGGGTCATGACTGAATTACCTTTGCCAATGGTGTTTAAGTCCACGGCAAATCCATGGTTCTGGGAGGTGATTTCAACCTTGTTGGTCAAAAGATTTTTTACAGGCTGGTTCCCGCCCCTGTGGCCGAATTTAATTTTCATTGTTTTCCCGCCCATGGCAATGCCAAGAAGCTGCATGCCAAGACAGATCCCGAATATGGGGACAAATCCTAAAAGTTCTTTTATTGTGTCAACGGCATAGGTCACAGGTTCAGGGTCTCCCGGGCCATTGGACAGAAAAATGCCGTCGGGGTTTAAATGCTTAATGGTAGCAGCATTGGTTTTTGCCGGAACCACCAGGACTTCACAACCGGCTTTTTCAAGATTCCGGATAATATTGTATTTCAACCCGAAATCAAGTGCAACAACCGAATATTTCTTGCCTTTAAAACGCCAGATTAAAGGGTCATTAAGTTTACCTGTGCCAATATAGTCGGGCTGGTTGTATTTCCAGAAATAAGGTTTTTTCGTGGTAACATTGCCAACAAGATCATTCCCCTGCATGGAAGGAATTTTTTTGGCCTTTTCAACCAGGGAATCCGGATCAAGATCAGATGTGGATATGACGGCCCGCATGGCACCGAATTTCCTGATATGGCGGACCAGGGCTCTTGTATCCAAATCTTCAATGCCTAAAACATGGCCCTTGATCAGATAATCCGCCAGGGTTCCTTTTGATCTGAAATTGCTCGGAAAATCCTGGTATTCCTTTACAATAAATCCTGCCACCTGAATTCTGTCGGATTCTATGTCTTCGGGACAGACACCGTAATTTCCGATCAAAGGATAGGTCATGGTGACCATCTGGCCAAAGTATGAAGGATCGGTCAGGATTTCCTGGTATCCTGTCATACTGGTATTGAATACGACCTCCCCCCGGGCAACGCCTGGTCCCGTAAAGCTCCTGCAATGGAAAAACCTTCCGTCTTCAAGGGCTAATAATGCTTTCATAAAAAATCACACCCGTTCGCCATAGTGTTGATATAAATTATCCGGGGCATCCCCTGGATCGCTTTTACTTAACCTGCACATTCCTTTGCAAATCGAACCTATCTAATTAACACAACCAGTGTGATTTTGGCAAGTAAGTTTTGGCCTTGACAGCAATTCTCGGTGAACTGTTATCCAGCATGATGACAGTGAAGTTATGATAACTCGACATTTTTTTTGCCAGGCCTGATGTTTGATCAGATGTTATATATTTTGCGAATCCGGCCTAGTCAGGATGAGGAGAGCTTGTGCTAAATCCTGTGCGGTCGTCGTGACCGCACAGGAAGCGAAGATGACCGGATCATTCTGTCCTGAAGCATCCAGTCCTCTACGCCGCCTAATCCCCCCTCATCCTGACCGGGCCTGGCCATCAAGACAACTGACAACCGGATAAAATTCCAATTAAATGTCAGGGTAGGTGTTTGGCATTGTTTTAAATTCATTAATTACAGAGATTTACATAATAGGATTCAATATTGGTGCACATGGCCTGTTCCTACCTGCTCCCCTTACATTCGCTGACTGGATGGTTGTGAAATTCGAGCGGCAGGGTTTAACTTGAAGGTCACACGCAAGTTTGCTGCACTAAACAGCAAAACTGTAAGCAGGTGTCCTCAATAAATTGCTGTCATTAACATTACTATGACAAACTGATCCAAAGGCTTCATTGCAAGGAATGGTTGTTATGGAACTAAGGGCTGACTCAAAAATAACTTTACATTTTTGATGGGGTCAACTTGTAACTCCAGTCAGAAAGAGTCTCATGCTTTACTAATTGAAGTTCTTTCATTTGTTTATCAGATATCCTTTCACCTTTGCTCGCTAATATTCTTCTTGATGATCTTGACAAGGAACTGGAAAAACGCAGTCACCATTTTGTCCGGTATGCAGATGATTTCATCATTATGGTGAAAGGACTCAGTGCCGGTAATCGTGTGATGGCAAGTATCCGCAAGTTTCTTGAGCAAAAGCTTCGAGTCAAAGGTAACGAGAAGAAAAGCAAAGTAGCACCTGTGGAAGAGTAGTGATAAATCCTTTCTGGAATTCAAACGGCGGTTGCGCCTCTTTACCGGAAGGAGCTGGTTTGTTTCCATGGAATACCGATACCAGAAGTTAGCGGAATACGTGCGGGGCTGGATGAACTATTACGGGGTATTGGAGTATTATCGTCCCATCCCGTTAATTGACGAGTGGCTCCGCCGCCGGATACGGATATGCTACTGGAAGCAGTTGTGCTATACCCGTACCAAAGTCCGCAATCTTCTCAAGTTGGGTACGTCCAAAAGACAGGCCATCATGACATCACTCAGCCGCAGGGGCCATGGCATCTTTCCGGAACCATGGCTGCACAATCCGGCATGACCAGCAAATGGCTGGTGGAACAAGGGTTAATATCTGTCAAAGAACAGTGGGTGAAAATACATTACCCGGCCACGGCCCGGTAATTTTGGTGAAACACCCTGCGCGGACCCGCATGCAGGGTGTTGTGGGGGCTGGGGGATTAAAACCCCCGGCTACCCGATTGGAATTAAGTAAAGTGTACCTCGAATTGCCCCGAGAATAGTTTGAACGTCCCAGAGGTTAAAGGTAGACTGCTCTCCTTTATTCTTACCTCTTTGTTAATTTGGGTCCGATATAAACGACTCTCGCAGATCTTCCATAAGCTGGGCGATCAACAAGATGAATTCTGTACTGTTGTATTTTTACTTTGCCGTGGTATGGGCATAAGCGTTGTTCATCATCAATAAAAAAAGTAAGCGCGTCTTTACAGTCTCTTTTTTCGCTGGATGAAGAATCGCTAAATCTCGCTTTTGTCCCGGTAGCATATTTGACAAACAATTCATTAAATTGTTCAAGTGAAGTTGCTGTAGTCATCTCACTCAACTCCTTTGCACGGGTATAAATACCCTCTGCTATATTTTGTGAGAATGGATTGGTTATTAACCTTGTTTTCATGTAAGGCTCAATGGTTACCTTAGGAAGTTGCTCAATTCTCTTCATCAGAACAGACCAGGAAGATATCGGAGAAAGAAGCCCTTCCAGCCGCTGCCCCAGGGAATGTAGCGTATAATCGTTGTCAAAGATTGCTTCATCCGATTGTGATAATAAGACCTTGATGGGAGACCAGGAATATTTTGATTGTTCAAGGCTGATTGAACCGGCATCCTCTCCGGCTATCTTGCGAAACGCACACTCGGCCAAGGCAGACTTAGTGATATCTTTACTCTTTGCTTTCACATCCTCCGGGTAATAACACACAAAACGGTCCTCAGTATCTGCACAAGCATCGTCCGGCAAAAAAAAACCATCTTTGCTAAACCAATTCATAAGGGTTCTAACCTGTTGTCGTTCAAAGTGTTTCTGAATTCCTTTTCGGAAGGTATTACCCAGCGCAGGCCGCTCAAAAATATTGCGGTGAATATACAGCCTGAACCCAGCCTCTGTTACAGCTTGTCTATACCTGCGAAACAAATGTACAGCAGCTTTAAACTCCTCCTTTGATTGAAATTGATTATGGATGGATAACTCATTAAAAAAGAATTCCACCTATTCCTCCCAATCCGTAAGGGTTTCAAAATCATCATCCAGCTGATCAAAAAATCCCTTTGGCCAGTCCGTCAGGTTACCCTTTTCGTCAATCTCAATATGCGTTACCTTGTCCTCTTCAGTGCTTTCAGCCTGCTTGAAAAAATAAATAAGGGCATTCTGCTTGTTAATAACCTTTGCCCGGACCGCCTTACGTACACCATTGATTATATGATCACTGTGTGTCTCGATGATGATCTGAACGCCACTGGAAACAATCCTGGCAAGAAATGCAGCAAACTTTGACTGAGCAGCCGGATGAAGATGGGCTTCGGGATTTTCAATCAGCACCAGGCCATTTTCGGGTGCAGCCAGACAGGCCACAAAAATAGGCAGAGTGTAACTCAGTCCAAAGCCTGTATTTTGAGGGCGGATAAGTTCAGGATTCCCCTCAGTTGCCAGCCCAAGTGTTGCCAGATCTGTTCCAGGCACCTGCGTAACGGCAAATTGAAAGCCAGGGAAAATTTCAGCCATCCACGCCTCGACCTGTTTATCAAGCACAGGTGGCTGCCCTTCATGACGACGGCCAGCGGGGACTATTGTTTTTCTGTATTTGTTAAGAAACCAGACAGCTCGCTCGCCTCGTAGGCCTACTGTTTTGTAGGCTCCTGAATAATTAATATCATGAATCTCCCTTGGCCCGATACGATCAGCGGTAATGTATTGAAGGCCATAAAGCCTGTCTCTGAGTGCGAGCAGGGCCGGGACCTCCTGAAAAACAGCTTCATTAAAACGATTACCATGCCCATGAAGAGGTTCCGGCAGCTCACGCTCTTTCCAGTCCGGAGCCGTTTTAATTCTCGGCCCTGAATGAAAAGGCGCAACTGATGATTCACTATCTTTGGCCGAAAACTCAAGCCGCAGAAAAACAGCATCTGTTTCTAATTCAAAGGCAATGACATCACTGTCTACCTGCTTATTAAGGATATCCTCGCATTTTCCCAATTTTAACTCTGCCCCATTAACAAGAAGGCCCCGGTCAAGCGGTTGTTCCAACCAGGATTGCTGGCTCAGAGCTAAAATTTGCAATAAAGAAGATTTACCGCCGGCATTTTCACCGGTGAGAACCGTCAGGGGAGCCAGGGGAAAGCTTTGCCGAGAAAAACACTTATAGTTTTCAGCCGTTATATTGCGAATCATAATATTCTCCAAAAGTGAAATCCATATATGCAAAACGTCCTTTGACTTGTCGTTTTTGATTGGTGGAATAGGTAATGCTGTTTACAAATGTATCATCATCCATGCTTGAGTAAAAAAGAGACTGGAATGTTTCTTTATTATTTTTGACGGTCGCCGGTGAGATACTTGCAAAGGCAACGGAAAAGATGTCAAAAAGGGAAGCATTGATGACGGATCGGTCTGTACTCCATGCGTTATGCTTGCGGAAGGCGTGTTTTCCAAACACTGTTCGTACATTATTCATGCTCTGTTCAAATTCAGATGCAAGATTTTCCAAGTTTTCTTTACTCATACCGTTCATGAAATCCAGACAGTCAGCCAGAAAATCATCCATATAGCCTTTGTACTTTTCAGGGCCTAACAAGCGGAAGGCACAAAACCGGTTTATAAGTTCCCGGTCACGCATGGTTTTTGTATTAAGGCTGTAGCCGGTTGCCTCCTTGAAAAAAGCAGAATCGGCCATGTCTCTGAGCCAGCGGGTACCTGCACCCATGTAGAGGCAATTACGCATCTGCTGCCGGGTGAGAGTAGAACCGCTGTTCACTCGTTCAAAAATATCGAGTTTTGCCCGGCCAGGCGCTTTCTCATCTATGATATAAAGGATTAAATTTGTCCGCCTGATCCTGTTCTTAAATTTGGGATCCAGTTTACTAAATTTTTTTCCACGCAATGCGTGATTACCGTCAGCGACATGGGTAAGTTTAAACTTATCATTCAGGAAGAGACGGAAGGTGGTTATACGTTGCAACCCATCCACGATAATGGTTTTTCCGTCTTTGGTTTCAGCAAAGTAAAACACAGGCAGGGGGATGCGCATCAATACGGATTCAATAAGACGGCTCTGTTGCTCAGAAGACCAGACAAAGTCCCTTTGAAAATCAGGATCAAGAATATATAGATCTTCATCAATCTCCTCAATTACCTGACGGATGCTGAGTTGACTTGTGCGAATGAGAATATCATCCAATGGATAATCGGCTAAGTCCAGCTCCTGTTCGTCTATTTCCACATCTTCCGGTTTTTTAACGGTTTCCTTCTGCATGGTGCGTCCTTTTTACATTTAAGTCTTACTCTTTCTACAGTGTTGTCCACAAAGGCCACCATTCTTAATGGCCAGCGAACATCTATTAACAGGTATCATGTTTTTTATCATTTGCCAAACTGGAAGGCAGGGGTAAACCCATTTTTAATGAATAGTAATCACAAATTTCATCCTATGAAAACGGTTTGATCATACCTTCCTTCTCAATTAAAAAATGATCGATTTGCTTCTTCCAGGATCAGGTCCTGTTATCGAGCCGGCTGACGTTTCAATTTCAGACAATTTTGTAATCATGTCTGGTAACAAATCAAACATTTAATCGCGGTACTGACCAGCGCAGCCTCTGAGCTTATGGGGTGAAAGTCCCCTATACGTGAGTCCTGTTAACATGAGTACCTGTTAGCACAAGTATTAGCCGAAAACAAGGGTGGAACCGTGAGGGACCGTCCAAAGGAAGTTGGAACGTAAAACTATGAGCCGACGAACAGAAACAGCATATAAGGCCTGGTCCCCAGGTAAGGGCCAGCTCAAAAATAACTATATTGAGTAAGCCCCCGGCTTTGCCGGAGGTATGGTGACTTTTAGCGGATGCTGGTGGTAGCAACAGTTATCGATCAAGGGTATGGAAGTATAAACTTCAAAAAACAACTTTGTGATTATCATGGGTCGTCGGTAAATATTTGTCACTATCCGTCAAGTTCATCAAAATGGAATCCAATAGAACATAGGCTTTTCAGTGAAATCAGTAAAAATTGGG
>JAADHV010000012.1 GCA_013151635.1 Deltaproteobacteria bacterium | reverse complement strand
AATAAGGGCTGTTTAAATGTTTAAAACTTTTTAATCATTTGGATTTATTATAAAATTTATTAAGAATATTGTTCAAAACCTTGTATGTTAATTTATTAAAACCTTTAAGTTTTATACCTTTATTTTAATGTGTTTAAAACCCGCATGTTTTAAACATTTTTTTAAAATGATCCAATCCAGTTTTTAATATCTTGTAATCCTTTAATATTCCAGTCATCTTGAGTCCGTTGTTCAATATATTTTAAAAACAAGGTGTCAATAACTTCAAAAATTTTAAAACATAAAAAAGATTTTTCCAGTACCAGACCCTCTATTTCATCTTCATTTTTTGACAGATCTGTTTTTGGGGTTTTAAGTCCTGTCAGGTTAAGGCTTTCTCCTTTTATGGTAAATTTATACTCATCTTCATTTATTTTACATATAAGGTTGATCTGGGTGACAAATGCACCTTTTTTTAAAGCCGTGGTTCCTTCTTCAAGACCTGCCTGGTCTCCCTTTATGGAAATTTTTTCCTTTGATTTATCTCCTAATTTATTTTCAAGGACAATTGAATTGCCGATTTCAAGCGTGACAGTTTCCTTTAAACCTAAAAGGGATGAAATATTGTCATCAGTTTCAATTAAAAACCAGATCCAGGTTAAAAAATCATTGCCAAGAAATTTATATTTATTATAAGCAGTTGCAATATCAAGCATAAAAATTACCTCAGGTATTTTACAGGGGAAAGTGAAAGTACCCTGTCTTTTTGCGGGTTGGAAAAATTAAATTTTGTCTCAACAAGTGTATAGGGAAACAATCTAACCGGCTTTAAATTAAATGATTTTAAAAAGATAGTTTCAAAGAACTCATTGGCAGCTTTCTGTGTGGTATAAAGGTAAAGATTGTTTTCTTCATAATTCCACAGGACATCATATATATTTGGAATGGATGGTATTTTATGCGTTAAAATATCTGTGACCATTTCCTTTATTTCTGATTTTTCATTTTTAGAAATAAAATCCCTGCCCGATTTTTCCTTTTTCTTTTCAATTTCAATGGCCATATATTTTTGAACAAGTTTGGCCGGAATTGATTTTTTATCAATTCTGAGGGAAAAAAGAAAATAAGTTCCAAATTGAAAAGAAAATTTTTCAAAATCCGGATTATAAGGGCTTTCAACCGGTGTCCACCCGGCTGAAATTTCATCATATTCATTCTCAATTTTCGGGATTGAATATTTTATTAGACTGTTTCGAACTTCATTTGTTATTGAACCCTCAATTTTTCCATCAATATGATACCGGCTGATAGAGTGTGTTGAAGAGATTAATCCCATATTTTTTCCTTATCAAACCTAATTATAAACAGTTATTTTTATTAAAAATAATTTATTGTTTTTACCAGGCCTTTTTAACACAGTTTAATGAAAATTAACAGGAAACTCTTTTTTAAAATAGTCAAATCCTTAGGCAATGAACAATGATGACTGGATCAGGCAGCATCGAAGAAATGATGCTGCCTGGCTCTTCATGGATTGATTTTTACAGATACCTGGGGCGGTCTTTGGTCTTTTCGTAAAATTGCTCTATACTTGTTTCTCTTATTTTTTCGTTAATAATTACCCACCCTTTATACAGGCCATTATCAAAGTTGGTTCTGCCACATGGAAATTCATCACACTGGTAGCAAAAATCAATCTGCTTTTCCTGGTGACACCCGCGTACACCACAGTCTTTAAACAACTTGCACTGCTCGTTACGGCATCCTTTGCAGTTTTTCGAAGCTAAATAATCCAGCATCTCTTTGAAATCAGGATATTTTTTAAAAACCGGATTATCCAGCAGGGTTTCGAATCGTTTGGCATAGTTATGGAAATTCCCCAGTTTTTCTTTTAGTTTTAAACTGTATTTACGGATATCTCCATCCACATGGGCAAAACACTTTTCACAACTTAAGCCGCAGGGGGCCAGGGAAGCCTTGATTTGTTCGGTGGTCATAAGATAGTCTCCTTTCTGTTAAAATTAAATTTAATTATAGAGGTTGAATTTATGAATGAAAAGTGGCATAAACGACATCTTAAGTGGTGATATTGACATTACAGTATTATTTCAAGGAAGATCCAATGAAAAAAGTAACTATTCTCGGACTTTATAACTCCATGGCAACCACCATTTTTGGCCCCATGGATATCTTGAACCAGGCGGGAAGGCTCTGGAACCGTGTTGGCAATTCCCCTCAAACCCCGTTTTTTGACGTCAGTATTGCTTCGGCAGACGGGCAACCCGTCAAATGCACAAACAATGTCCTTATCCAGCCCCATTGCAGTATCGAACAAATTGATAAAACAGATCTGATTGTCATTGCATCGGCCACCTGTATTCAACAGATTCTCCACAAGAACCCTGAACTGGTTCCCTGGATACTCAAACAATATAACCGGGGTGCCCAGGTTGCCAGTATCTGTACCGGAGTATTTTTACTGGCAGAAACCGGTTTACTTGACGGGAAATCAGCTACTCTTCACTGGGGGTTTACAAAGATGTTCAGCAAAAAATACCCACAGGTGAATTTGGAGCCGGATCAAATGTTCATTGACCAGGGACGTCTCTATTGTTCGGCAGGAGTAAGTGCCGGTATGGATTTATCCTTATACCTTGTTGAAAAATTTTGTGGCCGGCGAGCTGCCCTGGAATCTGCCAAGACCATGGTCCTTGATCTGGGGCGGGAAATGCAGACCCCTTATGGCTGTTTTCTTTTTTCGCAAGATCATGGTGACCCTTCTGTCGTTAAAGCCCAGAAGTGGATAGAACAACATTATACGAAATCGATTGATTACGAACGGCTGGCAAATAAATTCAGGATAAGCCGTCGTTCTCTGGAACGCCGCTTCAAACAGGCCACGGGTGTCACCCCTTTGGGTTATCTTCAGCAATTAAGGGTAGAAACCGCCAAAAGCCTTTTAGAAGAAGGAAGCCGGACCTTTAACGAAATAACATACCAGGTTGGATATGAAGATATTTCCTTTTTCAGAAAAATATTTGTCAGGCTGACGGGTCTGCGGCCAAAAGAATATCAACAACGATTTGCCGGATACTCTGTAAAATGCAATTTGTCATGAACATATTTTTTGTATCACAAGCCAGAAATCAGGTTTTAAAACTTCCATTTGCATGATTGTTTAATCATGATTATACTCATAGGAAATAATGATCAAGAAATTTCACGCTAATTTGAACAAGGAGGAAATGATGACAGATAAAAACGCCCGACTGATTAAAAATATCCCGTTTTCCACTTCTGTAGATTTGGTAAACCTTGTAGATTACGAAGAGGGAAGAGTTGTCAGCCGAACTCTTTCAAGTAAACCTCATGTTAATATTACCTTGTTTGCCTTTGACAGGGATGAGGAGATCAGTGCTCATACTTCACCTGGCGATGCCATGGTTCAGGTTCTGGATGGTGAAGCTCTTATCAATATTAATGGTGAAAAAATCAATGCAACAACAGGGCAGGTTGTGGTTATGCCGGCAAATGTGCCTCATTCTGTAAGAGCCTGTTCTCAATTTAAAATGCTTTTAACTGTAGTAAAACAACCCGTCAGCATTGGTGATATTCAGGTCAGTGGATAATTCACGATCCTCGCCGGCAATTTGATAACCCTGCCTTTCAGCGCTCCATCGAGCTGATCCGGGTTAACATTTTCATCTTAAATTTATTTCATCTATCCCCATAAAATTCAACTCACACCCTTTTTATGTTATTTCGTCACACAGGGTTTGTTTATTTTTTCTTTTCATACATAAGATCTTTTTCAAAGACAGCCTTTTAAAAAATAATTTAATCATCAGGGGGAAATATGAAATTAATAAAACTTCAAGCCGTAAACAAAAAATATAAACTTGGGCAGACAGAGCTTTTAGCTCTGAAAGACATCAGCTTAAGTTTTAACAAGGGTGAATTCACTGCTGTCTGGGGGCCGTCCGGCTCGGGAAAAACAACTTTGCTGAACCTTATCGGGACCATTGATGAACCAAGCTCCGGTACAATCCTGATTAACGGCAAAGACACCTCCGGAATGTCAGACAATCAAAAATCAGACTATCGAAATACCCGGATCGGATTTATTTTTCAAAGTTTTAACCTGATTCCTGTCCTCAGCGCTGTTGAAAATATCATGCTGCCCCTGCAGATCAGGAATGTTAGGACAGCCGTTGCCAGAAAAAAAGCCATGCAGCGGTTAAAAGAAGTAGGGCTTGAAAATCTGGCAAAAAACAGGCCAGATAAAATGTCAGGCGGGCAAAGACAGCGGGTTGCCATAGCAAGGGCCCTGGTTACTGACCCTGAGGTGGTCATAGCAGATGAACCGACAGCAAATCTTGACCTTGCCACCTCAATAGAGATTATTGAAATCATGCAGGAAATAAACAAAAAAAATCAGGCCACCTTTTTATTTTCAACCCATGACCAAAGACTGCTGGACCGGATGAACAGGCTTATAAGGCTTGAGGACGGCCATCTGGTTTAACTTGCGACAATTAAAGGAGTTTTTAAAATGAATCAATCTATACAATGGATAAAAATCGCATTCAGAAATATTTTAAAAAGCAAACACAGAACCATCGTAACCTTGATGGCCATAGGATTTGGATTTGCATCCATCGCTCTTTTTCAGGGTTATATACACAGTGTCTACGAAGGATTGAGATCTTCTGCCATCCACGGATCAGGTATTGGGCATCTGACTATCTATGCAAGAGGGTGGGACGTCCATGGAAAATCAGACCCGGATGCATACATGATTCCCGGCAAAGATATTGAAAAGATAACCCGGCTTGCCATTGAAAATAAACATGTCACCCTGGCAAGTCCACGGCTTTCCATATCCGGTCTTGTGTCCAATGGTAAAAATTCTGCGATCTTTATTGCAACGGGTGTTATTCCGGAACATGAAAGAATTATTAAAGGTGAATTTTACGATTTTCAACCCATTACTGGAAAACCGTTAAATTCAAAAAACGAGTTTGGTGTTGAAATGGCAAGCGGTCTTGCCAAACATCTTGAATTTGCACCCGGAAGCGATGGTGTGGTCATGGGAGCAACCCTTGACGGTCAGATGAATGCGCTGGATATCAATATTAACGGAACCTATAATACCGGTGTTGCAGATACAAACGACAAGTTCATAAAAGTGCCGTTCTCCTTTGCCCAGTCTTTTTATGACACCCGGAAAGCAGACAGTATTGTTATTCTGCTGGACAATTGGAAATATACCGATCTTGTAAAACAACAACTGACAGATGTGCTTGCCTCATCCGGGATTAAAGTTGAAATTAAAACCTGGAAACAATTGTCCGCATTTTATAAAGGTGTTCGTAATATGTTTGACATGATCTTTTTATTCATCTTTGTCATTGTATTTATCATTGTCATCATGAGCACCACCAATACCATGGGTATGGCAGTTGTTGAACGGACAAGGGAGATTGGAACCCTTCGGGCTCTTGGATTAAAAAGAAGGGGTGTCAGCCTGTTATTTGCAGCAGAGGGGGGCCTTTTAGGACTGGCAGGATGCCTTTTCGGACTTTTAATGCATACTCTTGTCTGGGCAGCCATCAGTTATGCTCAACCCTCTTATATACCTCCCGGCAATTCCACGCCTGTTCCGTTGACTGTGGACTTTCTGCCGGCAAGTATCATTCAACTTATATTATTTATGACCTTTCTGGCCCTGATCAGTGCCATTGTCCCGGCAAGGCGTGCTGCCAGGCAGAATGTTGTCAATGCACTTACCCATGTCTGATAAAAAGGAGAAAACTATGAAATATACTACCTTGTTTATATTTATTGTGCTTATCAGCATACCAGGTCAAATTGTGCAGGCAAACAAAACACCAATGGACTCAGCAAGCATGGAAATGGCCATTGCCCTGCTGCATGAATCCGATCTTTCCAGAGGCAATGTATCCGGCATTGAATGGGATATTGATATTGAAAGCAAGTCCAAGGGAAAAACCCAGAGAAACAGCCTGCGGGTATTGGTAAAAGGGACCAATGCTCTTGCTATTTACCAATCCCCTATAAAAGTAAAGGGAAGAAAACTCTTAATGAAGGACCGGAATATGTGGTTTATTAAACCCGGCCTATCCAAACCGGTTCCCATTTCGCCAAGGCAGAAATTACTTGGCGGTGCTTCAAATGGTGACATAGCTTCTACCAATTATGCCGGCGACTACACCATAAAAAGCTTTACTAAAGACCAATTCAACAATGAGCCCTGCTTTCTTTATGATTTAAAAGCCAAAAATAAAAAAGTTACCTATGACAGGATCAGGTATTGGGTGTCAAAAAAACGGAAAATCGGCCTGAAAGCTGAATTCTTCACTCTTTCCGGAAAAATGTTCAAAACGGCTTTTTTTGAATATGATCACACAATTGCAGTCAATGGAGAAGAACGCCCTTTTGTTTCAAAAATGATCATTTTAAATGCCATGGTGAAAACTGATAAAACCATCATGGCGTATCACAATATAAAAATTAAAAAAATAAGCCCCTCATCCTTTAATTTAAACCTCCTTGTGAGGTAAGAGACTTTTAATATGATGACCGGAATAAAAAAATATATCTTGATTTCAGGATTGCTTTCTCTTTTTTTATGCATGGCCCTGCCCCCGGCATTTGGCAATAATATCAACGAGTCACAAGGTGTTGACAGTGCAGATAATGAAAAAACAGAATCTGCCGGCCCTTATAAAACCCTGTTGCAGGAGCTTGACCAGGGATTTGAACTTGATTTCAAAGCAACCGCCCTATACGAAATCAACGGCATTGCAACTTCAAGCCAGAACCCGGGAAACAGGTTTGCACAGCTTTCAGACAAAGGTATGGTTTTCACTTTAAGACCGGATATGTCCCTTGTTTATAATGATCTGCTTTTAACTGCCAAGCCAAGACTGGAACTTGAGCAAAAAGACTACAAGATTGATGGAGAGACAAAGGACGCATCCTGTAAAAAGGCTGAAATTATTGAATTTCTGGTACGAAAACAATTATCGGAAAATCTGTTTGCATCTTATGGCTGGCAGAATTTACAATGGGGCCCAAGCTTTGTGTATTCTCCTTCCAATCCCTTCTTTAATGATAACGGGAAAAAAGATCTGGTTAAGGATCTTAAAGGCAAAGGCTTTTTAAAACTTATTTTTGTTCATGATTTTTCCTGGTCAGCTTCATTGATCTATAATACGGATAAAGGTGCATTTAATGAATCGGATTTTGAAAAAACCCTGGCCCTTAAAATTGATTATTCAGGAGATGAAAGCTATGCTTCTGTTATCTTGTCCCATACTGATAATCGCGAAACCAGGCTGGGGGCATTTGGAGGAACTACCTTAAGTGATGCTGTTATTATTTACGGAGAAGCTAGCATCCAGCAGGGAAGCTTAGCCCTGTTTCCTGTTGCTGTAGAAGCCCCCTTTGCCTGGGAAATGAATGCCACCAAAAAAAATGATCATACCATATACACGACACTGCTTGCGGGTATTGGCTATACATTTGAATCCGGGGACACCATGACATTTGAGTACCTCTATTATGGACAGGGATATGATTCAACCGAGGCCTCAAATTTTTATCAGCTCAAGAATGATGCAGCCGTTCTTTATGCCTCACAAACAGCCTTGTCAGGATATGGCACAATGTTATTAGGAAAGGCCGCCACCAACCAGCTTGATTTCCTTCGCCGGAATTATTTGCTGATACAATACCTGAATGATGACATTATAGATGACGTTGACCTTGTATCAAGGGTCACTTACTGTCTTGATGACAGCTCATCAAGGCTTTATTCTTCCCTTTCCCATGATCTGAATGATAATACGGAACTTAAGATATCGGCCATGTTGAACACAGGCGGGTCAGATGCTTCCTTTGGAACCTTTCTGAGTTACCAGATCCAGCTGGCTGTTGAATATTCTTTTTAATCAAAAATAATTTCCGGGTTTCCAGCCTTATTAGCTTTTATATAATCAATATGGTAATAAAATATTGTGTTTTTATATTACTGTTGTTATCAAGTTGAAAAATAGTTTGGAGGGTTATGTAATGAATGATTTTGACAAACGAAAAATCTTGATAGTTGATGACGTTCCCACCAATATTACCGTGCTGACTGAAATCCTGATGTCGGATTATAAAATGGTTTGCGCAACCAATGGAAAGGATGCCTTGAAATTGGCTGCATCTTCTGTTCCTGACCTTATACTGCTTGATATCATGATGCCGGATATGGATGGTTATGAAGCTTGCCGGCAATTGAAATCAGATGACAGGACAAAAAATATCCCGGTGATTTTTTTAACTGCCAAAAAAGAAGAAGAGGATGAGGTTAAAGGCCTTGAACTCGGTGCAGTGGATTATATTTCAAAACCCTTTAGTTCTGTTATATTAAGACACAAGGTAAGGATCCATATGGAACTGAAACTTCACAGAGACAATCTTGAAGATATCATCCGGGAGCGGACCATTGAAATATCAAAATCCCATTACAAACTCCATCAGGAGATTACAGAACGAATTCAGGTCCAGAAAGCGCTGATTGAGCAGCGAGCCTATTTTCTGCAACTTTTTGAGAATTCACCGCAGGCAATTATGATAGTTGAACCTGATGGAAAGGTTGTTGGAGTTAACAAAGGGTTTGAAAAAATTTTTGGGTATGCTGTAAAAGAGATCAAAGGACAATATAATAAAAATCTTATTGTTCCTGAAGACATGGTTGCAGAGGATGAAACATTTCATCAGAATATTCTCTCCGGTAAAATCATCAGCAAAGAAACCTTCCGGTTACATAAAAACGGAGAACTTATACCTGTATCTTTCCTGGGATATCCGGCGGTTGTCAAGGATCAAATAGAAGGCCTTTTTATTTTATACAGGGATATCTCTGAAAGGAAAAAATTTGAGGCGCAAATGCTTCACCAGTCTTTTCATGATTCACTGACAGGAATTCCAAACAGGGCCCTGCTAATGGAGCGGCTTGGCCGCTCTCTGGAACGCTCTAAAAGAAGAAAGGAGTACCAATTTGCTGTTCTTATGATCGACCTGGACAATTTCAAGTCAGTTAATGACAGCATCGGACACCTGGCAGGAGATAAATTTCTAATTCAATTTTCCGATCAAATAAAGCAGTGCATTCGCTCCACAGATACCATAGCGCGCATGGGCGGAGATGAATTTGCAGTATTGCTGGAAGAATTCAACGGACCGCGTGAGGTTTTTAAGATTGCAAAGCGCATTTCCAATATTGGGAAATCAAGTTTTTTCATTGAAAGAAATGAAGTCAAGATCAGTGCAAGTATCGGTATTGTTATAGAGACAAAATCATATGACCGTGCTGAAAATATTCTGCGGGATGCGGACATTGCCATGTATCGTGTCAAGGAAACCGGGAAGTCCAGTTTCAGGGTTTTTAAAAAGAAAATGCGTAAGATGACTCTTGAGTCATTAAAAATGCAAAATGACCTGCGCCAGGCTATTTTTAATGATGAACTTGTTTTGTACTATCAACCGATTGTTTCTGTTGCTGAGCAGGAACTAATTGGTTTTGAGGCCCTTGTCAGATGGCAGCACCCTGTCAAGGGAATGGTCGGCCCTGATCTTTTCATTCCCCTTGCCGAAGAAACAGACCTTATTCTTCCCCTGGGACGGGTTGTCATTAGAGAGGCATGTAGACAGTTAAAACAATGGCATAATAATATCCCGGGTGCTGACAGTCTTACCATGAATGTGAACATTTCCACAAAGCAGTTCATGGATGGGGACTTGACCGATTTTATTATCAAGGAGCTTGAAGAGAATAAACTGGCTCCGGAATATCTGAATCTTGAAATTACGGAAAGCCTTATTATTAAAAATGCAAAATCCATGATCTCAAAACTGTCTGTTTTGAAAAGCCATGGGATTAATGTGGTATTAGATGATTTCGGCACTGGTTATTCTTCATTATCATATATTCAGGATTTTCAGATCGACAGCATAAAAATTGACCGTTCATTTATTAATGATATGGATCGTGATAGCGGCAGTGTTGAAATTGTAAAGATAATTCTTGCGTTGTGCAGGAATTTGGGTCTCGGGGTCGTGGCCGAAGGGGTTGAGAGGAGAACACAACTCGATATTCTCAGAGAACTCAATTGCGAAAAAATACAAGGCTTTTATTTCTCAAAACCAGTTAACAAGGATAAAGCTGCAGATCTGATAAAAAATGGATTTACGATTTTAGAATAAATGATTTGATGATTTGTCTGGCGTTATCAAACTGGTATGTTTTTATCTGATCTTCAAGATTTTGAGACATGGTCGACAGTGCAATGTCCTGACGATGGTTACCCAGATATTCCTTGAATTGATCAAATTTTGTTTTTGATTCTGCAGGATCATATTCTTCAAGGCTTTTATCAAGCTCTCCAAGCATATCATGAATTTTATCAGGATCACTATTCTGGTCAGGTTGATGAAGCGGAGCTTTGGCCAAGCGATCTTTCTTTAAATTTTTTAAGGATTCTTCAACTTGGGAAAAGCTTTTTTCAACCTGAGAAAGAAAATATTTCACCTGGTCCATATCTTTGGCATCAATAGCTTTTTCAAGGGATTGTGATGCGGTAAAAAGATCTTTTGCAGCAAGATTGCCGGCAGACCCCTTAAGAGAATGATTTTTTTCCCTTGCACCGGTCAGGTTGTTTTGGCGGATTAATTCTTTTAATTGGAGCAATATCGGCCCAAGGTCCTGACAAAACTGGAAAAGAATGGTTATATACCTTTCAAACTTACATCCCATACGATCCATTCCCTCATCAACATCAATACCCGGTATTTTGATGGTATCAGACAGGCCTTTGTTGTTTTCAGGCAAAGGGTTTGCCGGGGTATGGGAAGTGAAGCTGTCATTTGGGATATATTTTTTTAATACCTTATACAGCTTTAACCTGTCAATGGGTTTTGAAATATAATCATCCATGCCGGCTGCAATGCATTTTTCACGATCTCCACGCATGGCATGGGCTGTCATGGCAATGATGGGCAGGTCTTTATTGCCAAGGTCATTACGAATCCTGGCTGTCGCCTCCAGACCATCCATTTCCGGCATTTGTACATCCATCAGCACTGCATCAAATGCTTCATTTTTTATTTTTTCAATGGCCTCCAGACCATTTGCAGCCTTATGAACAGTCATTCCGGCAAGTGTAAGGATTTCAATGGCAACCATCTGGTTGACGGGGTTGTCTTCAGCAAGCAGTACTTTGGCAGGTGAAGAGTAGTTATTAATATTTTGTAAATCAGATTGTGATGAAAACATGGCTTGATATCCAAAAGATTCCATGATTGCGTCAAATAGATAGGAAGGCTTCACAGGTTTCTGTAAAAAGAACTCAGCGTTTTCAGGCTTTAATACAGACCTTTTTTCCAGGGCATTGCAGGCATCCATTATGATTACAGGCAAGCTTTTGGATAAAGTCCTTTCCCGGATTTGCCTGGAAAGAAGTTTTCCATCCATATCTGGCAGGCCGGTATCAGCAATGAGCAAGTCAAAAGGATGACTATCCTCATGTTCTGCATGTAATAATATGGCTTCGTTGCCGGTTTTTACCATATGCGGACGAAAGCCAAAAGACTCAAGCATTTGTTTTAAGACATGCTGTGTTGACGGGTTGTCCTCTGCCACAAGAATTTTTATCCCCTTAAGATTCGAGGGAAATTCAAAGTGTTTACCTGTAGAGGGATCTCCTTTTTTCAGTTTTATTGTGAAGCTGAACAGGCTTCCTTTGCCAGGCGTACTTTTAACTGTAATTTTTCCGTTCATCATGGATATAATTTTGTGGCAAATCGCAAGTCCCAGGCCGGTCCCCCCGTATTTCCTGGTTGTTGAGCTGTCTGCCTGGGCAAAAGCATCAAAAAGTGTTTCCTGGATTTCTTCGTCAATACCAATGCCGGAGTCCCTGACTTCAAAATTTAATTTAACATGTCCAGTGGTTTCTTCAACATTTTGAACACTGATGCAGATATCACCTTTTTCGGTAAATTTAAGTGCATTGGATGTCAAGTTTACAATAACCTGCTGAAGCCTTAAAGGATCACCAATAAGCTCGATGGGGACATCAAGTGGTATATCCACAATCATTTCAAGATTTTTCTTGCGAAGATCATCAGTAAAAAGATCAACAGCATTATTGATAATTTCTCTGATTTGGAAAGGTGTTTTTTCAATCTCCAGTTTTCCGGCTTCGATTTTGGAAAAATCCAAAATCTCATTTATTATTCCAAGTAAAGATTTTGATGAAGAATTGATTATTGAGAGATATTCCAGTTGCTGCCGGGGTTTGAGGTCAGGATTCATTGCCAGGTCAGACATCCCGATGATGGCGTTCATGGGCGTTCGAATTTCATGACTCATATTTGCAAGAAAGCTGCTTTTGGCTTTGGTCGACTCATCAGCAATCTCTTTGGCTTTCTGGAGTTCAATATTGATTTTTTTAAGCTCCTGGGTGCGATCCTCCACTCGTATCTCAAGTTCATTATGCATTTTACGCAGCTCCTGCTCAACACGTTTTCGTTCTACAATTTCTAGCTTAAGATCCTTGTTGGCAAGTGCCAGCATCTCTGTTCGTTCTTTTACCCTGTCCTCAAGCCGTTGGTTGGCCTCACGGGTTTTTTGCTGCTCCTTTTCAAGGAGCCGGGCAAGGAAAAAATCTCTTCTGGCAGAATATTCTATGGAATAGCAGGAAAACATGCCGATAATATTTGCACTTATAAAGAAGAAATTATTGTTTATGAGAATGGACAACGGGGTATCACTGATGACTATGGCACCGATTTCATAACAAAAAACAATAAACCATCCTGACAGGGTTGCCCAGATGAATCTTGCCCGTATGAATGAATAGCCAAAAATAAAAATCAGCATCAATCCGGCATAATATGAATAGTTTACAGGGGGTGGCGCAATAATAATCATAGTGATAATACCCAGCCCGGCCAGCACAACAACAAAAGCAAGGGAGAGCTGCACATATTTTTTATAACCCGATAAAAAGGACAGCAAAAGGATAAAGGCGGTTAAAGGACAAAAAATGACATATCTGATAAACCACAGCTGATTTCTCATCCCAGGCATCAGCTGGGCATCCAGAATGCCAAATACCGAATAAAAAATTATGGCAATAAAAAGAGAAATTCTTACCTGATTGATAAATTTGAGATAGTAGGCTTCTAAAAATTCTTTTTCAAGCAAGCCGGATTCATCACGAAATGATAAAGTTAGAAACTTAAGCCGCATTTCCGAAAGATTAAAGATGGAACGCGGAAGCATTTTTTTAAAATCGAATCCCATCTGTCACATCCTTGTCCTTGAAATTATTTTTAGATAACAATAATAGAAAGAAACCGGTTTGGCTGCTTTTTATTGAGGGATAAAGTCCTTTCCGCATTTTAAATGAAGAAACAGGTTTACGCCTTCTGGTTCCCGCCCAATACGGATGTCCGTATCTTTAAACTTGCAGGCTTTTGCCAATGAAACCAGTTGGTCAGGAGTCCTGTGTTTTAATTGCCAGTCCCCGATGACCTCCATATAGGCTTGAGTTGGATTGCTGGACGAAAAATTTCCAACAACAAGTTCTCCATCATTTTCCAGAAGAGGTATTAAATGGTTTAAAAGAAAGATAAATTTTTTATCATTCAGGTAATCAAATAATCCGGCCGACCATATCAGCCGATATCTTTTGTCTGTAGTAAAATCAAAGGCATTTGTATGAAGAAACTCAATGTTTTTGAGGAAGTCCTTACACAGGTTTTTTGCATAAGATATCGCAAGAGGATCAAATTCTACGTTATCAAAAAACATGGTTCTGTCATTTTTCAGCGAAAAAAAATCAAACAGGTCCCTTGCAGGTCCGCTGGCAACATTCAATACTCGCTTGCTGTTGGTTTGATTCAAACTCTCAAGGCTGTTTAAGAGATCAAGAAAATATTTTTTTCTGTTTTTTACTGCAATGGGGGCTTTCTGGAGTTGAAAATAAAGATCCCATTTCCTTAGTTCCGGGTCATTGGATGTGTGCTCAAGATAAATTTTTTCAATGATTTCATAATCTCCCGGATATCCATGGGGTTTGTTGAAAACAAATCCCTGAAGCGTTAATATTGAAAGTGCTTCGCCCATTTCGTTCCGCAATAATTGGAGATCTTCTTTGCCCAATATGCCATTTTTAAGTTCATTGCTTACAGTTTTAACCCAGTCCGTAAACTCTTGATACTCTGAAGAGTCGGGGCCTCCTTTTGCAACCAGTTCTTTAATAAAAGCAATATGATGCTTCATAGGTAATTCACCCCGGATGGATTTAAAATATCTGTCATATCAAAACTCATTTTCTTTTAAATAGCCTTTTATCTTTAGTAAATACCAGCAGATAGCCTTTTCCCACAATTTTCATAAAGTAAATTACATAAATCAATATCGGCTGTCAATTAATATAACAGCTATTTTTTAAAATTATCGGATCAAATCCCGGCAGTCATGGTATTTTTATTTAATTGACAAAATTTATTTTCAAGTGATATCTGTGACTATGTATTTTACTAAAAGGGAAATTGCTAAACTTATAATCCTTTTTTTAGAGCTAACGAGGTGTTTTAATGAAACAAAATGAGGATAGGCGCACTACAGAAGATCGTCGTAAATCAAGTGATGAAAGGTCAGAAAAATTTATAAAATATTTTATTCCGGAGGAAGAAGAAAAGCGAAGAGGTAAAGACCGTCGTAAATCAAATCCTGATAATGCGTAATCAATGCCATTAACTTTAGCTCGTTGATTGATAACACTAAAGTAGAATGTCCATTTCCATTTTCGAATTTTCGCGGATATTTTCCCAAATATTACCCGGGCAAATGCCTTTTCTTTGGTTTTGCGAAGAAAAAATAAACACTGATAACAAACCGGTTGATAATTCCATTGCAGCCGCTCTGTTCCGGTTGGCGTCATGATGTTTTTATGGGAAACTCCAGATCCCTTAAGTTATCGACTTTCTTTAATTATTTACTTCTCCAACCTTTTATTGTATGACTTAAAGGCTAAGTTGGGATTTTAATTGTTCTCATTAATATAAACGAGGTGAACACTATGAAAAAAAGAATGCAGACTATTGACGGAAATACAGCAGCAACCCATGTGGCATATGCCATGAGTGAAGTTGCTGCCATATATCCTATTACACCTTCAAGCCCCCTTGGAGAAATTGCAGATACCTGGGCTTCAAAAGGCAGAAAAAATATTTTCGGCCAGATATTAAATATAAAACAAATGCAGTCTGAGGCTGGTGCGGCAGGAGCGGTTCACGGTTCCCTTGCGGCAGGAGCGCTTACATCAACCTTTACAGCCTCTCAAGGACTATTGCTTAAAATACCCAACATGTATAAAATTGCAGGTGAGCTTCTTCCCTGTGTTTTTCATGTTACGGCCCGTTCTATTTCAGCTCATGCACTTTCCATTTTCGGCGATCACCAGGATGTTATGGCAGCCCGCCAGACAGGTTTTGCAATGCTGGCATCAAATTCGGTCCAGGAAGCCCAGGATCTTGCTTTGGTGGCACACCTTGCAACAATTGAAGGGCGTGTGCCATTTTTGCATTTCTATGACGGATTCAGGACTTCCCATGAAATCCAGAAAATAGAAATGATTGAATACGAAGACATGGCATCCCTTTTTAATTATGAAGCATATAAAGCATTTAAAAGCCGCGCTATAAACCCGGAACATCCGGATACAAGGGGAACAGCCCAGAACCCTGATATATATTTTCAAGGCAGGGAAGCTGCCAATTCCTATTATCTTAAAATTCCGGCCATTGTAAAAGAATGCATGAAAAAAGTCTCCACCCTGACCGGGCGTGAATATAATTTATTTGATTACGTGGGCGATCCTGAAGCCGACAGGGTGATTGTTGCAATGGGTTCCGGGTGTGAAGCCATTGAAGAATCCATTAACCGGCTAAATAGCCAGGGCGAGAGGCTTGGACTCGTAAAAGCTCGACTTTACAGGCCTTTTGATACCAAAAGTTTTTTAAGAGCTGTCCCTTCAACTGTTGAGACATTGACTGTGCTTGACAGGACCAAGGAATTCGGCGCTATTGGCGAACCGCTTTATACTGATGTATGCACAGCCTTCATGGAATACGGCGAAGGCCCGAAGATCGTCGGCGGAAGATACGGGCTGTCCTCCAAGGAGTTTAATCCGAATATGATCAAGGCTGTTTTTACCAACATGAAATCCATTCAGCCGAAAAATCATTTCACTGTTGGTATTGTTGATGATG
>JAADHV010000066.1 GCA_013151635.1 Deltaproteobacteria bacterium | reverse complement strand
CCTCCAATGGATATATGGGAGCCATTTTCCACATATTGTTCAATAGCCTGGCTTAAGGGGCATTACTTTGTTTAAGCTGTTTTTCATTGTCAATACCTTTATTGGTGGCTGGTGTAACAGGGTAAAGTTTCTGGAGCGCCTGTAATAGTGCAATTACTTTTCAAAAAAAATCAAGAAAAAAGGGTAACACTTTTTTCAGTTGATTCCATATTTAAAAATCCTGTTAAATATTTCCAGATTTTATTTTTCTGCTCCACGCTCAATTGAGTCATTCCAATCAGACTTGTTTCAAATTTTTTTCTTAATACCCCAATATATTTCGTAGACTTTATCAGTTCAGTTGTCCATTCTTTTGCCCGTCGAGTGCGACACTCTTAAGATATTTTGCCGGTGCATTAACTGCATTTACCAATATGTTCAATACATTTTTGACAGTTGAAGGCTTTTGTTTCATCGGTTCCTGTCCCTTTATTTGTTTTTTCATCTGATCATAATTGTATCGTTCCTGGCATTGCTGTTTGTATGCCTGGTCATCCTGATCCTGCTGAACTCGTTTGAGAATACCAAAAAAATAGGGCAAACTTAATCGTTCCTTTTTCCTGTTAACAGCCTTTACAAAGGCTTTTTCTGACTCAAAAATGGCTTTCATATTATAAAAGGTTATTGTTTTTTGGGCTCTGGTGATGGCAGTTGCATCAGTATTAATCCCCATATTTTTAATCAAACAGTGCAGAAGGTCAATCTTGGCCTGGTCATCATTCGAGGCATTCTTTATATTGATTTGATTTTGCAATTTATGTTTTACTTGATCACGGCAATTGTCAGATACAGGATCGGCCATGCATTCTGTGGGATTTTTAACCTGCCTTTGAAGAGGCAGCTTATTTCTCATTTTTATATAAACAGCAACCACCATTTGCAAAACACTCTTTGCCAAGGCGTTGGGAGATGATGTGTCTATATGAATAGACCCCACGACATTTTTAAGCTGACTGAATGCACCTTCAATTGTCCCGTTCCCTTTTGGGTTTGCAGGTCCTGCCGGAACAGGTTTAATATTATAGGAATCAAGAAAATTCAGGCTGGCATAGCTCAAGTTGGCTGATCCGCTATCACAAACCAGACCAATGGGAGTACCCCATTGCCGGCAGTGAGCTTTCAGTACTTTGATAAATTCTTCTGAAGTTTCCCGGGCAGAAATACTGAAGGCAGTATGTGCAAAACTGTATGTATCCACAGCCATTTCCAGATTTAATTTTATGACCTCATCATTTATATGTATTTTAATTTCGCTGCCGTCCACACTTATAAGACCATTGGGTATCTTTTGGCGCAGTTGCTGATAAAACACCGGTTGCTTTTTGCGTGTACTGGGTGACCTCAGGTCATTGGCTGTAAGGATATCTCCCACTGTTTTAGAACTGAAGCAAATGTCCTTTTTCTCTGCCAGCATCCGGGTAAAATCTTTCAAACGTATTCGTTTGCCTTGTGTTTTATAATGGTTTGCAATTTTAACTATTTTTCTGACCATATCCAGTGTCACTTTGCCTGCCTTACCCCTTTTGTCCGGAATAATGATGAGGCGCATATTATCATCAAAGGCTTTATTCCAGCTGTTCAGCGTACTCGTTGGTATCATCATGGCAAATGATGATTCACGAAGACCGCTGGAATTGTTTCGATGAAAAATCACAGCTTTCTTTTTCTCTTCTGGTTCATAGCGAGTTTTTTTTTAATGATTTCATCCACGCCATGGATTTCCATAGCAATGTGAATACCTTCATTCTCAAAACGAAGCCTGGCATGCTTTTGCAAAAGTTCCTGATGATCAACTTCCAGGTGAATAAGTTTTTGATACTCCTCTTCTTTTTTCTTTATTGATGCTTCCTCGTCTTTGAGCCACTGATAACCGGTTTTTCTGGATATGCCTGCAATCTTACAAATCTCTTTTACACTGGCCCCCTGTTTAATGCCTTTTTCCCTGGCAAGCCGGGAGGCTTTGATCAATGTTTTTACTTCTTCAGGCGTTAACTCTTCCATCATGTCCCCCTGTCAGGTGTATAGGCTTACCCATAAGATAAAAGGTTAGATCCCCATTGGAATTGAGCACAAGGTTAAAAATACTTCTTTCAATATCAAGTTTCTCTTTGGCAATGTCAACACCTTGGCCTAAATTTGAAAGTACTTGATCCGCCTGTCCATGGAATCGCTCTGCCGGTACCAGCAGCCCTCCAATACCTTGGTGGGTACGTTGGTAATTATAATTGTTCACCCATTTTTCAACTGCGGATCTGGCCTCCTGCACTGTTAAAAAATAGTGTTGCTTTAAAAGTTCATATTTAATGTTTTTATTGCATGCTTCAACTTTGCCAAGAGTTCTTGGATGATGGGCGCTGGCATGGGTGTGATCAATCCTTTCCATCTCCAGATATTTTTCAAACCGATTGATACCATGCCAGGAATAAAACACAAAACCGCGATCTGTCAATACTTCTTCCATCTTCCCATATCGGCTTACAGAACTCTGGACAACTTTAATAACTTCATCCATGGAAGTCTTTTCAAGAAGGTTCCAACCAAGAATGAAACGAGAATAATCATCCAGTAAAAGAATGATATATACCTTGAGCTTGTTGATATAAAATTCAAGAATGTCCATCTGTGCAAGTTCAAGCGGGCGTGATGCTTCAAACCTTTTATTATCTCCAGATTTTGTCTTTGTTCTTATTTGATAACCATTGGCTTGCATTATTTTCCGAACTGATATCGTTGAAATTGTAACTCTTTGACGTCTCAGCTGATTTCTAATCTGCCCTGGACCAAAGCCTGGATTGTTTTTCCACTCTTTTAGCACAGCATGTTCCTTTCCAGGACTGATCTGTTTAATACCGCGACCTGGTCTTGATACCTGATATTTAAGAAATGCTTCTTTTCCCATGGCTGCAAACTGTCGGCGCCAATCGTATACTGTCGTGTAATGAATACCTGCTACTTCTGATGCATACCTGACGGTGGT
>JAADHV010000091.1 GCA_013151635.1 Deltaproteobacteria bacterium | reverse complement strand
TTGTCTTTGTCAGCTTTGCGGTCGAAAATTTCGACCGCAAAGCTGACAGTTCACTCTCATCAAGTTGCAAGAGATATCCTGCTGGAAATTTACCAGGATTGTTTTTGACCGCCTCGTTAATCCTTTTGGTTGCAACCCCATAAATTTCAGCTACATCACTATCAAGCAGAACATGTTCTCCCCTGATCGTCAGCAGCTTATCTTCAATGTTTTCAAGTTTAACAATTTTCATAAATTCTTAAAGTTTTCATTTTGCCACAAAAATAACACTTAGGTAATAATCCCGGCACTAGCGTGGCAGGCTCCAGGAGAGTTAATTGGGTACTTGTTTTTCGGTACATAGTGGGCTCGTGTATGTAAATATTCGGCTTGTTAATAATTTCAAAAAAGTACGGGACACGAATCTATTAGTTTGTTACAACAACAAACATGAATGCTTCGTGTCAAAAACAATCACCAGTCATCTTACCCGCAATTACAGCACAACTTACTGATTTGCCTATAGGAAGTCCGCAGATTATCATTTCAGAAAAAGAATATTTGGTGTTCAAGTGTGAAGTAGGTTATTGGCAACGAATGCACCAAAAAGCTCTTCGACGAGAAGAAGGGCTAAAAAAGGTAATAAAGAAACAAGAAGGCCAGATCCGGGATTTAAGAAACCGGTTGTTTGGCAAAAAGACAGAGAAAGAACAAACTGCAAAAAAAGAAGGCACAGCAAAATCTACAGATTCCCGACGTCCCAGGGGGCAGCAAGCAGGCAGTAAAGGGCACGGACGTACAGTTCGCCCTAATCTTCCTGAAGTTGAACAACCAGTTGATTTCGCAGATATTCCAAAATGTTCTAAATGCGCCACATATTACACCCCTGATGAAAGCAAGGAATCAGAAATCATAGAAGTTGAGGTTAAGGCATATAGGCGTAGAATTGTTCGTCGTTGCATGAAAAAGGGGTGCTCTTGCAGCGGAATCCCCAATACTATCACCGCCCCCATGCCTGCGGTCAAGGTTATACCAAAAAGTCCATATGGGATCTCCATATGGGAATCTGTTCTGTTAAATAAGTTTCATTATAGTCAGCCTACAAATCGTCTTCTTAACCAGTATACAGAATTTGGTTTACCTATTTCAGCCGGAAGCATTACAGGTGGTTTAAAGATACTCAAAAATTTGTTTCAGCCTGTTTATGACGCATTGCACAGCCAGCAAATGACAGAAGATAGATTCCACAATGATGAAAGCGGCTGGAAGGTGTTTGAGAGTATCGACGATAAAATCGGCAACAAATGGTGGCTGTGGGTGTGCCGGTCTCCATCTGTTGTATTTTTCCAGATTGCACCGGGACGTGGCGCAGATGTTCCTATGGCTCATTTCCAAAATATAGAACAGCAAAAAATTATTGTTATTTGTGACCGGTACAGCGCTTATAAATCATTGGCAAGGCAGATGCCATTTATTATTCTGGCTTTCTGTTGGGCACATATCCGGCGTGATTTTTTGGATGCTGCAAGAAAGTATCCGGAGTTGGAAGAGTGGGCACTGTACTGGGTGGAAAAAATTGGAGAGCTGTACCATATTAACAAGCAGCGCTGTAGAGAGTTTGACCAAAAACTTTCCATTCGAAGACAGTCCGCATTATTTAAACGACAACACGAAACACTTATTGAAAAGATGGAAGTTATGGCCAAGGAACGAGATGCCTTTGTCGATTCGTATCAATCTGACGATACTAAATTTAATATAGTGGCCGAGGTCAAATATAAAATATTAACAAGCCTGCAGAACCACTGGCAAGGATCGAGTGTTTTTGTCGAACATCCTGAGGTACCAATGGATAATAATAATGGAGAGCGATCTATCCGCAATCCCGTGACCGGACGTAAGAATTTTTACGGTTCCGGCAGTCTTTGGAGTTCTCAACTTGCCGCAATAATGTTCTCAATTTTTCAAACCTTGGCCTTAGGAGGCATAAACTGCAATCATTGGCTGAGACTATACCTTACCGCCTGTGCGGAAAACCATGGTAAAGCACCCGAAGATTTATCCACTTTTCTTCCTTGGAAAATGGATGGTAGTCGTCATGAACAACTCGCCAAACCATTTGATAGCTCATGATCCGATATTGCGGGCGAAATTTCACCCCCGAAGAACTTGACTTGATTATAAATCTTATAAAAAATAATCCCAAGTTCAACAGAACACGGCTTTCCAAAGAGGTATGCAGAATGCTGCAATGGCTGAAACCTGACGGAAAGTTCAAGGATATGTCATGCCGTGTTGCCATGCTGCGTATGCATAAAAATGGGATAATCGTCCTGCCCCCCTCAACCCGCATCAAGCGTCCCGTAAGAATAATTGAATTCACACCAGCCACTGAACCGCAAAGTCCGGTTCTGAAATCTGTCGATCGATTACCGCCATTGCACTTTCGAATGGTTAACAAAACCAATTCTGCTTTATGGAATGAGTACATTGAGAGGTATCACTACCTCGGATACACACCTTTGCCGGGGGCCCAGCTACGTTATTTTATTTATGCAGGGGAACAAATTGTCGCACTTACAGGATTCGGGGCGGCAGCATGGCAAACAGCGCCAAGAGATCAATTCATTGGCTGGAGTCATGAACAGCGGAAAAAAAATTTGCATTTAGTCACAAACAATGCCAGGTTTCTGATTTTACCCTGGATAAAATCAAAAAACCTGGCATCAAAAATCCTCTCCATGACAGCACGAAACCTCCCTGACGACTGGGAAGAAAGATACAACATAAGGCCAGTACTGCTGGAATCATTTGTGGAGAAAAAACGATTTACTGGAACCTGTTATAAAGCGGCTAATTGGCAATTATGTGGTCAAACTAAAGGCCGAGGAAAACTTGGGCCAGCAGGGGAAATTAGTGTTCCGATTAAAGATGTTTGGGTGTATCCCCTGGACAATAAGTTCAAAAATATTTTGAAAAATTGACGTGTGGATTAACAAGCCGAATATTTACTCTAATATAAGTAACTTTTTGTTTGACA
>JAADHV010000011.1 GCA_013151635.1 Deltaproteobacteria bacterium | reverse complement strand
ATCCCCATGATTTTATTCGGGATGGTGACCAATACATCTGTAGCCGGGTGTTTTCTGGCTGCGGCAGGCCCTGGAATTTTAATCATACTGGCCTATTCAATCATTAATTATTTTTATTGTAAAAAACATCCTGAAATCCGCAGGCTGGATAAAATGAATACATCTGAGTGGTTAAAAAATATTGCAGTGACCACGAGAAAATCATCCCTTGCTTTGTTAATGCCGGTCATTGTTTTAGGCGGAATCTATGGTGGTCTTTTTACACCCACGGAAGCCGGTTGTGTGGCGGTGGTTTATGCCATAGTCGTAGGTGTCGGCACAAAAAGTCTGTCATTAAAGGCGTTTCAAAAAGCCGTAGAAGAGACGGCCAGCATAGAAGGCGCTATCGTTTTTATCATCGCATTTATCATTGTCATGTCCCGTATTTTTACATACGAACGCCTTCCCGATGCCATTGCCAGCTCAATATTGAGTTTAACTGAAAACAGGATCGCGCTTTTATTATTGATTAACCTGTTCATGATCATTATGGGCATGATAATGGATGATATCAGTGCCATGCTGATTGCAGCACCATTATTATATCCCCTTTTTATGAATCTTGGGATTCATCCGTTCCAGATGGCGGCCATCATGGCTATAAACCAGGGAAGCGGCCAGATGACACCACCGGTTGCAACGAACCTGTTCACAGCTTCCAGGGTTTCCGGTGTGCCGGTGGCTGATTTTGCCATGGACTGTCTTCCCTTTTTGCTGCTGGGAAGCCTGCCTGTTTTAATGATGGTGACATTCATACCGCAGATATCTCTTTTTCTTCCAATATTTTTTTTAGGGAACTGATTGTTCAAGTACAACAATATTTTGATTAATGGAATACAATAATTACAGGAGACAATATAATGGAAACCAAACCCAACGTATGGATAAACAATAAAATTATACCATGGGAAGACGCCCATGTTCCCATTTTATCCCATGGGCTGTCAAGAGGCTCTGCAATATTTGAAGTGTTCTGTACATATGAAGACCCAATTGGTACCTCTGCTTTTAGGATGAACAGGCACCTGAACAGACTTGCACAGACAGCAAGGCTTCTGGGAATGGAATTAAAATTTCCGATTCAGAAAATTGCTGAAGCAACGGCTGAACTTGCGTCCATAAACAATTCAGGCAAAGGGCTTGTAAAGGTAATGGCATATTGGGGTGAAGAGGCCATTATTAACCTTGTATTAAACTCAAAACTGGATGTGGCTATTTTCACCATCCCTGCATCGGAAGAACTGTCTATGGAGCAAGGCGATCCAATATCTGTCTGCTTTTCAAAGTGGCGAAAACTGCATCCCGAAACCGTACCTGTTCAGGCGAAAGCGTGTGCAAATTATCTCAATGGCTACCTGGTAAGAAAAGATGCTAATGACAGGGGATTTGATCTGGGCTTGGCTCTGGGAACTGACGGGTTTGTTGCAGAAGGCTCCATAGAGTCCCTTTTTATTGTTAAGGATGGTATTCTTAAAACTCCGCCTCTTGGCAGGATTTTGGAAAGCATTACCAGAGACTCCATCATGCATCTGGCAAAGGATGATGGCATAGAGGTTGAAGAAGTCACCCTGAAGAAAGAAGATCTTTACGCCGCAGATGAAATTTTCACCAGCCATTCAGGAATAAAAGTGTCTCCTGTGAAGCAGTTTGAGGACAAAGTGTTAATAGCACCAGGGCCGGTTAGCGCCCGGATCAGCCATTTAATGGACAATGTTTTAGCTTTTCGTGATGAGCGTTATCTTGATTGGTTCCAGAAACTATATTAAATTAATTTTTTTAATTGTAATAAAAAAATCAACTCGGGAAAAAATGATAGAAATCTGTTATAAAATCGTATATTAAAGAGGAATAGGGTTAAAGGTTTTCAAAAGATGACTAAGACATTGGTACCCCATAATTGTTGAGGGAATTTGTGAATGAAAAAGAAATTTTCATATAAGCCATTAAAAAAAAAAGACTGTATGAAGAAGTTGCAGACCAGATAAAAAAAACAATTTTTAAAGGAGATTTAGAACCGGATGATCAGCTCCCTTCAGAAAGGGATCTGGCAGAAATGTTTAATGTCGGCCGGCCGACTATCAGAGAAGCTTTGCGTACGTTAAGTGTACTGGGTTTGATTGAGAGTAACCCCGGGTTTAAAGGTTCTGTGGTCAAAAAGATTGATTTAGGCCAGTATCTTGATGCTATGGGCGAACAATTCGCATGGATGATACAGGCAGATAAAAAGAGTTTTGCAGAAATGTCGGAAGCCAGGAAATATATCGAGCTGGGCATTGCCCATTCAGTCTCTCAAAATGCCAGTAATAAAGAAATAGAGAAACTGAATAATTATATAACAAAAATGGAAACCTGCAGTGATAATGTAAACAAATATTTTTCCATTGCCATGGATTTTCATTTTAAACTGGCTGAACTTTCCAGAAACAAAATATTTTATATGACCTGGAAATTATTTTATGATATTTGTTTAAAGGGTTACCCTATTCTCACGGCAATGTATCCGGATCAAATCCCCAGACTTCTTGAGGTTAACAGGC
This sequence comes from Deltaproteobacteria bacterium, assembly GCA_013151635.1. GTDB lineage: Bacteria > Desulfobacterota > Desulfobacteria > Desulfobacterales > Desulfobacteraceae > Desulfobacula. The sequence goes on along the minus strand of JAADHV010000011.1, from coordinate 46,736 downwards.
TGATGCTGGAAGCTATAAAATCAAAAGATCCGGAAAAGATAGACAAAGCGATGAAGCGACATGCGGAAGAGGAATTGCCTATTGATATAGAAATATAATTTTCCGGTCCTTCAACAGTTTAATCATACCAAATATTTTTCATTGATCAGATACTATCTTATGCAGCAGGTTTAAGGTGGCCTTCACCTTCTTTAACCGCGATACTCAAAAAGGCTTCATAGTTCTGTTTAACAATGGTTTGATCAGTCTTTTTAAAAGAACAGATTGCCTTCTTCTACAAAGCTGTTAAAGTGCTCGAAATTCAACTGATTTTAAGAGAGCATATATGTTTAAGAAATTAAAATTCATAATTTACACACGACCCTTTATTTTTTTCTCCTATTACCTTATCCGGTTCTACAGCATGACATTCCGCCTTAGAATCCTCAACGAAAAAAAATGGCAGAAGCTTTTAAAACTTGACAGGCCAGTCATTCTTTGCGCATGGCACCAGCAGTTCTTCTCTGCCATCAGGCATTTTAAGACCTATACAGAATTCAATCCCGGCCTCATGATCAGCCAGAGCCGTGACGGCGACCTGATTGCAGGTGTTGCCAATAAGACAGGATGGCATACTCCCAGGGGCTCATCCTCAAAGGGGGGGAAAAAGGCAATGGATGCCATGGTTGATCACCTTCTAAAATACGGGTTTGGTGCCCATATCCTTGACGGCCCCACAGGCCCGGCAGGGAAAGTAAAGCCCGGAGTCATTAAAATGGCAAACAAGGCAAATGCTTTGATAGTACCATTTTATATCCAGGCCGAAAATGCATGGTTTTTTAATTCATGGGACAGGTTCATGCTCCCGAAGCCTTTTTCAAAAGTTATTTTAAGGTTTGGAGATGAAATAGATATTTCAGGGGGAAAAAACCCGGAAAATTTTGAAATACAGCGGCAGTTCCTGGAAACCACCATGCTGCCAGGCCTTATTCTTAAAAACTCCTGATTTTCAAATCTTGAATGAAAAAGAAAAAATTCAATTTAATGGAAATGTATCAATGATTTGAAAAAATTTCTTTTATGGTATTAATTTTATTTTGTTCTTCAATGATAAGGCCATGAGCGGTATTTAAATCAATTTTTTCAAACCTGATCGTGTCTCCCGGTGTTGTCTGGGAAATGACGGGAAGATCAGAAGAAATAATCGTAGCAATTTTTGCATATCCGCCAACTGTTTGCTCGACTAATAGAATTATGGGCTGCTCGTCAGGCGGTATTTGAATGCTTCCGGGCATGGAGGGTTCTGAGACAATACTTTTAGGCATGCCGGCCTTAATGGGGATGGGATCTCCCTGCAACCGGTATCCCATGCGATCTGCCTTGGCCGTCACCATATATTCGGATTGGAACAAGGTTTTAAGGCCAGTATCAAAATAATCATCCTGGGGTCCGGGGATGGCCCTGATAACCGCATGGGATGGATAGGCAGGGATTAATTTTTGGGGGACTGCCCACCCCGTGCTTAACAATGGAGTGTCCCGGGTTTCTATAATATCGTCTTTTTGCAGGGGTCGTCCCTTAAATCCACCGATTTTACCCCCCACATATGTGGAAAAGCTTCCCATGACCTCAGGGACACTGATACCGCCGGAAAAAGACAGATAGGCGCGGCATCCGGACTGCACCTGGCCAATGGTAACAATATCTCCCTTTTTTACCCTTATGGAACGCCATTGATCCACAGGGTTTTCATTGACTGTAATCCCCATTTTTGCGCCTGTCAGAGCAATATCCATCTCTTTCCTGATCTCAATGGAAGGCCCCATGACCGTAAGCTCCATGACAGCAGTGTTTTCGTGGTTGCCTACCAGGAGATTTGCCAGGGCAAAGGCAAAACGGTCCAGAACCCCTGAGACAGGGATTCCCATGTGTTGAAATCCGAATCTCCCCTTATCCTGGATTGTTGTATATCCGCCCGGAGCTAAAACCTTAATGGCATTCATCAGTTTTCCTCCTTTATTTTCAATCTGGTATATTCCTTCCGGGAAATGGGGATAAATTTAATCTTATCTCCTGCCTTGTAAAGGAAGGGATTTTTCCGTTGTGGCGCAAAAAGTTTTAAAGGGGTTCTCCCGATAATCTGCCATCCGCCCGGGCTTGCTATCGGGTACATGCCTGTCTGGTTGTTTGCAATACCGACAGAGCCTTCGGGTACAGACATCCGGGGAGTTTTGAGTCTTGGTGTGAACAGTTTTTTATTAAGTCCTCCCAGAAAAGGAAAGCCCGGAGTGAAACCTATCATGTAAATCAGGTATTCAGGCTCACTATGAAACCTGATGACATCTTCCCTGCAAAAGTTAGCGGATTTTTCCACATTTTCAATATCCGGTCCGAATTCCCCCCCATAGCATACCGGAATTTCTACAACCTTGCAGGGTTCGGTCCCTGTCCTTTCAAGGGTATTTTCAATACGTTCAATGGCGCTCACAAGCTTTCCGGGCCGGGTGATTAAAGGATCATAAATCAACAGAAGAGAACAATAGGTAGGAATGATTTCCGTAACACCCCGGAGGGTGTTTGTTTTAACTGCCCCGGCCATAGCCCTTACTTTTGCATTGACACCAGGGTCAATGCCCTGCCCGAATTCAATGATAAGACCTGTGTCACCTGCCAGCCGGATGGCCGGTTTTTCTTCCCCCCCCATTTTCATCACTGGATCTTCTCTCCCATGGGTTTCACCCTTATGTTGTTTTCTTCAAGGGTTTTTTTAATCGTTTTAACAAGATCAACAGCAGCCAGGTTGTCACCATGCACACACAGGGTCTGAACTTCAAGTTCAATAATGGTGCCGTCAACTGCTTTGACAAAGCCGCTGGCCATATCAAGGGCCCTTTTGGCAACAAGATCAGGGTTCGAGATCACAGCCCCGGGTTTCTTTCTGGACACAAGGGTGCCTTCGGGCGTATAGGCCCTGTCCGGGAATGCCTCAAAGACCACTTTAAGCCCCAGTTCCTCTCCTACCTGTCTCATGGTTTTCCCTTTTTTGCCTGCCAGGGCAATAAAATACAGATCAGGGTCGAGACTCATGATGCTTTCGGCAACAGCCCTTGCAATGGCCTCGTCTTCAACAGCATCAAGATAAAGCGCCCCATGGGGTTTTACATGCTGAAGGGTTGCGCTGTGCACATTGCAAAAAGCCTTTAAGGCACCCATCTGATATACCAGGTACTGCCGGATTTCTTCCGGTGTCAAGGCCATGCTCCTGCGGCCGAAACCCAAGAGATCCGGATACCCCGGGTGGGCGCCGATCCCCACACTTTTTTCAACGGCCATTTTAACGGTCCTGTCCATGACAAGTGGGTCTCCTGCATGAAAGCCGCAGGCAATGTTTGCAGATGCAATATACTGCATTACCTTTTCATCCATCCCAAGCTTGTAAGCACCAAAGCTTTCTCCCATATCACAGTTTAGATCCATTGTTTTCATCAAGCACCCTCTATCTACTATTTATTTTGTTGCCATCAGTTTTGGCAGGTATAAAGCAATTTCCGGGAAAAGAGTTAAAATTGTAGTTGTCAATAACATTAAAAAAAAGAATGGTAAAGCATATCTTGCAATCTTCATGATAGGTTCTCCGGTCAGGCCCTGTATGACAAAAAGGTTAAACCCGACAGGCGGTGTAATCTGGCTGACTTCCACCATCAGTATAAGATAGATCCCAAACCAGATGGGATCAAATCCTGCGGCTGTCACCATGGGAAGGGCAATCGGAAGGGTCATGACAACAATGGAAAACCCGTCCAGAAGGCAGCCCAATACAATATAAACCCCTCCCAGGAGAATCATGAGCATGTAAGGAGAAAGATTCATCTGGTTAATGGACTGTGTGATAGCAGCAGGGATTCCCAAAAATCCCATGGTTCTGGACAGGAATCCCGCACCCACAACAATGATCATGATCATGGAGTTGGTTTTTACTGCACCTTTCAGGCATTCAAGAAGTATTTTCAATGTCATCTGCCGGTTTATGACAGCAAATATCAAGGCTCCGAAAACTCCCAGGGCAGCCGCCTCAGTTGGTGTTGCATAGCCACCGTAAATACTGCCGAGCACCATCAGGATCAACATCAAGGTCGGGGCAAGATCTTTGAGTCCTATTAAACGGTCTGCCCAGGAATAGCTTTCCTGAGTTCGGGGTGCGATGTCAGGATTTTTTATTCCTCTGTAAATAATATAGGCAGAATAAATTCCTGCCAGGAGCAATCCTGGTAAAATACCGGCCATGAACATTTTCCCTACGGAAACCTCGGCCAGGATGGCATAGATAATCATGATCAATGACGGCGGTATCAGAAAGCCCAGGGTCCCGGCACCTGCCAGGGACCCCATGGAAAGACTCCGGTCATATCCAAGTTTATCAAATTCAGCCAGGGTGATCCGTCCCACTGTTGCGGTTGTGGCGGCACTGGAGCCGGATACGGCGGCAAAAAGCGTGCAGGAGACGATATTCATAAGCAAAAGGCCCCCGGGAAGACGATAAAGCCAGGGGACAAGAGCCTTGAACAGTTTTTCGGAAATCCCCGATTGATACAGGATTTCACCCATGAGGATAAACAGGGGCAAGGCAACATACTCCCATTTTTCAATGGAGGCCCATACAGATGATGCCATATTGTTCCCGGCGGGAAGACAAGAAAAAAAGGTCATGCCGATAAATCCGACAATAAAAAGAGAAAACCCGACCCAGATCCCGGATGCCAGGGTTAAAAAGAGGCAGCCGAATACAATGATTGACATGAACAGGAGGCTTGTTTCCATTACACGACCTCCTCTTTGGTTTTGATTGCAGCCCAGGTTTTAACACTTGTTGCAGCAAGTTGAATAAAAAAACAGGCAGCGCCAATGAGCATGATGCTCTGGGGAATCCACAGGGGCGTATGGGTCAGGGTGCCTGAGGTGGATTCATATCGTATGGCAGATTTTACCATTTTAAAAAGATACCACCATAGATACCCCATGAAAACAGTTGTGACCAAAGTTGAAATAAAGGTAATGATCCTTTCCATTTTTTCAGGCAGAAATCCTAAGACAAGAGTGATCCTGATATGGCCCTTTTCCTTAAGGCAGTATCCGGCTCCTAGGAAAATAATGGCTGCAAGGCCATAGGCACTGTATTCGTCAGAAATCAGGGTGGTTTTTTCAAACATGTTCCATATAAAAATTTCCACCAGGATCAAAATTGTCATCAATCCTAAAATAATAGCGGAAATAGTTGCCATAATATCACTTAAATCATCAGACAGCTTTACAAATCTATTCATATATCTCACCAAAATTTACGGCAAGGCCCGGCTGGCTAACCGGGCCTTTACCAATTTAACAGATCAGCAGGCGGCGGGTCTATTCCCTGCAGCCTGCTGTGGGAGAATCTTCAATTCCAGATGGGATTAACAGTTAGCGACCTGTAATTTTATAATATTCCTTTAAAATTGCCTGGGCATCAGCACCGGCTTTTTTTGCCCATTGAGCCCTTAATTTTTTACCGATGGCATTAAGTTCGGCCCTGAATTGTTTACTCACAGGATCAATGACCATCCCGTTTTTGACAAGAGTGGCGCGGCTTTTACGATCCATGTCTCCTGCAAGGTTCCACATTTCATCTTCCATCTGGGCGGCAATTTCAAGTACTGTGGTCCGGGTTTTTTTGTCCAGCTTATTCCAGTCATCCAGATTTACATTGATCATGTTTACAGGGCCCACAATATTGATGGGGGTAAAATATTTCAACACTTCCCACGCCTTTGCATCAACACCTGATACCGAGGAGGTATACATGGAATCCAAGAGTCCTGCTTTCATGGCAGGATATACTTCTGAAAAAGGCATTTTTCTTGCTGCAATACCTGTGGCTTTTCCAAAAGCCAGACCCGTACCATCGTATACTCTCATTTTAAGCCCGCTTAAATCAGATTTAGATTTTACGGCACGCTGGGTGTAAATGCCTGAAAATGGCCAGACAGAGGTGTACAGGGTCATCTGGTTGAATTTTTTTAAGATTTTGGCATATACGGGTTTTGCCAGTTGATAAAGAAGACGCTGTTCAAAGGCATTGGTGGAGACAAAAGGCTGGGCAGTCAATGCAAGTACGGGCGCGTCCCCTTCAACCATGCCGGTGGGAATCTCGGCAACGGCAAGCTGGCCTTCCGCAACAGCCCTTAAAAGCTCGGGGCCCTTAAAGCCAAGTGAGGAACCAGGATGCAGTACAATGGTCAATTCGCCGTTGGTGGCTTTGGCAACTTTATCTGCAAATCTTTGTGCCCCTTTTGAATGGAAATTGCCAGCAGGATAATTCAGATGCAGATCCCATTTTGTTTTTGCCATGGCATTGGAAAAGAGTGTTAAAGCAAACATCAAACCGGTTAAAATAATTAATAATTTTTTCATCTTTCTCTCCCTTCTTGGTTTGTGGTTTTATAAGAACTCCCATACGTTGGACAGCATCTTAAGATGTCATAAAAATTATTATCCTTTGTCTGAAAGTCTCAATATGGTCTTGCAACAATTGTTTGAGCTTAGGTTTATCTTTATTGGCAAGGCAGTCGATGATCTGGTCATGTTCCTGTACAACGGACTTATAATGGATTTCAAGAGGCCGTTCAGGGTCGATGATGTTGCCATAGGACAAGTATGACAGCCTTTTGGCTTCTTTCCTGGCATCATTCACCGCACGGATCAGAAATTCATTCTGGGAGCATTTTGCAAAATTCATATGAAATTCGTGGTTTGCTTCCACCAGTCTAAAGACTTTGTTCGAAAGGATGGCTTTTTTAACGGCTTCATTTGACTGTTTCATTTTTTTAATAAAAATTGAACAATCCTTATTAATCGCCACGTCAACCACACCGAATTCAAAGATATGCATGCTTTCAAACATGGCTTTGGTATTCTGGAGGGTAATGGGTCTGACAATTACCCCTTTATTGGGATGGGACTCCACCATCTTTTCCCCCTGAAGTCTCACAAGGGCCTCCCGGATCGGGGTTCTGCCGATCCCTAACTCTTCAACAAGCTGGTTTTCCTCAAGGTGCTGGCTGGGTTGATATTCAAGACAGATGATTTTTTTGACAATGGTTTCATAGGCAGTGACTGCCAGGGGCTGCTTTGGAATTTTCTGAATTTTTACCGAGGGTTTCATTGAGTACAACTTTCCTTTTTATTAAACTTTTGATTCCAATAAAAATATACTTGACATAGATTCAAAATATATGTCAAGTATATTTTTAAAAAATGTATGATTAACCAAACAAAAAGGAGAAAATCATGGATGACAAAATTTATACGGTTACATCACCGGTCATGGGAACTTTTTACCGTGCTTCAGCCCCGGGGGAACCGCCCCTGGCCGAGGTCGGGCAAAGGATCAAGGCTTCGAATATCGTATGCGTGATTGAATCCATGAAAATATTTACAGAACTTCGCAGTGAACATTCCGGTATAGTAAAAAAAATCCTGGTGGAAAACGAAGAACCTGTTATGAAAAAACAGCCGTTGATTATCATAGAAAAAGAATAGCCGGCAGCTATAATAAAAAGGGAGGAAACAATGGTATTTAAACGCATCTTAATAGCAAACAGGGGCGAAATCGCCGTAAGGATCATTCGTGCCTGCAAAGAAATGGGAATTGGGACTGTTGCTGTTTATTCCGATGCCGACAAGGACAGCCTCCATGTCAGGTATGCGGATGATGCCGTAAATATCGGCCCTGCCTTGAGTTATAAGAGCTATTTAAATATTGATAACATCGTTGGGGCCGCAAAAAAGACTAAAGCTTTTGCCATCCATCCCGGATACGGATTTTTATCTGAGAATGCTAGCTTTGCACAGGCTTGCCAGGACAATGGCATGACCTTCATCGGGCCTTCTGCCCAAAGCATTGAAAAAGCAGGCAATAAATCATCGGCCAGGCAGGCCTTGATTGAACTTGGTATTCCTGTGATCCCGGGAAGTGATGATATAATTTTATCTTCCGATATGGCCTGCAAGGTGGCGGACAGGGTTGGATTTCCGGTGATCTTAAAGGCGTCCGGCGGCGGCGGCGGCCGGGGCATGAGGATTGCCGCCACCAGAGAAGAACTTATTGAAGCCTTTTCCATAGCATCGGGAGAAGCAAAGGCGGCTTTTGGCAATCCTGACATTTATCTTGAAAAATATATTGATAAACCACGACATATAGAAATCCAGATCCTGGGTGATATGCATGGCAATTATATTCATCTGGCAGAACGGGAATGCAGTATCCAGATGAGATATCAAAAACTCATTGAAGAAGCCCCTTCATCTTTTGTGGATGATGAATTCCGGGCCACCCTCGGGGAAACAGCCATAAAAATTGCCAGATCCATGGAATATTTCAATGCAGGCACCATGGAGTTTTTAGTGGATAAAGACAAAAATTTTTATTTTATGGAAGTCAATGCCAGGATTCAGGTAGAGCATCCTGTAACAGAACTGATTACGGGGATTGATATTGTTCAACAGCAGATTTTGATTGCAGCAGGTCAAAAGCTTGAAATCAGGCAGGATGAAATTATCCCCAATGGCTGGTCAATGGAATGCAGGATCAATGCTTCAGACCCAGAAGACAATTTTATGCCGTCTCCGGGTGAAATCGAATCTATTCTCTTTCCGGGCGGTCCAGGCATCCGGATCGACACTCATATCCATGATAAATACATGGTTGGCCCTTTTTATGATTCTCTTATCGGCAAACTCATTGTCTGGGCTCAGGATCGACCGTCAGCCATCAAACGTATGAAAAAAGCATTGGATGAATTCCAGATCAAAGGGATTCAGACAACCATACCCTTTTTCCGGAAAGTATTTGAAAACAAAGCCTTTATAAAGGGTGACATTGATACTCATTTTATAGAACATATCTGACCTGCTCAAGGAGAAGTGTCAAGGATTTTATATTGCCCCTGCCAAAAAAAGGTTAAAAGGCAGGGGCAATATGGTTCAGATGACCTCTGAACGGTCCTTTTCCTTAGCTTCCTCAGCAACACGGAAATTGATCCGGTCAGTTATCCTGTCTTCAGGATCAAGGCGGTTGAGTTTCACCATTTCAAAGCTTTTCACCTCAATAAAAACATTTCCTTTTTTATCTGTAAGCATAAGGTCATAGGTGTTTGTCTCATCGCCGGATGCCATCTTGCCTGTAATGCAATAATATTTTTTATTCTTTTCCACATCACGGTAAAATTTCAATGATTTGATTTTATAGGGCAGAACTGTTCTTGAAGTCGTGAAAAACTCGAAAAGGCCACCGGTCTGGAACATTGCATCCACCAGGATGGGCGCTGCCACAAACTCAGGATCTTTCACCCCTTTGAAAAACTCTTTATTGCTCTTGTCCTCCACTGTTGTAACCAATGTTTTTCCGTCAAAGGAATTAATATCCGTGATAGTGCCAAAAAGCCCGAACATGAAAAGCCTTTTAGGGTTATATGCCAGGGCTTCAAAATCACCATCAAAGGTTACCCTGTTAAATTCAGGCAGGTTTATCTTTTTTGCCTTTAAAGGTTTTTTGGCAAACCTGTATTTACCTTGATAATGGAGTTTGGGTTCACCCATGACAACACCCTTGGGGTTCTTGAAAACAGAGGTAATACTACAGTCATAAAGGCCTTTGCCATCCTTATTTGCTGAAATCAAAAGCTCTTTTGGACGTCCCTTTAAAAGTTTGATCCCGTAGGGGATATGAAAATCTGTAAGTTCAACAAAATCAGCTTTCCCGTCAGCCATGGAGCCTGCAACCTCGGCCATGGTTTCAATTCCCGTGGACCCAAGGAAAAGCGGTACATCTTCCATTGTATGATCATGAAGGAAGATATCCCTTTCAATATCCAGCACTCTTGAATACGTCATACTGCCGGTTGTTTTCTCCACCGGGGTGTCTAAAAACGGGAACTCTTTGTTTTCCGGGTCTCCTAACAGGCCGTCCTTGTCAAATGAATAATCAAGGCCGGAAAATACCATTTCAGACTCTGTCTTGTCCAAAAGATCTGCCATGAAAAACCTGACCCCCTGTTCCATTGGAAGGAACTTAATACCTCTTTGCTCCAGAACCATCTTTACTGTGGGGTTGGTTGCCATGCCAACGCCGTCCCAGGCCGTCCATGCATAGACCTTGTAGGTTCTTTCAGGATGAAGCTGTTTCTGCCTGAAAAGCGTTTTTCCAAGAAAATCATTGGCTGCTGTATAATCCACCTGTCCTTCATTTCCAAAACGGGCAGTAACAGAAGAGAATGTAAAAAAGTATTTATACCCTCTCTCATCAAAAGCCTGCAAAAGATTTCTCATGCCTTTGACTTTAACATCCACCACAAGTTCAAAAGACCAGAGTTCCTTTTTGGGAATGAACTGGCTCATTTCCATGCCTGCTGCATGAAAAACTCCATCAATCCTGTCATATTTATCCACGGCCGCTTTGACAGCATCTGCATTGGTTACATCCACGCAATTATATTCAACACTTACACCCAGGGACTTAAGATGCTCAATATTGTCAATAGACAGCCGGACCCGCATCAGACGGTCAAGAGCACGTTTTATTTCAACTGGTTTAACACCGGGCATGTCATTTTTGAGCATGCCCATAAGCTGTGCCTGGGTGGAAGTCTTGTCCAGGTATTTTTGATCAGTGCTGTATATGTCGTTGATATCCAGGATGATCAGGTTGACTTTATATTTTTCAACCACCTTTTTAATAATTTCATAAGTAATGCCGCCGGCTCCCCCTGTAACAAGCATGGTATCGTTCTCAGATATGACGGGATGATTTTTTTCCGCAATGGAAGGCTTCATGGAAATGACATAGCGTTTTTTATTCCTGTATCCCACCTCACATCTTGTATCATCACAAAGCAACTCGTTTATGAAAGTACCAGCAATCTTTGCCGCACTCTTCCTGGGATGTTTAAAGGAAAAATCCACAACCTTTACCATGGTGCCGGGCAGTTCCTTGTTTGCCGTCTTCATAAGACCTGCAAGCCCTGCAAACATGGGGTGAATATCGCCACAGCCTTCCATGTAGGGAAATACAACCGAGTCAAAGGTGATGGTTCCAATGACATTGTCTTCCCGGTCAAGATTTTCAAAAAGGCTCTTAATTATGACAAAAAAAGATTTAACGGTTGTATTAAGGGACTCATCTGAATCTCCGTTCTTATTATTCCGGTCAAAATAAGCGTCAAGGGGTGCAAGATGAATAAACCCGTTTATCCCGGGATAGGCTTTTTTAAACTCTTCCACCCTTTTTTCCGTGGCTTTTACATCGGCAAGGTCAAACTTAAAATCAGCACCCTTGCCGCCAATGGTGATGACTTCTCCCTTTTTCTGTATTATCTCTTGTGCAACCTTTGTTGCAAACCCGTGGCTGTCAAGTGAAACAATGATCTTTTTGCCTTTAAAATCCTTTTTGGAAAGTTCAGGCACAGGAGCTTCAACAGCCCTGACAAGCAGACGTTTAATAGGGGAAGCAGGATCGGGGAATTCATCGTCCTCATTTAAAGGGACATTGACTTTCTCTGCCTTGACAGGTTCCAGGGTTTTAACCCGGGTTACAGGTCCTGTCCCTGGTGCCTGGCCCGCACCTGCCCTTGTTTTGATATAGTCGGACAATTTTGCAATTGTATTAAGGTCTCGCAGCTTAAGGTCATCCGGCACGGAAAAACCGAAATGGGATGCGATTTTGGCAAAAATTTCAACCTGCTTTACCGTATCTATCCCAAGGTCTGCTTCAAGGTCAAGGTCCTCCTCCAGCATGTCTATCGTATATCCTGTCTGGACCGCAATAACTTCTTTAACCTTGGCAACGGCATTTAAGGGATCTTCAACAGCAGTTGGCCGGGCTTGCGGCAGTTCGGGTTCTTCATCACCTGTTCCAAGCCTTGTATGGATATAATCCCCAAGCCTTGCAATAGTGTTTAAATCTCTTAGTTTCAAGTCGTCCGGCACGGAAAAACCGAATGTGGAAGCAATTTTCCCAAAAATTTCAACCTGTTTTACCGTATCTATCCCAAGGTCTGCTTCAAGATCAAGATCCTCCTCCAGCATGTCCGCTGTGTAACCTGTCTGCTCGGCAATCACTTCTTTTACCATGGCAACGGCATTGGAGGGGACCTTTGGTGCAGCCGGTTGCACAGCAGATGGCGCCACATCTCTGGTGTCTTTTAAATCAAGCTTTGTCACAACATACCCGCCAAGCTTTTCAATGGTGTTAAGATCACGAAGCTTTAAGTCGTCCGGTACGGAAAAGCTGAAATGAGAGGCAATATTTCCAAAAATCTCAACCTGCTTGACCGTATCTATTCCAAGATCGGCTTCAAGATCCAGGTCATGTTCCAGCATGTCTGCCGTATAACCTGTCTGCACGGCAATAATATTTTTAATAGTTTCAAGAACCATGGCACCGGAAGACTCCGGGACCGGTTCTTCAACCATTTTTGTTTCAAGGTCAGCAGGTTTTTCTTTTGCCACCGCAACAGGCACAGGCTCTGCAGGCATGGCAGGGATAGCTGGTGCCGCAGGCATCTCAACTTTCCTGTCTGTTTGCGGCAAAGCTTCTCCTCTTGCCACGGCGCAAAGAGTGTTGTCAATAATTTTAAGCTCAGGATCTTCACTCCCGGTGATTTGCTTTAGCCAGTTCTGATACCTTGTATTGCCTTCAACCTTTGTTTCCTCTACCCTTTTAACAAACATGAAAGCAAAATGGGAACCAAACCCGGCAGCCAGGTGGAGGCCATATTCACAATTAATTTCCTCCTGGCCTGAAAAGTTAAGCTTCCTGAAATGGTCTGGTATTTTTTTCAAATTGGCAATGGGAGGGGCTTTTCTTTTCTGAAGGGCTTTGACCAGCACGACGTCTTCTATGGCAGCCCCCAGGGTATGGCCGGTAAACCCCTTGGTATTGGATATGCAAATGCCGTTCAAATGGTCGGCAAATGCTGTTTCCAAGGCAGTTACTTCAGCGTCGGCACTGCCTCCCCTTGCCGGAGTATAAGTTTCATGGGACATGAAAAGGAGCTTGTCAGCATAATCTTCTTTTTTAATATCATTTTGTTTTTCCACTTTTTCGATGAATTTTTTCATCTCTCGGGACATATGGGGCACATCAATATTATAAGTGTGGTATGCAGAATTGGCGATATGAGTGCCAAGGATCTCGCACTGGCCGGTCATGCCTCTTTTCTCTGCGCAGCTTTGGCTTTCAATGACAAGGCCCACGGCACCTGAGCCGAGGATGGTTCCGTTACGGTCTTCATCAAAGGGTTTGGCAGCCTCGGACACTCTTTTTTTAATGGTAGCTGCACCAAGTGCCAGAAAGCCTGATCCAACCCACTGGTTCTGGATAGAAGATGTTGCATTTTCACCGCCGACAACAAGAACCCTTTTGCACCGGCCGACCCTGATCCAGTCTTCGGCAATACCAATTGCAAGCGTTGTTGATGCACATGCGGAACTTACAAGGGTATTAGGGCCTTTTGCCTTGATAATCCGGGCAAAATGGGCTGAGCCTAAGGGACAGGCATTGGACAAAAAATCCCTGTCAAACTTATAAGTTTGAAAATCCGGTCTCTTTCTTGATTTTGCTTTGAAAAACCATTCAGTCAATTCTTCTTTAATACCCAGGTCTTTTATTTTCTCCATGAGAAAATAGTAAATATTTTCAAACTCTTCGTAGGGTTTGAGAAACATTTTCTCATAAAAATATTTTTCAAGCTCTGAAATCATGGTTTCACCGCTGGGCCAGAGCGAGGTAATAATAACCCCTGTTTCTTCCTGCATTTCTTTTGGCAGGGCAAACCCGTCGGGAAGCATGCTCCTTCCGCCCTTCACCTTTTTATACTGCATGACAAGGGGGATATTGGCATCTTTTAAGGCTTCAATCCCGGCGGCAATGCCGATTGCCATGCTTATATCATATTGTTCTTTGATGCCGTATTCATCCGTAAGGTCAAAATACCCCAATTGTCCTGCAAGATGTATGACATCTTCGGTCTTGGTAATCTGTACAAACCTTGCATTGCCGTCAGGCTGTTTATAGAGCTTGGTGATATTCTTATCTGTAAATTTTTCCTGGGCTTCAATTGTCAGGGGGTCGATAAAATTTTCGCCATTTAAAATAGCATCGAAATTATCCCTTGCAAACACGCGCCTTGCTTTTCCCGGCAGGCCCACGGAAACGCCTGATATCAATATTTTACCGGTATTAAAATTATATCTTTCAATGGCATCAATGGCACTTTCACGTTTCTGGCGCTGATATTCCCTGTAAAGGATCTGATCAACCAGTTTCCTGTTATTTTGTTTAAAGGATTCAAAATCTTGAGACATGTCTGTTTTTGGCAACTCCTCTTTAATTGGGGGAACAATATCCGGGCCGGTTACCGGCATGGGCTTGGCCTCAAAAATGCTGTTGCAGCCCCGAAGATATTTCCTGCACGCTTCAAAGGATTTTATCTCCCCTGTTTTTGCATCCACGGATACAGCCGTGCCATACTCTCCTATATTAATATTTTTCAAAAGATTAACAAGCAGCCTTGAAGGCCCGATCTCTATGAAATGACTCCTGCCTGATACATATACATTCTCTATGGATTTAATAAATTCAACAGGTGAAATAATCTGTTTTGCCAACAGGTCCTTGACGTCTTCATGGCTTTCAGGGTACGGTCTTGCAAGGGTGTTGGAAATTATCCGGCCAAACCTTGTGTCATTAAAATTTATGGTATCAAGGTAATCTCTTAACTCTTTTGAAGCTTCTTTTAAGAGGGGCGTATGAAAAGCCCCGGTAAGATTCAGCTTTTGGTAGAAAACATCCTGCTGGGTTAAAAATACACAGAATTTTTCTATATCCTCGGCCCGGCCCGAGACAGCAGTCTGTTTTTCACTGTTTTTATTGGTAATATAAATATTTGAAACAAATGATTTCCTTATCATATGCTCTGTTTCTTTTTCATTTTTAAATACCACCATGATTTTGCCCGGGACTTTTAAGGTGGCTTCATGCATGAGGTCAGAACGTTTCATGATAAGACGCATGGCATCATTAAAGGACAGCATGCCGCTGCAGAAAAGTGCCGTGTATTCTCCGACACTGTGGCCGATAAAATAATCAGGGGCAAACCCTTCCCTGGAAAGCCTGCTGTAAATGGCAGCAGAAGAAAGAAAAACCGCAGGCTGGGTATTCTGTGTCGAGTTAATGGCATCATCCGTACCGAACATCATGTCCAAAAGGGAATATCCTCTTTGCTCAACAAAGACTTTTTCGCCTTTTTCCATTATCTTTCTTATATGGGCATCCCTTTCAAAAAGATCCTTCATCATGTGGCTTCTCTGGGCACCCTGGCCGGAAAGAAGAGCAACCATTCTCAATTTTTTACCTTTGTTATCAGCAGAATAAGCATGGTCGATCAGTACGATATCATCCCCGGCTTCTTCCTTGAATTGGGCTTCAACCACGGGCTCTTCTTTTTCTAACACTGCCGGCAATGAGCTCATGATCATATGGCAGTGATTGCCGCCGATACCATTGACGTTGGCCGCGAACCTGAAAGGCTGCCCTTTTGATTTTACAACCATATTACGGGCCGGCTTTAAAATTTTACTGCCATTTAAGACAGAATGCTCAGGATCATAATTAAAATCCGGCAGAATTTTTCCATTGCGGTTCATGAGCATCAGCTTTGCCATGGCAACTGCAGGGTTTGCCGCTTTAAAATACCCGAACTGGGATTTGATATTCCCGCAATGCATTTCATGGTCAAAGCATTGTTCAATTACCTGCTTTTCGACGATATCACCGAAAATATTGGAAAATGCAAAAAGATCCAGATGATTGACATCCTTTTTCCTGATACCGGATTTATTATATGTTTCGTTTATGGTGGACACAAAAGTATGTTCCGAAGGGGCAAGAAGATGGTCTGGAACACTTGAGCGGACAGCGCATTCATTGATTTCACCTAGAATCTGCATATCATATTCACGAGCCTTCTTATAGGTGGTCATCATATGAATTGCCGCACCCTCTCCCATTACATACCCGTCAGCCCTTGAATCGAAAAAGTTACACTCCCCTTCTGATAACAGGCCAAGGCGTTTAAAGGCCATCAGAACTGCCGGGTAAATATTACAGTCAACCCCTCCTGCAAGGACAAAATCAAGATCTTTGTGTTTTAAGTTCCTGGCCGCATTTCTCATGGCTATAAAGGAAGAGGCACAGGATGCGTCAATAACATAATTGGCACCGTTCAAGCCGAAATAATTGGCAATCCTGCCGGAAATGATATTGGACAAAAGCCCTGGCGTTGTATCTTCATTATTCTCCGGAATAGTGGTCCGGATCGATTCCACAAGCTTATCTGAAAGCATGCTGCGTTTATCAGGCTCAATCCCTGGACAATTTTTAATGATATTGCCGATAAATTGTTTTCTGACCCTGACAATATTTTTACTCTGCCTTTCTCCTGCAATAGTACCGAGAATCACGCCCACCTTGTTGGCAGCACTTAAGCGGTCAAGAAGACCTGAACTTTCTAATGCCTCGCTGGCGGCTTCAAGCCCGAAAATCTGCCCTCTCTCGATGGATTTAACCATCATGGGCGGCATCCTGTATTTCAGGTTGTTGAACTTATATTCTTTAACAATACCTGCCTTTACCTCAGGGAGCCTGTAAGAAGAATTTTTATCAAGACGCGAATAGGCATCATTATTAAAATGTTCGGCAGGGATCCTTGACAATTGCTTTTCCCCTGATTGAAGTTTTTCCCAGAATTCCTCTGTATTTTTCGCACCGGGGAGAAAAACCCCAAGGCCTGCAACAACAATCCTGTCATCATTAAAATCATAGTCAGGGTCAATGAAAATATCCCGTGGGACAGGTTGATAGTTCCTTGTCATCTGCTCTACAACCATATGGTAATTAATACCGCCAAAACCGTATGAAGAAACCGCAGCTTTCCTTGAAAGATTATCTTTAAGTTTCCATTCTTTTGCGTCTTTTAAAATAAACAGGGAAGAATCCCTTAAATCATGGTTTTCAGAAAGGGTTTCAAAATTTCCATTGGGCGGCAAAATGCCATTGTTAACTGTCAGCAACGCCTTTAAAAGCCCTGCTGACCCTGCACACCCCAAAAGATGCCCGATCTGGGATTTTATGGAACTTACACCTGCACCAGAATTTTTGTAGATGGAATTTAAGGTCTCAAGCTCTGCCTTATCACCGATGACAGTGGATGTACCATGGGCTTCGATAAAACCGATATCTTCGGGCCGTATCCCGGGGCGAAGATTTTCAAAACACCTTTGCAAACTTAATGCCTGTCCTTTTGGATTCGGTGCTGCAATGGCTTTTCCCTTACCGTCGGAACTTGCACCTATGGAATTTATGACGCCGAAAATACGGTTCTTGTCCCTTATGGCATCTTTCATTCTTTTTAACACGAAAATAACAGACCCTTCACCCAAGATAAACCCGTCAGCCCTTTTGTCAAAGGGGTAGGACCCGACTTTGGACAAGGTTCCCATTTTTGCGAACCCGATAAAAGATTCCGGGGCCAGGTGGGTATTGACCCCGCCCACAATAACCTGGTCATGATCGCCTGATAAAAGCTCACTTTTTGCAGCGTCAATTGCAGTCATCGAGGATGCACAGGCAGCATCGACAATATAATTTGCACCCCTGATCCCTAAATGACGGGCAATCCTTGAAGCTTCAATATTCAAAAGAATGCCGTGGACAGGATCGTATCCGGTGTTTTCCCCTTCCATGCCTTCCATTAAAGCTTTATTGACTTTGTCTTTTTCTTCATTGCTTAAAGCCTGGTACTCTTCTGTGTCCTCCATCATGGAAACTATCTGGGGATACCAGTATTTAAGCTGAAGGTCATTGCCAAGCTCGTTGGAAAGACAGGTGGCTATAATAACGGCTGTCCTGGAAGGGTCATCACAGGCAAGACGGTCATCTTCGTTCAGGAGCCCTGCATTTTCAACGGCTTTGTATGCGGTCTGCAGCACCATTTTCTGGCTGCGGGAAAGCCTTTTTGCTTTTTCTTCGGTATACCCGAACCGTTCCAGGTCAAATTTAAAATTGTCCACATGCCCTGCAAGCGTGGTGTATGTTTTATCTTCCGCACTTTTGTCGGGATCGTAATAAAGATCATGGTCGAATCTTGATTCCGGCATCCGGCTTATGGAATATTTTTTGTTTAAAATATTTTTCCACAAACTGTCAGGATCACCAGCATCCGGCAATGTGCAACCAATGCCCACTACGGCTATCTCATCATTGATTTTATTTTTTGAGCTTGAAAATATCTCAAGAGAATTAATATTTTTATAAAGTGCTGATTTGGCTTTGAAATATTTATCATGGATCTTTTTTATAGTGACCGCACCCTCAAAAAAGGCAAGGCTGTCCCCCACAAGAAAATTGCCCTTTTCCTTGTGTTCCTCATCTTCAAACCACGTATAATTCTCAGGCCCCGGTTTTTTAAAATCCGGCAAAAAGCCTTTTGCGCCTATGAGCAAAGAACCTATATTTCTTTTTTCAAAAGCACGTTTTCTATTTTCAAGGCTTTCTTTGTTTTTGATCATTTCAGCTTCATTTTCTATCATCATCCTTGCAAACTTTGTGGGCGCCGTTCTTGACCACAACCCCAGGCTTTTGCCGATGACCATGGTTTCGTTTTCCTTGATAATGATATCCCGGTACTGGGATTTAATACACTTGGTTGCCACGATTTCATCGGCAAAAAGATAGGCTGTCCCAACCTGGATTCCGATTTTCGCCCCTTTGGCAGCAAGAAAGGATGCAAGCCCTGAAATAAAAAAAGATGCAAAACAGGTGGAAATGCCACCTGCAAATACCAGGTATAAATCAGAAAGATCATAATTTTGATTAATCAAGGTGGAAATGGCATCCTCCCACAGCACCATTGAAGAAAGGGTTCCCACATGGCCTCCTGCTTCCCCGCCTTCAAAGATGAACCTCTTGCACCCGCTTTTCAGAGCATTTTCCATCATGGATAACGACGGGGTGTGAAGATAAGTTTTGGTTCCTGCTTTTTCAAGCTCTGCCACCTGGGAAGGAACCCCGCCTGCAAAAAGCGCATAGGGAACCTTGTACTTTTTAACCATGTCAAGGTGTTTTTTTACCATGGGGTTAAAGGCTTCAATCCCCACAAGGCCTGCACCAAAGACATCCACTTTCCGGCTGCCATCCTTCAGCATGTCGTCTGCAAGCTGCTCGGGAAGGCTTCCCACGGCGAAAAACGGCAACGCCCCATGTTCAAGAACTTTATTTGCAAAATCAGAGTTGTCGGAAATATTGGCCATGGGCCCCTGGATCAATGGAAATTTTGTTCCCTGGTCAATGGCAAATTCAGAGCCTGGTTTCACAGGGTCGAATTCATCAATAAAATTCAAATTCTCACCAATGGTCTTGAAAAAACCGGATATGATGTCACGAAGACAGGTTGAACCTTTTATAAAATCCTTTGCAAAGACCCCATCCTGGCCAAGGTAGAAAAGAGACTGGATAAAATTGCCGTCTTCTTTATCAAGGGCGGTTATATTATTACAAATAGATTGATAGACCTTGCCTTTTCCCCCGGGGGCGCCACTAAATTCAATTGCCTTTTGCTTCAGGTCCTTGACAATTTTAGTGCCAAGTTTTGCAAACACACGGTAAATATCACTGCCATCATATGTAATTTCGGTTGAATCACTTTCATCAACCATGCCTAAAAGTTTTTTAAAACTACCAGATACAGGGGCTTCATCCGTCATGAGAAACTGGCTGTCCATGACAAGGCCTGAGACACCTGCTGCAAACATGCCGGCGGCAGTGTATTTTCCAACGCCGCCATGGATGAACAAAGGCAATTCATTATTTTTCAAATACCATTGCATCAGGATAAAAGACGAATATTTTGAAACCTTTCCCCCGGCCTCATTCCCTTTCAGGATAAGGGCATGGGGTGAGACCTCTTTGATTTTTTCATTTATATTAATATCTTTGATTTCAAGAACAATTTTTGTATCACCGAAATTATTGAGATCCGCCGGTGTACCGGCTTTTGAAAAAGGGAAAATTAAAAGATCAAGATTAGCCATCCGCTGTTGTTTGATTTTCCCGATAAGCTCTGCGTCATGAGCCCAAAGCCTGATACCAAAACTCAATTTCTCTTTGGAAAGCTGCGAAGCGTTCCGGAGTATTTCGTCATGGGTCAAAAATTCCGTATCAAATACAGGAAGAGCCCCGGCATTGAAAATCTTGTTAAAATACTTTATATCAAATACCTTTACCGGGTTATAAACCATTAAAGGCAGTCTTGAATTCAGTATTCTCCTAATCATAAGTATTTCTCCATAATTTGTTTTTGTTTTTTTAATTTTCACGGCACTGCCATGAAAATTCACATTGCGCCATTTTATGTTTCAAATATTGTGCCAGGCCACCTTGAAAATATAAGCCCTTAAAATAAAAGATTTTTTTCATCTGATCATCTTTTTTAACCTTTAAATACTAGTTTTATCCTTGCATTTTATGCACGCTGAGTGTACAAAATTGTACATTGTCAATAATATGACCTAATGGAGAGGGGGATTGAAAAAAGCCATACTCACTTTTGAAGAACGCCACTTTTTCAGGACAGTCTATAATGCTGCTTTTGCAAACCCATTCAGTGATTTAAGGGAAAAACTGGATATAAAAATTGCAGGCCTTTTTCCTTCCGTATCAAGGAGAAAAAGTAAAGATCTTTGCATAAAAGAAGTGGATCGCCGGATAAAAGACCTTGAAAGGCAGGGCCGGGCCGATATAAATGCCTTTCACGATGAGGACAGGAAAATCATCACAATTGTATTTTTATTTGATATCTTTCATAAATTCCGGGATAGTTTTGACCTTTTAATAAAAAATCAAATTAAGGCCCAGGATACATCCATCAGGGTTCCTTTTGCACAAAAAGCCATGCAGATGCTCCATGCAAAGGGGTTTGAAGATAAAAGCATCCTCCATTATTTTGCCCTTTCCTATCAGCTAAGACGTGCCTTTTACTTTATTTCCAGCTCCCTTGTAGGAAGCAGCCCATGTATGAAAACTTTAAAAAAGCATTTATGGTACAATGTTTTTACCTATAATATTGATCATTACAATCAATTTTTATGGAACAAAATGGAAGATTTTTCCACCCTGCTTTTAGGTGAAACCGGTACGGGAAAAGGCACGGCCGCCAAGGCCGTCGGGAGAAGCGGATATATACCCTTTGATGAAAAAAAACAATGCTTTACCCAGAGCTTTACCCGGGCTTTTTCTTCTCTTAATCTTTCCCAGTATCCTGAAAGCCTGCTCGAGTCTGAATTATTCGGCCACACAAAAGGAGCTTTTACAGGCGCTGTGGATGATTACCAGGGGGTGTTTGACCGTTGCAGCCCCCATGGTTCCATCCTTCTGGATGAAATCGGCGAGATCCCCAACCATGTACAGATCAAACTTTTAAGAGTTCTCCAGGAAAGAAGCTTTTCCCCTGTAGGAACCCATGAGACATCAAGATTCAACGGAAGGGTAATAGCAGCAACAAACCGGCCCAAAAATGATATTATAGACGGAAAGGTATTCAGGGACGATTTTTATTACAGGCTTTGTTCCGATATCATTGAAGTTCCGCCTCTTCGCACCAGGATAATGGAAAAACCGTCTGAACTGGACGATCTCCTTGATTTTACCATCCAAAAAATGACCGGAACCCATTCTGAAAAATTAATTTTAAAAGTCAAAAGAATTATTGACCGCCGGCTTGGGAAAGATTATCAATGGCCGGGAAACGTAAGAGAGCTTGAGCAATGCGTAAGAAGTGTCCTGTTGCGGCGGGATTATAACGGAAAACAAAAAGACAGGACAAAGAACCTGTCCCTGGCCCAGGAACTCATACAGGGCATTATCGATCAAAATATTTTGGTATCGTCCCTGGTATCAGGATATTGCAGACTTTTGTACGATAATGCCGGCACCTATGAAAAGGTTGCGAAATTGACAGGGCTGGACAGAAGAACAATTAAAAAACATATTATAAATTTTAAAAAAGAAAAATAAATCCATGCTTAATTTTTTACCCCATCCACTCACAGGTATTTTATCCCTGCTGCTGTATACGTTAAACACCATCTTTCTTACCATCCCTTTGATTTTAGCCTCTTTTTTCAAGTTTATCATCCCTGTCCATTCCTTTGTTGTGGTTCTTGACAGGATACTTATATCCATTGCCACACTCTGGATATGGATCAATTCACTCAACTCAAAACTTTTTTGCAAAATAGACTGGGATATAAGGGGCCTTGAAAAGCTTGAAAAAAAAGAATGGTACCTGGTTATTTCAAACCACCAGTCCTGGGTGGATATTTTAGCCTTGCAAACCACCTTGAACAAAAAAATCCCCATGCTGAAATTTTTTTTAAAAAAAGAACTGATCTGGATTCCCTTTTTAGGACTTGCCTGGTGGGCTTTGGATTTTCCTTTTATGAAGAGGTATTCAAAAAAGAAAATAAAAGAAAACCCCCATCTAAGGGGCAAAGACCTTGAAAGTACAAAAAAAGCATGTGAAAAATTCAAACACACACCGGTTTCCATTATAAATTTTGTAGAAGGAACAAGGTTTTCCCCGCATAAAAAAAATTCCAAGAACAATCAATTCACACATCTTCTTACCCCGAAAGCAGGAGGCGTTGCTTTTGTCTTAGGCTCCATGGGGGAATATCTTCATAAAATCATTGATGTCACCATTGTCTATCCTGATAAAATCCCAACATTCTGGGAATATGTTTCAGGAAGGGTCAATAAGATCGTGATGGACTTTGAAGTTATTGCCCTGACCGATTCCATCACCGGCGATTATTTTAATGATCCAGAGTATAAAAACTATTTTTTTTGCTGGCTGAACAATTTATGGCAAAAAAAAGATGAAAAAATCAAGCTGCTTAAAACCGGCAGACAAAATAAATAACCTTATTATATCAGGGATGGGCGTGTGATATTTTTTGGAAAGAAGGCGGCAGTTCAATTAAATATTTCCAACCTGCATTTCATAAATATTCAGGCTCCGGCCGTCATCAGATGTGCATAAAATTTCTGTAATTCTTGAATGGCGTATCAATTCAGTCACCCGCTTTTCGCTGTGCCTGCCGAAAATAACGGTCTCAGGCAGGATCGCCCCTTCAACAATAACAACAGATTGTCCAGGGTTGTCTTTGGCCCAGGCAATAAGGTTTGATCTTTCATCAAGGAAATCTTTTTGTCTTTTTCCCAGTGCCTCGATCTTCCTGTCCTCTTGTTCCATTACCGCTTCAATGTTTTCACTCTTATCAAAGCAGATATCCAGGTTTTCTTCAGCCTTTTGAACAGTGATTTTCAACAGTTCAATTTTCTCTTTTAATTCTTTAATGGTTTCTTCTTTTCCCGCATCGTTTTCCATTAAAGAAATCTTTGAATAAATTTCTTTTTCTTCCAGTTGAGACCGGTCCTGGACATGGGCAAGTTCCGTGATCTGTTTCTGGAGAATAAAATTTTCTTCTTTAAATTTTTCTTTCTTTTCCTTATGATACTCAATCTGTTTTTTCAGCTCATCAACTTTTTCTTTGTTTTTTTCCAGCTCTTTTTCAGTAAAAGCATCATGGCCGACTTTTATTATACTCGCCTCAGCCCTTTCAGTGCCGATATTCCTGGCCTTAAACCCCATCTTTGCCGTCAGCCTTGAGGATATCAGCTTTCCATTCTCAATTACGCAGTTGCCGGAACATTCAACTTCTGAATCAACTATCTCTTTTTGAATAATTACGTCCCCCATGCAGATTACTTCCGACTTATGGATAAATTTAGCATAGACATTACCACGGGCATAAATTTTACCCTCGTTAATGCCGCCTGCAATTTTTACATTCCCGTCTGCAGTTACAATGCCGCCATCCAGCTCAATTGCTTCAATATCATTGCCTTTTACCTTGAAACCGGATTTAATCCGCCCCTTTATATTAACATTGCCATCGTAATTAATATGGCCTGTTTCATAATCCACATCGCCTTGTGTGATATACTCCTGGTGGACAAAAATATGACCGGACAAGGCATATTTAGGGAACCCTTTAACATCGGCAAGCACTTTATAACCGTCCTCGGAAAGTTTTGCGCCCTTTCCAATTTTCAAGACAACGTCATTTCCAGGGATAGTTTCAATTTCATCACCAAAAATATTATGGCCGCGGCGCGCCACAACCATTGGAATTTTTTCGGCCAGGACAGTTCCTTCTTCCACATGCGGAATCTTTCCTCTTTCCTTAAAGTCAATTGCGCCGTCATTTGTCAAACCACCGGCTTTAAGGTAGTCTGTATTAAAGAAAAACTCCACCTTGGCATCTTTCCCCTGGATTGGTAAAATACCCTTTGCGATCCTGAAAGATTTTGTTTTAAACCCGCTGGAGTTAATAAACCCCTCAATCATTTTATCCTCTGCAATACCAAGTACAATGCCTTTCTCATAAAGGGCTTCCTTAATCTGGGTCACAGTTATATTTTTATCAAAATTTTTAGTTTTTGAAAAAAAAGCTGCCATTAAATCTTTAGAAATTTCAAGTTTAATCCCGCCTGTGATGATCTCAGGTTCGAGCAGGGTTTCAGCATCTTCCCTGCTGTTCTCCAAATCTTTATCCGAATTTTCAGGCAATTTATTTTCCAGGGTTTCAGCAGAAGTTTTGATGTCATCCGGGCCGTGCTTATTAATTTTTTTATCAGGTGTTTTTTTAATTTCCTTTCTGACCCTTTTTTGTAATTTAAGGATATAATCACGTTGTTTTTCCGTCAACATACCGGCTTCTACAAGCATATCACCAACCATACGGATTTTTCTTTTGTTCTTGATATCCTTTTCCTGTTCTTCTAAAGCCAGCTTTAAAACACTTTGATTAATAAATCCTTTCCTGATGGCAATAGCACCGAACTTAAATTCTTTTTGCCTTATTTCAAAGGCTTTTGCCGCCCGTAAAAGCCGATCCATATTTTGAGAGGATATAAGTTCATTAGATAAAAGATACTCCTTTAAAGAGGAATCCTGATCTTTCCCACCAGGGCAGGTGGCAAGCCCCTTTTGGAGCTCTTCTTTAGTAATGAGAAGGTTTTTAACAGCCAAAAGGCCTATTAAAGGAATCTTTGGTTTGCTATTATCGTTTACTGCCATAATCTCCCCGCAAAAGAATTAAATTACAGCAGACAGCAACCCTGCGGCAAGGAATGAAAATTCAATGATAAATTCCTGGTGCGCGCCGGATATGAGGCTGTCCTTTTCAAAAAACTTTATTAATAAAAGCATAAGAAAGGGTATTAAAGCAAGCAAGAAAGCACGATCGACCAACAAATGAGTAAAAAATGTCAAAATAAGCATACAAATATCAAACATTAAAACATATCGTATTATATTGAAACTTTGTTTTTCCCCTAAAAGAATAGGAAGAGTTTCTTTTCCTGTGATCCTGTCACCCTGGATGGCAAGAATATCAAAAAAGGCAGTCCTTGCAAAAACAAGGCCTGTTGCAAATATAAAAACCACGGCAACCTCTATCAAATTACTTTGAATGGCTATGGCCGGCAAAAGGGTGGTCACTGTGCCCCAGGCAATGGTAATCAGGATGGTTTTTGAGCCGGGAAGATCTTTTACCCTGGCGATTTTCCTTTTTTTTGATATTAACGGAATGATTTTCAAATTGTATGACAAACCCAAAAGGCTCATGACAAGCAGGATCAAAAAAGACAATATTCCTGTGATAAAACTAAAGTACAGGCCTGCCGCCCCTGACAGGACAGCAAGGGTCCACAGATATGGCCTGTGTTTTTTATAAAACCTTGCCCTCTGGGGATGGTTGTATTTATCCGACTTGGTTGTAAATAAATTATTGAGTATCTGCATCGAAAGTACATACAACATGGCTATCAATGCATGGTTAAAATCCCGGGGAATCCCTTGAAGCATGGAACATGCATAAGTCAGGAACCCTGCGCCGGCCGCAGCCATTATATTGGTTTTTAATAAAAAATCACGAATGGTAAATAAAAACGCTTTAACAGGATGCTTTTGTTTAAGATGTCTCTCTATTTTTCTATAGGTATCAGTGATAATCCAGTTTGGGGTTGAAGCCCCTGCTGTTATCGCAACAGACCTGACCCGTGACAATTTTTCATAATCAATGTCAGAGGCATCCTCTATATGGATGGATACTTTTCCTGCCCGGGAAGCGATCTGGGCCAGACGTTTTGTATTCCCGCTCTGTTTTCCGCCGACAACGACAACCGCATCATTTGAGTTTGCCAGTTTGCGGATTTCAGTCTGGCGCTTTTCAGTGGAGCCGCAAATGGTATCAAAAATTTTATAATGGGGCGCATGTGTTTTACACCAGTTTTTTATTTCACCGTAAAAGTCGGTATTTTGCGTTGTTTGGGCAACCACTACCGCATTTTCAAACCCTGGCAGTTCAGCCAGTTGTTCCACAGAGGTGACAGCGTGCCCGTTTCCCCTTGCATGTCCTAAAAGGCCCACAACTTCCGGATGCTTTTTGTCCCCGATAATAATGGTTGAATATCCTTTTTTTGCAAATTTACTAATAATAACCTGGACTCTTACGACCCTGGGGCAAGTGGCATCGACCACTGTAAAACCTGCGTCCTTAAGGGCTTTTTCATCTTCCGACGGGACCCCGTGGGCGCGGACAAGGACAATACCGGTTCCTTTCGGGGGAATTTTTTCAATCCTGAAAATATTTTTTTCTTCAAGCATCTGAAGAACCTGGGGATTGTGAATCAAAGGACCATAGGTATAAATCGGCTGGTCTGACAGGTTTGATGCATCCAGAACCATATCCACGGCACGCCGGACGCCCATACAGAACCCGGCAGTTTTTGCAACAACTATTTTCATGAAAGATGACTTAAAAGATCAACCAGCCGCTGGAATTCTGTTTTTGATTTAAATTTAATTTCTATTTTGCCCTTGTCACCGTTCTTTTGAATCCTGACCCTGGACTTGATCCGGCTTGAAAGGATCGAGCATGTTTCATCAAGGAATTGTTTTTCAGCAGCAGATAATTTTTGCTGTAATTTTTTAGGCTCTTTTTTGACCTTGTTTACAAGCTTTTCCGTCTGTCTTACAGATAACCCTTTTTCAAGGACAATTTTGAAAAGATAAATCTGGTTTTCCTCTGAACCTGCCCCCAAAAGAGCCCTTGCGTGCCCCATGGATATTTTTTTTGCAATAAGGCTGTCTTTTATCACCTGGGGAAGGCTCAAAAGACGCAGAAGATTTGCAATGGTAGAACGGTTTTTCCCTATTTTTTCTGCAACTTTTTCCTGGGTATATTTAAATTCCCTGATCAACCTGTGGTAGGCAGCTGCCTCTTCAAGGATATTTAAATTTTCCCTTTGAATATTCTCAATAATTGAAACTTCCAAAACCTGTTCATCAGTCAGGTTTTTCACAAATACCGGCACATGGGTCAGGTTGGCTTCCTTTGCGGCACGAAGCCTTCTCTCGCCCGCTATCAATTCATAGGAATCATCAAGGCATCTTACCAGTAAAGGTTGCAAAACGCCCTGTTGGGCAATGGAATCCTTGAGGCGATCCAGCTCTTCTCCGCTGAATACCGTTCTTGGCTGATACCTGTTAGGCGAGATATCCCCTACAGGACACATGAAAAAATCAGGATTGTTCTCAGGGGTTTCAAAATCCGGGATCAGTGCTGAAATTCCCCGGCCCAGACCAGTATTTTTTTTTTTTGTCATCTTTTTAGAAGCTCCCTTGCAAAAGCAATATAGCTTTTTGATCCTTGTGACAGTTTATCATATAAAATCACCGGCAATCCATAGCTTGGCGCTTCACCAAGTTTTACATTGCGCGGTATCTTTGTTTTGAAAACCATATCTTTGAAATATTTTTTTGCATCTTTCACAACATGCTGGGCAAGATTTGTTCTTTTGTCGTACATGGTCAAAAGGATTCCCTTGATTTTTAATCCGGGATTGAAAGAGGACTTGACTCGTTTTATGGTATCTAAAAGCTGGCCCAAGCCTTCCAGTGCATAAAATTCGCTCTGGAGAGGTATCAGGACAGCGTTGGAAGCTGTAAATGCATTCAATGTCAACAAGCTTAGTGCCGGCGGGCAATCTATGATAATATAATCAAAGTCTGCCTTTACCTGTTCAAGAAGTTCTTTAAGTTTTTTTTCCCTGTCCTTTGCAGAGACCATCTCGATTTCAAAGCCGATAAGATCAATATCAGCCGGAATCATCATGAGTTTCGGTAACATTGTGGGATAAATAATATCATCCGTACCTGCCTCGCCAATAAGGCCCTGGTAAAGAGAATACTTAAGCGATGGTTTATCAATTCCCATTCCTGTTGTTGCATTTGCCTGGGAATCACAGTCAACAAGCAATACTTTTTCCCCGATTTTGGCAAGGGCGGCTGACAGGTTAATGCTGGTCGTTGTCTTACCAACGCCCCCTTTCTGGTTTGCTATACTGATAATCTGGGTCATAATCAAAAATTCTTATCATAATTACTCTTCATAGGCAATCAGTTAAAAACTCATATTACATTTTTAGCATCCTGCAGGCATTAAACATGAAACAGGCCCTGCACGGCAGGCAATTGCCGTACAGGACCTGTTCTATCATTCAGCCTTATAAATAAAATAATGGCCGGCCTTGAAAAAGCCTCTATTATCAGGTTTTAGTCCTGATACTGAATAAATTACATGGCAGATTCAGGATGGAATACATCCACATCTTTTAAATCATCACCAAGATATTCTCTTTCATTGGGACCAAGTATGCCCAGGGAAAGGTTTAAGAGTGTCCAGAGATGAACGGTTTCCCATGCATGGTCATTGACTTCCGACATATCATGCACCTGGGCATGGCAATTATGGCATGGCGTGATGCAATAAGGTGCTTTTGTTGCAAGGATCTGATTGGCCTTGGTCTGCCCATAGGCCCGTCTTTGTTCAGGGAAGCCTGACTGGAGGAATCCACCACCGCCGCCGCAACAAAAATTATTTGATCTATTGGGTGTCATATCAACAAAATTCTCTTCACCCACAACCGCTCTTACAACATATCTCAAGTCCTCTGCAACCGGGTCTCCAAAAGACTTTCTGACAAGCTGACAGGGATCCTGGACAGTGAACTTGATTTTCCTGTCCTTGTTCCAGTCAGAAGACGGTTTAAGTTTGCCTTCTCTGATCCATTCAGCATAGAGCTGAATAATGCTTTTAATTTCAAAGTTGTAAGGGATGTTAAATTTCTGCAGTCCGGCCCGGACTGCGAAGAGTTCATGCCCTCACTCGGTGTTGAGCCAGACTTTGCAGCCTAGATCCTCCACCGCCTTGACCTTTGTTCTGACAATATTTTCCCAGTTTTCATCATCTGCTGCAAAAAGACAATAATTTTCCGCAGCCCATCCTTTTGAGCCATAGGTCCAGTCCGCACCGGCAAGGTGCATAATCTTCCACAAAGGGACCATTTCATCCGGTTCGGTCACAGGCTCCCTTGAGTTCTGGTTCAAAAAGTAATATGCCCCTTTCCTGTTAACATCTGCTTTCATTTCAGCAAACTCGGGCTGTGATTCCTGATACTCTTCAAGAACATCTTCCACAACAAACTGGAAGTCTTCTTCATTAGCACCCATAGCAGAGCAGGTATCATTTTTTAATGCCATGTCACAGGAACTGGTAATACCTTTTGGTTTATTCTCTTTTGTCCATTGCGCCCTTGCATTGAAAACAAGCTGCGGGATATTGATCTGCATCGGGCACACATACATGCACCTTGTACACATAGAACACATCCACACCCAGTTTGTACTCAGGATTTCTTCATCCATCCCAAGTGCTGCCATTCTCAAAAATTTTCTTGGATCCATTCCTTCAAGCCCTGTTGCAGGGCAGCCTGATGCACATGCACCGCATGTCAGGCATGCATTAAGGTTTCCACCGTCAGGCAGAAGTTCCATTACCTTGTCTTTAAAGACGCTTTTTCTTGCGCCGCCAATTTTAATAGCTGTATCAGTCATGCTATTTTTTCTCCTAAGTCCATATCAAATTCAAAGTATTTTTTACTCTAATTTTATGCTCCAGTGTTTTTTAGAACAATGTTCTTTTTCTCTTATTCCATTATTTATGTCAACCATATTTTATAATAACCAGCAATTCCCGGTGAATGATATCAGCGCTGTAAAATTACTTGCCGGATATTACCGGCGATCACCAGGCAGGCTGACCAATGACCAGGTTCAGGATTATCTGCTGTATTTGCTTAAAGAAAGACGTTTGGCCTGGAACATATGCAATGTTCACTTTTCAGGAGATTAAAAAAGAGACCGGAGTGGGGGACAAAGAAGAGAACCTGGCCAATGCCCGGAAGTTCTGTGATGATTTCAACCTGACATTGGAACAGACACATTCAAATTGTGATCTTCTGCGGCAATGGGTTCAAAAAGCCCATGATTGTGCCTGTGACCGGATGCCGGAGATGCTGACACAATGGCGGTTACCTTTATTTCAATCAAAACCGGTTTTCCCCACCCGACAGCCAGATGTTGATATCCTTGACCAGTTCTGCCATTACCTATGCATGACAAAGACCATGGGCCAGGACAGATCCGGCATCTTTTTTTACGCGGACAGGAATCTCTGACATTTCGATATCATCGTATATCAGGGTATGACAGGCCAGAACCCATCCGTTTTGGGCCGCAGCAGGGTGAAGGACAAAATCTTCGGGTGTTTTTATACTCCCTGCGGAATCAGGGGAAAGCCTGACCCTGCACTTGCCGCAGACGTCTATCTGGTTGCAAGGGGATTCAAGGGGAATGCCGGCTTTTCCTGCAGCATCCAGGATACTGGTTCCGGCAGGCACATCAATTTTTGAATAAGGAGAACAAAAAATTATCGTTGGCACGTTCCGGGTCCTTTATGGTTCAATTTTTAAACCTGTCTGGATCTTTGCCAGACTCTGGATATTGGTCAGGGGGGTGAGCGGAGAAATACCGCAGGCAGGCGCCAGAATGTCGACCCCCTGCCTGAGGCATGAAAGGCCGGCTCTCTCAACTTTTCCCGGGGAACCCCGTTCCAGGGTATAGGTGCTGACATTTCCCATGGTCACCTTTTCAGGAATCAGATGGGACAGACGGCTGATTCCCACCACGGAATCGACACTGATAACCCTGGCTTCAAGTTTTTCAAGCAGTTTTCCGGTCTTTTTAATATCTCCACAGATATGGACAATGACAGGCACACCAAGATCCTCTTGAAAATGGCGGGTCATCCGGTTCAGACAGGGCAGGACAAATTCTTCAAAAGCGGAAGGCCCTAAAAGATCCCCGGTGGCGCTGGGGTCGGCAATGCAGATCATGTCTGCCCCGGCACTGACCATGGCATCACCCAGGACAATGGCCTGCTCAACGCAAAAAGAGGTGAGTTCATAGACCCGTGGCTTATCCCTGCGCACAGCCCTGTAATAGGATATCGGTTCCACAAGGGAGGTGGCAAGACTGACCGGCCCTGACAGATTCCCAATCAAGGGAAGATCAGTCCTGCGTTTTTTCAGCAGTCGGATGGCGTCGCAGCATACCGCAGCCCGGCCCTTTTCAGGATCGAGAGGGCGAAGCACGCCTGTATCAGCCATGGACTCCATGACATATCGGGTGACATGGGGTTCCCGGGCCCTGTTTCCCAGATCCACTGTTGCGCCCATACTTTCGGCTTCAATTGTCATGCAGAAAGGAACACCCAGGTTTTCAATACCGCCGAGACGTGTCATCCCTTCGGTTAGATCCGCCATCAGTCCGGCATCCTTGTGGGCCTCAGGCCATGAGGCCCTGAGCAGGTCCATGGCTTCACTGACAGCCATTGTCATCATTCCGCCCGGACAGATCAGGGGAACGCGATCAACAGGTTCTTTGTCCACAGCCTTCATGAGGCGCTCAAAGGGATTCAAAAGCTACTCCTTTTTTGAAAAATTCTTCAAGGTTCTTTCTTTCGAGGCAAAAACCGATAAGCGTGAGTCTTGCGCTGATCGATGAGGCTGTTTCTTCAATGGACAGGTTTCCCCGTGCATATTGAAGTGCCTTTTTCCCCCCGCCCGCAGTGTTGAAGATCCCCTTGGCCCGTACAATATTTCCGAATTCACCGGTTTTAAGCTTTGTCTCAAACGCGTTTAATTGCGCCTCTCCCAGAGGACAGAAGAGAGTCATGCTCATGGAATCAAATTCCCGGGACATGAATATTGATTCCTTAAGAACAGCTCTCATGGCCTGGGGCAGGACAAGATCCGGAGATCCAAAACAAACCGGAAAGATCAGAGCGGATTCATTGACGTTTAAAATTTCAGACTCAATTGCATCAAGGGTATCCGCAGAAACCCGGTCGATCTTGTTGATCAGGATGGTATCGGCATTGATCAGCTGATCCATGAAAAAACTGCCAAAGGCATGGGGCTGGATATCCTCCAGGAATGTATGGGCATCCACAATGGTGACAACGCTTTCCAGTTGGATATCTTCAATGCCCTGAAGCACCCGGATGACAGATGAGGCCTCGGCCACGCCGCTGGGCTCAATCAGGAGGCGGTCCGGTCGAATCTGCCGGACAATATCCCTTATCGCATCTGCCAGATTCTCGCTCTGACTGCAGCAGATACACCCTCCGGGCATCTCGACCACTTTGAGGGAACGGGATTCTCCGATTTCATCACCATCCATGCCAAGTATCCCGAATTCATTGACCAGGACTGCCGTCCTCTCCTTGCTGCGCTTTAACCGGCCTTTGATAAAGGTGGTTTTCCCCGCGCCCAGAAAACCGCAGACAAGGCTTGTTATGACGGCAGTCCTTTCTTTTGGGTCCATAAAAATATTATTGATCAAATCTTCCGTATTTTCTGGCAGCCAGGATAAGGGCGTCTATATTTTCAGGCGGCGTATCAAAGGGAACCTCACAACCAGAGCCCAGAATGAATCCCCCTGGGCTTCCCATGGCTTTTTCACAGATTACCCGTGCCTCTTCATCAATCTGGGCCGAGGTGCCCTTGAGCAGATTGGTGGTGGTCAAATTTCCCACCAGGCAGACATGGCTGCCGGCAATTTCTCTTGCTTCCCCGATGTCCACGGGAGAATCAATGCTCCAGATATTCCAGTCGGCTTCCAGCATGGGTTTCCAGTTGGGACGGGAGTTGCCGCAGATGTGGAGGACTGCCGGCATTCCACTCCCATGGGCATGGATATGGTCGGCCATCCGCTTGAGATAGGGTGTGACAAATTCCCTGAAATGTCTGGGGCTGATGAGACTTCCGGTTCCAATAGGTTCCACAATAATCGGCAGGGAGTTTCTTTTAAGAATTTCATCAATAAACATAATCCCGGACTGGGTGCAGATTTCCAGGAGTTCATGGACCCGCTCTTTGTTCCGGTGAAGGTCCCTGACAAAAAGCTCAATAGGTCTCAGGGCTGCTGCGGTAGTCAGGGGACCGGCAAAAACTGTTGACACGCAAGTTTCAGCCCCGATTTCCTGAACCGCCATTTCAGTGGCCTCAAGATAACAGGGCAGTCGTCCGTCCCTTGAAAAATCCGGGATGATCACTTTTTTAATGTCATCCAGTTCCTGGATCAGGGGAACATCTATCTGGGGAGCATCTTCGTCAAAAAAAGCCAGTTTGGTTCCCATGGCCTCGGCCAGGGTGGAGGTGGTGGAAAAAATCAGTACCAGATCATTGCCATAGCGCCGGTAGGCTGCAATATGGGCTTTGCCCATAAGTTCCGGATTCCGGTTGTATTCTCCAATGGGTATGCCAAGAACCCTGGCGGCATGGTTGAGGATAAGTGGAAAGCAGGCAATGCGCTGGGGAGTTTTCCCCTGGAGGTAGCAAAGTACCCGTTCCAACGAGGTCTGGTTGTCCTCAGGGATGTTCATCATATCATTCATGGTCGGCTTCTCCTTTTTATCAAGCCGTTGTAAGGACATTGCACAAGTTTTTTGCCACAGTCACAGCCTGGGAGGCATTGGATGCATACCCGTCCGCACCGATACTGTCTGCAAACGCCTGGGAAATCGGACCGCCACCCACCATGACTTTGAGCTGGTCGCGGATGCCTTCCTCTTTGAGCATTTCGATCACAGTGGCCATGCTGTCCATGGTCGTGGTCATCAGGGTGGAAAGACAGATCAGGGAGGCCTTTACTTCCTTTGCCTTTTCCACGAAATCGGCCAGTGGTACATTCCTGCCCAGATCATGGATCTCAAACCCGGATACATCCAGCATTATTTTGACAAGGTTCTTTCCGATATCATGGGTATCCCCCTCGATGACGCCAATAACACAGCTGATCTCTTTTTCGCTCTCCTCTGCCTTGATATGGGGTTTCAAGATATCCAGTCCCAGGTAGAGGGCATCGGAACAAATCACAAGCTCCGGCACGAAATACTCTTCCTGGTCATAGAGTTCTCCTGCCTGGTTCATTCCAACCACAAGGCCGTTATTGATAGCGTCAAGGGCGTCAATTCCTGCTTCCACCGCTTCTTTGGCCGCTTTCACCGCCAGATCTTCCCTCATATTTAATACGTTGTCTGCCAGGTCATTCAGGATCTCTTCGCGTAATCTCGGCATTTTATTCTCCTCTGGTCTTCTTGTTAACTGTCTGCAAAATCTTAAATCCTGCAAACATGCTTATGGGCAGCAAAAATATCCTGGCCGACCGATACAAGTCAAATTGATTATCCAGATGAATAGTCCTTGATTGGATTGAAAAAACAAATCACCCATAATAGTATCAAAGGTGTCCGGGAAATATCCAAAGGGATCAGGAGGATGCAATGAAAAAAGGTTATCAATTACAGCATCATCTATGAACCATCTATCCGGGACGATGACGTGAAGATGCGGATTAAAATTCAAAAATTTACCGCCATGACATATGTTCGCCAGACGTCATAACGGGATGCATGATATCATCTGTTCAACTGTTAAAAGCAATGGAGAGGTTTGCCGCATATCCTAAACATTCGGTTCTTTGTGTCCTTTCGGTGAGTATGCGTGGATCAGCTCCTTATAAATGGTAGTATCGGTTCGATAAAATCATCCAAAGCCAATAGGAGGAAGAATCGATGGCCACAATGCAAAACCCGCCATCCCTTGATAATGTTAAACTAAAATTTAAAGCCTGGCGTAAGGCAAGGACACGAGGCACCCGGATTCCGGAAGAATTTTGGCAGGCAGCAATAAATGTTTTTCACCCTGAATTTATTCCAGAATGTATTGTTGAAATGGAAGACAGTGGGGGGTCTAAAATGAAAATGTGTTTCAAGAATATAACTGGCTTTCATCTTCTTGAGCTTGGCAAATCATTTTGGAGCAAACAGGCATGACCCAGATCACTCCCCAGATGAGGATACTACTGGCAGTGGAGCCAGTTGATTTTAGAAAAGGCATTGATATGGTTTGGCCATGCTGTGTAAAACGGTCTTGAGAACAGATTCCTTTGCAGGGTATTTGTTTGTATTTCTTAATCGCCGGAAGACTTCTATCAAGGTTCTTTCCTATCACTACAGCGACATATAAAGTGGTAGATCTACTAACTTTTGTTTTTGTTTTGTTACTGCTTTAAAATTATTAAAGCAGCCTTTAGTTTGGATACCTTTAAAATGATGATGAGAAGCACGATACAGTGTTTCTCCTGCTCGTATCAGTGTTTTCGACGGGATACACCCTACATTAACACAGGTCCCGCCGATGGGCAGTCCTGCATTAATCATGGTTACCCTGGTACCAAGCTCATTTGCTTTTATAGCAGCGGCAAACCCTGCGGAACCACCGCCTATGATCATCAGGCTCAACATGCTCAAATCTCCTTTTGTGCAGATTTAATAAATTATTACGTACAGCTATTCCCGGTGAATTGATTGAACCTTATAGCCCCCTGCTTTTTTTATTGCTTTTATCAGGACCTCGTCAGTAATAGAATCATCTGCAACGAACCAGGCCTTTTCATCTTTATAAGACACTTTTATGTCCGTGATGCCGTCAATTTTCGATAATGATTTTTTAACCGCCACAGTGCACAGTGAGCAGGTCATTCCTGTTATTTCAAGTTCTACTTTCTGTTCAGCGGCGATTGTGTGAACGGGAATCATTGCCAACATCAATACAATTATAATTAGAAGATGTTTCATTATTTAAGCCCTCCATCTTTAATAAAGCCAAATTAAAATTTTCTGAAAAGACAAAGCAAAGACAAACAATATTACACCAGTCCAAAAGATACCCTTTGAAATTTTCTGCATCCGAATGTCTTCTATACAATCACAGGTCTTTTTCTTGATATAAAGTTTCCAGAAAGAAAAACTGAGCATAAGAAAGCCTGCACCCAGAAAATATGACTTGTATATTTCAAGAAATCCAAAGTTCCCCATAAAACCTGCGGAAACACCAAAGACAATGAAAATAGCCGGACCGATACAACAGGATGCAGCAAGGAAAGAAACGATTACAGCCAGTGTACTTGATATGTTTTCTTTTTTCATTTGCATCTCCATATTTTATACCCCGGATTCTCCTGGAGCACAGCTTTTACACTCCTTCCTCCATTTTTTATATGATTAGAAAGCGTAAATTATCATCAGAGCCATTAAAGCTCTCTGCCTTGCTGTTTTATACCAAAGGCTGTCCAAGCCCTGCAGTCCTTAAAACTGCTTCATCAGGACCTCGCCCGGTGCAGCAGTCAGCAAGTTTGCCATCTATGACAACCGCTGGAACAAAATGAATGCCAAGACGCTTTGCCTGGCCTGCAACAGCCGGATCTTTCATATCCAGGACTTTGATTTCGCAGGATGGGCAAGCATTAGTCTTAACCATTTTAATTGTCTCATCACAAGCAGGACAGCCTGCACTGAAGACCTCTATATTTCTTTTTGTACTCATGTGTTTTCACCTCCTTTCGGTTTATTCTCTTCCAATTCGTCCAAAATAGGGCACTCGCTGGCTGGACCCTGGCCAGTGCATCTGCCAGCGAGTTTATTTAAAGTTTTTTTAATGAGCATGAGATCCGTTATTTTATGATCAATATCTGAAATTTTTAATTTTACTATTTCTTGAATGTCTTTACATGTTGTCTGGGGTTCAACTTTTAACATTAAGAGATCTTTTATCTCTTTTAATGAAAACCCTAAAGATTGTGTCCGTTTTATGAACTCGATCCTTTTAACCTCGATTTCAGAATATTGTCTGTACCCGCTATCATTTCTTGGAGGCTCTGGAATCAGTCCTTTCCGCTCATAATAACGAATTGTTTCTTTGTTTACGTTTACTTTTTTAGCAAGTTCTCCGATTGATAATTTACCCATTTTTGCCTCCATGAAAGAAGTATAATCCCTGTACCGTAGTACAGGTCAAGGGGGAATGAAAAAATATTTATAAACTGTTGTTGATTTGTAGACGAATAAGGAATCAAATTTCACAGTTGGACGAAAAACACCCTAAGAGTCAATATCTACCTGCTCATTTACTAATTAACCTTAACGGTATCCCTTGCTTCTTCATCCATTTATAAAGATTTGGCAAAGATGTCATATACCTTTTGGCAATAAATGTTTTTGAGTTGCCGTTTTTTAATAAGAGTGCCCACAATTTGCATTATCTGTCCGACACTCCTGCCTAACCTGGAAAGCTCACTGACCAGTAGCAAGTCTCCTGCTTGCAAATTTTCCAACAGAGTATCAATCTTCCTGGCCTGTGTAAGATAAGAACGTGAACTTTCACTGCACGACCGCAGCATTTACCCCGTCTCCCGAATTCAAAGGCTTTATCATGTTGCACCCTAAAGGGCAGAGACGTCTTAATCCTAAGTCAAGATCCCAGAATCAGGAACTGTTTTGTGATGTAATAAGTTGAAAACTCCCACTCACCTTTGATTCTGCTTAATATAATTACCTGATTTCAGAACAATTATAAAATTTTAAATTTCTGATATTGCTTGCCAGATTTTCTGATATTGATTGCCGCGTTACAAAAAAAAGGAACCCATGTCGGGCTGGGTGTATATTTCAGTTCTTAATTTTTTTCATACTTCTGTTGACAAGAAACAAGTTCCGACCCTATCCTATATCCTGATAATTATGAGACTTATTAACTTCTTTCAAAAAGGTGGATTAACTATATGAAATCATTATCTACCCAAAATACGAAGTCCTTATTTCGAGTTTTTGCTGTTTTATTATTTTTCCTTTCCGGTTGTGTATCAACAACAACTTCGTACAGGATGCCAACAGTTATAGATAGCTCAGCAAAATATATCTTTTTTCTTCACGGCACTATTACTGAAAAACAAGGGCCATATGCTACACACCCGATATATGGAACATACGATTTTTATAAGATGACCAAAGCGATTTCAGATCAAGGTTTTATGGTAATAAGCGAAGTGAGAAAAAAAAATACAAATATTCAACTCTATGCCGGAAAAATTGCAGACCAGGTTAAGGAACTTCTAACTCAGGGGGTTCCTCCCGGGAATATTAGTGTCGTTGGATTTTCCAAGGGTGGTGCTATTACTCTTTATGCCTCTTCCATATTAAAAAATGATAAAATTAATTTTGTCGTGATGGCAGGTTGTGGTGCCAATGGCAAGTATAGGAAAAATTATAAAAGGTTCCTTAGAAGTGCTGCTCATGACCTGAAAGGTCGTATCCTTTCTATATACGATATAAATGATTCTATCTGTGGCAGCTGTGAAACGGCTTTCAAGCTGGCAGCAGGAGGCATTTCAAGTAAAGAAATCAAGTTGACGGTGGGCAAAGGTCACGGCACGTTTTATCAACCTCGCAAAGAGTGGTTAATTCCTGTTGTCAAGTGGATAAACAGCTCAGAATAAAATATATGACTCAGAAACCAGCAATTTCCGGCAAACGGTACAAGCCGGTATTGGCATGGGATTTAATTGAGCTATAGATTTATTTTTCGCAATCTTTTAGTTTTGACTAAAAAGCTGTGGTAAAATATCAGGTTCAAGAAAGCCAGGCAAAATAGATCATGAGCAAACATTATCCGGTGTAAAATCTATCCAAAAAAAAACTCAAATGAGAGAACTTGTTGATTCTATCCCATCGACAAAGCTTAAGCCTGTTTTTGCTGATTGGGAAGGGTTGCTCGATTATGTTGCAATATAGCGGGAACAATGTATCTGTTTGGCGGGGAACAACATAAAAAAACATATTTTATTTATAGCTGTCATTCACCGGGAATTGCCGGATAATAACATCCGGAATTTGACTTTTTTAAACTTTAAGTTACTATTTAAAGGCTATGGACAAACTAAAGAAAAAGCAGACAAGGCATTTTCAAAAACCTTCTAATATAACCTTTAATCCTGACCTGCCCATTAACCGCAAAAAAGATGAGATCATCACTGCCATAAAAAAAAACAAAATCGTGATTATATCAGGGGAAACCGGGTCCGGGAAAACCACCCAGATTCCAAAATTCTGCCTTGAAGCGGGACAGGGGGTTAAAGGAGTCATCGGCTGTACCCAGCCAAGGCGCATTGCAGCCATAAATGTTGCAAAAAGAATTGCCGAAGAACTAAATGAAAGGCCAGGAGTTTTAGTTGGATATAAAATCAGGTTTGACGATAAAACAGGACCCCTGACCCGTATTAAAATAATGACAGACGGTATCCTGCTTGCGGAAACCCAGAAAGACAGGTTCTTAAGTGCATATGACACCATTATCGTGGATGAGGCTCACGAAAGAAGCCTGAATATCGACTTTACCCTTGGTATTTTAAGAGGCCTGTTAAAAAAAAGAAAAGATCTTAAACTTATAATAACTTCTGCCACCATTGATACTGAAAAGTTTTCCAAAGCTTTTGGCAACGCACCCATAATTGAAGTATCAGGCCGGATGTACCCTGTTGAAACCATCTATATGCCGTTTTTAGATAAAAACGATGAAACCGGGACCATTGAAGACCAGGGCTATGTTGAAGCAGCAGCAGATGCAGTCAACTTTATTCTTTCCGGAAAAAGGCCAGGTGACATCCTGGTATTTATGCCCACAGAGCAGGATATCATGGAGACCATGGAGCTTGTGCGGGGCAAGCATCATCCAGGAACAATAGTTCTGCCACTTTTTGCAAGGCTCTCAGCCGGGGAACAATCAAAAATTTTTTCACGGCAGAGGGCAAGAAAAATCATTATCGCAACCAACGTGGCTGAGACATCCCTTACCATTCCAGGAATAAAATATGTTGTGGATACAGGCCTGGCAAGGATACCCAGCTATTCCCCCCGGACAAGGACAACAGCACTTCCTGTCACCCCTGTTTCCCAGTCTTCTGCCAACCAGAGACAAGGACGGTGCGGCCGGGTCGAAAACGGGGTCTGCATCAGGCTGTTTGATAAAGATGATTTCCTGGCAAGGCCTTTTTTCACATCCCCTGAAATCTTAAGGAGCAATCTTGCCGAAGTAATACTGAGAATGATTTCCCTGAAATTAGGGGAGGTCACAACCTTTCCCTTTATTGACGCGCCGGCGCCCAAGAGTATTAAAGACGGATTCGACACTTTGATTGAACTTTCTGCCATCAAAGAAAACAAGCCTTGGGGGAAAAAGGCCGGGAAAAAAAAATATACCCTTACAAAAACAGGCCGGATTATGGCCAACCTGCCTGTTGATCCCAAATTATCCAGAATATTAATAGAAGCTGACCGGAACGGGTGCCTCAAAGAGGCCGCCATCATCACAACTGCACTTGCCATTTCAGATCCAAGGCAGCGGCCTTCTGAAAAAGCCATGCAGGCAGATCAAAAACATGCATTGTTCAAGGATCCTTCCTCTGATTTTATAAGTATTTTAAACATCTGGAATGCCTGTAAAAAGGCTGAAAAGCAACTCAAATCCAGATCCGGGCTCAAAAAATACTGCCAGGACCATTTCCTTTCTTTCAAGCGTTTAAGAGAATGGAACGATATCCATCGCCAGGTTATAAGAATCCTTAAAGAGCATAATATTAAAGGAGAAAAAAAAATAATCCAAAAAACAGGAACCCGTGGGATGAAGGCCAGGGAATTTGATATCGGCGGACCCATGTATATTGCGCTGCACAAGTCACTTTTATCGGGATATCTTGCCAATATTGCCCATAAAAAAGAAAAAAATATCTTTATCGCTGCAAAGGGGCAGCAGGCAATGATATTCCCGGGGTCCGGCCTTTTTGGCAATGCCGGGAACTGGATTGTTGCGGCTCAATTTGTAAAGACCAGCCAGGTTTTTGCAAGAACTATTGCCAACATTGACCCTGAATGGCTGGAACAAATCGGGAAAGACCTCTGCACCCGTACCTATTCTGACCCGCACTGGGAAAAAAAAAGAGGAGAAGTAATAGCAAAGGAGCAAGTATCCCTGTTCGGATTGATTATTGTCAATGGCAGGAACATTGCCTATGGCAAAATAAATCCCCGTGAATCAGGTGAAATATTTATCCGTCATGCCCTGGTCCAGGGAGAAATCCATCAAAAATTTGAATTCATGACCCATAACAGGCTGTTGATTGATGAACTTGAAACCCTTGAACATAAAAGGCGGAAAAAAGATATACTGGCATCCCTTGACGATATGTATCTTTTTTACCAGTCAAGACTGCCTGAACCTTTCTATAATATCAGGACTTTTTCAAGGTTTATTAAATGTCAAAAAAACCAGGACTTCCTGAAAATGAGCCTGGAAGATCTTCAAAAATCTTCCATTGATGAGAATGAATTATCCTTATTCCCCGATACCCTGTCCATGGAACATGGAAGATTCAGGCTGGAATATGAATTCAACCCGGGATCAGAAAAAGACGGGGTTACCATAAGTGTGCCTGCCTCTTCGGCATCGCTTGTGTCGAAAAACCAGGTGGACAAACTTGTACCCGGACTTTTGGAAGAAAAGATAGAAGCATTGATAAAGGCGCTTCCCAAAAAATACCGGGTAAAACTTCTGCCTGTGTCCCAGAAAGCCCGTATCATTGCCAGTGAAATGCCGGAACAAGACAAGCCTTTGTTTACACTGCTTTCTTCTTTTATTAAAAAACGGTTTGATCTTGCGATTCCCGAGACTCTCTGGTCGGATAAAGAACTTTCAGACCATTTAAAGATGAGGATCTCAATTAAGGATGAAAAAGGGAATGAAATTAAAGCTATAAGGGATAAAGCTGTTTTAAACGAGTTTGCAGCCACAAGAACATCTCAAAAAAACAATGTCTTTGAGACTGCCAGAAAAAAATATGAAATAACCAATATTAAAAAATGGGATTTTAAGGACATTGAAAAATTTATTGCCATAACCCGGGAAAAGGAGTTTACACAAAAAGCCTTTCCTGGCCTTAAAATTGAAACTCACCCCGGAACAAACAATCAGGTCATATCCCTGAGGCTGTTCAAGTCAGAACAAAAGGCCCTTGAATCCCATGCAGAAGGGATCAAAAAACTTTTCCAAACCTGCTACCCGGACGATTTTAAGGCCTTGAAAAAAGATATCAATGCCTCTTCCGGTATAAAACAGATAGCACCATTTTTCAGTGGCCGGACAAAATTTCAAAATTCCTTGTTCAACCTTGTCACGTCCGACATGTTTGAAAAAAATATCAGGACAAAAAAAGAGTTTGAGGCCCATGCAAAAAAAGAATTGAAGAACCTCTACAATACCGGGCAGGAATTTATAAAAATTATTTTAACACTTGGCAAAGAATATCAGTCCTGTTTTGAACTCCTGCAAAAGCTGTCTTTCAAGCATCTGAAAAAGAAAAAGACACAGGAGATATTAACCGCCCTGTTCAAAGATTTAAAAAACCTTGTGCCCCCGAATTTTGCCGATATTTACAGCCATGAAAAGATCGGCAATCTTCAAAGGTATGTTGCCTGTATAAGAATCAGGGCTCAAAAGGCAGTTGACAATCCTTTAAAAGAAGAAAAAAAAGCATTGGGGTTAAAAGTTTATACAAACCATTTAAATAAACTCCTGGCATCGCTTTGTGAAAACTCAAGTCCGGAAAAATCACAATATATTGAAGATTTTTTCTGGCTCCTGGAAGAGTATAAAATATCCTTGTTTGCACAGGAATTAAAGACAATTGTAAAAATTTCCACTAAAAAACTTGATAGTTTTCTGATTAAAATTTTAACAATGATCTGAACCATTATGCTGTTATATATTTTTTCTTGTTATTGTTTGAAAAAACTTTTAAATAAAACTTGAATACAATAACTGCGCGTTGGGGCGGCTTTTGGAAAACGACTATGAAATAAGGAAAATCAAGCATTTAAACCTTGTATTACGGGCATTGAGAGATGTTGGCAGGCTTCTTGTTACCCAGAAGAACAAGCAAAAGCTCATTAATGGCATCTGTAACATCCTGGTAAAAAAAAGAGGCTATTACAATGCCTGGATCGGTTTGCTGGATGAAGGCAACAATATCAGTAAAATAGCCCAGTCAGGATTTAACAGCCAATTTGATAAAATGCGCGCCAGGCTTGAAAAAGGTGAATTCACAAGGTGTATTCAAAAAACCCTTGAATCCGAGGAAGTTTTCCTGGCTGAAAACCCTGTCCTGGAATGCTCTGAATGCATACTTTCAAAAAATTATTCAGGCCGGGGCTC
The DNA here is from genome assembly GCA_013151635.1 of Deltaproteobacteria bacterium. Lineage (GTDB taxonomy): Bacteria > Desulfobacterota > Desulfobacteria > Desulfobacterales > Desulfobacteraceae > Desulfobacula. The sequence continues at coordinate 2,977 of JAADHV010000011.1, read as the reverse complement.
AATGGCCGTACGACTCACCCATGAGAAGAAAAACTATGGATTTATGGTTCTGTCAATCCAACAGGAACTGAGCCTTGATAAAACTGAAAAAAACATTATTAAAGAAATCTCGGATGATATTGCCTTTGGGCTCTACAGGATTGATCTGGAAAAAAAAAGGGAACTGGCCCGGAAAGAACAGGAAGAAAGCAAGATCAGGTTTAAGACCTTGATTGAAAACTCTTTAAACTGTATCTCCATTATACAGAATGATAAAAAAATTTATAGGAATGCAGGTTTAAGAAAAGCCCACCGCCTTATTACAAAAGCTTTTGAACCGCCGGACTTTGAAAACGTCTATGCTGATGATCAAAAGCGGATAAAACAAAACTACCAGGATCTGGTCCAAAATAAAATAAAGCATATTGACACGGATTTCAGGTATTACCCCGAAGGCCGGAAAAAAGAGGAACCCCAGATAAGGTGGGCATTAATCAGCGCCAGGAAAATAGATTATATGGGGAGTGAATCCATAATAACCAATGTTATGGATATTACCGACTCCAAAGAGGTTGAAAATTTTTTAAGAATCCAGGACAAAATGACATCCCTTGGACGGGTCACTGCAGGTATTGCCCATGAAATAAGAAATCCCCTGTCAGGTATTTATATCTACCTGAAAGCATTAAAAAAAATATATAAAAACATGGGGGATATTAACACTGTCCTCTCCATAATTGACAAAGTGACACTTGCCGCCGGCAAAATAGAATCCATAATTAAAAGGGTTATGGATTTTTCAAAGCCGGGCAAACCACAGTTTATAATGACCGATATTAATAAAAATATTGACGAGGTTACAAAGCTTACATCTGTCTCGTTAAGAAGAAACGGAATAAAATTCATAAAAAAACTTGATCCGACTATCCCTGAATGCTGGAGTGAACCCCATCTTATTGAACAGGTGGTCTTGAATCTTATAACCAACGCTGCCGAAGCCATGAAAGATTATGACGGTGAAAAAACAATCAAGTTGGAAACCTATAGGAAAAACCAATGCATTGCTATTGTAATAAAGGATTCAGGACCCGGCATACCCATTTCAAGCCAGCCGAAAATATTTGACCCTTTTTACACGACAAAAACGAACAGCTCGGGCATCGGGCTCAGCATATGCCATAGAATCATAACTGACCATGGTGGTTCGTTAAGATTTAGCTCCGGCACAAAAAAAGGAGCAAAGTTTATTATTGAACTCCCGTTGAAAAGTGATGAGAAAGAGCCATGATAAAATACTCAATCAGTATTGTTGATGATGAAGAAACCATTCGAAACGGCCTTGAACTGCTCCTGTCGGAAGAATATGAGATCTCCTGTTTTGCTGATGCGGAATCATTCTTGTCAGATCTTGAAAAAGCTGCGCCTGATCTGGTTTTAATGGACATCGGGTTACCGGTAATGAACGGGATAGATGCCTTGAATATTATAAAAAAGAAAACCCCTGATCTTCCGGTGATCATGATCACTGCATTTGAAGATATTAATATGGTTATCCGCTCAATGAAAACAGGGGCCTTTGATTTCATTCTCAAACCCATGGACCCTGACATTCTCGAATTTTCCATCAAAAAGGCCATTTCCTCGATTGCTTTGAGGAAAGAGGTTAAAATACTCCAGGAAAAATACCTGAAGGACAATCAACCCTGTTTTATCGGGGAAAGCAAAAACATTGAAGGCGTAATGGATTTTATAAATCTGGTCTCAAAAAGCCCTGACACACCCATCATGATAGTGGGAGAGACAGGAACCGGGAAGGAATTGATAGCAAAAGCCATCCATGCCAGGAGTCCTGTATTTCAAGGCCCTTTTATTGCTGTAAACTGCTCTGCCTTTCCCAATGAACTAATAGAGAGCGAATTGTTCGGATATGAGGAAGGTGCTTTTTCCGGTGCGAGAAAACACGGTAAGAAAGGATTTATTGAAGAAGCTGATAACGGAACTCTTTTTCTTGATGAAGTAGCAGACCTGAGTCCGGCAGGCCAGGCCAAACTTCTAAGATTTCTTGAAAGCGGTGAGTTTTACAAGGTTGGCAGCACCACGAAATACAAATCAAATGTGCGCCTTGTCTCTGCAACAAATAAAAACCTGGAAGAATTGATTGATAAGGAACGTTTCCGAAAAGATCTCTTTTTCAGAATATGTGTTGTAAAAGCAAAAATCCCTTCATTAAATGAAAGACGGGATGATATCCTGCCTCTTGCTAAATATTTTTTATATGAGTTGAATAAAAAATTTGACAAGAACCTGAAAAACATTTCTAAAGAAGCACAAAATCTTTTACTGTCACATAAATTTACCGGGAATGTAAGAGAACTGAAAAATATCATTGAAAGGGCCTGTCTTATTGCGCAAACCGACGAGCTCACAAAAGAAGACCTTGGACTTTACCAGGTACCGGGTGATATGGAAACAGATAAACCAGATACCCTTAAAGACAAGATCTTTGATATTCCCGATCAGGGCATCCACCTTGGAAAACTGCTGGAAGGCATTGAAAAAAAATATATGGCACAGGCTTTAAAACTTACAAGGGGAAATGAAAGCAAAGCTGCAAGACTGTTAAAAATGAACCATCATACATTTAGATACAAATGGAAAAAATTTGCCATATAAAACCGTAAGGTGATCTCATCGGTAATTTCTGCAAATGTGTCTTCCGGTTGATTAATTGCCCGGTCTATAGGGTCTTGATCATAACCCTCATTCTGGATTTTTCCGTTGCAATATCCTGAAGTGTCCTTATAAATTCAATAGCTCTACTGATAACAACCCTTAATTTCCCGGGTGAAAAAAGTTTTGACAAAAAATCAAAAGCCCCTTTTTCATAGTTTCAATGGAGTGTTCAAGCGTGGCATAACCTGTGATTATGATCAACACCGTATCAGGATATTTTTCAAACTTGTCCAGATTAAAAATACATTTGTCAACATCTTGACAT
>JAADHV010000085.1 GCA_013151635.1 Deltaproteobacteria bacterium | reverse complement strand
TATTATTTGCCACTTCAGAAGTCTTGGCCATGGAGGCATTGACCTCACTCACGCCTGAAGATACCTGGGAAATATTTCCTGCAATTTCCTTGCAATAAAAATAAGTAGAACGGTTGGAATGAGAAATTTAATGCTGGTTTTCATTCTTAATTCTCCTGATTATTTAAAAAATATATTTAATAATTTCGTTTATGCTATCACTACAGCGACATATAAAGTGATAGACAGGACGATTTTTTTCTGATATATTTGACTCCACTCAAAAATGTGGAGGAAATTGTTGCACACTCAAGTTAAATTCAATACCCATAAAAAATCAAATATTTTATCAGGATCATTGAATGAGTTTCCAAAAGTATCTTTGAAATTAATTTATATGAAACACCACAGTCAAAAAGGACATAGTGAACCATCGGCATTACCTTCTTTGCAATACCTTTTTCCAAATTGAATTTTCGTGATTTTTTAAAATAAACTCCTTGGTTTATGTGTGAATTCCGATAATTATCACTTTTATAAAGCAGAATTGATCAGCCTGATTTAATACAGTTTTATATGCGTAGTTCCTTCAATGAAGGACTGACAGTTCGTTGTGCAAAAGGCTGATCAGTCATGTTAGTACCGCGCTCTATGGCTTCAGTTCGTCATCGACTTTTATTACTGCTTTAAAAGTGATTATAAATACGGGTCTCATTCTTATTAATTCTCACATGGGACCAAATTATAACCAAGCTGTCTGGCTCTTTTCTTCATATTGTTAATGGTTCTTTGCCGGGTTTGGACTGTCAAATAATCTTCGCCAAGATCCATAAATGTATCACCTTGTTTGATGATATTAAAAATTGCTTTTGAAATTCGATGTGCTATTGCAACTATGGCTTTTTTTGCACCACGTCTGGATTTTAATTTATAATATTTTGCTCGATAATACGACCCTTTTTTCTTAACTGCTGCCCATGAAACCTCGATCAGAATCGTTTTGAAAGGATGGCTGCGCACAGAAGTCCTGCCACTTTTTCTTTTCCCTGCACTCTCATTATTGCCTGGACATAACCCTGCCCAGGAAGCAAGCGCCGCCATGCAGGTAAATTCATCTAAGGTTACACCGATTTCACTGACAATTGATTGAGCAGATTTTTTATCGATACCCGGAATTTCATCCAGGCGATTCAATAAGTCCTGATGCTTCGCTGTAAGGGTGTCCATCCTTTGGGTTATTTCAATGATTCGTTTTTCAAAAGTTGCAATCATCTCCATCATACCGATTAATTGAAATCGATGGTGGTCTTCAAAAAAGCCATGAACACTACGGTGCAATTCTTTGGCCTTTGCTTTCAGCCCTCTTTTTGCATTCTCCTTGATAGCGGCTAAACTCAATTCAGATTCATTGCATAACAAAAAAATCAGGTTGCGCCCTGTGACTCCAAATAAGTCAGACACGACAGAATCAATTTTAATATTGGCAGTTTCAAAAAGTTTGTGAACCCGTCTTTTATAATCAGCCAAGGATTCTGTATATGTTCTCCTGAGTCGTGTCAGTTCCCTCCATTGACGGATCTCTTTGGGAGGGATAAAACTGCCTTTTAAAAGGCCATGCCTCAGAAGCCCTGCAAGCCATTTGCAGTCACTTATATCTGTTTTTCGGCCCGGTACATTTTTGATATGCCGGGCATTTACAAGAATTACTTCCATGAACCCCTCAATAATATTATGGACAGGACGCCAGTACACTCCGGTACTCTCCATTGCTAATACCGGACATCTGTTATCTGTTAGCCATTTTTTCATCTCTAACAAATTATTTGTGAATGTTCCAAACTCTTTAATATCATACTGCTCTTCACCGTGCTCATCCATTGTTATAAGACAGGCTGAAATCTTTTTCTTATGAACGTCCAAACCGCAACAAACAGGGTGAATAATCTGAATAAATGTGGTATCTAACTTTTTGGTCATAGCTATCCTCTATATTTTATTGTGATGATAAAAAATTTGATAGTTATGACCATTCCTTCAATTTTGCAAGTGTTTCATTTTTTGTTGTGCCCGACAGGGCATGGATGTTAGTAAAACATAGAGGAGATATCGGAATCTATGATGCCATACGAGATTTAAATGATGATTTTGATTGGGCTAAATGTGTTGAGGATTTTTGAAATATTGGGGTGAAAACCACCGCAGAGCGGTTTAGTTCTATTTCCCATATAGTAGAATCATTTTTTGAAAATTTATTTGTCTTGCACTTCTATTTTTATGATATAAAGAGTTTACGGACCATTGATTTTTTAATTATAATTAGTTTTCTATATTGTATTTTCTTCTACCATCGTACAGATAAAAAGGAGAGCAGGTTATGAAAGAATTGATTCAGTATATTGCTAAAGCTCTGGTTGATAATCCGGATCAGGTTGTTGTTGAGGAAATCACGACTCAGCAGACCCTTGTGCTGGAATTAAGGGTCGCAAAAGAAGATATTGGTAAAGTCATTGGTAAAAAAGGCAGGACTGCCCAGGCCATGCGAACTATTTTATCATGTGCATCTGCAAAAGAAAAAAAAAGGGCCATCCTGGAAATAGTTGAATGATACACAGATCTGTATGATTATTTGTTCACGGCGGCTGCGCCAATCAGCACCGTGATTATGCGGTAGATGAATCTTATAAAACCTAAAGGGTGAAAAAAATGAAAAAAATATTTGATGATAAAAAGACAGCAAAATTGGGTACTGAAAAAAATCCCGCTGTTGTGAATGTACAAACAGAAGAAAGAGTAAAAGAATTAGAATCAGTATTTGATAAAAACGGCTGGAAATATACAATTGGATTGGAACCAGATAAACCTGAGGATATTAAAGCGTTAGAAATATTGTTGAATCCAATAAAAACAAAAATTGCCGAAAAGAAAGTGGGACGTAATGAACCCTGTCCATGCGGAAGTGGTAAAAAGTATAAAAAATGCTGCAGTAACTAATCTTTTTTTGCATTCTATCGTAACCTGTGCATATCGGGATAGGACCCCCCATCACTGAGGAGCCCTCCCACACCACACCTGGCATACCGATCGGTACCGCG
>JAADHV010000019.1 GCA_013151635.1 Deltaproteobacteria bacterium | reverse complement strand
TTTGCATGCATTGAGCATCTTTTGCAACAACTCCCGGCATGGACCACACCGGGTCACCAAGGTCCAGGCATCACCGGCTGTTGCCGACGGTGATGAGACACGAACAATGGGCATCATCTGTAAAAGAGGTTTCATTGCGCCTTATTAAAAGCGACTTATCTTGTCGCAACGTCAGCATTTCACTTGTTGGTATTAAATACGCTGCCCTCAGGATTCTGGTCAGAATTCTGATACGCCCAATTCCATAAATTTTGGAAATGCTCTGGCAATTGCTCCTCTCTTACTTCGCTTACAGTATTCTCCGCTATAAAAGAACGATGACAGGCTTGTAAATTGAAAGATGGGCCATTCTTTTTCAAATACATAGCATATACACCCTGACAGTATTCTTGACATTTTTTTTGCTTGCAATTGTTTGTATATTTTTTGTTGGCAGCCGGAATGATGATTGCCATTTTTTCGTCTGAAAATACTTTCTGGCCATTGGCACGGGTTACAACTTGCCAAGAGCTATGATTCAATAATTCCCATGTGATTAGATCCGGTTCAACGTAAAGATCATTAAATACAGGCTCATTGTGTGGTGTTTTATGAATTTTAAAATATGCCATTTCTCTAACGCCGACTTTTCGGATTTTCTCCACGAGAATTAATAACTCCTTTGCATTGGTAATCCCCTTTTTGTGAAGTGGAACATCCACTTTTACTGACAGGCCACACGCTACAGCAATCTTTATGTTTCTAAATATCGAGTCTAAGGAGATTTTATTTTGACCCGTATATACTCTATATTTACGACTGGTTTCAGCACCAATGGTCACAACCACTTTTCTTAATCCGTTTTTAAAAAAAAACTGGCATAAACGCTTTGTTAACAAACTGCCATTGGTACAAAGCCAGAAATCGTTGATGTTCTTTTGATCGGATATTTTTTTTATAATTTCTAATAGTTCAACTTCGTTTGTTAACAACGGTTCCCCACCTGTGAGCATAATCCTGGTACATCCTGATTCGGTTGCAGCCTTGATGATTAAATCCACTATGTCATTCATTCCGTTTTTTTTACATTTTCTTGCCGATTTATATTTCGTTTGACAGCAGAAAACACAATTGTAGTTGCATCTATCTTCAGGCGCTATCACTATGCGGAGTAATTTTTTGGGTTTTCCAGATTCAGGTAAAGGCTGGAATGTATCTACTTTCATATTAATGATCGTGAAAGGGTAAAAAAAGCGTTTATTGATATTTACCAATTTTTCCCTGATCTTCGCATGCTTGTAAAGGTCTTCACCAGTCATGCTTCCACCATAGTTAAGTTTCGGCGCGATATCGATTAAATTGCCGTGGAGCCTAATAGGATTATGTTCAGTGAACTTAGAAATGAGGAATTCAACAGGATCAAGGCTTTCATTAAGGTGTAGGTATGGATCGCTTTTATATGTAATTTGGCAATGTAGCATTGCATGAGCAGTCGCTGGCAAACCCATAACAATATCATCCTCCCCGATGGTGGTTGCCTCGAACTGGTGCGTTTTTTCTTGGAATAACTGTATGTCCAGCTTGTTCGCCAATGTTTTGATGATGTTAATTTTTTTTTCGCGTTTTAGAAATTCGGGTTCAATTTTTTTGAAATGCGCTTTTCTGATATAGATTCTATGAAGGTAGGATTTTTTATTTTTTGAATTGGTGATTTTGTAAGCGATACATTTGATGTTTTCAATGTCGGTTTTGAAAATGTATGCAGCTTCTTTTCGACCGGATTCCGTTAAAGAGGTATCAATGTCTTTTAGATCAATACATTCTTTTGGCCTGAAAAAGTCTGACAGCTCAACTCTTATATTTAACTTTTCTGTAAGCTTGCTGAAAAATGAATCTGCATCTTCGCCCTTAATAAAATACGTGTCTTTTTTTTGTAGGATGTTGTTCTTTAGTTGCGTGTTTGGTTCCGCGTTCTGATGACCTATCCAGTAAAGGTTAGAAGAAAATCGTTCAATACCTGATAAGGCTCTAAAAACCGCTTCTTTTTTATCGGCACTATAGCCGACAACAATCCATGTCCTGTTTCCATTGCATTCATCAAGAAGCGAGCCTAGTTTCTTTTTGATATCAGCGATTTCTTGCGGGGTATTCAGCAGCCACATCCCTTTTTGTCTGCCGTGCAAATAGACAATAGAAATCCTATCCAATCTTTCCGAGTTGAGTACCGCATAATTTGTAGCCAGATCATAAGGTGTGTAATTTTTGAACCCGATATGATCCAAGGCCTTTTCTGTAAGGATATCAAAATTTGTTGTAAGTACCCTGTCAATAAATCCATAACGGATGAGAGCCGCAATGCACAAGTGTGACATGTTCATTGACCCTTGGCTCAGACACTTGTCAATCAGATCATGCCGTTGTTTTTCAGAAAGGGCCTTCATATATCCAAAATACGAGGGATCTTTCGCTTTCTTCATCATATTGGGGTATTCGGCTTTCAAAATTCTTATGATATCTCGGGATAAAGGAATACCCGCACTGAAAGATATGCCGGCTCCAACTAACAGACAAACAGAGCCTGAATTGAATTTTTTATGGTTGAGGCACTCTGCGACTTCTTCCACTGAAGCGTATCGGATTTTTTTATTCATCGTTTAACCTTAATAACCTTTAAACCAATGTTGTTCGGACTATCAGATTTGCTGAGAAAGAACATAGCCCCTATCCCCCTTTTTTATTTCTTTAGAGCACCGGGATTCATGGCGGCGGAGCCGCCATGAACCACCTAAATCACCGGCTTGCCCGGTGCATTTGGCTTGTGTACGCCCGGCATGGGCGTGAACTTATGGGGTGAAAGTTCCCTATACGTGAATCCTGTTAATGCATACAGCATTATCAGAAGTATTAGCCGAAAACAAGGGCGGGACCGTGAGGGACCGTCTGAAGGGCTTGAGCAAAGCGAAAGGCGAGCCGCAGGCGAGAGCGACCATGGGGAGCGGCTGCATGGAGTGCAAAACTATGAGCCGACGAACAGAAACAGCATATAAGGCCCGGGTTTCCGGGTAAGCCAGCAGGTCTGCCCTTTAGGGTGCAACATGTCGAAGCCCAGGATTCGG
>JAADHV010000059.1 GCA_013151635.1 Deltaproteobacteria bacterium | reverse complement strand
AGAAAAAAAATTTCTTTATTGAAGGTGTATTAATCCCCTTTTTCAAACCATCTGAATTTAACTATTTCGGGACTGACTGGGCAATCTTTTCCCATTTAAAAGATGATATTAAAGATTCGTCTCTTTCTCCGGTCCTAAAATCCTATTTTGATTCCATTAGTGTTAATGAAACCAAACCTGATAACGAGTTAAAAAATTTTGAGTATGCCCTGAGATTAGGAGGAACGGTTAGGCAACTGGATTTTGGCTTTACCTATCACCATGCATTTGAGGATTTGCCATATTTCCAAAGTTTCCCCGTCAAAAACTTATCACTGGAAAACCCGGACTCAGTTCAAGGCCTGATCTCAAACATGGGGACTTTAACCTTAACCAATGAAAAAATTGAAATAAAATATCTGCGAACCGATATTTTCGGTTTTGAATTTGAAACCGTATTGTCTGATCTGGGGCTCAGGGGTGAGGCTGCCTGGAAGGATAATGAGTCGTTTTTGACAAGTTCATTTACTTCTGTCAGAAACCAGACACTTTTCTGGATTATAGGGGCGGATTATACAAGTTCTGACAATTGGTATTTCAACCTTCAATTCGGGCACCAACATATTTTTGATTATGATTCCTCCATCCTGTTTTTCGACAAGGATAATTATTCTGTAATCGCAGAAATTAAAAAAGACCTTTTTTCAGATTGGCTAAATGCTTCTATTCAATATACCATAATGTTAAATGACGGCTCGTATTATTTATCACCAAGGCTTGTTTACACATATATTAAAAACCTTGAAGCGATCATCGGGCTAAACTTGTTTGAAGGCTCTGATAACAGTATATTCGGGCGTTACGATCAGAATGATCAAATTTTCATGGAGTTAAAATACCATTTCTAATTTATTCTTATCTTAGTTTTTATTTAGTTCGGGCGCTTGACTTGTACATATTAAACATATTAATATAACGTATGCTTTGAACCGTATTCACAATCCTTGAAAAGAATTTTTAGTTTCCACAGAACTGATTTTTGTCTGTTGTTTCTTTTAACCTTTATCTTTTAATTTGGGAGGTGCCGGCATGAGCGATTTTTTAAGAAATCTTAGAAGCTCTCACAAAAAAGATACGTCTGATTCAAGAAGGAATCTTAACGGCCATTATTACCCGCAAAGCGACCGCAGGAAAAGCCGGGACAGGCGATCAAACTATTCTGAGAACCTTGAATCCCTCTGGGTAATTTTAAAGGATATATTACCCCTGATTGTTGATAACTCATCAACTATGACCCTGCATTTGGAAAAATGGCTTGCACAGAATGATATGCTTCTTGAAGCTAAAATTCGTCAACATAATGCTATCTCAATTTTCTTTGACAACCTGAACAGGGTTTTTAATGAAGATTTTTTCGCCCGGTCTTCTGATATAAGGCCGAAGGCAACTGCAAGTTACGCATCAGGAACACATTATACTAAAGATGATATTCTTTCAATCATAAGAACCATGAGAAAAAAAGGGGCAACATTTGCAATAATTGCTGATTACCTGAAAGAAAAAGGCATACCAACCTTTTCCGGCAGGGGTGAGTGGCATGCCCAGACAATTCACAGGCTGTGCAAATAGGGTTCTTATCTTTTCAAGCCTTTACTGATTATCTTGAATGCAGTTCTCAAAGTAGGTTTAACAAAATCTTTCTGATTATTTAAAAGCCTTTTGGAATCAACCCAGAGTACAATACCGGCGTAGGATGCCCACAGAACATCTGCAAGAGCCACTGGATGCTCATCTATAAAAATACCTTGTTCAATACCTTGCCTTACAACATCAATGATAGCGCCATGAGCCATAGCAGAGTAGGTCTTGATCTGCTTTAAGACTTCCTCAGAAAGATTTTTAAGTGTTTCTCCCGACTGGAGATGAAATAAATTGATTAACATATTAGGATCATAATCATAAACATCAATAAATACATCACGAAATTTTTCTACCTTTTCTTCTACTGAAATATCATGGCTGACAACTTTTTGAATTTCATCTGCCAGATGTTTCAGTACTTCAATTGAAAGCGATGTATGTAATTCTTCCTTATTTTTAAAATACAAGTATAAAGTTCCGGGGCTCAATTCTGCTTCAGAAGCTATTTCTTCCATTGTAGCTGTGTTAAAACCCTTATTGGAAAAGACTTTTCGTGCCGCTGTGATGATTTCTTTTTTTCTTTTTTCTTTCTCTCTTTGTTTACGTTCATATATACCCATATCGCCCTCATTATTTTTTGAATATGATTCATAAACTAATAATCGAAAAGATAAATACAGGAAATCATAAAAAACCGCAAGCAAAAGATTAAAAGATCTAATCAAATTTGTGATTTAATATTCCATATATCTCTTGCATACTCATGAATGGTCCTGTCACTTGAAAACATTCCCGTCCTTGCTGTATTTTTGAGTGCTTTAACCGCCCATTCATTGGATTTTTTGAAATCCATGCCAATCATTTCCTGGGCTTTGACATATGAAGAAAAATCAGCAAAATGAAGATAGAAATCCCCCTGGTCAACAAGAGTATTATATAGGTGCAGAAACAATCCCGGGTCTTTTTTGCAAAACAAATCAGACCTTATTGCATCCATGACCCGCTTCAGATCCCCGTTTTTTTCAAGATATTCTTTTGGGTTATACTGCTGCCTGATCCTCTCTGCTTCCTGAACATTCAGACCGAATATATAAATATTTTTCTTTCCAACTTGTTCATAAATTTCAATATTGGCCCCGTCAAGGGTCCCAATTGTGACAGCCCCGTTCATTGCAAATTTCATATTGCCTGTGCCGGAAGCCTCCATGCCGGCTGTGGAGATTTGCTCACTTACATCTGCGGCAGGGATAATTTTTTCAGCAAGTGAGACCCTGTAATCAGGCAGGAAAATAACTTTCAGTGCCTGGTTCACATCAGGATCTTTATTGATCACCGCAGCAATCGAGTGAATCAGTTTTATGATCAGCTTTGCCGTATGGTATCCTGGTGCTGCCTTTCCTGCAAAAATAAAAGTCCTTGGGTGCCCTGTGTCCTTATGGTCTTCTTTAATTGCAAAATAAGTATGAATGATATTTAAAATATTTAAAAGCTGCCGTTTATATTCATGAATCCTTTTTGCGTGGATATCAAAAACAGAGTCAGGATCTATAGTTTCAAAAACTTTTTTTTGAATAATTTTTGCAAGTCTTTTTTTATTGTTCTTTTTTATTTGTACAAATTTATCCAGAAATCCCTGGTCGCCGGCAAAATCTTCCAGTTCCCTGATTCTTTCGAGATCCAGGATCCACCTGTCGCCGATAGCATCACAGATGAGTTTTGTAAGGCCCGGGTTGCACGAAACAATCCACCTTCTTGGAGTCACGCCATTGGTTTTATTATTAAATTTTTCAGGGCAGAAAGAATAAAATTCGGGAACAAGTTTAGTTTTTACAAGCTCCGAGTGGACTTTTGCCACCCCATTAACAGAATGGCTGCCAATGATGGCAAGGTTTGCCATCCTGACCTGTTTTTCTTCACCTTCCTGAATAATAGACATTTTAGAAATCAGAGGGGCGCTGTTTTCACCGAATTTTTCTTTAACCTTTTCAATAAAGCGCTTGTTGATTTCATAAATAATCTGCAAATGCCTTGGAACAACCCTTTCAACAATCTTCAATGGCCATGTCTCAAGGGCTTCGGGCAAAAGGGTATGATTGGTATACCCAAGCGTTTTTACGGTAATATTCCAGGCTTTTTCCCATTCAAGAGAATTTTCATCAATAAGAATCCTCATAAGCTCTGCAACAGTTAAGGCAGGATGAGTATCATTGAGTTGGATTGCAACCTTTTCATGCAGTTGATCAAAACCTGTATTGGTTTTCTGATAAATCCTTATGATATCCCTTACAGAGCATGCCACTAAAAAATATTCCTGCACAAGTCTTAATTCTTTTCCAATTTCCTTTGAATCCGAGGGATAAAGTATTTTTGAAATGGTTTCGGATTTAATTTTTTCCTTCACCGCTTTAAAATAATCGCCTTCATTAAAAATATGCATGTCAAAATCTTCTGATGCCCAAGCCGAAAAAAGCCGCAGTCGATTGACCGTACGGCCACCATACCCTGCGATAAGAATGTCATGAGGCCTGCCGATAAGGAGTTTCCATTCTGTCCACATGGGATTATATTCCCCGTCCATGTCCCTTGTATCTTCAATTTTGCCATAGATTGGAATCATGCATTTATTGCCGGACCGCCTGATCAGCCATGGTGAAGAGCGGTTTGGCCAGTAATCGGGTTTCTCTTTCTGGTAACCGTTAACAATCACCTGCTTAAAAAGACCGTAATCATAGTTGATGCCATAGCCGAAACCGGGCATGTCAAGGCTCGCCATGGAATCCAGGAAGCATGCAGCAAGCCTTCCCAAGCCGCCGTTCCCCAAAGCAGGATGCCGTTCTTCACCTACAAGTTCTTTTAAATTATACCCGATTTTTTTTAAAAACCTGTCACATTGGTTATATATCCTTAGGTTCAATAGGTTATTTGACAAAAGTCTTCCGACCAAAAACTCCATGGACAGGTAATAAAGCCGCTTTGAATCATTATTGCGGTATCGCTGGTTTGTTTCAAAACTGATATCCACCAAAAACTTGCCCACGGCCGAAGATACTGCATTCAAAAGATCAAGCTTTGAGGCATCTTCAATTTTTTTACCCAGAACATAATTAATGTGATGATAAAAGGAAAACTTAAAACCTGTAAAATCAAAATACGACATGATTGTCTCCAAAGTTTAAAATTATCATTAAAAAAAACAAGTGGTTTAAAAAGCTTATTTGATATTTCAGGCAAATCAAATTTTTATTTGAATATAAATTTATAACATTTTTTTATGAAATTCAAAACTTTTAATAATCAAAAAAACGTTTTCGTGTTAATATACGGATAAATTTATTAATAAATTGTGGAGAAACAACATATGCCAAAAACAAGTTATTGGGCTGACAGCTACGTCCAAAAACGTACAAGCGCCAAGCAGGCCATACAACATATACAACCCGGCCAGAGAGTCTTTATCGGTTCTTCATGCGGCGAACCACAGCATCTGGTCAAAGAGTTGTCCAAAGCTTCTGCCAGGTTTACGGACCTTGAAATTGTCAGGCTTTTGAGTGTTGAAAGTGGACCTCTGACATTGATTGCCAACAAATCCCATTCCCAGCAGTTTAATATCAGGTCTTTTTATCTTGGGTCTGCTTCCCCCCAGAAAATCAAGCGCAACAAAAGGTTTACAACGCCTATAAATCTTTCCCAGATCCCCCATTTGTTCGAATCAAGAATGATGCCCGTCAATGCGGCACTTATCCAGGCTTCACCACCGGACGACTTTGGATGGATGAGTTTAGGTGTCTCGGTTGATATCACTCTTGCTGCCTGTGAAGCTGCAGATATTGTGATTTGCCAGATCAACCCGAATATGCCAAGGGTCCTTGGTAAAAGTTTTATCCATGTCAATGATGTGGATTATATTGTCGAACATAAGGAAGATCTTTTAACAATTAAGCCGCTGCCTGAGCATGAAGCTGCCAATACCATTGCCAAACATATTTCAAGGCTGATTGACGACGGTTCAACCCTTCAAACCAGCTTAGGCGTTACTAATGAAGCCATCATGCTTTGCCTGTCGGAAAAAAATGATATTGGTGTCCATTCTCAATATTTATCGGACGGGTTGATGCGGCTTTTTTCCATTGGGGTTATAACCAATAAGAAAAAAGGATTTAATAACGGTAAACTTGTGGCAGGGAGTGCCGTGGGTTCCAATCTTCTTTATGAATTTATTGATGATAACCCATCCATTGAATTTTATCCTTCCGATTATACAAACAATCCGTCAATCATTGCCAGGAATAATGCCATGGTCTCTTTAAACACGGCAATGGCCATCGATCTTACAGGCCAGGTTGCAGCAGACGCCCTTCCTTTTAACAACTACACAGGTATCAACGGGCTTCTGGATTTCACCAGGGGTGCTGCCATGTCAAAGGGTGGCAAGTCCATACTCATGCTGACCTCAACCTCTGACCATGGTGCCAGAAGCCGAATTGTCCCTAATTTATCTGATATTGCCGTTGTTGTGCCAAGGGGTGATGTCCAATATGTGGCAACAGAATACGGCGTTGTAAACCTTTTTGGAAAAACCCTCCAGGAAAGAGCCATGGCACTTATCAGTATTGCTCATCCCGATTTCAGGAACGAACTTTTTTCAAAGGCAAAAGAGCTTGATTTAATTGATATAGACAGGAAATTCAAACAGGCAATTAAAGGGGTTTACCCCTTAAAATATGAAGAAACAATTATTAAAGACGGTGTTCCCATTATGTTCAGACCTGCCAAACCCATTGACGAAAGAAGTATTCAGGAACACTATTATTCCATGAACCGGGGGGATATTGTCTCAAGATTTTTCCATGAAAAAAAGAGCTTTGTACATGACCAGATAGATACGACTTTTGAAATTGATTATATCAACGATTTAACAATTGTTGCCACTATTGGGGAACTCGGGTTTGAAAAAATAATTGCTGTTGGCGAATACTTTAGAAATTCCATTATCAACATGGCTGAAATCGCTTTTTCAGTCTCCAGGGAATACCAGGGCATGGGAATTGCGCAAATTCTCCAGAGGAAACTTGCAAGGGCGGCCATGGACAATGGTATCAAAGGTCTTGTAGCCTACACCTCTCCTGAAAACAAAGGCATGAAAAAATTATTCCACAAACTGCCATATAAAATCAAATCTGAAAAAGACGATGATATGATTATCCTAAACTGCCTTTTTTCCGAACCTAAGGAAGATAAAAAAGTGTAGAGAACCGCTTTAAGCGCATATATTCCAAGCAGGTTCAGTTCTTCAATGAACCTGCAAATCTCACTGGTTGTTGCTGAAGCGTATCATCGGTTTCAGCCAGAATCAAGGAGATCAGTTGTTCCGGGGTTAACCTTTTTCTGGACAGGTGGATATTGTTATCATCCAAAACAACTTCAGCCGGCATGGGCCGGAGATTGTAGACGCCTCCCATAGCGTAGCAATAGGCACCGGCATCATTAATCGATAAAATGTCTCCTTCTCTTATTTCACTGATCAATCTTTCTTTGGCAAAAAGATCCCCTGTCTCACATATATTGCCACAGATATCATATTTTTTCAGAAGCCCGTCAGGGTTGGTTATGTTCTCGATGTGGTGGCAGGCATCATAAAACATGGGGCGGATCAATTGGGGAAATCCTGAATCTGTACCGCAAATGGTTTTGGCTCGATTCTGTTTGATGGTATTGACTTCAACCAGGAGGACGCCTGCCTGTGCAGTTAAAAACTTGCCAGGTTCAAAGATAAGGCGCAATTGTTTTCCATAATCATCACAAAAATTTTTAAATAACAAAACAATATCCTTACCGATTTTTTTGTAATCGACCTGTCTTTCATCCCGGGTGTATGGCACTTTAAACCCCCCGCCGAAATCTAAAAACTCAAGATCCGGAAACCGGGCTGGCGTTGCAATAGACATGATGTTTTTCATCGCATTCAGGATGGAATCGCTCTTCTTTAATCCAGACCCTGTATGTTCATGCAGGCCGACAATTTTAAGGCTGCCGCCTTTTGCAATAAGAGCCGCCTTATCAGTATCCTCCAGAAGAATCCCAAATTTTGTAAGGTCACCACCTGTTTTAATTTTATCGTGTTCGCCATCCACAACATCCGGGTTGAACCTCAGGCAGACCCTCGTGCCAGGGTATTTTTGGGCAAATTTGTCAAGACGGGATAATGAATCGATGTTCATAAGTACGCCTGTCTTCATTACCTCTTCAACCTCCGCATTCTTCATGTTATTAGCGGTATAAATAATTTTCGAAACATCAAAACCGCATTGAAGTGCCATACAAAGGTCTCCCGGGCTGACCGCGTCAATATGCGCACCAGCAGCCCGGAGGGCTTTAAGGACGTCCGGGTTGTAGTTTGCTTTCATGGCATAGCAAATGTCGAGCATAGGCCAGTCAAATGCATCTTTTAAATATTGAAGCTGAATTTTAATTCGATCTAAATCATAAACATAGGTCGGGGTCCCATAATGACTTGCGATATGCTGCAATAGTTGTTTTTTTTCTTTCATCAGTACTCCTTACAATTTTCTTTAAAAGAAGTATTATCTCAAAAAGTATCAATGTCAAGAATATTGTTCTATAAAATAGAATTTATAAGAAATAAAAGTATAACTATTCAACTATTATAAGAATAAAATTTATCTTTTTAAAAGCAATGCAACAGATTCAATATGATAGGTGTGGGGAAACATATCAATTGGTTGGATTTCCCTGATATCATATTCAGGGTAAAGCATTTCAAGATCCCTGGCAAGGGTTGCAGGATTACAGGACACATAGATAATTTTTCGAGGACAGATCGAAAGTACCCTTGCAACAACATCCTTGTGCATGCCAACCCTTGGCGGATCAATAATCATGACATCCGGTTTTTGTTCTAACCCTGGCAGAACATCCTTGATATCTCCTTCAAGAAACTCACAGTTTTCAATTCCGTTCAGGTTTGCATTCTTTTTTGCATCAACAACAGCACTTTTTACAATTTCAATGCCGTACACTATTTTAGCCTTATCTGAAAGCCATATGGGGATCGTACCGGTTCCCGAATAAAGATCCATAACAAGTTCATTGCCTGTCAATCCTGCATACTGGGCTACTTTGGAATACAATTTTTCACAAGATTTTGTATTGGTCTGGAAAAATGAATTCGCAGAAATCTTAAATACAAATTTTCCAAGTTTTTCTTTTATATAATCATTGCCATAAAGGCAGATTTCTTCTTTGCCTGTTGAAACGCCTGATTTTGCATCAGTGATATTATTCACTACAGATTCGATCCCGGGATAATTATCTGTTAATAAAGCCGCAAGTTTACCGACCGCATCCATATTTTTATCTTTGGTTACAATATTGACCATCCATGTGTTAAAGGCGACCGAGTGCCTGAGCATTAGAAACCGCCAGAACCCTTCATGGGTCCTTAAATGATATGCAGGCAGGCCTGATTCTTTTATAAAATTCCTGACATGGTCTAATATCCTGTTGCCAAGCTCCGGCATTATTTCACATTGTTTAATATCAATGACTTTATCAAATGTGCCAGGCACATGAAGTCCAATGCCAAAATCCTTTTTAATTTCATCATTTTCAAGTTCCAAAGGCAAAAGCCACCTTTTTGAGGAACAGGAAAATTCCATTTTATTCCGGTATTCATAAATTGAATCGGAAGGGATTACATCTTTAACCAAGACATCTTTAAGTCCGCCGATATGCTGCATGGATTCTGTGACATGTCTTTTTTTATACTCAAGCTGGAGATCGTATCCAAGCTGCTGCCATTTACATCCACCGCAAAAATTACAATACTGGCATTTGCCTTTCTTTCTAAGGCTTGATTCCTTTAAAATCTTTATCAGCTTTGCTTCAGCCCAGGATTTCTTTTTTTTTGTAATTTTGGCAAACACCACATCTCCAGGAATACACCTGTCGATAAAAACCGGGAAACCATCCGGTTTTGCAAGTCCCCTGCCCCCAAAGGCAAGATCCGTGATTTCAAGTTCATATGCTTTTCTTTTCTTGATTGTCATAACAAATATTCTTTTTCATATATATGTTTCATTCAAATTTTCAAAACTTGATATTATAATGGTTTAATGCCATAAAGACAAGGTATGGAAAAAAGCTGCCAGGACATTGAATTTAATTCCCAGGGATTTTCACTTAAAGGGGTCTTGCACCTGCCAGGGGTAAAAAAACCTCCCCTTGTTGTCGGCTCCCACGGTCTTGAAGGCTCAAAAGAGTCTGCAAAGCAAAAAATTCTTTCAAAACTCCTTGTCCGGAATAACATAGCCTTTTTCCGGTTTGACCATAGAGGCTGCGGCCAAAGCCAGGGCGATTTTCTAAAAGACACCTCACTTGAAAAAAGAACCATTGATTTTCTAAATGCCGTAAACCACATCATAAAGCGTGGGGAAACAAGCTGCGACCTTGGTATTTTCGGGTCCAGCATGGGAGGTGCAACCTGTATAAACGCCCTGGAAAAGCTATTAAAAACAAATGTCAATCTGTGCGGGGCAGTTCTCTGTTCTTCGCCGGCAGACAGTTTGACCATCAAAAACATTCCAGTAAAAGCAAATAATAAAAGGCCTGACCTGCCCTTGAGCTTTTTCAAAAAAAACTTTGTCTTCAATATTCTTGATAAAGCTAAGAACCTGTCCAATGTGCTTATTTTCCACGGGGATGCAGATAAAGTTGTTCCGGTTTCAAATGCTTATGATATATACAAACGTGCAAAAGGACCAAAACATTTGATTATCCATAAAAAAGGGGATCACCAAATGTCATCAAAAAAAGACCAGGCAGAATTTGAGGCTGAAGCCCCGGCCTGGTTTTCAAGGTGCTTTACCAATAGAAACAAGATGTCTTCTTAAAAGCTCCAGTGCTGTCATGGCAAACATTTTTTTATTCTTCAACCTGTCATCAAAGGAAAAACAATAAGTCCTGGCAAGTAATAAAGATGTTCCTGAAAGACCGATGCACACCGTGCCAACCGGTTTTTCTTCTGTTCCCCCTGCCGGCCCTGCAATTCCCGTGGTTGAAACAGCAAAATCAGCACCGGATTTTAATCTTGCTCCAAGGGCCATTTCACGGGCGGTTTGTTCATGGACCGCGCCATATTCAATAATTGTCTTCTTTTGTACATTTAAAATATTTATTTTGGCATCATTGGAATATGTAACCCCGGAAAATAAAAAATAATCAGAGCTTCCTGCGACATCGGTTACCATGTTTGCAATAAGACCACCAGTACATGATTCCGCAACAGCAAGTGTTTTCTTCTGAAGTCTTAATAAACGCCCGGCTTCCCCTGCAATAGACAGGCCCTTTTTTGATACAACCTTGTTTCCAAGCCTTTCAAGCGCCCATTGTTTTGCCCTGGCAATATTATCTGCCGCCCTTTCCCTGTTATTTAAAGTATCGGCCATAATTATTTTGACCTCGATTACAGGAAAATTTGCCCTGAAACCTAAATTTAATCCGGGAAATTTTGTTTCAAAACCTTTTAACAACGACCCGGCCCTGGATTCAGGAAGCCCGAACAAGGTAAAACGCTCAATCAGCATATCGTCATTTAAATTAAATTCATTGACCAGCACAGTTTTGACCTGGTTTTCAAACATCATTTCCATCTCAGACGGTACACCCGGCATAAAGAAAAACATGCATTGGTTAATTTTCATATAAAACCCGGGTGCAGTGCCATTATGATTGATTAGCATGGTTGCACCTGACGGCATCATTGCCTGTTTTTCATTATCTTTGGTTAATTGAAACCCTTTTTTTGAAAAATAAACCCTCATGGATTCCAAAGCGCTTTTATTCAGCAAAAGCCTGTCATTTGAAGCCTTGCTGCAGGCAAGGGCGGTCAAATCATCACGGGTTGGCCCAAGACCTCCTGTCACAAGGCAGACATCAGCCTTAAAGGAAATATCGACAATACCTGCGGCAATGGCTTCAAGATCATCACCTGTTGTTGTGATATTTTTAACTTTAACGCCCAGATTTTTTAACGCACTGCAAAGAAAGGCTGAGTTTGTGTCAACAATATCTCCAAGAAGGATTTCCTCGCCGGTTGAAAGGATGTGAGAAATCATTGGTTTATCTCCTTAATTTTTCAAAAACGCTGCATGGTTTGATGAGAAAAAAGCCGGGCTTTTACGGACATGAGACCCGGCAGGCAATTGTTTTTTAAATGTTTTATCAAGAAATTGTTTAACCTTTCTTCTATCCCACCCGGACGGGTGTTTAAAATTCAAATATAAGGAAAGATCTCCGTTATAAAACTCCCTGGTGTCAAGATCCTTTGCGTCATCACTGAATTTGGGCAGATTAAATACAGCCAGGTTTAAATAATCAATATATTCCTTATGGGCCTTGATATATTCAAGGGTCTTAAAAGCAGCTTCCCTGTCTTCAAAACTTGTCCCGAAAAGAAGATAAACAAAAGTCAGGATACCTGCATGATTAAGATTATAAAGTATTTTTGACACCATTTCCAGGTTGGTTCCTTTATTCATTTTTTCAAGCACTGCCTGGTCCCCTGATTCAAGGCCAAGTTTCAGCATGTCACACCCTGATATTTTAAGGTCACGGCAAAAATCAAGGTCCAGCAATTCTTTTTCAAATCTCACAAACCCGTACCATTTAAATTTGAATTTATTTTTTGATAAAACCTTTAAAAATGCCGGGGTAACGGCATTATCAATTAAATGTACATAGTCGGGGGCGTATTTTTCATCAATCAATTTTAAGTTGTGCAACACATTTGAGGCACGCATGGAACTATAGGGTCTTGTTTCCGCTTTTTCAGGACAGAACCTGCACTTGCTCCAATAACATCCTATGGATGCCCTGAAAGGCAAAACCTTACCTGGTGCAAGGTAAATATCATTTTTTACAAAATCATAATCCGGAACAAAATGCCGTTTCCGGACATTTTTTTTCCCAAACAATCCTAGAAGCGGTTTTTCCCCTTCTCCCTGGATGGTAATATCAATAAGGTCGTCAAAAGGGTCGTTGTAATCAGGCCTGCTCATCCAGGAAGAGATCAGGCCGCCCCCCATGATGATTTTTTTATCCTTAAAATTATCCTTGATCCATCCTGCCAGTGCAAAACTGACCAGGGCCTGGTTAAGATAGCAAAGCGAAATCCCGATGAATTCGGAGCCTGTATTCAAAACCCTCGACCTTAATTTGTCTTCAAAAAAGCTATAAAACGGATTCTCCTTATATTTTCTTGCACTTTTCAGCAAATCTTTGCTGTTAACCGCGAGAAGCCTGGAATCCGAATAATCGCTTAAGCTTATCTTAAACCTTTTTTTATCCACACTGATGGATAAAAGCTTGTTCAAATCATAAACCCTCTGGTGATACCGGTCCGCGTTTTCGTATAAACGTATGTCTTTTAAATCTGAAAGTATTTTCTGCCTGTTTTTCAATGCCCTTTTGGACCAGGAATCAACAGGTACAAGATCGGAATTGATAAGGTATAAAAGCCCTTGTATATTTGCATCAAACACGTGACAGGCAAGCCCGTACTCTTTTAAAGCGGAAGATAAAAGTGCCACTCCTGCAGGCGGCTCGCAGGGTTTTGCCACAGGCGGGAAAATCAATAACATGTTAAAACATCCTAAATTATAGTTATGATCAAATTTTAGCTTTTATCATATTTACTGCAAATCCACACCTGGTAATTTTTTACCGTCCCCTCTCCCATGGGAGAAATCCATATAAATTGGAAAAATAATTTATCAGTCCTGATTAATTTGTTTCTGTTTAAAGAAACATTTTTCTTGACAGGCAATAAAATCCAGAGTATTTAGTTTAAAAAAAGTAGAAATGACATGGAAAAAAATATTTTAAATAATAAGGAAAAATTCTCATGGTGGTGGCAAAGCTTGCTATGGTCAATGCTGCCGCTTGAATAACTGTTTATAAAATATAAAAACCAGAGGCTGCGGCAAAAAAATATTGCCGCAGCCTTTTTTGGTTTAAGGAATAAAAAAAATGATTTTAAAAAAATTCCCTGACAAACAAGAATTTTTAAAACTTGCCAAAACCTGCAATGTTATCCCTGTATGCACAAGAGTTCTTGCAGATACCAAAACACCTGTTTCCATTTTACAAAAATTCTACAATAAAAAAAAAGAAAGTTTTTTACTTGAAAGCGTTGAAGGCGGTGAAAGATGGGGAAGATACAGTTTTCTTGGTCTTTCAGCTTTCGGCACAATTAAAGTTTTTTCAAAAGATGTAAGAATAAAAACAAAAAACGGGACAAAGGCAATTTGCCACAATAATGCACCCCTTGATGTTATCCGATCTTTTTCCAAAGATTTTCTTTCTGCAAAAATCCCTGAACTGCCAAGATTCTGGAGCGGGTTTACAGGATACTTTGCTTATGAAATCGTTTCTTTTTTCGAAGACATCCCGGTTTCACTGCCAGAGGATATACCTTATGCACATTTTATCATTCCTGATGAAATGATTATTTTTGATAATATGAAACAGACCCTGACCTGCCTGAAAATTTGTTACACAAAAGGGTTTTGCGATCATGAAGCCCTGTTTGAAATGGCCCGAAACGACCTTGAAAAAATGATTGATACCATAAACACTCCTTTTAGCAGGGAAAGCCTTGTTCAATTCCCTGAGGTCCGGCTTGAATCTGAAACACCTGCCACTGAATATATGAAAGGTATTGAAAAAATCAAAGGCCATATTATTGAGGGCGATATTTTCCAGGCTGTATATTCCCAGGCCTTTTCCTGCAGAGTCAATGTTGACCCGGTTTTAATCTACAGGGCCCAGCGGTATATAAATCCTTCCCCTTACATGTTTTTTATGAACTTCAAAGATATGGCTATCGCAGGTTCTTCACCTGAAACCATGGTAAGACTTGAAAACGGCACTGCCACTTTAAGGCCCATTGCCGGTACAAGACCCCGTGGCAGGACTGAGCAGGAAGACAGGAAACTTGCTGATGAGCTTTTAAATGATGAAAAGGAAAAGGCCGAGCATGTAATGCTCATTGATCTTGGCCGAAACGATCTTGGCCGTATCGCTGAAGCAGGAACCGTCCAGGTCACTGACACAATGGTTATTGAAAGGTACTCCCATGTCATGCACCTTGTATCCAATATCACCTGTGACGTGAAAAAAGAATTTGATGCCTATGATTTATTCAAAGCCACTTTTCCTGCCGGTACCCTGTCAGGTGCGCCAAAAATCAGGGCCATGGAGATTATTTCAGAACTTGAGAATACTCCCAGAAGAGTTTATGGTGGGACGGCAGGCTATATTTCCTTTGACGGTAACATGGATTTTGCCATAATTATAAGAACTGCTGTCATGGAAAATAACAAACTCACGGTCCGGGCCGGGGCCGGGATCGTGTATGATTCTGAGCCCAAAAATGAACTACAGGAATGCCAGAACAAGGCAAAAAGTGTAGAGATGGCTTTAAAACTTGCTCTTTCGAATAACAGCGGAGGCAGATAAATGTTAGTTGCAATGATAGATAATTATGATTCGTTCACCTTTAACCTGGTTCACTATGTCCTTCACACAGGCGTGGACGTAAAAGTTTATAGAAATGACAAGGTATCTGTTGATGATCTTGGAAAATTGAAGCCTGATGCCATTGTCATCTCCCCGGGACCCGGACGTCCGGAGGATGCCGGTATTTCACTTGATGTTGTCAAATATTTTTCAGGTAAGGTGCCAATCCTTGGTGTCTGCCTTGGCCACCAGGTAATTGCCCAGAGCTTTGGCGGAAAAATCATCCATGCAGGTAAGATCATGCACGGGAAAACATCCGTGATCACTTGTGACAAAGAATATATTTACTCTGGCATTAAAAAACCCTTTACCGTGATGAGGTACCATTCCCTTGCCGTTTCCAGGGAAGATCTTCCAGATTGCCTTACTATTACATCCATGACTGAGGACGGTGAAATTATGGGGATACGGCATAAGGAACATCCAACCCAGGGTGTCCAGTTCCACCCTGAATCCTTTATGACAAAACTTGGGAAAAGACTGATCAGAAATTTTATAAAAGGAGCATAGAACCATGACTTTTACCAATAATTTAAATAAAATTATCGCAGGACAGGATCTTGACCAGGACAGCAGTGCCTCAATGCTCATGGATATCTTTTCAGGAAACATTGCCGAAGCCCGGATCGGGGCGTTTATGGCAGCCCTTGCAACCAAAGGTGAAACATTTGAAGAACTGGCAGGTGCTGCCAGGGCCATGAGACGAAAGGCAACCAGGGTTCAGGCATTATCTGAAAAAGTAATTGATACATGCGGAACCGGCGGTGATGCATCAGGATCATTCAATATATCAACGACCACGGCATTTGTAGTTGCAGGTGCAGGTGTAACAGTTGCCAAACACGGTAACAGGAGCATCTCAAGCAAATGCGGCAGTGCCGATGTCCTGGAAGAACTGGGAGTTAATTTGAATACAGATCCTGAAATCGTTGAAGAAGCGATTAATGAAACAGGCATAGGATTCATGTTTGCACCCATGTACCACGGGTCCATGAAGTATGCCGCCAAAGCAAGGCAGGACTGCGGCATAAGAAGTATCTTTAACATGCTCGGGCCATTAACCAATCCTGCTGCCGCCTCTTGCCAGCTTTTAGGGGTGTATGCCCCGGACTTGACGGAAATGTTTGCCCGTGCCCTGAAACTCCTGGGTGTCAATAAAGCATTTGTGGTCCACGGGCATGACGGCATGGATGAAATCACAACCACAGCACCGACAAGGGTATCAGAGCTGAATAACGGGACTATACGCTCCTATGATCTTGATCCTCTTGAATATTTTGAAAATTATGCCGACATTAAAGACCTTAAAGGCGGCGGTATTAAAGAAAATGCAGCAATTACAAGGGCCGTTCTAGAAGGGGAAAAAGGCCCTAAAAGGGATATAGTGATTTTAAATTCAGGTGCTGCCCTGGTGGCGGCAGAAAAGGCAGATACCATAAAAAAAGGAATCGCTCTTGCAGAAAAATCCATAGATTCAGGCAACGCCCTTGAAAAATTAGAAATGCTTGCAGAATATACAAGGGAGAATGGTTAAATATGAGAGTTGAAGGATTTTTAAAAAAGGTATTGGAAATAAAACGTCTTGAAGTATCAAAAGCAAA
>JAADHV010000108.1 GCA_013151635.1 Deltaproteobacteria bacterium | reverse complement strand
TTTAGCAATCAACAAAATTATACAAATTAAGAAATTAAAATCCAATCTCAGGGACTGTTACAAAATTATCTATAATTCTCTTTCCGAAATTTGTTTAAAAATTAATTTTTTTATCAGGATAAAACTCATCAATCTCGTAATTTACCAAACCTGCCTGGATTAATGGGTCATTTCTTAAAACTCTTTCAGCTTCATCTATACTCAATGCTTTTATTATACTCATACCTCCTGATTTTCCCCATTTGCCGGCCTGGAGAATATTTCCGTTTTCAATCTCTTTTTTTGTCCATTCAATGTGATTTTTAATTATTGCCGTAAAATTTACTGCAACCTCTTCCTGTTTAATTTTGTTGATTGCTAAAAAATACATTTTTTTCTCCTTTCTTTTGATGGTTTCCGTGGAAACTTAAAAAACAAAAAAAATCAAATCTGTTTATTTAGTTTTTCTAAAATCATGATTGCCTGACTGATCTCCTTTTCTGATAAAGTTTGCAACCATTCATCATTCCAACCATTAAAAATATCCATTCCTTTATTAATGATACCCTGCCCTTTTTTAGTTATAACCAGTTGATTTATCCTGCTGTCTCGAGAACAATATATGTTCTTTATTAAATTATTACTTTGTAATTTTTTTACAATTTTAGAAATGTTTGATTTTTCAAAAAAAAGTTGAGAACAGATATCCTTTTGACAAATTGGACCGTGCAGATAAATTTGTCTCAACACAACAAACTGTTGGTGATTGAGATCAAAATCAGATAATAATCTGTTACCCGTTCTGAGCAGATAAGATCCAATTCGAAGAAGATCTATTACAATTTTATTTTTATCCGTATGAGTTTTATTCATAAAAAATTGTACCTTTTTCTTTCCTAAAAAACATATTAACACAAAATAGTTTCCATGGCAACTTTAAATTTAATCATATTGCCCTGATCAGCGACAATTATAATACCCGGTCACTGTTTTTACTATTTAACCATACTTTCTATAAATAAAAAAAGCCATCCTGCTTCTTGACAGGAGGGCTTTTTTTCGATCCAATAGTTATCTATCGATAGTTACTACCAGTATTTTGTTTTCCAGCAATTCCGGTATCCATAGCTGTTTTGTTTCATTATTATAGTAAAAATCTGCTGGCCCTGCAATGCCTTGCAAATCTATTTTTGTTATTTCTTTTGTATCAATATTTAACTTGTTAATAATACCTTCCGGCCCAAGAGCCACCCAATTTGAAAAAAGTACTGTAGATTGATCGATTAATGCCAGCCCATCCAACATTCCCGTATAATCTGTTAATGCTTTGTATTGATTAGTTGATAGATCTATTATACCTACTGAGCCATTAGGTTTATTATTAACGCCCATGCCACAAACATAGAGTTGATTCTTATTTTTATCATACCAGATTCCATTGGGACCGTTTATTTGTCCGGCAATTTTAATTTCACTATAAGAAGATTTTCCCAAATCCAGTTCAAATAATTTATTAATATCTGTTGCTGATACAATTAAAGAATTATTATTCAATACCGTTAAATCATTGAGGAAAACTGTCCCATCAATAATAATTTCAAGTTTCTTCTCTTTTGTTTTTAAATCAAATCCTGCAACTCTGTCAATATCAGTTGCATATATCGTTCCATCAATAATAGCCATTCCTTTTGGTGCGTTCAAACCTTCTATAAACCCTTTTTGAATTATTTTTCCATCTTTTGATATTTTTGAAATCAAACCATCCCCATCTTTGGCCATAGGATCCGGTTTTTCTCCAATATTTGATACATAGTAATACACCCCATCACTGACAATACTTTCCGGCGATGATAAACCATTAATTTCAAACTTTGCTGATTGTTGACTACTCTCCACTTGCTCTTTTTTTTCCTGACATCCAAGTTGCCCAATTGTTAATAACATAATGAACATTGCATAAACTAATCTTTTCATTCTTTTCCTCCAAAAAATATTTGATGAAATAACCATATCAAAATACTTTTTGTATTTCTGTCAAATCCAGTTATCTTTTTATTGATTTTAGTTTTTCTGCAATTGTTTTGGTGTAATATCAAATGATTTTTTAAATAATTGAATAAAATAGGACAAATTGCTATAGCCGGCCAAATGACTTACCTCAGTAACATCATAATTTGAATTATTTAATAAAAATCTGGCACGTTCCAGTCTTTTTTGATTAATCCATTTTTTAGGAGATTCTTTAAATATCAATTTAAACTCTTTTTTAAAGGTTGATAAACTTCTGCCTGATCTTAAAGCAAACTCTTCCAATAACCAGGGCTTGGTATAATTCAATTCCATATATTTTTTTAAATCATTACTGCGTTTGTCAGCAATTCCCTTAATACTAGCCCATATAGCGCCTGTCTTTTCATCTTGAATAAGATTAATCAACATTTCATCAAGTTTCATCCTTAGAATAGTCTTAGTATGCTTATTATGATATTTGAAATAGGGAAACACAGAATCAACCGCTGCTTTAATTAGCGGTGTGACTTTAAACGTACAAAAGTTTGTTAATTCATCATGTGTCTGTTTTTTAAATATTTCACCATGTCTTTTAAAAAAATCTTCCAGATATTGATCATCAATCATTAATATAAAGCTTTCATACGCCTTAGTTTTTGATCCCAGTATATGTGACATAATATAATGATTTTGCTTTAAAAAAAGTCCATTCCCTTGCTTTATTCGATATTCCCTGTCAAGGTCTTTGATAATTTTTTCGCCTTGTAATATAAAAACAAGTAAATTACTTTTAAGACAGACTTCATACTTCATTTCACTTTCTATAGACTTAAATTCTACAAAAGTAACATCATCCAGCTTCATTTTTGATGATTTTATAGTTTCATGAAAATACTCAGGCGCAATAATAGCCATTTTATTCCCCTAAATTTATAAAAGAACTGCATACAGACCTGACTGGCATAGGAACCGGATCAATGGCGCAGGGGCTTATATTGACCCTCATTTTCATGAGGTGAACGAATAATAGGTCGAAAATCTCCTCCGGTATGCCGAGGGTGAAAGACCGGTATGTTTTTTAAAAAGACGTCTGAATGAGCTTAAATCATCATAGCCTATCTGGGTGATGATGGCATCCATCCCTTCATTCGTTGATTCCAGCATCCTTCTGGCCTTTTCTATACGCATCATCTGCACATACTCAAGAGGTGTGTCAGCCGTTGCCTTTTTAAACCTTCTGGCAAACGTCCTCTCTCCTAAACCTGCGATACCGGCCAGATCGGGAACCGATATTTCTTCATTAAAGTGCATATCAAGCCAGCCCTGAACCTTCAATATCTCCTGATCACCGTGTGCTTTTTGAAAGCTGTACGTCTGGTATGGAGACTGGGCCTGCCGGGCAGGATCAATGAGCAGTATTTTTGAGAGTGAGGACACAAGTTCCGGTGAACCGAAACGGCCGGCAATATACAGGCACAAGTCAAGATAGGCGGTTACCCCTCCGGAGCTCACACAGTCACCCTCATCAACCAGCATTTTTTCGGGCTTAAGAATTACATCAGGATATTTTTGGCGAAAAGCATCTGCAAGCAACCAGTGTGTTGTCGCTTTCCTGCCAGTAAGAAGACCTGCTTCGGCAGCAAGAAATGAACCGGCACAAACTGTGCAAACGCATGCCCCACCCGCATGCTGCTCTTTAATCCACCCGATAACTTCCCTGTGCCCGATAATAGCATCAAGGTCACCAAAAAGAACCGGGACAATGAGTATATCGAAGCAATCAGCAGCCGACATGCCTTGATGGGGAGTAATTAACAGGCCGTTGAAGCCTGTTACCGGCTTGCCATCGTAGGATACAATTTTAATGTCGCAAAATGCCTCTTTGTTTGCCGATATTTTCTTCCACTCCCTGCAGGCCACGGAAAAAATGTCAATGGGTCCTGTAACACTTGAGCACATACAGTTTTCCAGGGCAAGGATTGCTATTTTCAGCATTCTGCCTCCATTCAGGCTCTGATGATATTGTTTTATCTTATTGCTCAATTCCTTTTGTGTCCTAAAAATTATAGTTCAACAAATATTACAATGAATTGTCTGATTTCGCCTCTTTTTTGTCGTTTCAGACACTCGCATAAAACCTGAAACGAGTTATAATCTCCTGCAAATAACGTAACTGAATAGTTACAAAATAACAACAAAAAGGAGAAAGATATGGAAAACACAGCACTTATAATCATTGACGTACAAAACGATTATTTTCCCAATGGAAAAATGGCACTGCCCGGAGCAGTGGAAACAGGTACCATCATTAATACTCTCCTGGAGGGTTTCCGGAAAAAAAAATTCCACGTCTTCCACATTCAGCATGAAGCACTACAGGAGGGAGCCGGGTTTTTCCTGCCTAAAACAAAGGGTCAGGAAATACATGAAAGTGTAAAGCCAATGGCAAACGAGACAGTTATAAAAAAGCATTACCCCAACAGTTTCCACAAAACCGGTTTACTGGAAGATCTTAAAAAAAAGGGTGTCACAACACTTGTGATCACCGGGATGATGACCTTTATGTGCGTCGATGCAACTGCACGGGCTGCAAAGGATCTGGGGTTTGAGTGCATACTCATTGATGATGCAACAGCCGCTCCTGCGCTCGAATATAAAGGTATCAGCTGCTCGGCTGAGCAGGTAAAGGCAGCTTTCACCTATGCCCTTGCCTATATTTCAGACAGGGTCACAAGTTCCGAAGAATTTCTCAAAGAGCTGTAAGTAAACGCAGCCGGGTATTCGGTGGGGGTTGTCTTCAAAAAGATTGTCCTCCCATCAGAAGAAGAATTAAAGTGATGATAACATACATTGCATAGATGTTTACACTGCCGCTGTGAATTTTTGCTATCCGGCCAGATACAGTTCTGAGCATTGAAACCACTGGTTGCAGAACCAGACGTTCCGTGATATGAATCTCTCTTCTTTCCTTTGTAATGGCTGTCCTGAAGTGTTCCGCCACAGCCTCTTTGGTTTCTATGGTTACCGTTGGATGAAAGACCGCATTAAAGATTACCCGTACAGGATTGGAGAAACCCGTAGCAGTGTATGTCATGTGGGAGGGCAATCTTCGCAACCCTCCGTCCCATGCGGGCTGACGTCTCACTTTTCGCCTGCGCACCACTACCCTGAGCATTACCAGGGTTGCGCCGAGCAATAAAAGCAGCACAACAAAGGTATAGGATGTCGACATGGCAAAGACCACGGGATTGCGCTTGCCGCCCCTGTGCAGGACCACCAGGCCCCTGCCGGGGAGTACGTCCCTTCCCACCTGGGCGCCCAGCTTATGGAAATCGGAGACAAAGGCCCTGCTGAACTTTGCATTTCCACGGCCCACTGTAAAGAACGGGGGCACTAATGCGTCTGCTGCACTTTCATGGACAATGGGGGCCATGGTCCTGTCCAGGACCGGGATAACGTAAGTGGGGAAGATGCCGAAAACAATACACAGGAATGCCAGAAACCCCATTGCACTTCTCATCGACCATGGTAATTCGACTGCCCGCCGGCTTGATTCCGACCTGCCCGCCCCCAGGAAACTCATGGCAAAGGCCTTGACAAAGCAGGTGACCGCCAGGCCCGCAGTCAGCGCCAGCGCGGCGCCGGACAGGGCAAAAGTGATCTTGACGGGTATGGATTGCAAGGATGCGCTCTGGAGCATGGTCTGGAGCGTCAGCCATTCACTCACAAAACCGTTAAAAGGCGGGAGGGCCGCAATAGAGAGTGCGCCAATCAGAAAGAACGCCGCAGTCCAGGGCATAAACCGGATCAACCCCCCGAGTCTGTTCATATCACGGCCGCCGGTCTTCATCTCTACCCCGCTGCTGCCGAGGAAAAGGAGTGTCTTGAACATGGAATGATTGATCATATGATAGAGTGAGGTGATGAATGCAATGCCGGCAAGCACCGGATGCTGCGTGGCGGCAAACACCATACCCGCGCCGAGACCGGTGATGATGATGCCTGCATTCTCTATGGAACTGTGCGCCAGCATCTGCTGCATATCGTCTTCCGTCGTGGCATAGAGGATGCCGATCAGGGCGGAGAGGCTCCCTGTTATGAGCGCCACTATCCCCGGACCCGCATCCAGTGCGGGGAGGATGTCGGCATTGATACGGATGATACCATAGACAGCCAAGTTGAGAGTAACTCCCGAGAGTATTGCGGCGACATTGCCGGGCGCCGCCTTATATGCCTTTGGAAGCCATGTGTTCACGGGTATTATGCCCGCCTTGATGCCGAACCCGAAAAAGGTAAGCAGGAAGATCACCCAGCGCGTGGCGCCGCCGATGGACCCTGCGTTCAATCTCAGGGAAACGAAATCAAGGCCGCCCGAAGGCCCTGCCAGTAACAGAAATCCAAACACCACTGCCAGGAATCCGGCCTCGCCCATGACCAGCGTCAGGAGACCCGAACGGGTGTTGTCCTGTTTTTCGTGTTCATAGTTTATCAGCAGGTAGCAGAGGATGGACATCACCTCCCAGGCCAGTAGGAATGAGAGGGCATCTGCGGCAATGAGCAGCAGGACAACACAGGCAAAGAGGAGATGATAAAAGATACTGAATGACCTCAGGCTGTAACGGCCGAAATACCGCTGCATATAACGGGCAGAAAAGACTGAGACCGGGAGAAAGACAAGTCCCGCCATAAAAACGAACAAGGCTGAAAGACGGTCCAGACTGATGGCCATGGTTCCAAGTGAAGAGATCCTCCAGAGGCCCGCATGGAACGGCTGGTCCGTAAAGAGACCGATTCCGCCGGCAATCAGTATGATTGCTGATGATATTGAGGCAGTCCATGCGAGGACGGACGGGGCCATACGTTCAGGGACCGCCATGGTCAGGACAATGCCTGCCGCACAGGAAAGCAGAAACAGTTCAAGAAGAAGGGATATCTCCATCATTGCGCATCCCTCCTGCCACCCGCCCCGGGTGATCTTAACGGAGCAGGGGCTTTCCTGCCGGCTGCAAGGAGCAGGCCGTGAATGATTGCAAGGGGCGGCGGCGGACAGCCCGGTACGGCTATATCCACGGGGAGGGACTCCGAAACACCACCCCCCGACGCAAACCCCGGACCAAAGATGCCGCCCGAGAGGGCACATGTCCCCACGGCCATCACCACCTTGGGTCCCGGCATTGCCTCGAATGCCTTTTTCAGCGGCAGTTTCATATGTCCGGTTACAGGTCCGGCCACCAGCAGCAGGTCGGCGGCCCTTGGTGTCGGCGTAATAAAGAAGCCGAGACGATGTATATCGTAGTACGGCTTGGTGATCTGTGAGATCTCGCTCAGACAGGCGCCGCATGCCCCCCCGTCCACAACCCTGATATGGAGGGAATGGCGGCAGGTCTTTTCAACCCCGCCGGGATCGACGGCATCCCGCTGTATTTTATATGCCCACTCATAATCACCGGGAGGGCCTCCTCCTTCCGGCCGTCCCGGTGATACTCCCGGTGCACGCTCTTCAACCTTTGGATAGAGTGTGGTCCTGATCCCTGTTTTCAGTCCTTTTAATAACCATCCGGACATGTTGACCTCCTAACGGTCGCACTCTGCATTTGACAACCCGAAGGTTGCAAGTATTATGGGAAAATCCTGAAAGGCAAACCCCTCTGCCGAGAGGTGAAAACCGTGCCAGTTCGTGAACGACGGTGTGGTCAGACGGTACCTTGCAACCCTGCCGTCTTCTTTTAGCCTCACCCAGTGGAACGTAGCGCCCAGCGGGGCCTCTGCCCAGCCCAGTGCAGCGCCGGAAGGCTTCGCTCCGGGAGCGGGATGCTGCAGTACGCCGCCGCCGGGAAGTGAGGAGACTGCCTGCGAGATGATATTGTTTGACTGCGCCGCCTCCTGAAAGAGTATCCGCAGCCGCGCATAACCGTCGCCTTCCATTTCAACGGGCACGGAAAATTCAAAAGAACCGTAATCACCATAGGGCAGGCACGTCCTGAGATCACCCGATATGCCCGAGGCGCGCGCGACCGGACCGACAAGCCCGTAATCAACGGCATCTTCCATAGAGACTGTGCCTACCTCTTCCAGCCTGTCAAGAAAACTGCTTGAGTAGCGAAGCCTCTTCTCCATGTCCTGTAATTTTACGAAGGCCTCATTTATGTCCCTGCCGAGTTCCATGCATTCGGTGTTGCCGAAATCCCTCTGCAGGCCACCCGGCATGTTCAGGCCGAACAGGTAGCGGTGCCCTGTAAATTTACAGGACAACCTGAGGATATCCTCTTCCAGTATACCGGCCTGACTTGAGGCGACCACAAGACCCGTGGAACCGCAGATTCCTTCTATGGCCGCCACGTGGTGCCTGAAGCGTTCCAGTTCAGCCAGCATTACACGAAGTGCCACGGCGCGCCGTGGCGCCTTGATTCCCCATATCTCTTCTACAGCGTGGCAGAAGGCAAGGGAGTGGGCAAAGGCAGAGGTGCCTGAAAATCTCTCTGAAAGCAGAAGCGCCCTGTCGGCAGGCAGGCCCTCCGCTGTTTTTTCCACACCGCGGTACTTGTAAAAGAACCGGGGGATCATCCTGATTATATCCTCTCCGACCGTTTCGAGCAGGAAGTGTGCGGATTCGGCGGAACCGGAGAAGATCGGGCCGATGGGCATCATGAAGGCCCCTGATTCGCTTACTATGCCCGGCGGATGCCAACCGGGGCTTGGTTCCTTGTGGATATACGGAATAGTTGCATCAAAGTCTTTCTTCATGGGGTTTGTCCCCTCGGGCCACTCCTCGTGAAGGACAAACTCGCCCAGGCTGGGATGGCCCTGAAAAACAAGGCCGAAGAGGTCCTCCGTCTCGCGTTCGTGCCAGTCTGCCGCATGTATCAGGTGGCTTATGGAGGGAAGCGAATTATCCTCCTTGTTTATCCTTGCCGATATACTGACGGGACCCTCGTTGCTGTCGCCGTAAAATATATAGTGTGCCAGCCATTCCTCCGGCATTTCCTCGATTACTATGGATGCGAACCTGTACCCCTGCTTTGAGATCAGCCAGTTGCATATCAGGGGTATATCCGCAGTGCTCGATTCCATGCAGCAGCTTAATCTTCCGGATGCACCAGTCACCGTGACAGGGCCATGGCAACCCGGAGGGAGGTCCTCTGACAACTTCTTCATGATACTGTTTTTACAAGTGGTCTTTTTCATGGCATCACCTCCCCAGTGAAGCTGCGGCAAGACGTAACAGCTCATAAAGGCTGTCGGGTATATAAAGGCCGAGGACGATAACCGGCACCAGGGCCATGGTGAGTGAGATAACGACTGTTTTAGGCAGAACTGTCCTGACCGCATCCTCCGGCGGCATGCCGAAGACCATCCTGTTGACATGGAACATGACAGCGGCAAATGCCATTAAAATAAATATGCCCAGCAATGTAATTGCGATATAGTGCCCGCCGGCTATGCCGGCCCTCAGGATGGAGAACTCGCTCAGAAAGACGGCAAACGGGGGTGCCCCTGCTATGGCCAGCCCACCGATCAGAAAAGCTCCGCCGGCTATAGGTGATGTCCTGATGAGCCCCCTTACCGAGGAGATCTCTCTCGTTCCGGCGATCAGGAGTGTGGAGCCCGCTGCAAAAAAGCAGAGTGATTTTGTAATGGAATGACTCAGGATCTGGTATGTTGCACCGAGATGCGCGGCAGGCCCCCCGAGCCCCACGGCGACCATTATGATCCCCATGTGCTCGACCGTGGAGAAGGCAAAAAGCCGTTTGTAATCCTTCACCTGGATAAGTAGAAAAGCTGCAGCGCCTACCGATACGAGCCCTGATACCAGGAACCACTCCCCGGAATGAATTGACGGGGATACCTCAAGGACCGGCAGCAGTCTCAGGATAACATACAGGATAGTGGTTGTCTCCACGCCCGACAGGAGCGCACAGACAGGCGAAGGGGCCTGGCTGTGGGCATCGGGAAGCCATGTGTGCATGGGGACAAGCCCCACCTTGGTGCCGAAGCCGACCAGGATGAATATAAAGGCGGTCTTGAGTATCCCGGGGTTGATCCCCTGTGAGACGGTGGTTAGCTCTTCCCAGGTAAATGTCTTGCCGCCGGCACTCTTCATCGCCCAGTAAAGAAGCAGTATGCCGATGAGCGCAAATGCCGCCCCCATGCAGGTAAGAACAACGTATTTCCATGCCGCCTCAAGCGCCTGGCGTGTATTCTCAAAACTCACCAGGAAAACCGACATGAGTGTGGTCAGTTCCACTGCAACCCAGACAAGTGCCAGCTGTGAGAAAAGGACAACCGCCAGCATTGAGAAGACAAAAAGGTTGAACCGGGAATAGTAGCGCTGCATCTTTTTTACCCTGTCTGAACCCGTATGCCCTTCAATGTAGCCCCATGAAAATACAGCGGAAGTCAGGGCCACGAATGCCACCAGCAGGAGGATGAGAGCGCTGAGGCTGTTGCAGGAAACCCAGTCGGCAATGGCGACTATCTCCCCGGTCTTTATGACCATGAAGGCTGTCTTCAGTGCCAGGATCAATACTGCAAGAGCCCCTGCAATGGTTATTGCCGGTGCAAACCTCCTGTCTGCATGCACCAGGGAAAAAGCTGCGGCGGCTAATGGTATGACCAGGATAAAAAGAAGTCCCATCCGCTGTTATACCTCCTTGAGTGTCTTCAAGTCGCTTACCGTTGTGCTCCCGATACGCTCATGTATCTTCCTGGTAAGTATTCCCATGACAAGGGCTATGACCAGGACATCAAAGGCCGCACTCAACTCCGCGATGAGAGGCAGATCCGGGGCAATGGATATGCCTGCGAAAAAGGCGCCGTTTTCCATGGTAAGTATCCCTATGATCTGCGGCATGGCCTCACGTCTTACCGTTACCGTGTAGGCGCCGAGGAGCAGACACGCTATGCCGATGGGCAGGTTGACGTCTGTGACCGTCCCGGCGGCGCCGGACACGGACAGGAGCGGTTTGGCAACGAAATACGATAGAATGGTCAGCCCGACCGCGATGAGAAGTGAGGTCGGAATGTTGATGAGTTGTGATATCTCCCGGCGTGCAGTGACCTCGCTGCCAACCGTTTGCCTGAGCAGATACGGGATCAGGACAGGTTTCACCATCAGGGTGATGGCCGCTACCGCAAAGAGATGGATGGACAGGTGAAGGTATCCGAGGAGGAGTGCCGATATTGCCAGAAAGACAGACTGGAGTATGAACATCTTCAGGCATCCCAGTACCTGGCGCATGGCAATGATCCCGAAAGTAGAGAGCAGAAACAGCCCCCCTGTGAGCGCATTTAATTGTGTCAAGGATGAAATCGTCATAATCTCTCCTGTTAAAAAAAGTACATTATCATGGCTGCAATGGATGTAATAAACGCCGCTCCAAGGAACTCGGGGATGCGGAAAAGCCTGAGCTTTGCAATAGAGGACTCTATTATCACCAGAAAGAGTATAAAGACAAATATCTTTATCAGTACCAGGGGTACTGCAATGAAGACCTCCAGCAGGCCCTCTCCACGGGCCAGACCCCAGGGGGAAACAAGGACATTCAGGAATATACAGAGCAGGACAAAGAACTTCATGGCGCTGCCCCACTTCATCAGGGCAGCCCCGCGGCCCGAGTATTCGAGGGTCTTTGACTCATCTATCATCGCCAGCTCAAAATGTCCGGAGGGGTTGTCGACCGGGAGACGGCCCGCCTCTGCAATGATGAGCATAAAGAATGCAAGCATCACCAGCACGTGTGAGGGCTCGAAGAAATTTGACAGCGGGGTTACCCATGCCTCCTGCACGATGTATGGTATGGTTGAACCCGCCACAAAGGAGACAGTGAAAAAGACGATCATGAACACGGGTTCGGCAAGAAAGCCGACCATACGCGTGCGGCTTGCTCCCATCGGACCATAGGGATTCCCTGTATCAATTGCCGCGATAGTTGCGAAAAATCCTCCGAGCGCAAGGATGAATCCCCCGCCGAGCATGTCCCCCATGAAGGCAAAGAACAGGGGATAGTTTGTAAGCACCGGGATAAGGAGGGTGACAAAAATCGGGGTCACAAAGACCACATACGGGGTAAACCTGAATATCCATGAGGTCTGCTCAGAGACCACCTCTTCCTTGTGAAGGAGCTTCCAGATATCGCGGTATGGCTGAAGAATGCCCGGTCCGCGTTTTGATTGAACCATCGCTTCAAGGCGGCTGAGTATCCCTTTGACAAGGGGAGAGAAGGCCATCACCACAATGACCTGAAGGAGATTAAAAAAAATCTTGCTTATCATCCCTTCGCCTCCAGCTTGAGATAAGCAGTATTGCAAACTGAAAGGGAAGGACTGATGTAAACCGTAAGGATGCGTTTTGTCAGAAAGGATTGAAACCCGGGAAGATTAAATTTATTGACTGAATGGGCGGGAAGGGAACAAACAGTGTATTCAATCCCTCTATTTATATGATAAAATTTAGAGTTCACCTTTTTCTCCTTTCAATTCCTTCCTGTTTAATACCCTCAAATGGAAGTTAAACAAGAACAACTGCAGGAGTTATTAGCCACACAGGCGGTTAAGGTGAACCCCATCACCATGCAATTTCAAAAAAAGATAGCATACAATATCTTTAGAAGTCAATTCAGAAATTCATTTTGTAACAAAAACACTTCTTATTTGTCACACTTTTTATTTTTTATTGTCTAACTAAATACATAACAGATAAAATCATTTAATATATAAGGAAAAAATGCATGAAAAAAATAAAAAGTTCTGTAGTTAATGCAAATGGTATAAATCTTTATTATCTTGATTCAACAGCAAATGAAAATACTATCCTCTGTCTTCATGGAAAATGGGGCAGATGTGAGACATGGCGAGATTTTATTCATAGATATAAAAACAGATTCCGCATTATCGCTCCTGATCAAAGAGGTCATGGCTTAAGTAATAAACCTGTTTCCAGATATGCGGGTGAAGATTTTTCCCGCGATGCATATGAATTAATAAAAAGAGTAAACTGTGCTCCGGTAATTGTTGTCGGACATTCTTTAGGCGCCAGAAATGCCGCATATTTAGCCGCGCTTTATCCGCAGGCTGTAAAGCTGCTGGTACTTCTTGATACAAAAGCAGACGGACCTGAAAAATTATCAGATATACCACCTGAAAAAATTCTTCCGATTGATCAGTTCACGGCTGGCTGGCCAACGCCATATTCTTCTTATGAAGAGGCGGTTAATGACATTTCAAAACGTTTCGAAAAAGAATCGAATATTGAATATTTCAGGGAAAGTTTAATTGAAACAGCAGAAGGTTATGATTTCATGTTTTCGAGATTTGCAATGTCGGCAATGGATATTTATTACCAGAGATGGTATCATATCCTTGATAAGATTGAATGTCCCGTACTTTTTGTCCGTGCAAAAGAGAGCTGGTATCTTTCATCCGAGGAAGCCTTAAAAATGAAAGAACATATAAAAAATTGTACATATTTTGAAATCTCAAATTCTGACCATATGTTATATGCGGATAATCCCAATGATTTTTATCCGCGTTTTGAACAATTTATAAAAGAGGTTTAACATGCAGGAAAGATCTTTTCATGGTTTCTCTAAAGATTCATTCAGTTATTTAAAAAACCTTAAAGCAAATAACAATAAAATCTGGTTTGAAACACACAAACAGGAATATCAGGATTTTATACTTAAACCTTTACAGAATTTAGTAAAAGACTTAGGGCAGGCAATGGTTAACATTGATCCTTTTCTTGAGATAAGTCCAAAAATAAATAAAACAATCTCAAGAATATATCGCGATACGAGATTTTCAAAAAATAAATCCCCCTTTAAAACAACCATGTGGATAACCTTTAAAAGACCTGATAAAAAATGGCAGGATACCCCGACATATTTTTTTGAAATATCTCCTGATTCATACCGATATGGCATGGGATTCTATTGTGCTTCCTCTGATACAGCCTACAGACTCAGAAAATTAATTGATACTGATTCCAAAAACTTTAAAAAAACTTTATCATTATATGCAAAACAGCAGACCTTTATTATTGAAGGCGAAAAATATAAAAAAATATTTGATAAGAAAAAATCCGAAAAAATTCAGGACTGGTATCAAAGAAAAAGCTTATATCTTGTTTGTAACAGGAACATTGACAATATGGTTTTATGTAAAAATTTAACTGATAATATGATTTTAGATTTTTCCTTAATTGTTCCAATATATTATTTCCTGTGGGAATTAAAAAAATGATAAACCCTTTCACAAAAGAATATGAAACAGATACAACTGAT
Organism: Deltaproteobacteria bacterium; assembly: GCA_013151635.1. GTDB lineage: Bacteria > Desulfobacterota > Desulfobacteria > Desulfobacterales > Desulfobacteraceae > Desulfobacula. The sequence continues at coordinate 2,583 of JAADHV010000108.1, read as the reverse complement.
CCTGTGCTTATACAATCCGCACAAACCGGGAGCAGAGAAGCACTCGAAGAATTAATCTTAAGGCACCAGCCATGGATATACAACATTGCTTTAAGGATGCTTCTTAATGTACATGATGCAGAAGATGTCACCCAGGAAATTATAATTAAAGTCATTACCAAACTTTCCACATTCAAAGGTAAAAGCAGTTTTCGCACATGGCTTTACCGGATTGTTGCAAACCATGTAATAAATATGAAAAAGAATAATTGTGAGAAAAAGATAATGAGTTTTAATGAATATGGCCGCCAGCTTAATAAAACACCTGAGTTTGAATTACCCGATAAAAACAGTGTCCCTGTAGATATTCATATTTTAATTGAAGAAGCGAAAATCGGATGTATGACAGGAATGCTGTTGTGTTTAAATAGAGACCAGCGAATAGCATTTATTCTTGGTGAGCTATTCAACATCAGTGATTCTATCGGAAGTGAAATATTGAAAATCACTAAAAATAATTTCAGGAAAAGATTGTCCAGGGCGCGGAAAAATCTGTATGGTTTTATGAATGAAAAATGCGGACTTATAAAACCTGACAATCCGTGTCAGTGCGCAAAAAAAACTGCGGCATGGATTCGCTCAAACCTTGTAGACCCAAAAAGCCTTAAGTTTAATAAATTAAATTTAAAAAAGATTAAAGATATATCAGAAAATAAATCAAAACGATTAGAGAATTTACTGGATAATAAATGTGCTGAACTATTCAGAGACCACCCATTTCATGACCCGCCGGATTTTGTAAAATCCTTCCGGCAAATGATAGAAAATAAGCAATTTCAGGAAATTATATGTTTAAGTGATGACAGAGTTGATTAAAAAAACATTGTAACCCATAAAAAAAGATTTGAGCCGTAATCCATTGTTTTTGTGGAAAAGGGTATCTGGACTTGACCGTATTCATCACCTTTCCCGCCAATCGCAAAATTTGCCCCGATTGTTATTTCAAGGTTTTGTGCTGCATTCCAGGTTATCCCGGGCTGGAGCAGGTATGATGGATCATTAAGGTTCACAATAGCTGTAAAGTTAAAATTCACAAGCGGATTTAGTTCTATTCTTAAACTTGAGCTTAAATAATTTTTTCCCAGCCCGAATATCTCACCCCTGCTGATTCTTGTGGAAAGATCATAATCTGTAAATGCATTTGAATAATCATCAACACCAAGACCGGAATAATAATATTCAATAAATCCATAAAAATTCTTTTTAATCCAGACCCATGAATAATCAATATTGACGATAAAGCTTAAAAAATCATCTTCCATATCACCACCGGCAAAAGTATATATAACATCGCTTCGCCAGACTGCACTATCCAGGGTGCCAACACATCCTATCCCTGCGATGGCATCCTCATAATGCTTTGCTGCCATGAAATCAAATTCCGTGTCATTCTGGTAAAGATGATATTTTGCCCCAATGGATGACTTTGAAAATTTTATATCCTTATCTTGCAAATCACGTCTTGGCACATAAATTAACTGAAGATCATCACCTTTTTCAAAAAAAGTTTGAAAATATGCCATATCATCACCTTTTTTATAATCCCGCTCAGTATCATATGGTGAAAAAGGGTTAAAAACATCCATAGGGTTAAATAAAAGTCCATTGCCCCATGTTACTGCCTGTCTTCCAATGGTAATTCTCCCGAAATCACCATCCAAGCTAAAATTAAATCTATCCAGTCGATGGTAAAAAAAATAATCATTACCTTGTGTTATCTTTGATGATAAATCCATTAATTTTGTATCATCATTATCAAATTTCCTTCTAAAAGCCCGGGCAATTAGAGTTCCGGGATATTTTTCAAAAAAGAACTCCGAAGCTTCCATGGAATCGCCCATGGAAGATGTAAATAAATAATGACAGTCAAAACTCAAATTATCATTAAAAAATGTTCTGCTCTTTATCCTTAAGTTTAAACCGGAATCAAACCATGTTTCATCTTTGAATTCCGAATGGATTGAATCATTTCCAAAGCCAGTTCCGGTAAAGCTTACTTTTATCTGTCCACCAAATGTCGTTTCAATATTATTACCTGAACCTGCAGCAAGAGCCGGCAAAGCAAGAAAGAAGATCACACAGAAAATAATTTGAGCAAATAAAATCCTCATAATGACTTTCTTAGTTTTTCTTTAGGATATCGTTCTCAATTTGCCCGTCTTTCAGCTTTACAATGCGTTTTGCATAATCCATGACCATATTGTCATGTGTGGAAAATATAAAAGTAACTTTTTTTTCCTGATTCATTGTTCTCATCATATCAAGTAAAGATTCACCGGTTTTTGAATCTAAATTTGCAGTGGGTTCATCTGCAAGCACAATTGCAGGGTTTGACACAATAGCCCTTGCTACCGCCACTCTTTGCTGCTGACCTCCTGAAAGTTCCGATGGTCTTCTGTTATATTTGCCTTCAAGTCCGACTTCATCAAGAATTGCCCGTGCTTTTTTTTTCCGTTCCAAAGCCGCCACACCCTGGAGCAGCATAATATACTCAACGTTTTCTTCAGCTGAAAGCACAGGGATAAGATTATATGCCTGAAAAAC
>JAADHV010000002.1 GCA_013151635.1 Deltaproteobacteria bacterium | reverse complement strand
CAATACATTTGGATGAAATCTCAATGTTTAAGGCTTTGATATTTTTTAAGGTCAGCATAAAAATTCCTGAGTATTTACATTATTATGCCCTTCTAACCAAGTTTGAAGCTAAAGTCAAGAATATGGCAAGCCGGAAAGCCATGGCACAATTTTAGTAAAATTGCCGGCTTTCTTGACTTTAAGGTCAATTTTCATTATCAATATTACAGTTGATTAAAACACTCAACTTTAATTACATCAAAGATCATTGAACCAAACAGATATTGAGTTATTCATTTTAGGAATTGATGCAGGGAAAAACAAAAGCAAATCCCCCACAAAAACAGGTTGTCCTGCCGTATGGAAAATCTGTTGAAATAGCTGTTAAAAGCATTAAATCAAGATTTTTCCGTTCATTGATAACCACGATGAGCCTTATATTGGCCATCTCTTTTTACAGCTATATTAAAACCACTTCCCATATTATTTCGGGTATTTTTGCTTCCGGCGATAAAGTTGCCGCCCGGAAACTTTCCCTTCAGGGTTATGAAATCCCGGCTGGTGAAAAATACAAAACAACGCCTAAAGAAAAGTGGATTCTGTATTTATCATTGCTGGTCTGTGTCGTGGGGATAGTGAATACCCAGCTTATGGCAGTTGCCGACAGGTTCAGGGAAATCGGTACCATGAAATGCCTTGGTGCCCTGGACAGGTTTATATTAAGGCTGTTTTTAATCGAGGCGACCCTGCAGGGATTTATTGGCTCAGCAATTGGAGCAGTGGCAGGTTGTGTCATTGCATTGTCAGGGGCACTCATTAAATTCGGGACTGCGGCTGTTGCAAATATTGACTTGAATAATATTTTGCTGTCTATTTCATCTGCTATTTTCCTGGGATGTTTATTAAGCATTATCGGCGTATTGTACCCGGCCCTGCTTGCAGCGAAAATGCGGCCTGTGGAAGCCATGAGGGGAAGGGACTGATTTTTTTAAGTCGGGATTATTTATGAAAAATTCAAACAACATAGTTCGTGTGTCAAAGGTAACCAAAGACTTTGCAATGGGTAAAACTCTTGTCCATGTATTAAAAGGAATCGACCTTGAAATAAAAACAGGTGAATATGTTTCCATCATGGGCCCGTCCGGGTCCGGGAAAACCACACTTTTCAATATGGTAGGCGGGCTTGACAAACCTTCTTCTGGTTGTGTTTTCATAGATGAAATTGATATTTCCCAGCTTGATGCCTATGAACTTGCATGGTTAAGGTGCAGGAAAATCGGATATATTTTTCAGACCTTTAATATAATCCAGGTGATGACTGCCCTTGAAAATGTGACCCTCCCGATGATTTTTGCAGGTGTCCCTGATGACGAAGCAAGGCAAAAAGGGTTGGAACTCCTGGATCTTGTGGGCCTGAAAACAAGGTTCCAGCATAAACCTTTTGAACTCTCCGGCGGCCAGCAGCAACGCGTAGCGGTTGCCCGCGCCCTTGCCAATGACCCTGCCATCATCCTTGCGGATGAGCCCACGGGTAATCTGGATCTTACAACCGGCGATGAAATCATAAAACTTTTAAAAATGCTGAGCCGGGAAAAAAACGTCACCATTATTTCCGCGACCCATGACCTTAAAATGCTTAATGTTTCAGACAGGGTCATCTGGATCAGTGACGGCAGGATAGAAAAAATTGAAAACAGGGAAGAGCTTTCCATTTCATTGGGACAGGTCGGTGAACGATGGGGCTAATCCTGCGATTTTTGCAACCTGCCCGTTTATTTTCAGGGCAAAAAATGAAATGTGCCGGCCTTTCTTCTTTTCTTTTCTTTTTATTTATTGTCTTACCAGGACCAGGCATATCTGCAAAAATCAACGGCAACGGCAATGACAATAACCAGCAGCATTTTTCACAATTAATCCGTTATTTTTCAAGTTTTAATGATACAAGCTTTGGCAGCAAAGGGGCTTTTCAAATTTCAGGGTTCATTAAAAAAAAGTTCAGGGCTCTGGGGTATGACAAAATAGGATCACAGACTTTTTCCACGCCTGCCCGTTTGAAAACAAAAAGCCGCATCACAATTGAAAAAAACGGCAAGACCCTTGACCTTGACCCTTTCTTATCCAATGCAATTTCTCCTGACACCATCAAAGCCCCGGGTATTACAGGCCATGTTGTTTATGTGAAAAAAGGAGAAATGACAGATTTTAATGATAAAAACATTAAAAATGCATTGGTGTTGATGGATATTGATTCTGAAGGGAACTGGATCAATGCCCTGTCCCTTGGTGCAAAAGCGGTTATTTATATTTACAGACAAGCTCCTGATAAATTCCTGTTTAAAGATAAATTTGAGTTGTCCCCGGTCAACTTTCCACGGTTTATTCTTTCTCAAAAAAAAGCGGAAATATTATTTCCGGATTTTAAGAAAGGTGGGGCACAAAATGATAAAACCATTGCAACTATAACATCAGACCTTAAATGGACAAATAAAAGTGTTGAAAATATCTATTGCATGATCCCGGGGATTAATAAAAAACTGAAAAATGAACTGGTTATTGTTGAAGGGTTTTACGATACTTCAGGATATATTCCGGGCAAATCCCCCGGTGCTGACCAATCCTGTTCCATTGCATCCCTTCTTTTGCTGGCAGACTTTTTAAAAAACAATCCGCCGGAACGGTCCGTACTTCTTGTTGCCACGGCAGCACACGGGAACGCCCTTGCCGGAATGAGGGAAATGATCTATAGCATTGACACCAGATCAAGAAAACTTAAAAAATCAGCTTCCCGATATAAAAAGCGCCTTGCCGGATTTGAACATGGCCTGGACTTATTAAAAAAATTTGATAAAAAACAAAAACTGAACCCGGAACAATTAAAGCTGGTTCAAAAAAATATACGGGAAATAATCAAAACAAGAATTGATGACCAGAGTAATAAGCTCATGCAGCTCCGCCTTGAAAAAAAACCTGATGAGGACAGAATCAAACAATTGGCAGGTCTTAGAATGGAATTCAAGCGATTTGAAGGTAAAAATGACCTGAAACAGCTCACACCTGGTGAAGCAAAGCTTGTCAAGGGCTTAATTCCTCCTGCTGTAATAAGGCTTGAAAAACTCATAAAAAATGCAAAAACACATAAAAAGGACATGGCCTCTGCCATGGCATTCAGGAAGCTTGTTAAATCAAAAAAAATAAAGGTGATTATTTCTCTGCACCTTTCAAGCCACGGCAATGGGATCGGTGCATTTAACGATGGATGGCTCTATGAAATTAAGAATAGCATCAATGCATATGCACCCTATGTCAAATTAAATGAAACCCTGCTTTTAAGCGGAGAAAAAGCAAGTAAAAAACTTGATGCGAAAAACATTTTAAAAGACACCCTGCGCCCGTCCCTTCATCGTTCCTGGCAAAGCTATTTTAAAGACAGGCCGGCCCTGGGCGGGGAAGTAAGCCGTCTTGCCGGATTCCTGGGGTTAACCCTTGCCACAACCAATGATGCAAGACAATTCTGGGACACACCTTATGACACGCCTGAAAAAGTCGATATGGCCAATGCTGCAAAGCAGAGCCAATTTATTTCAAACCTTGTCGCACTGGTTGCAGGGACTAAGGATTTATCCATTTCAAGGCTTCCTAGAAACGGATTTGCCACCATAAAAGGAAGGGCTAATTTCCTAAGACACGGAGCAGTGTTTGCAGATGCCCCCGCCCCGGAAAGTATTGTCCTTTCCTTCCAGGGCCCGGGGCTCTTTTACAGCATGGTTGATGAATCAGGCGATTTTTTTATAAAAGGTGTTGCTACAAAAAAACTGACCCTTCACAAAGTCATACTTGAAGGCTACAAGTTTGATCCTGCCACAGGGAATACAATCTGGGCCGTTGACAAGAAAAAGACCACCAAAGCAAGATACCGTGTCAAGGTCACAAAAAAATACATGGAAACCGATCTTATAATGTTCCCGTGCAGCCAGACCACCATATTGAATCTTTTAGAACCAAGAACCTTTCGATACATGACTAAATTACAGGTGCTGGATGCAAGGATGGATGCGACCCCCATACGCCTCTGGTACAGCAGGATTGACACAAGGTCATCCATTATCAGCTCCATTTACCTGCAACCGGGGACAAGGCTGAAACTGGCCCTGTCTGATACTCTCCTTACAAAAAAATTCATCCTGACCCATTCAGATAAAGAGCATATACAAGGCAACGGGTATCGAATAGATAAAACACCGGTCATTGCCCCTACACAGTTTCTTGCGGCCAGAGACATGTGGGCCTTATTAAACCCGAGGATCAATAACCTCGAAGAAAAGGGAATAAACAACCAGAAAATAAGGAATCTGCAGTCCCAGGGCAACAAGGCATTAAAAGATGCTGAAAATTACCTTGAAACAAGGACATATGACAAATTTTTCAAATCTGCCGGCAATGCCCTGGCCCTTGCCGGCAGAGTATACGACCATGTGGAAAGTATTCAAAAAGATGTGCTTTACGGGGTTCTTTTTTATATTGTTTTATTTGCACCTTTTGCCTTCTGCATGGAACGGCTGGTTTTTGCTTTTATTAATATTTATAAAAGGATTGCAGGGTTTACAGGCATACTCATTATTTTAATCGTCGTCATTTACAATGTCCATCCGGCATTTGAGCTGGCATACAGTCCGATTGTTGTCATCCTTGCTTTTTTCATCATAGGATTGTCTTCCATTGTGACCTTTATTATTTTTCATCATTTTGAAAATGAGATGAAACAATTTCACCAGCAGGGGAAAAGAGGTAATGAAGGTGAAATCAGTTTATTAAAGGCATTTTCAGCTTCTTTCTTCATGGGAATCAACAACCTCCGCCGCAGAAGGGTAAGAACAATGCTGACCTGTACCACCCTGATTATTTTAACTTTTACAATAATGAGTTTTACATCTGTTAAAAGCATCCGCCAGCATTCCAAGTTATTGTATAATGATCTTGCACCCTACCAGGGACTTCTGGTTAAACAAATCAACTGGAAAAGCCTTCCTGAAAGAGCCTTTAAAGTTATTGAAAATACAATGTCCTCAAATATGATCGCAGCCCCCAGGGTATGGCTTGAAACTGCTGCCAGGACACAATCCACAAAAATTCCCATTGTATCCGGAAACATTACCTTTGACGCCAATGGTCTTATTGGCTTATCACCCCGGGAATCAGAAATCAGCGGTCTTCCGGAAAGGATCACAAAAGGGCGATGGTTCTCTGAAGAAGACCGGTATTCAATTATTATTCCTGAAAGAATGGCCCGTTATCTCAACCTTCCGGATATAAACCTTAAAGAATCCTATATCAAACTCTGGTCCATCCCTTTTAAAGTTATAGGAACCTTTTCCGGGCATACATTTGATAAATTCAGGGATCTGGACGGGGAACCCATAACCCCTGCCATTTTCCCGGATGAAGTTTTTCAAAAGACCACGGAAGCTGAAATGGAGGCCATGGAATCCGGGGATGATATCAAGGCCTTTCAAAGCCGTTACAGGCATATTCCCTTTGACCAGACCGTCATAATCCCCTATGAAACCCTTATTTCACTGGGAGGAAGCCTGAAAAGCGTGGCATTAAAGTATAAAAAACCGCCTTTAGGCAATTCATCAACCTTTAAGATGGTGGACAGGTTCGGGTTATGGATTTTTTCCGGCGAGAAAAAAGGAGTTTTTCTTTACAGTGCAAGCGATAACCTTAATTACAGCGGGTTACCCAATGTCTTAATACCGATTTTAATTTCCATTTTCATTGTTTTAAATACCATGATCGGAAGTGTTCAGGAAAGAAAAAGGGAAATTGGAATTTACACTTCCATTGGAATGGCACCCTCGCACGTGTCCATTATTTTCATTGCCGAAGCCCTTTCCTATGCCGTATTAAGCGTTGTATTAGGATACATTCTTGCCCAGGTAATTGTAAAAGTTTTTGCAGGCACACAGCTTCTTTCAGGTCTCACAGTCAATTACTCTTCCCTTGGAGGTGTGTTTGCCATGGCAATGGTCATGCTGGTTGTTCTATTATCTTCCATATATCCTTCAAAAGTTGCAGCTTCCATTGCCATACCTGATGTTGAAAAATCATGGGAACTTGAAAAAGCAAAAGGAAATACACTTTTAATTGATTTGCCGTTTTTAATCAAAGACAACGAAGAATTGAGTATCTGCGGATATCTCTATAATTTATTTGACACCCATCGCGCAGTATCCCATGGAATATTCTCTGTGGACATGCTCAGGACGGCAACCGGCCAAAAAAGTACAATCACAAATGGCCGCAACTTCCAGATTGATTTTACGGCATGGCTTGCTCCATTTGACCTGGGCGTGATGCAGGATGTTAATTTCAGGGTTAAATCTTCATCGCGTTTTAAAAATTACCTGGAAATAGGCATGACAATTGTCAGGAAAGCCGGTGAACATAATACCTGGTGGAGGGTGAATAAAAGATTTGTAAACCTGATAAGAAAACAGCTTCTGATATGGCGATCAATGGATGACATTGAGAAAAAAACATTCAGGGTTTTGATGGAATCACATGTCAACAAAAAAGGGTGAAAAATTGCTTGAAAAAAGGGAAAAAGGAACTGCCATACGCTTAAGAGCATTTATTCTCAGCTTTATTCTGTCCATACTAATCTGCGCTTTTACACCTTTCAATAACGTGTACCGCAATGCAACCCCCCTTGGCGGCGGTTACTTTCCCCTGGCACCTTTTTATCTTCTGTTCTGGCTCACCATTATCACGGCATTGTCCAGAAAAATTTTCAAAATCAATGCTTTGCTGACCGGTACCGAGCTTATATTCACATGGGGTCTTATGCTGCTTGTTTCAGGGATTGCATACACTGGTTTTGCAAGGACATTTTTCATCAACCTTACAGCGCCCTTTTATTTTGCAAGCGTTGAAAACCAGTGGCAGACGATTATCCAGCCACTTTTGCCCGGCGATCTTTTTCCCCGGAACAGTGCAGCCATCGGAATGCTCTATAATGGTATTAAAGGCGGCCAGGACATGGGGTGGATCGAACTTGTTTCAAAAATTCCATGGGCTTCCTGGGCTGTTCCCTTTTTTTCCTGGGGAATTTTTATGCTCATCTGCTATTTCATGATTCTGTGTCTTGTTCATATGGTTTCAAGACAGGCCATGGAAAACGAACGTATGAACTTTCCCCTCCTGATTGTGCCCAGGATGATGCAAAAGGCACTTGACGAAAAAAAACTGTCTGAATTTTTTGGCAATAAATTTCTTTTAATTGGTATAAGTATCCCGGTTTTCCTGCATTTGTTAAACGGGTTAAATTTTTATTTTCCATCTTTTCCCCATATTAACACTTTGATTTTAGCAGGTCCGTATTTCCCAAGACAGGGAATTCTTACAGGGTTTATCAAGCTGAAATTATATTTTTACCCGGCATTTATCGGGTTTGCCTTTCTTGCTTCAAAACAGGTCTCTTTTTCATTCTGGTTTTTCTTCATAGCCGGCGCATTTTTCACCGGGGTATTATCTGTCATGGGGTTAAGCTTTCCTGCTTCGGAACTTGGAACAACTTTCGGCCCTACCCTGTCAAAGCCTGAAGAAACCCAGATGATCGGGGCATTTATTGTCTTTGCAATATTTCTTATCTGGCTTGCAAGATTCCATTTTAGAGAAATGATGGTGCATGCCTTTCAAACTGGAAATAAAAACCTGGATCCCAATTACCTGGGGGACAAAATCACGTTCTGGGGCACAGGTTTCGGGTTTACTGCCCTTACAATCTGGTTTTTATTTCACGGGGTGGCATTAGCCCAAAGTATTTTATTAATTGTTTTTTTCATCTTGTTTACCATGGTCGCGGTCAGGGTGGTCTGCCAGGGCGGAGTGACATACTTTACCCTTACCGTAGCCCCCCTTGATGCCATAAATACAATTTTTGGCCTTAATATATTTTCCAATATCGCCCTGGTTATGGGCAGTATCAGCCAGAAAATCCTGTTCGTGGATTTAAGGGAATCCGTGGCACCGTCCATCCTTCATACCCTCAGGATAACAAGGAGGATAAAAGGACAAGGGGCAATTATTTTTACTATCTTTCTTGCCATGATAACCTGCCTTTTTGTATCTGCCTTTGCCATGATCCTTTTATGCTATAAATACGGGATAAGGGAATTGCAGCTTGACTGGGCGACAAGAACAACTATATCAGTGTACAATAATATTTTACCATTGATTCAGAATAATATCAGCCAGGGGGATTCCATAAGGCTTTTTGCCATCGCAGGTGCCATTGTCATGGGAATTCTTGTCATCTGTTATCATAGGTTTTACTGGTGGCCCCTTCACCCCATAGGTTACTTGATGCTTTACAGCTCTGCCATGAGAATTCTATGGCTCAGTTTTTTCATAGGATGGGCATTTAATGCATTATGCATGAGATACGGCGGGATCATTTTATTTAGAAAAATGCGGTATTTTTTCGCAGGATTGATAATGGGAGATTTTTTAATGGGCGGGACATGGGCTATTATAGGTTTATTTACAGAATACGGGTACCAGGTGCTTCCCACATAATTTATTAAATTCAAGGATTACCAGGGTAATATTGCATGTATGATGACAAAGAGTTAAAAGAGTATCGGGATCTATTAAAAACACCAGACCATTTTGAAGAAGGCTTCAACTGGAAAACAATTGTAGGTGCTGTTTTCATTGGATTTTTAATGATGCCGGGAAGCATGTACCTTCAACTTGTAATTGGTACCGGTATAGGCCCTGCCGCAAGGTGGGTCACAATTATTCTTTTTGCTGAAATTGCCAAGCGCGCCTACTCTGACCTAAAACAACAGGAAATCTTCCTTCTTTATTATATGGCGGGAGCTGCCATGGCTTCCCCTTTCCAGGGACTTTTATGGAACCAGTACCTGGTCCAGTCCGATGCTGCAAAAATGCTGGGACTTACTGAATTTATTCCCTCATGGGTTGCACCGCAACCGGAATCCGAGGCACTTCTTGCAAGAACTTTTTTCCACCCTGACTGGCTGATACCCATCCTCTTATTGATCGGATCACAGATAATCCAGAGGATCGATCAATTCGGATTGGGGTATGCCTTGTACCGCATCACGTCTGATGTTGAAAAGCTGCCTTTCCCCATGGCACCCGTAGGGGCTCTTGGCACCCTTGCACTGGCAGAGTCCAGGGAAGAAAAAACAAAATCATGGAAATGGAGGGTCTTCTCCATTGGAGCTGTGATCGGCCTTGCATTCGGCAGTATTTATATATTGCTGCCTGCTGTATCCGGGCTTATTTTCACTGAACCCATAAGGCTGATTCCCATTCCATGGGTTGAACTTACAAGGCATACAGAAGGTGTTCTCCCAGCTGTTGCAACCGGTATCCAGCTTGACCTGGGGCTTGTTTTCCTTGGAATGGTTCTCCCTTTCTGGGCTGTCATCGGTGGCCTTGTAGGGCTTTTAATCACCATTGTAATCAACCCTGTTTTATATCACCACGATATCCTGACAAGCTGGCACCAGGGCATGGGAACGGTTGAGACCATTTTTGCAAATAATTTTGATTTTTACATGAGTTTTGGAATCGGCCTCGGGCTTTCCATTGGCATCATCGGACTGTGGCAGGTTTTAAAATCTTTCTGGGGCCCTGACCAGGAAAACAGGGGCAGCTTAAAGGACCTGCTCCATCCTCCACCAGGGCGGGGGGATTTTGATTTTAAAATCGCAATCGGCATATATATGTTTTCAACTATTTCCTATGTGATCCTTTGTACAATTCTTGTTCCAACCTTTCCATGGGTTTTCTTTTTGCTGTACGGGTTTATCTATACACCTGTGATTTCCTATATCACGGCAAGGATGGAGGGAATTGCAGGCCAGTTTGTCAGCCTGCCCCTGGTAAGGGAGGCAAGTTTTATTGCAGGTGCAAAATACTTCGGGTACCATGGGATTGAAATCTGGTATGCCCCTATTCCCATACATAACTATGGGGAAGCAACAGTTAATTTCAGGGAAATTGAACTTACCGGCACAAGCTTGAGAGGTATCATCAAAGCTGAATTCGTTGTTTTCCCCGTTGTAATGGTTGCAAGTCTTTTGTTTTCTCAATTCATATGGCGCCTGGCCCCGATCCCTTCTTCAAGCTATCCCTATGCCCAGGAATTATGGCACCTGCAGGCATTAAATACGCTTCTCATGCAGTCTTCTACCCTTGAAGGCAATTCTCTTTTCTACCAGGCACTCAACGGAACAACCGTTGCGTCAGGCATCGGATTTGGCCTTGTGACATATGCCATCCTTACCATTTTCGGCCTGCCGGTTCTCCTGATTTACGGAATTGTAAGAGGGCTTGGCCAGAGTACGCCCCACGGTTTAATACTTGAGGTAACAGGCGCTCTTCTGGGCAGGTTCGTTTTTTTAAAACGATATGGGAAACAATGGCGGCAGTACGCCCCGGTTCTTCTGGCTGGCTTTTCCTGCGGCATGGGACTCACCGGTATGTTTGCCATGGGCTTAACGTTGATATTAAAATCTCTTGGAAGTACTGCTTTTTAAAAAAACATACCTGTGATAGAATAGTTATATTAGATCAGCCAATCTATTGGGATGGGCAATACCAACAGGGAGTCAACAATGAAGAAAAATGCTTTCATTTTATGTTTTTTAATTTTGCTGTTCTCAATCAATTCAGCTTATGCAAAATTTCCTGTTCATCTGGGCGGGTTTACGATAGGCAAAGATATTGCAAAATATAATGATAAAATTGATCTGGAAACCTTCCGCGTTGTTGCGTTTAATAAATACCTCGGGGAAGTGGAGATGATTAACCTGCCCGGGTTTAAATCAGGGATGATTGCCTATGGGTTGTGTGACAAGCCCAATAAAATATTAAGAATAAAATTAAAATTTGCCGATTCTTCCAAAAATTTTTTTGATAAGCTATTAAAAAAATACAAAAGCCAGTTAGGCCCGCCCAGTGAATATAAAGGCGATCCCTTCCAGACTATGATCGCCTGGAAATGGTCATTCACAAATGAGCAAAAAGAAAAAATAAGTCTGATATTACAGCACAATAATGTGGTTGAAGATGAAAAAATCGGAACTGCTGTCAAGCTTACCTTGACAAGCCAGGTTGTGAAAGAACGGGCCTGCTATATGGCAAAATTTCCCGGCAAAGCAAAACACCGGAGCATGGGCAAGTCATCCCAAAAAACTTTGTTGAAACTTTTTGTCCCCTATTAATTTTTCAATATTTTTAAATGTTAAAAAAAGTAGAACAACTGCCTGAAAATATTGCCTGGAATGGAATTTCATTTAAAATTCCGCTTGCCTGGGAAATAGACAGCCTTGATGCCTGCCACATGCTTATCGGAGAGGACGGACAACCAAGGGTCGAGTTCAAATGGACTGAAGCGCCCAGGAAATTTACGCTTGAAAAATATTTAAAGAAATTTATTTCACAGTCTCAGAGAATGCTGGATATTAAGATACATGAGCTTTCCTGGCCAAAATCTTTTTCACATCCGGTTAAAAATTTTGAATTTTTCTTTTTTTCCTGGGAAAGCCTGTCTTCATCAGGGTACGGAACTCTTATTTTCTGTACTCAATGCAAAAGGCTTACAATGATCCGTTTTTTTGCAGATTCAAAAATTTTATCCGATTCTCTGCCCGGATTGATTTTAACTTCTTTTACAGACCACCCCGTGACTGATCATGCCCATTGGCAGATGTTCGGTATGAATTTTTCCGTCCCATGGTCATTTAAGCTTGTGGATTACAGTTTTAAACCAGGCTGCTACATTGTAAATTTTAAACATGACAGAACAACTCTTAAAATTTTCAGCTGGGGGCCTGCTTTATTTTTGCTATCCAAAACAAATCTTGAAAAATTTGCAGCCGCAAGACTGCCCGGGCTGAAAGGCTTTACCCAAAAAGGGGACTGCCTCCGCGGTAATTATCTTGAATGGTCTTACAGGCAGGGACGGTTTAAAAATGCTGATGCGCTCCCATTCTTGAAAAGGCATTCATTATTTCGTATTTTCAGGATATGCCATGATGAAAAAGCCAATAGAATATTTGGTGTTCAGGTTGATTCTCCCAAAGAATATGGGCATGATTTAATAAAACGGTCAATGATCGGTGAAATTTAATAAAAAAAATACTATAAAAAAAAATAATGCACTATCATGCATACCTGAAAAGAACTCTTTTATTGAAGAAATTTTTCTGGATTCAGGAGATCTGGTACTTTCCTACCAGGCCATGTATAAACCTTTTTTCATTAAAATCCAAAAAATGATGCGCCTTAATTCTAAAAAAACATTTAAGCGTAAAATCCAGTTGGACCGTTTAGGAGTCGATGTATGGTCTCTTCTGGATGGAAAAAAAAATGTCAAAACAATTATCCGGGAATTTGCGGCACTTCATACATTAAATTACAAAGAAGCTGAGATTTCCGTTACCTTATTTTTGAGATCACTTGGCGAAAAGGGATTAATCGGGTTAAAAGAGCCCTAATGCTCAGATTTTTACCATGGCTTCTTCAAGGCTCTTCTCTATGTTTAGATATCCGTCAAAACCTGCAATATCAAAGACCTCTCTTACATAATCCTGCAATGAACATAGAACGATATTACCCTCCATGCGTTTGAGATCCTTTGCTGTTTTCAGCATAACCCTTATACCGGCACTGGAAATATATTCAAGATCTTCCAGGTTGAGGATCAGTTTTCTTTGACCGGTTTCAAGAGCTTTATATATTTTGGTTTCCAGCTCCGGAGAAGTGTTAGAGTCAAGGCTGCCCTTAACGCTGAATATTTCTACATCATTGTTATTTTCCTGGAAAATTTCCATTAGTGATATCCCTTATGATTTTTGTCCGGATTCCAAATCGGTTTTCGTGGGGTCGTCTTTTGCCATATGTTTTTTCAGCACCACTATATTTTTATTTTTTTTCCTGTAATATTTACACTCATCAATAAAATGTTTTACAAAGTGAATCCCCAACCCGCCGACACATCTTTTTTCAAGGGAACATTTAGTATCTGGTGCGGCTGCCGCCGTAATATCAAAAGGTTCCCCGTCATCTTCCATACGAATCATCAAAAAAGAATCGTCACAGGACAAGGATATATTAATATCATGTTCTTTATTATCCTTGAATCCGTGGCATACCACGTTTGTAAACAATTCTTCCAGGATCAGGTCAAGTTCCCGGAATCTTTGCTTGGTACAATTTATGTTCGCGGACATTTTTAAAACAGCTTTTTTAATCTTGTCCAGATCAACAAGGCGATTTTTTAATTTTATGGATAAGCTAATTTTTTCCATACCTCTAATCGTAACGGCACTTGGTTAAATTGTCAATCTCAATTAAATCTATATCAGGCTGATGCCCAAAAGATTTTTAAGTTCATCCCGTTCTTTTAATTCAAACTCATGAATGCATTTTCTTTCTGCCTGTAGAAGTCTTTTACCGATGGAGCGGGCGATTGTTACATGTATATCGGGAAACTGGTCAACAACTTTGGAAAAAGCCTTCCGGCTCATTACCATACAGACGGTATCCTGAATTGCAATAAGCGAAAACTGTTTCACCATAGGGGTCACGAGTGACAATGCCCCAAAATAGCTTTCTGCTCCATATTCGCGGATAGAGTGTTCTTTTCCCCCAGCGTTAAGAACAAGTTTTACTTTACCCGATAAAATATAATAAGAACACCCGTCATCATCATCCTGGCGAAAAATAAAATCCCCTTTTTGATAAAATTGTCTTTGGCAGAGGAATGCGAAAAGCTTCATGACCTCAATTGAAACACCGGAAAAAAATTCAATCTGCCTGAAAACATTCAAATTTGCTACAAATTCACTTTTATCACCTGAATCATCTGTTTTCATTGATGAGTTCATAAAAATACCCCTTTTTTTCCATTAATTCATCATAGGTTCCCATCTCTGCAATCTTGCCGGCTTTAAGGAAAGCGATCTTGTCATATTCTTTTACAATATCAAGCCTGTGTACAACAGCAATTAATGTACTCTTTCCCTTCCACTGCCGGGAGAGCACACTCTGGATTCTTTTTTGAGAATTATTATCAAGAGCTGATGTTGCCTCATCCAGAATCATAATCGGCGGCGATTTAAAAAATGTCCTGGCAATGGCAAGTTTCTGGCGCTGCCCGCCGGAAAGTTTATTGCCCTGGGTGCCGACCTTGAAATTCATACCGATCTCAATCATTTTTTCAAGAAAATCCTCGCCTATCAAAAGGGCGACCATAAATTGATTTATTTTTTCCTGGGCACCAGGATTGGTTGTCTTGACTACACCGAACAGGATATTATTAAAAATGGTCTGAGAATGAATATACTGATCGCTTCTAAAAAATGCCACGGCATGAGGATCTTCTTGTTTAATCCTTTCCCGGAACATGTACCTTCCTTCAAGGATCAGGTTGGTCAAAAACTCAGGGATAGCGGCAATTCTATGTTTTCCGGGTGAGAACCGCAATGCAAGCTCCAGAAGGGAAATGCCCTGCTGCTTATTTATCTCATGGAGATTTTTATTTTTTATATTTCTTACAAGATCTTCATATTTTTCAAACTCTTCCAGTTTAATGGGGCTTTGTTCAAAAAACATATTGTCATGTGTAATATTCTTCAAAATACTGACCGTCTGATCGGCAATCTCCTTTCCCAGTGTTAAAAGAGGCCTTGTAAGATCCGCATGATCAAGAAATTTTAGAAAAAACTTATTTTTAACAAGGTTCTCATTTTTAAAAGTATCAAAAACAGGTGAACCAAAAATAATATTATCTGCAATACTTGCATAAAAAAGGAACTGGTTTTCATCAAAGAATTCAATCCACTCGCTTACAGAATCTTCAAACTCCTTCTGGAAATTTTCCCTCATTTTAATGATAATCGGAATAAACTTTTCTTCTTGTCCCTCGACAATGGTGTTCAACCCGAACCTTAATACGTCCACAAACAATCCTGACTGTTGAAGCACGTGAACGAGCCTGTCCAGTTCAGGCTCACATTCACCGTTAAAGACACATTCCTCACCATGAAGCGCAGTGTAGGAATACATGAGGTTTTCCTTGATGGTGCCGTCAAATATAAACGGCGACTGTGAAACCAGACCCATATTTTTTGTAATATCCGCTTTGGTAAGTTCACAGATCTCCTTGCCTCCGATGGTTGCATGGCCTGACGTATATTTGTAAAGTTGTGCCAGGCACAAGGCAAGCGAACTTTTACCGCTTCCTGAAAAGCCCACAAGTGCTATATGTTCTCCCGGGGCAATGCTAAGGCTGACATTACTTAATAATTTTATTCCTTCTTCTGTTTTAAGGCTCATATTTTCAACATTGATGGAAACATCAAGGTCATAGGGTTCCCTGCCCCTGGGAACAAGTTCATTTTCTATTTCAACATCAAAATAATTCATGGTTTTATAATAATTTATGCTTCCATCCTGATATACCTGATAGAACTCAATCAGCTCCTTCCACGGATCATACAATTTCTCCTGGGCAGACAAAAACGCAACCAGGGCGCCCAATCCCAACTGCCCCTTAATTGCCAGATATCCTCCAACAATAAAGATAAAGAAAGGCCCAAGATTAATGAAAAAGTTACTGACCACTTTAATGGCGAACTTAAAAATACTCCATTTTATCCTGATCTTCATCAGGTAATCAACAATGGTATCAAATTTATTATTTTCAATTTCAAAAGCACCGTTTGCCTGGACTTCGTGAATACCGGAAATTGATTCAACGATTTTGGATGACAATTTCCTGGAGGAATTCACTCTTTTTTTATTGTCCCGGTTGACGTATTTCTGAAGGCGCGGGATGATATAAAGCATCACGGGATATATGGAAAATGAAATAATTGCAAGTATGGGGTTCAGCACCATAAGGTAAGCGAAAAATGCTATAAGTGTAACAATATTGGTCAAAGGCACAGCCACTGCCATGCCCACAAAATTCCCGGGAATAGTCAGTTCATTAATCAATGAATTGACCACCGTACCTGGCTGGGTGTTCCTGAAAAAAGTCAAAGGCATATTTAAAATATGATGGTATAACTGCTTTCGCATCTGGGCTGTAGCTTTCTGGCTGATCCTTGTCTGGATGACGTTAATAACAAGCTTCAAAGCCGATGCCAATACAACAGAGCCAAGATAAATCCCGGAATAAACAGCCAGAAGATTAAGTTTCCTTAAATTAATCGCTTCATTAACTATCCGTTTCTGCATTTCAAGGGGAACTACCCTTATCGCAACCGTCAACAGAATAATTATTACAAGAATAATCTGAAGTTTCATATTCCCGTCAAAAATCCAGGATGTAAGGGGCTTTTTTACTATGGGTGTTTCCAGGTTGGCTGTTTTATTTTTCAAATTCATTTTATTCCGCTAAAACCTTTCTTTCCCTTTTGCACTAAAGAATATTATATTTTCTTTTTAGAGAAATTTAACAATCACAATAGTTATATCATCAGCTATGGATACGCCTTTACAGAAATTATTAAGATCTTCCATCAGTTTTTTCTATTGTTTTTTATTGAGAGATAATACCATTTGTATCATTTTTAAACCAGAATTAAAAGAACGATTAAAAACTCAATATATCTTGACTTCACAACTCTCTTTGAATACAAACACTGAAAAATATTTTCATGTCGCACAGGGAAAATAGAATATGAACAGAAAAATTGCAGCTGTTGGAGATAGTCATTCTCTTAGATGTTTTGAAAATCATGCGCTTATTGCCGATTCAAAAGTGTATTTCGGATATAACAAGCTTGATGGAAAAACAGCTTATAAACTTAAGGACCATGATAAAAAAGTCAGAAAAATAATCACGCCGATTAAAGATAAACATATTATTTTTGTTTTCGGGGAAGTGGATGTCAGAATTCATATCAAATATCAGCACAGGCAGTCAGGCATACCTGTCAAAACACTTGTTGAAAACACGGCAAAAAGATACACTGGTTATATTGCGCAATTAAGAAATGAAGGATTTGATATCCATGTTTTTAATGTTGTGCCCACAGGGGATTTTGCCGGGAAACAATTTGAAAGCTGGGAAAAAAAATTAAAATACCCTTTTGATAACAATTTTAAGGAAAGACAATTATATACCCTGATGCTGAACAGCGAACTAAATTTATGCTGTCAAATGAGAGGTATCCCGTTTATTGATATTTATCAATATCTCGTTGATGCCAGGGGTGCAAGGAAAAAAGAACTTGTTTACGACTTTGCCCATATCAATTCCAAAACCGCTGATATTGTAATGGAGCATTATTGTTTTTCCAATGTTCTTGAAAATGTTATTTAATTCAAATGTCATTAGACCTTGCAAGTTTATTCTTGACCTGTTTTGAACAAGATGATATAAGTTCTGGGTCAATTTCGGAGGAGTGGCCGAGCGGCTGAAGGCGGCGGTCTTGAAAACCGTTAAGTGTCAAAGCTTCGTGGGTTCGAATCCTACCTCCTCCGCCATTTTACAATGTACGGAGAAATGGCCGAGTGAATGGCCGAGTGGCTGAAGGCGCTCGCCTGCTAAGCGAGTATGGGCGTTATAGTCCATCTAGAGTTCGAATCTCTATTTCTCCGCCACAAAAGCATGATTCAAGAGTTAAATCGATTCCGATTTAACTCTTTTTTTGTTTATTCTCTAAGAAATTCTGTCACTTTTTCTGTCAAAAATTTTAAAAGTTATGAAAAGCTTCATTAGAAATGGCTCTATAATTGCAGGTGTTTTGATTGTCGTAAAATTAACAGCCCCGAAAAAAGAACATCTGCTCATACCGTCGCTTCATATCTGACCATAAGTAAAATCTTTTTCAGGTTCCATGGCCATGAGATTAAACACACATATAAAATCCCCAGGGCGGACAAACAAGCCTATGATCTCAAGCATGGCTGCAGACGATTATGAATAAGGCATCAGGATATTAAATAAGACAGGGGAACGGGCAGATCCCGTTCCCCATTAGTATGTATAAATTTTATTAGAATTATGAAGAAACACAAATATCTATTGGCGTATTGACTTTTTTCCCAATAGCCTCTGCCATTGGTTTATGGTCAATATCATTGGTGGTTAAAATTGTTGAATCTTCAGGAGCTAAAAATACGAAAACAGCATCACCCAAATATCTACAATCATTATGAGTAATATCTTGCCCTGATTTTTTAATAAGTTTTTTCAGCACCTTGCACCTTTTTTGATTTTCCATTTTACCAGAATTCAATATTGAGACACGCATCTTTTTCAAAATATCAGGTTTTTTAGACATAATCTTAGCTATATGGCATTCTGCATTTTTTTCACAAGTGTATGGCGCACCATCAATCAAGCCACGTTTTATTTTTAATTCGTACTCATGATAACATGGTAGGGTTGCGACAACTTTATCCGCAATTATACGTCTTTTTTTCCAAGCTTTAAAAATAATAGTTTTTAATGTGATAATCATTTCATCACATTGTATTCTATCGTGTTTGGCATTTTTTCCGTATTTTTCAATAAATTCCAGTGGAGTAGAATTGGCAATTGAGTTCTGCGCTTCGTATAATGCTTCAAGGGCTGTTGAAGTTTTGTATCTCTGTGGAGTTCTTGATAGCTTTTGTATTGCTTTAATTGTATCTTTAAAGGAATTAGTAGTGACGAATTTGTTGTGACAATAAATAAAGTTTCTTAATGGGCCAGCCTTAAACTCTTTAATGGCATATTGAGGAATTTCAGATTTTTTATATTTTTCCAGAGCTTCATTGGCAACCTTATGTCTTTCACCCGTTTTAAGAAGAATATCTGCTAAAACAGTAGTGTCTAAAAAAGCTTTACTCATTTATTAAATCAGAAAGAATTGCAAAATGTTTAGGTTCAGTTGTTAAACCTTTTTCATCAATTTTCATGATCAACTCAATTGCATCATCAAACGGTAAAAACGGCTCTTTATTTAATTTATTAATAGCAACCCTTAGTATAACAATTTGCTCATAGCTTAAAAAGTCATCAGCTTTAATGTTTCTTATTGCGTGAAAGATACCGTTTATTAAAGCCTTAAATCCCTCACCCGCAGACCGACAACAAAACAATTCAGGTAATATTAAAAGCAAATGATTTTTCGCATCATCAGAGCCAATTTGATCATCATCTTGCAATGAGATGAGTGCCTCCTCAAGCTTATCTGATGCCTCAGAAAGTAACTCAAAAATCGTTGTAATATAAGGCGAAATTTCATCAGCTGGATATAATTTATTGGTATCAATGTATCTATCAGTAAATTCT
>JAADHV010000100.1 GCA_013151635.1 Deltaproteobacteria bacterium | reverse complement strand
GGGACAATACAATAGGTGCAAAAAGCATTACATCCATCCTGTATTTTCAGGTATGCCCTTGTCATCGCACCTTTTACGGCGTGATCAAACCCAGGGAAAGTATCTGCCTTGCCTTGAGCCGTCTTTTTAAATTCCAGGGAGGAGTTGTTATTGCAGATTAAGTTAATATGATTTGCGATCCTGGTCTTGTCTTTATTGCAGATAATCAGGCCTGACTCATCAATCCGGTCTATTTTTTTTATTTGTTCAGGTTCTGTCTGGGCATGACATCCTGTGACAATGACTTTTGCATCCGGGTTTTCCCGGATGATTTTACGAATGACCTGTCTTGACTGCATACTTGCCTTTGATGTGACAGCACAGGTGTTAATTATAAAAACATCTGCTTTTTTGTTTTTTTTACCTTTTACCCAGCCTTGTTTCTCAAGGCCAAATGCAATGCCGTCGCTTTCGTATTGATTGACTTTGCATCCCAGTGTTTCTATATAAAATTTTTTCATTGAATAATGCCGGCTCCCAGGACCCTGTCGTTCTTATAAAATACTGCTGCCTGTCCCGGAGTGATCGCGTCCTGGGGTTCGTCAAATACAACTTCTCCCAAAGGCCATTTAAATGTAAGTGTTGACGCAGCGCCTTTGTGGCTGTACCTGATTTTAGTTATAATATCCCGGAAGGTTTTCTGATTTGAAAAATTCCAATTAATCTGGTCGATTGTAAATTTTTTTTTGGCCAGATCTTTTTTAAAGCACACTTCCAGGGTGTTGTTTTTTATATCAATTCGCTTAACATAATAAGGCTGGCCTGCGGGACAGTCTATGCCGCGTCTTTGTCCGATTGTAAATTTATGAAGCCCTTTGTGATGGCCGACTGTTTTTCCGGTTAAATCCACAATATTGCCCGGCTCAGGGACAGCCCCCTGCTTTTTTAAAATAAAAGAGGAAAAATTCTTATCGTGTATAAAACAGATGTCCTGGCTTTCACTTGGGTGAACAGGAGCAATCTGCTTTGACCTTGCAAATTTTTTAACGTCTTTTTTTACCATGCCTGCCAGCGGAAAAATAATTTTTCCAAGCTGGTTGCAGGACAGCAGAGACAGGAAATAACTCTGGTCTTTTAGCGGATCAATTCCTTTTTCAAGATAGCAATGGGAAATTTTTTTGTCCGGGGAAAAAACCGGATTAACAATGGTGGCATAATGGCCAGTAGCCAGAAAATCGGCCCCCATGTTTTGGGCATGTTTTAAAAGTTCGCCGAATTTTATTTCTTTATTGCAGATAATGCAGGGATTTGGGGTTTTCCCTTCAAGATAGGTGTTAATAAAATATCGAATCACTTTTTTTTCAAAATTTTTTGAAAGATCAATACATGTGACAGGGAACCCGAGCTGTTTTTCAAGCATGGCTACATCTGTAGGGTCTTTTTCATATCCGGTTGTAAAATGAAGTCCGAAGACATTTTTGTACTTCTGTTTTAACAGATATCCAGAAACAAGGGAGTCAACTCCGCCACTTAAGGCAACTGCAATAACCGGGGCTTTCATCAGGCAACAACTTCTTGGGCTTCGGCTGAGAACAGTCCCATGGCCCTTGCAGGGCATGTCACAACACAGAGTTCACACACGCTGCACCTTTCTTTATCAAACATAACTTCCATTTCAGGACGTTTGATATATAGTGCTTCTGTCTGGCAGACTGCCGTACAGGCCCCACAGTGGGTACATATTTCTTCATCTTTATAAATCTGATGTTCAGGACCGGATACTGATACACCCTGGTCTTTTAAAAATTTTACACCTTTGTTAAAGGCTGCTTTGGTCCCGGAAGAGATTTCAAGAACCATATACCCCTCTTTTTTATTGGAAATCCTGGCACTTAAAATATTAAATAAAAGGTCGTATTTTTTTGTAAGCTGACAGACCAGTGCCTTTTGGGCAACTTCCTGGGGAAAATTGAGTATTACTATTTTAGAGTACAATTCTTATCCTCCGATTTTTGGATATATGAATAATTATCTTTGACAAAGTAGTCACATTAAGTATTATTGATTACAAGGTCAAGATTTATATTAACATCACTTATTTATATAATAATTGCGATAGATAAACAATATTGTTTTAAAGGTTTAAATCATGAACAGATTTGCATTTGAATTGTCAGGTTATACCCTTAAAACCTTTTCAGGTTTTTCAAAGGCAAATATCAAAATTTCGGGACAGGATAATATTCCTGATGGCTCTGTTATTTTTACGGCCAACCATTTTACAAGAATAGAAACGATTTTTTTGCCTTATCATATTCATAACATCACAAAAAAAGAGGTTTGGTCCCTTGCTGCTGCCGAATTGTTCAATGTACCTGTATTGCAGGGGTTCTTAAATAATCTTGGTGCTGTATCAACAAAAGACCCCCACAGGGATGAACTCATCTTAAAAACATTATTGTCAAAAGATGTCCAGTGGATTATTTTTCCGGAAGGAATGATGGTAAAGAATAAAAAGCTTATAAAAAAGGATAAGTTTGTCCTTAAAGGTGATGAGGCAGTAAGAAGGCCCCATACCGGTGCCGCCATCCTGGCCCTACGCTGTGAATTTTACCGCGAGCGCTTAAGAAGGATGAAAGACATGGGTGAACCTGAATTTGAAAGGCTTGTTCAAAAATTTGAAATTGACGATATTGACCGGGTTTTAACCCGGCAAACATATATAGTCCCAGTTAACATTACCTATTACCCTGCAAGCCCAAGAGAAAACATTTTAAGTAAAATAGGCAAGATTGTGATGAAAGAACCCTCAAAAAGGGTGATGGATGAGTTAATGACCGAGGGTTCCATGCTGTTTTCCAATGTTGATATTAATATCCGCTTTGGAAAGCCTGTTGAAATAAAAGGATATTTAAAAGACCCTTATATTGAAAGCATGCTGACAGTTAAAAGGAAGATCAGGTTTGACGATGATATCAGCTCAAAACAGATTTCAAGACATTTTTCCATTGAAATAATGGAAAAATATATGTCAGCAGTATATGCCATGACAAGTTTGAATTACGATCATGTCATGGCATGCATCTTAAAGCATTTTCCGTACAGGAAAGAGGGAATTGACACGTATGAATTCAGGTGCAAGGTTTATTTTGCAATATCCTGGCTTGTGTCAAACAGGAAATATTTTGTTTCTGATAACTTTCTTGAAAACCAGATCCATCTTTTAACCGATGACAGGTATAAAAGATTTGAAGATTTTTTCACCATTGCAAAGAATACAAATGTTATTGAAATAAAAGACGGAAAAATCTTTAAAGATCAGACAAGGTTTATAACCGGATCGAATTTTCATACAATAAGGATTGAAAATCCCATCCTTGTTATGGCAAATGAGGTTGAGCCTTTAAAAGAGGTTGAATCTTTTTTGAAAAAGACAGCCCAAAAGTCATACAATGAAATAATTGACCTTGTAAAAGACAGGATACTTGAAAAAATAGAGGTGGATTTTTCCCGGGATTATAATGAACACTTTATTGAAGGAGAATCAAAGAAAAAAAGAATCGGAAGACCGTTATTTTTAAAGCATGATAACGAAGTTGCAGGAGTCTTGCTGATTCACGGATATATGGCAGCCCCGGAAGAGATGAAACCCTTTGCAAAGTATCTTCATGAAAAATCTTTTACGGTATATGTGCCAAGGCTGAAAGGGCACGGGACAGCACCTGAAGATCTTGCAAAGACTCACTATGAGCAATGGATGGAATCTGTTCAAGAAGCCTTTATTGTCTTGAAACATTCGTGTAAGAAAATAATTGTGGGCGGTTTTTCAACCGGTGCCGGGCTTGCCCTGGAATTGTCCACAAAGGTTGAGGATATCAAAGCTGTTTTTGCTGTCGCACCACCCATGAGGCTTCAGGACTTAGGATCATATTTTGTCCCTGCCATTGATGCATGGAATGCCATGATAAAAAAGATCCATCTGGAAAACATTGCAAAGGAATTTATTGAAAACCATCCTGAAAATCCTCATATCAATTATGTTAGAAACCCGATTACAGGCATCCATCAGCTTGAAAAACTCATGGAATACCTTGAATCTAAACTTGGAACCATTCAAAAACCGTCCCTGGTAATCCAGTCCAGAAAAGACCCTGTAGTGAATCCAAAAGGCACCCTTAAATTATTTGAACTATTAGGATCAAATATCAAGGAGTATTATATTTTTGATTATGAACGTCATGGGATCCTGATCGGGGAGGGCGTTGAAAGGGTTTACAAATCCATTGAGAATTTTATCAGGCAATGGGTTTGATCTTTCCAGGTCATAACCCCCGGTAAAGCCGGGGGCTTACCCAATAATACCTGAACGCTTTTGACTTACGGCTTTTATTCTGAAGTCCGGGCAAAAAAAGGCTTATATGTCTTCAATAACCATCATGGTGGCAGGGTCCAGTTTGAATTTTTGATCTGTTTTATCCCCGTCTTTCAGGATAACCGCCTCTATTTTGTCTTCAACAGGTTGAAGGAAAACAGCCTTATCAAACCTGTCTTTATATGTTTCAAGCTGGATTGGGTATCCGTCTTCACATAAATCTTCTTCCCTGTGGTTCTTCATTGAAAACCAGATGAAAACACAAAATTCCCGGTTCAAACTTTCCAGCTCCTCAAGTGATTTTGAAACATCCTCATCAAAGTTCAACCCGTCAATGATTATAACGGAGGGAAGGGTAAGGTCTGCTTTTTTAAAGCTTTTAAGGTAATCCTTTATCTTCTGGGTATCAAAGGTTGATTCAGTATAACTTATCCCGACTTTGTTCGGCTTGATATCTTCCCAGAGCCGTACAGCTTTCTGGGGGTCTATATACCCGATATAGTCAATGAGATTTGTGTATCCTTCTTTATATCTCAGGTTTATTTTTTCCATGGGGTCATCAAGGCTGACATGGAGTATTTTTTCATCGTTTAAAAGTTGAGTAAGGGCAATTTGAACAAGAAAACTTGTTTTTCCGACACCAGCCCTTGAAAGGACTGCACCGAACCTGCCGTCTTTAACATTTTCAATCCCAATGGTTTTTGAGGCCGGGCTTTTTGAAATGAGATCTTTTTTTAGCATGTTTCCTCTCTCTTTATATAAATGTCTTATTTATTTTTTGTTTTTTCTTCTTGTTTTTTTCTGGCAATTTCTTCTGCAACAGATTGGGGCACCTGTCTGTAGGTTGAAAATTCCATTGTAAACTGGGCTTTGCCCTGTGTGGCAGACCTTAGTATCGTAGAAAAGCCGAACATGTCAGACAAGGGTACCTGGGATTCAATAACAGACATTACGCCTTCTTCCTGGGAACCCTGGATAATACCTCTTCTCTGGTTAATAAGGCCCATGCAGGCGCCCTGGAATTCATTGGGTGTTTCAATGACAACTTTCATTATAGGTTCTTTAATAACCGGTTTTGCTTTGGCATAAGATTCAAGAAAGCCCCCTCTTGCTGCAGCTTTAAACGCCATCTCCGAAGAATCCACAGCATGGAAGGCACCGTCATTAAGGGTGACTTTAATACCTGTGACAGGAAACTCGAGTTTGGGGCCTTTATTCATACATGCTTCAAACCCCTGCTTACAGGCCGGGATATATTGTGTTGGAATTCTGCCCCCTGTTATCTTATTTACAAATTCAAATTCATCTTCACAAGGCTCCATGAACCCTGCTACACGCCCGTATTGTCCTGCACCGCCGGTTTGTTTTTTATGGGTATAGTTAAAGAGGGCCTTTTTTGTAATGGTTTCCCTGTAGGCAACCCTTGGCTGGCCGGTTGTGACTTCAGCATTATATTCCCTTTTCATCCTCTCTACATAAACTTCGAGGTGAAGTTCGCCCATGCCCTGGATGATGGTGTCTCCGGTTTCATGGTCCACATAAGTTTTAAATGTAGGGTCTTCTTTTGTAAACCTGTTTAATGCCTTTGACATGTTGATCTGGGCTTTATTGTCCTTGGGGACAATGGAAAGGGATATAACAGGTTCCATTATATGCATGGCAATCATGGAGTAATTGATTGCCGGGGATACAAATGTGTCGCCGGAAGCACAGTCAATTCCGAACATGGCACCGATATGTCCTGCCGGAACGGCGTCCACATCTTCCGTTTGAGATGAGTGCATCCTGATGAGGCGGCCGGCCTTGAATTTTTTGCCATCTCTTGAATTTATCAATGTATCTCCCTTATTAATACACCCCTGATAAACCCTGATATAGGTCAACTGGCCGTATTGACCGTCCTCCAGTTTAAAGGCCAGTGCCACTGTGGGCTTGTCAAACTTACTCTCAAGTATAACTGTTTCTTCGTTGTTATCAATGTCAATGGCTTCATTCTGAATATCAAGAGGGGAAGGCAAATAGCTTACTACCGCATCAAGCAGGGGCTGGACAGCTTTGTTCTTATAAGCAGACCCGAGAAAAACAGGGGTCATTTCCCTTGCAATGGTTCCGGTTCTGACAGCCGACATTATCATTTCGTTTGTTATCTCTTTTTCTTCCAGGATGGCATCGGTCAGCTCTTCTGAGAAAAGAGAAACAGCATCAACCATTTCTTCACGGGCCAGTTGAGCATCATCCATCATATTATCCGGTATTTCTTTTACCACCATTTTTTCACCATTTTCACCTTCAAAGTAACAGGCTTTCATGGCAACAAGGTCAATGACCCCCTCATGCTTATCCTCAAGTCCTATGGGAAGCTGCATCATGACAGAATTATGCCCAAGCTTATCTCTAAGCTGGTCACTGACCTTGATGGGGTTGGCACCGGACCTGTCACATTTGTTGACAAAGGCAATGCAGGGGACTTCATACCGTTTCATCTGCTGGTCCACGGTAATGGACTGGGACTGTACACCCGACACAGAGCAGAGAATAAGTACAACACCGTCAAGAACCCTTAAGGAACGTTCAACTTCAACCGTAAAGTCAACATGGCCCGGGGTGTCGATAATATTGATATTATGCTTGTCCCATTCACAATAGGTGGCAGCCGATGCAATGGTAATCCCTCTTTCTTTTTCAAGTTCCATTGAATCCATAACAGCGCCGGTTCCGTCTTTACCCCTGACTTCATTGATCTTATGGATTTTGTCAGTATAAAAAAGAATTCTTTCGGTCAGTGTGGTTTTACCAGAATCAATATGGGCACTGATTCCAATATTTCTTACTCTTTTTAAATCTCTGATCATTTTAAAATCATCCTTTGAATATATAATTTGCCCTGCACAATTTTAAATACAAACTCAATTGCTGCCAAGGGCTTTACCGTATCTTTTTATATTGCTAAATTATTGCGATTTTGTTAGTGTGTACCCGAAGCTAAACTTAGCTATGAAAGCGATTATATTATATTTAACCCTTTAATTTGTCAAGTAAAAATTATCAATTGTGCATAATTTATCCAAAGAATCCTTTCTGCAATTTAAACAGCATCTGGAAAAAGGGCTAAAATACCTGGGGATCAAGG
Organism: Deltaproteobacteria bacterium; assembly: GCA_013151635.1. Taxonomy (GTDB): domain Bacteria; phylum Desulfobacterota; class Desulfobacteria; order Desulfobacterales; family Desulfobacteraceae; genus Desulfobacula. Next base: position 45,632 of record JAADHV010000100.1, on the reverse strand, counting down.
CGTTTGACCATCAGATAGACATGATGGCAGTACATGCAAGAGAGCTTATGGTCTGGAACAAAAAAATAAACCTTACCGCGATCAAGGATCCTTTAAAAATTGCAGAAAAGCATTTTTTAGATTCCATTGCTTCCATATCTTTATTCGAAAACAAGAAAAACCTTATTGATCTTGGGGCAGGAGGGGGATTTCCCGGGATTCCAATTAAAATTATGAATCCTTTGTTAAAAATTGTCCTTATTGATGCATCCCGGAAAAAAATTAATTTTTTAAAACATTTAATACGCCTGTTACACCTGGATAATATTGAGGCTGTCCATTCAAGGGTTGAAGATCTTCACGGGAAGGAAGCCTATAAAAAGAAATTTGATGTCGTGATATCCCGCGCTTTTACAGGACTTTCAGGTTTTGCCGGGCTTGCTCTTCCTTTCTTAGAGAATGAAGGCAGAATTTATGCCATGAAAGGGAGAAACTGGAACCGGGAGATTACCCCGGAACTTTTAAAAAAATTTAATTTAAAAACCCTTCATTACAGGCTGCCTTTTGAAAAATCTGACCGGTATGTATTAAAATTATCTGCTAAACGCTGATATTTCTTGTTATTTCTTGACATTTTACCACTTTGGCCTTACAAACAAAAGTTCAACTATTGAATATCAATTGATCCGAATACCGGAGGAATAATGGATTATAAAAAAACTTTGAACCTGCCTTCAACAAAATTTGCCATGAAGGCCAATCTGCCCCAGCGGGAACCCAGTCAGTTAAAAGAATGGGAAGAAAAAAAGATTTATCAAAAACTAAGAGAGCAGTCAAAAGACAGGGAAACTTTTATTCTCCATGACGGCCCTCCCTATGCAAACGGCCATTTGCACATGGGCCATGCAATCAATAAAATTTTAAAGGACATTATAGTAAGATCAAGACAGATGGCGGGTTTTAATGCCCCGTATGTTCCAGGCTGGGATTGCCACGGGCTTCCGATTGAACATAATGTGGATAAAAAGCTGGGCAAAAAGAAAAAAGAGATGACACCGGTTCAGGTTCGACAGGAATGCCGGGCTTATGCGGCCAAATTTGTCGATATTCAAAGACAGGAATTTCAGCGTTTCGGAGTTATTGGTGAATGGGAAAACCCTTACCTCACCATGAACTATCCCTATGAAGCAAGGATTGCAAAAGAATGCGGCGAGTTTGCACTCTCAGGGGATATGTTTTTAGGTAAAAAACCCATTTACTGGTGCTATAGCTGCAAGACAGCCCTTGCTGAAGCCGAGATTGAATACCATGAGCATACTTCACCGTCTATTTTTGTAAAATTTCCTTTAAAAGATGATTTGACAGAACTCATTGCCGGTGTTGCAGGGGATATATTTGTTGTAATCTGGACCACAACCCCATGGACTATTCCAGCCAACCTGGGAGTCTGCCTTCATCCTGATTTTATTTATGCTGCGGTTAAGACGGATAATCAAGGCGTTTTGATTATTGCCAAGGATTTAGTTGATGAGGTGATGAAAACCTTTGGAATTGAAAATTATACAATCCTCAAGGAATTCTCGTCCCGTGACCTTGAAAATAAAAAATGCAAACACCCGATTTATGACAGGGACTCGCTTATTATCCTGGGAGACCATGTTACGCTTGAAGCAGGTACCGGTTGTGTTCACACGGCGCCCGGCCATGGTGCTGACGACCATATTGCCGGCAGAAAATACGGGTTGGAATGTTATTCGCCGATTGAAGATAACGGGGTATTTTCAAAGGATGTAGAGTTTTTTGGCGGTGAATTTATTTTTAAAGCAAATATCAGCATCAATGAGAAACTTGAAAGTTTAAATCTTTTATTAAAAAATGAAAACCTGTCCCATTCTTATCCCCATTGCTGGCGGTGTAAAAACCCGGTGATATACAGAGCCACGCCCCAGTGGTTTATATCCATGGACAAGATGGGGCTTCGGAAAAAAGCCCTGGATGAAATCAACAATGTCCGGTGGATTCCGTCCTGGGGGCGTGAAAGAATTTATTCCATGATAGAAAACAGGCCTGACTGGTGCCTCTCAAGGCAACGTTCATGGGGTGTTCCGATCCCTGTTTTTCATTGCAAAGACTGTAAAGAGGTCTATGTTACCCAAGAGTCGGTGGATAAAATACATAAGTTATTCAGTGAGCATTCTTCTGATATCTGGTTTGATAAGGATGCAAAGTTTTTGATGCCAGAAGATGCAAAATGTAAAAAATGCGGGTCTCAAGATTTTACAAAAGATCACAATATACTTGATGTATGGTTTGATTCCGGTGTCAGCCATGCAGCAGTCCTGGACGAAAGGGAAGGTCTTTCACGGCCTGCTGACCTGTACCTTGAGGGAAGCGACCAGCACAGGGGGTGGTTTCACTCTTCTTTGCTGACCGGTGTGGGAAGGACTTCTAACGCACCATATAAAGCTGTTCTTACCCATGGTTTTGTTGTGGATGAAAGCGGCAGGAAAATGTCCAAATCCGTGGGAAATGTTGTGGCGCCGGAATCCGTGATTAAACAATATGGTGCTGATGTCTTAAGGCTGTGGGCTGCTTCTGCAGACTATAAGGGAGACATCAGTATCTCCAATAATATTATAAAGCAATTGTCGGATGCATACCGGCGTATCAGGAATACCTGCAGGTTCATGCTGGGCAATTTTTCAGATTTTGATGTCACAAAGGACTTAAGAATTATAAAGGAAATGTCCGAGCTTGACAGGTTTATCCTCCACAGGCTGCATCATGTGGTAAAACGCTCGCTTGCATCCTATGAGAAATATGAATTCCATACCATTTATCATACCCTGCATAATTTTTGTGTGGTGGATCTTTCATCTTTCTATCTTGATATCATAAAGGACAGGCTTTACACATCTTGTGCTGCTGATCCTTTGAGGCGGGATGCCCAGACCGTGATGTTCATTATCCTGGACGCAATTGTTAAAATAATGGCTCCGATACTGCCTTTTACAGCAGAAGAAATCTACAGGCATATGCCGGAAGATTCAAACAAAAAAGAAAGTATCCACCTTGATTCCATGGTTGAGCTTGACGGGAAATGGGAAGACAGGGAACTTGCTGAGAAATGGGAGAATATAAGGGCTTTGAGAGGAGAAGTCACCAAAGCCCTGGAGGAGGCAAGGAAAGTTAAACTTATCGGCCATCCCCTGGATGCGGAACTTGAAATTAAATTGCCTGATTCTCAATTAAAAACCCAGGTTCTGGATTTAAATGAAAACCTTAATGATATTTTTATTGTATCAAAGGCTTTTCTTGTAGATACCCTTGATGATACAGCCTACCAGGGCAGAGAGATTGAAGGCCTTGCCATCAAAGTTAACAGGGCAAAGGGTGAGAAGTGCGAAAGGTGCTGGAGGTTTGATGAAAGTATTGGCAACGACCCGGCACATCCCACTGCCTGCGCAAGATGCGTTGCGGCTTTAAAAAAGGTATTGTAAATTGACACTGGCCGATTTAAAAAAAATATTGATAAGACTGGTCCTGGTCAGTGGGTGTGTTGTTCTCGCTGACCAGGCAACAAAATATATCATAAAAATAAATTTAGGTCTGTATGACAATATCATTGTAATTGAAAATTTTTTTAATATTACCCATATCCTGAATCCTGGCGGGGCTTTTGGCATTTTTGCTTCCAGGTCCCCTGAAATCAGAAAACTTATTTTTCTTTTTATATCATCTGTTGTCGCCCTCCTGGTTTTATGGTTTTACAAAAAATGTGCTGCAAATTTTGTTTTCCTGTCATACGGACTGGCCATGATTTTCGGGGGTGCCGTAGGAAACCTGATAGACAGGTTCAGGTATGGCAAGGTTGTGGATTTTCTTGATTTTTATATAGGTTCTGCCCACTGGCCGGCATTCAATGTTGCCGACAGTGCGATCAGCATTGGAATGGGCATATTGATTTATCATATCCTGTTTAATAAAACGCCTGATTTTTAAACATATGTATCCTGTCCTCTTTCATATAGGAAAATTTAATCTTTATACCTATGGCCTTTTTGTAGCTCTTGGGTTTATGACCGCATTAAGGGTCTCTCAAAAAATTGCCGGACCACAGGGTATACCGGGTCCGGCAATTACAGACATTTTTTTAGTTATCCTCTTATCTGCCCTTTTTGGAGCAAGGCTTTTATATGTATTGATTAATTTTAGCGATTTTAAAACCAATCTTCCGGATATATTTAAAATCTGGAACGGGGGGCTTGTCTTTTTTGGCGGATTCATAGCTTCGGTTATTGCTACAGCGGTTTATCTTAAAATAAAAAATTTCAATATATGGAAAATTGCCGATATTATTTCACCCGGGATTGCTCTGGGTCATGCCGTGGGAAGAATCGGCTGTTTTTTTGCCGGATGCTGTTATGGAAAAGAGAGCGATCTGCCCTTTGCCATTAAATTTACAAACCCGGATAGTCTTGCACCCACGGGAGTTTACCTGCACCCGACCCAGCTTTATTCTGTGTTTTCCAACCTTATTTTATTTTTTATTCTACTTTACCTGCAGAAAAGAAAAAAATTCAATGGAATGGTATTTTTAATCTATGTCATGCTCTATTCATTGTTCAGGTCTGTTATTGAATTTTTCAGAGGTGATCCCAGAGGAAATTTTATTTTTGATTTTATATCCATGTCACAGGGCATCGGGTTTGTTATTTCCCTTGTGGCCTTTATTTTTTTAATTAAACTTTTAAGACGTTATAATGGCTCTTCTCCTGCATAATAAACTGGATTCATTTATTAGATCAGTCAAGGAAGGTGATTGTCCTTACCTGTTTTTGATTTACGGCGAGCCATATCTTGTGAAACAGGCCTTTTTGTCCCTGTCCTCTTTCCTGCTTCAAGACAGCCGGAAAGAATTTACCCTTGAAACCCTTGAAGGCGGTTTGGTTTCAATAGGAGATATAATAGAGCAGGTATCCACCTTTTCATTTATTTTTCCCAGAAAAATTGTGGCAGTAAAAAATATTCCCCTGTTTCAAACGCCTAAAACAAGTTCTGATATAAACTTTTCTTCATCCGACATAGAACACCTGGCAGATTTTATTGAAAAAGGCATCCCGGCTGATCATTTTTTAATTCTTACAACACCGGGGATCGATAAAAGAAAAAAGATATATAAGACTATAGAGAAACAAGGCCTTGTCATTGATTGCTCTGTTGCCACCGGGGCAAGAAAAAAAGACATGGATGAACAAAGAAAGGTATTGCAGGATATTGCAGGCAAGCTCCTGGCAAACTCAAATAAAAGCATTGACAGTCAAGCCTTTCATGCGCTTGTGGACTTGACCGGGTTTAATCCTGAGCTTTTTTCAAGAAATATTGCAAAGCTTGTTGCCTATTCCGGGAAAAATACGATAATTTCAATTGCAGATGTAAAAGCCGTAATAAAAAGGGATAAAAAAGACCCTGTATTTAATTTAACCAATGCTTTTATGGCCAAAGACTTAAAAAGTTGTCTTTTTTATTTAAATTCTCTTTTAAAAGACGGATTCCATCCCCTGCAGATATTAAAATCATTTGAAAATCTGATCCGGAAACTGGTCCTGGTGAAATGTTTTACAAGAAAGTTTTCTCAAAATAATAACATGAATTTGAAAAGGATAAACTTTAATTCATTCAGGCAGGCTGTGCTTCCGCAAATTATCCTTCACGATGAAAATTTAAAAGCATTTATTAACGGCCGGGAAGAATATTTATCCGGGGAAGACTCAAAGAAAAAAAAAGGAAAATCAAATGACCTTTTCCTTGCACCCAATCCTAAAAACGCATACCCTGTGTTCCAGATATTTCAAAAATCTGAAAATTTTTCATTAAATGAGCTGAATCATGCATTAATATTTTTAAGTGATATGGATTACCGGTTGAAGTCTTCATCTTTTGATGCAAAAACACAGATCGAAAACTTTATTATCAATATATGCAGTAAAGGAGAGTTTGTTTATGCCGAGGAAAACAAAAATTATCGCCACTATTTCTAGTTTGAATTGTTCACCTGGATTTATTGGAAGGTTATATGATGCGGGCATGAATGTTGTCCGTTTGAACACGGCCCATATGACCCATGATGATGCCTTAAAGGTAATTGAAAATACAAGAACGGTGTCTGATAAAATTGGGATTCTCCTTGATACAAAAGGCCCTGAAATAAGAACCTGTGATAATGAAAAACCCCTGGCGGTAAAATATGGTGATATTATAAGAATCAAGGGCGTACCAGGAGGGAGATCCAAAGGTGATGTCATCTGTGTTTCATATGAGCATTTTGTAAAAGATGTCCCTGTTGGAAGCTCCATATTGATAGATGACGGATGCATCGCCCTTGCCGTCATGGATAAGGATGATGACTATTTAAGCTGCCATGTGGAAAATGACGGGATTATAAATGCCAGGAAAAGCATTAATATCCCTTCTGTGCATGTAACACTTCCGGCCTTAAGTGAAAAGGACAAGGGTTTTATCAGGTTTGCTGCGGATAATAATCTTGATTTTATAGCCCATTCTTTTGTGAGAAACCAAAAAGATGTCATAGCTGTTCAGAAGATCCTTGATGAAAAAGAATCCCCCATAAAAATTATAGCAAAAATTGAAAATTCACAAGGAGTTGAAAACCTTTTTGAGATCCTCGACCATGCCTATGGTGTGATGATTGCAAGGGGTGACCTTGCTGTTGAAATTCCAACAGAGCAAATCCCTTTGATTCAAAAACATATCGTCAAAACATGCATTGAAAAAAGAAGACCCGTGATTGTTGCAACCCAGATGCTGCATTCCATGATTGAATCACCAAGACCCACAAGGGCAGAGGTGTCGGATGTAGCCAATGCCTGCCTTGACCACACAGACGCACTCATGCTTTCCGGGGAAACAGCCAATGGAAAATATCCCGAGGTGGCTGTCAGGACAATGGCAAAAATTGCACAGGAAGTTGAGAATAAAAAGAGCAGTTTTATTAATGTACCTTATACCCTTGAGAACAAAATAACAGCCTACCTTGCAAAAGCTGCTGTTAAAGCCTCTTTAAGGCTGAATACAAAAGCCATTGTGGCAGATTCTTTAACCGGCAAATCAATTCGCGCCCTTGCAGCTTACAGAGGGGACAGTCCCATCTATGCCCAGATATATGATGAACGCGTGATGCGGCAATTATCCCTGTCATTTGGAGTATTCCCGGATTATATTCCAATGGATGTAACAAGTACCATACCCTTAAAAAAGTCCATATGCCGGCTGCTGGAGGACAAGCAGTTTGAAAATGACACCTTGATTATAGTTCTTGCAGGCAGCTTCGGCACTAAGATGGGTGCATCTTTCATAGAAATCAGCACGGCGGAAAACTTTAAAGAAAAATGCAGTTAAAAATTAATTAAATCCTTGGCATTATAGGAACTTCTGACAAAGGGGCCGGCAGCAACTTTTTTAAACCCGATTAATTTTGCTTTGTTGTAAAGCTTCTTGAATTCGTCAGGTGAATAATATTTTTGAACTTTAAGATGCTTCCTTGCGGGTTGAAGATATTGGCCAAGTGTCAGGATATCACAGCCGTGATGAAAAAGATCAGCCATGGTCAGTTCAAGCTCTTCTGAAGATTCACCTAATCCCACCATTATCCCTGACTTGACCTTCATTAATGGGTCAATATCTTTAACATTTTGCAAAAGATCAAGGGATTGCCGGTAGTCAGCTTCCGGTCTTGCTGCAGGATAGAGCGACGGGACCGTCTCAATATTGTGGTTCAATACATCTGGTTTTGCATGTACAACTGTTTTTAACGCTTTGGCATTGCCTTTGAAATCAGGAATCAAGACCTCGATTTTCGGATCAAAAGGCAAGGTCAGCTTAATGGCTTTAATGGTTTTTGCAAAATGGGACGCACCGCCGTCTTCAAGATCATCTCTTGTAACAGATGTCACAACAACATATTTTAATTTTAAATCAAGGGCTGCCCTGGCGACCTTCATGGGTTCTTCCGGATCTACAGGTAAAGGAGTTTCGCAGGTGATGTTACAGAACCTGCAGTTTCTGGTGCAATTAGAACCTAGAATCATAAAGGTGGATGTGTTTTTGGAAAAACATTCAAACATATTGGGACAGTTTGCTTCCTGGCAGACAGTATTCAGCCCGGCATTGGAAAGAAGGGTTCTCACCCGTTGATAATCCCCGCCTTCAGGAAGGCCTTTTTTAAGCCAGGGCGGTTTTTGGGTTTTCCTTTTGTTGTTAAGTTTCACTGTACTTTAATCATAACCTCTTATTATCAATTTGAATGGAATAATTAAACACAGATGAAAAATGTTTAATAAAAGCATTTCTAATCTTGTCCATTGATAATTCATATTTTAAGAATTCATTATTTTTATCACGGGATTTTTGAATTTCCTTTTCAACAGATGTCATTGACACATTGGTAAGGCCGCAGGGGTTTATCCACGAAAAAGGCTCAAGATCAGGTTTGATATTCAAGGCAAGGCCATGAAAGGATATTCCTCTTTTGATTGAAATACCCACACTGCCGATTTTTGAATTTTCAACCCAGATGCCATGGTTTCTCCGGTTCCTCACTGCATCAATGTTAAAATCCATGGCAGTTAGTTTCATGATCTCTTCCAAGCCATGGACAAAATCCTTTACCCTGATTTTATTTTTCTCAAGATCAACAATGGGGTAGAGAACTGCCTGGCCCGGGCCGTGATAAGTAATATTACCGCCGCGATCCGTTTGAACAATATCGATATTTTTTGAATCTAAAAATTTTTTTGAAACACTTAGATTTTCTTTGCCGCCCCTTTTCCCAAGGGTATAGACAGGCAAGTGCTCCACAAAAAAAACCCGGTCTTCTAAAATACTTTTATTGATTTTTGCCTGTAAGGTTTCTACCTGGAGATCGAGCGCTCTTTTGTATTCTAAAAGACCAAGATCAATGAATACAGCCGAGCGCTTTTGTCGATTTACCCTCGAAGGCATGGTTTTCTTGCAGCAGTGACTTCATCCAGCCTTGTGACTTTTGTAAGAAAAGGTGCTTTCCTGAGTTTTTCAGGGTCTTCTTCTGCTTCTCTGGCAATGGCTTTTACAGCATCTATGAACTGGTCAATATCCTCTTTGGATTCTGTTTCCGTGGGTTCTATCATAAATGCCCCGTGTACAACCAGTGGAAAGTAGATCGTTGGCGGATGAAATCCGTAATCCAGAAGTCTTTTAGCCATATCTACAGTTGTAACGTTGTTTTTACTTTGGAACTCATCATTAAATACACATTCATGCATGCACGGCATATCATAGGGAAGATTAAGCGTGCCTTTCAGGCTTTCCTTGATATAATTGGCACTAAGCACGGCAAGCCTGCTTGAATCTAAAAGTCCCTTGGCACCCATTGAAAGAATATATGCATAGGCCCTGACCATAATGCCGAAGTGCCCGTAAAAGGTATGGATTTTGCCGATAGTATCAGGATAGTCACTGACAAGCTTATATGAATCCAGGTCCTTTACAACCCTTGGGACAGGCAAAAAAGGCTCAAGAGCTTTGCCAACCGCAACAGGTCCGGAGCCTGGGCCGCCGCCGCCATGGGGGGTTGAAAAAGTCTTGTGAAGGTTTAGATGGAGGACATCAATACCTATTTCTCCCGGCTTTACAATGCCCATAATGGCATTCATGTTAGCGCCGTCGCCGTAAACAAGACCTCCTTTTGAATGTATAATATCTGCAATTTTACTGATGTTGGATTCAAAAAGCCCCAGGGTATTGGGATTGGTCACCATGATTCCTGCTGTATCTTCATCCATGACGGCTGCAACTGTTTCAGGGTCGAGAATCCCTTTTTCCCCTGACTTGATATTGACAGGGATATAGCCGCAAAGGGCTGCACTCGCAGGATTGGTGCCATGTGCGGTGTCAGGTATGATAATTTTGGAACGCTGCTTTCCTTTTTTTGCAAAATATGCATGGATCATGAGCATGCCGGTAAGTTCGCCGTGGGCACCCGCTGCCGGTTGAAGTGTGAGCGTATCAAAACCTGTTATCTTTGCCAGGTATTGCTCAAGGTTATACATAAGCTTTAATGACCCTTGAGAAAATTCATCACCGGAAAAGGGGTGGGCCCCGGCAAATCCCTTAAGTGCAGCCTGCACTTCATTGGTTTTGGGATTATATTTCATGGTGCAAGAACCCAATGGGTACATGCCGGAATCAACTCCGAAATTCCATTGGGAAAGGCGTGTATAATGCCGTACCACATCAAGCTCTGAAAGCTGGGGAAGTTCCGGTGCATCACCTGTAAGGTCTTTGTCAAGCTCTGCTCTTTCAACATCCGCCTTTGGCAGGGAAATGGCGCATCGTCCTTTGCGGCTTTTCTCCCAAAGACTTGGTTCGTTGAAAATAAGGCCGCTTGCTCCAGGCTGGTTATCCATTATTGCACCTCCTTTGCCAGTTGATCAATATCATCTTTTGAAACGGTTTCTGTTGAGCAGAAAAGATAGTGTTGCTTCATTTCAGGATAGAAAGGCTCAAGGTCCATTCCGGCAAAGATGCATTTGTCCTGGATCAAGGCTGCTCTTTTTTGCTCAAACCCTTTTGGTGGTTTGAGGACAAACTCGTTGAAAAAAGGTTTATCAAAACAGGGTTCAAAACCTGCATTTACAAGACTTTTCTTAAGGTAAACCGCTTTATCATGGTTTTGCTGTGCGATTTCCCTGATACCGATTTTTCCGACCGTGGCAAGGTACATGGCAGCTGTCATGGCGTTGAGCCCGTTATTGGAACAGATATTGGAAGAGGCTTTTTCTCTTTTTATATGCTGTTCTCTTGTGGCAAGGGTCAATACATACCCGTTATCACCATTGGCATCCAGGGTTTTCCCGATAAACCGTCCCGGAAGGTTCCGCATTTGTTTTTTAGTTCCTGCAAGCAGTCCCAAACCAGGCCCGCCAAATGATTTGGCAATACCAAGGCTCTGGCCTTCACCTGCAACAAGGTCAGCACCAAACTGGCCCGGGTTTTTTAAAAGTCCATAAGACATGGCCTCTGTAAAAGAGGTTATAAATAAAGCCTTTTTAGAGTCTGCAACAGCTTTTACAGCTTTTAAATCTTCTATATTCCCGAAAAAATTCGGGGATTGAACTGCAATTCCTGCAAGGTCATCCATCCCTGCAAGGGCATTCATGTCTGTAAGACCCTCTTTTGTATAAGGGATTTCAATTATTTCATATCCTGTAGGACGGATATAGGTTTGAACGATCTGCCTGTGGCTCGGATGTGCAAGGGCTGAAATCGCGATTTTATTTTTTTCCCTGTTCTTTTTTAATGCAATAAGGCAGGCTTCTGCTAATGCGGTCCCGCAATCATAATGGGATGCCGTGGCAACATCCATGCCTAAAAGTTCTGTTATCATGGTCTGGAATTCATAAATACCCTGTAAGGTTCCCTGGCTGACTTCCGGCTGGTAGGGGGTATAAGCAGTCATGAATTCCGATCTTGAAATCAAATAAGGGATAATAGCGGGAATAAAGTGATCATAGCTGCCGCCTCCAATAAAGCATTTGTAGTCTTTACAGGCAATATTTGAAGAAGCAAGCTCTTCCATGTGGGCATTGAGTTCCCATTCTGATAAGCTTTGGGGAATGTCAATGCTTTGTTTTGTCTTAAGATCTTCGGGTATGCACTCAAACAGGCTGTCAAGGCTGGATTGCCCCGTGATCTTGAGCATAGTTTTGATATCTTCTTTGGTATGGGGAAGATAGCGCATGGCTTTTATCCTTTCAGCATATCAAGGTATTCAGCTTTATCCATAAGGTTATCCAGCTCGGAAACATCTTCCGGTTTTACTTTGATGAGCCATCCTTTTTCATAACATGATTCATTAACAAGCTCAGGTGCATCTTCAAGATCTTCATTGATTTCCATAATCTCTCCTGAGACCGGGATATAGATTTCCGAAACTGCTTTTACAGATTCCACACTTCCAAATTCATCTCCTTTTGACAATGTATCGCCGGTTTCAGGAAGTTCTACAAAAACAACTTCTCCAAGCTGGTCCTGGGCATAGTCATTAATTCCAACCGTTACAATGTCACCGGAAAGCCTGGCCCATTCATGGTCTTTTGTATATTTCATATCATCCGGTAAGTTTAGATCGCTAATTTCTTTCATGAAAGCCTCCAATAATAATTGTTAAATAAAATTATCAAGTTTTTTTCTTGCAGTCCTGTCAGGTCTTATATCTGTTACAATGGTCGCAGTTATCGTTCTTTTGCCTTCTTTAAGTTTTAATTTCATGCCTGGCTCAAGTTTTTTTGTAACCATGATGAAACCACAACTTATCCCTTTTATTTTAAAGTCACGGGGAAGATTTTCTGAGCATATGCTCACAATATTTCCCTTATGCCAGCCGATACCCATGTCAGTAGCGCAGGTCAGTACTCTGCCTATCTGTTCTCCATTTGTATCTATCACCTTGGTGCTGTCTGTTGAAGAAACCTTTCTTAAAGAGTCACCGGCAAAGGGATATGTAAATGAATCAGCCCTGGCAGGTAAAAGTGAATCAGCCCCGATAAAATTCTTGGTAAAAGATGTTTTGTCATTATTATAAGGAAGTGCAAAATCCCACGGATGGTTTATGAATTGCCATGCTCCAATGTCCTGATGGGATAAGGGCAGACATGCCCCGGCCCTTAAGGAATCCCTTGCACCTAAACCACAGGCGGCAATTCCATATTCTTTTCCTGCCAATAAAATGTCTTTCCAAAGTTTTACAATTGAACCAGGGTTGAGGAAAATCTCAAATCCGAATTCACCGGTATAACCTGACCTTGACAATAATACCGGCGTTCCGTCCAGAAGTTTTACCCGGGATTCTGATTCATTGAAATTGCCTTTAAATGAAAAATAGGGCATTTTATTAAAAACCTTTCCGGGGTTCTGGACCAGTTTAGAAAGAATCCTGGCAGAATTGATGCCCTGTATATCCATCTTGGCAATTTTTAAAGATAAATCCTCAATTATTACATCCATGCCTTTAGCGTTTGCTTCAAGGTGCCGGGCAATAGTTGCGCCCATTCCGGCATTCACACATACCATAAAACAAGTATCCCAAAATTTGTAAACAATGGCATCATCAATGCAGTGGCCGTTTGTATCTAAAAATGCACCATATGCACATCGGCTTTTTTCAAGTGTGGTAATGTCCCTTGTAAAACAATGATTTATAAGTCCAAAAGAGCCTTTCCCGTTAATATTGATACAGGCCATGTGGCTGGTATCAAAAATGCCTGCTGATTTTAAGACCCAGAGGTGTTCATTTTTAACCCCGGTTTCATACCATAACGGCATCTCAAATCCTCCGAAGTCAGCCATATTTGCTCCCGCAGCCTTATGCCAGTCATTCAAAGGCGTAGTTTTTAAACAGGTGTTCATGACAGCGGTCCTTATTTGATTTTTTATTAAAAGATATAGGGAACCTTTAAATTATAGGATTTATACACAACAAATGTTTCCACCGATCTTACACCCTTGATTTTTGCGATTTCTTCTGTATAAAATTCTAACAGGCCAAAGCCTTTTTTAAAGAGAACCAGAATCAAAAGGTCATATCTTCCTGTAACAACACTTGTTGAAATAACCCCTTTGAGCTTGCTGATCTCTTTGCCTTTTTCAACCAGGTTCATTTCTGATAATTTGATGCCGATAATCACAACCCGGTGTCCGGGAAGCTTTGCAGGGTCAACAAGGCCGCAAATTTCGAGAACACCTTCTTCCTGGAGCTTGTTTACTCTTGATCGAACAGTGTTTTCTGTGATGGATAGTTTATCAGCAATTCTTTTAAAGGATTTTTTTCCTTGTTTTAGTTCTCTGATAATATCAATATTGGTATCGTCAATTTTCATGGGCTCCTCATTTTTAGCTAAAAAATTGTGGAAAAATAAATTTAATTAAATTATTATTGAAAACTACCTTACGATAATGGTAATGTCAAATAAAATTTAATTAAATTTGTGGAAAAATAAATTTTTTTTATAAAAATTAAGGTAATTCATTTAGATATTGGTATAAAAATCGTAAATTCATTATATTTTAACTGTTTTATAACTATAACACAAATGGGGAATCATATGACAACAAGAATCATTGTAATCGGAGGAGGCCCGGGAGGATATGTTGCGGCACTCCGGGCATCAGCGTTAGGGGGAAAGGTTACACTCATTGAACAAGATAACCTTGGCGGCACCTGCCTGAACTCTGGGTGTATCCCGTCAAAGATTATGAAAAACTCGGCTGATATTTTTCAAAAAATTTTAAAAGCAGGCAGCTTTGGCATCAAGGTTCAGGGCAGTGTAAGTCCTGACATGGAAGCTTTAATGGGGAAAAAGGATAAAATACTTAAGACCCAGAGAAAAGGGATTGCTTCTTTGCTGGAAAAAAGCGGAGTTGCCGTAAAAATGGGTAAAGCCGTGATAAAATCTTCGGGGATTGTCGAGGTTGTATTAAATAATGACGGGGATAAAAAACAACTGGAATATGATAAGCTTATCCTTGCCACTGGCACTGAACCTTTAGATGTTGCTGATTTCCCATTTGACCACCATCATATTCTGTCATCCAATGACATCCTTGAGCTGGATGAGATACCAGAATCTATTGTCATTGTCGGGGGTGGGGTGATCGGCTGTGAATTTGCATTTATATTTTCTGCTTTAGGATGCCGGGTGACCATTGTTGAGGCAATGTCAAGACTGCTTCCATTACCTTTGGTTGATGAAGAATGTTCCAGGGTTTTGTTAAGGGAAATGAAAAAAAGGAAGATCAAGGTTTATTGTGATACCATTGTTAAATCTTCAGACCGGAAAGACGATCTTGTTGCAATTCATCTTGACATATCTCCTTTCACAGATAACCTGAAACCTAAAAAATTAAAAACCAATGTGATTGAAGCAGAAAAAATGGCTGTCTGTATAGGAAGGACTGCCTTATCAACAGATTTGGGATTGGAAAATATTGATCTTAAAACAAGTGCCCAAGGGTGGATTGATGTAAATGACAGGCTGGAAACAAGTGTCAGAGGCGTTTATGCAATTGGTGATATTTTAGGACCCCAAAAAGTAATGCTTGCCCATGTGGCCTCCCATGAAGGAATTATTGCCGCACAAAATGCCATGGGAGAAGAAAGTGCCATGAGCTATGATGTGATCCCCGGAGCAATTTTTACCATGCCTGAAATCGGTACGGTTGGTCTGAGTGAAAAAGAAGCCATAAAAAAAGGTTATGATGTGGAGACATTCACTGTCAATTTCAGAGCCCTTGGAAAAGCCCATGCAATAGATGAATTGGCAGGGACAGCAAAAATGATTGTTGAAAAAAAATCAAACAAGGTGCTTGGTGTTCATTTGATAGGAGCCCATGCAACAGACCTCATTGCAGAAGCAACTCTTGCCATTCAAAAAGGCATGAGTGCAAAGGATATTGCACATACAATCCATGCTCATCCCACATTGGCAGAGATCATGGGAGAATTAAGCCTGAAAGCATCGGGCACTCCTGTTCATGGGTAGGACAGTATTTTGGGACCGTGCCACATAAATACCCTGGCATTACACCATATTGCTGACCTCAAACTGAGGTGTATAAAAGCTAGCTTGCTCAGGAAAATCCTTTGGATGTTTTAGATGTGCATGAACTTATGCTGCTGCACATACTCATTTTCTTTTTTATATCTTTACTGCTGCATTCAGGGCATTTGATCTTATCTTCTTCTCCTGCAAAAATAAGCTTTGTAAAATCGGTCTTGCATTTATTACACTGGTATTCAAAAATAGGCATGGTCTTGTCCTCGGTATAATTATGGTTTGCTTGAAAATAAGTCTTTTATACCTTTTATCAAGCTTGATATTATCAGGAAAAATATTGGAATGGTTAATTCCATTTTGGCGACAGCGTGTTTTAAATAAATAAGGATACCTTACTGGTTGCGGCTTCCTGCAGGTATTTGGCAACACCCCCAAGGATAACATTGGGGTAATCAATCATTTCTTCCTGCTTAAAGCCCATAAGGTCCATTGACATTTCACATATGACAATTTCCACGCCTGAATCCCCGGCAATTTTAATGAGATCCTCTAAAGACATAACCCCTTTTTTTTTCATGAGGTTTTTCATCATGGCTGTACCCATGCCGGCCATGTGCATCTTGGAAAGGCCAAGTTTTGAAGAACCCTTGGGAAGCATTTTACCGAACATTGCCGCCATAAGGTCTTCTTTTTTTATTTTCTTTTTCAGGTCTCTTAAAACAGTGGTACCCCAGAATGTAAAGAACAAGACTACACGTTCATACATGGCTGCGGCACCCGTGGCAATGATAAAAGCCGCCAGCACTTTATCAAGGTCACCACTGAATACGACCATGGAAAGTTTGTCTTCAGGCTGATTTTTTTCTATCAAATCTATTTTTTCTTCCAGTTTTTTTATTTTTTCTTCCAGCTCTTTCATGTGTACCTTCCTGATGCGGCATTATCCATTTTTCATCTCCTGTCATTAAAAATTGTTAACCTGTGGCTGCTAAATGAGCGTTTGCCTAATAGACAAACAGGGCATCCGCTTTAATTGCAGCGATATTAATCTGGCCTGCTGCCGTTATTTTAGAGCCTTCCGGCAGTTCTGACTCATCAATGTTTCGCTCTTTAATGCAGGGCATGCAGACATGAAGTTCACCTCCAAGCTCCAAAAAGTCTTTTAGCAGTTTATCAATATCCGGGAATGCACCTCCGGGAAGCATATTTTTCCGGTATTCTGCTTTTGCAAGATAAACTCCATTGCCCTGGAGGACAACCATGGCATTAATGTCCATTGCCAGTGCAGCGTTGGCAAGTACAAATGGTAAACTTGCTTTTTCAGGGTTTTCTCCGCCGCAGGTTGCAAAATAAATTATTTTTTCTTGTTTTTCTTCAATCATTTTTAATTTCCTTATTATTAAAAGTATTTATTTTTCATGCTGCTGCCCTTTTTTTCACTTTCATGAGGTATAATACCAGTGGCCGGTACAATTGATGGGTCCATTTTGCAAAGGGGACTTCAATGACCAGCATGGGAACGGCAATCATCAAGTGAAGAACATAGATATAATAGGTGGCTAAAGGCATTTCCAGCAATCGGGCAAAGTGGATCAGAATGCCGGAAAAAGTGGTCAGCCATAATAGGATAAGAAAAGCCCAGTCAGTGGAATGGGTCCTCATATAGGGCCTGACTGTCTTTTTGATCCTGCCGGTCATGGCATGGGTTGTACCGTATAAAATGGCAAAGGTGGCATAATATCCCAGGAACCTGATGGGATTGAAAATTGAAAGGATTTCATCCCGCTGGAACCATCTGATACCCAGGACTACCATCAGGAAGATAGTTGAATAACCAGTCATGATCAAAAGATGGTTAATCCAGAGAACCCTCTGCTGTTTGTTTTCGCAGGAATTAAATCGTTTCTGGGTGAAAAAATGGAGAATAAATTCTTTAAATTCTTTGTAATAGATCGTAACAGGCACGCCAAAAATCAGAACAGCAGGGCATTTTTGCCACTTGTAATTCTTAATGTGGTTTGAGGCACCTCCCATGACGCCCTGTGCCAGCCGAAACGCATTGGAAAGAAGAAAAAATGAAAGTACACTAAGCATGATAAGATCAAGAATCTCAATAGTTGTATTGGGGGCAAAAACATTAAGGGCTATACGATCTGTCAGCATGGGGCCGTGAAAGAAAAAAAATCCCAGACCCACAAGCAGGGCAACAACTAAAATCGCCATTACCTCAAAGACCTTTGAGGTGTAAAAGAGCTTTGATATGCCTGTCCAGTCATATAGACTTGTCAGGTACCGGCGAAGGCCCATCATCACTTCACCAGGATCTGCTTCCCTGGGACAGGTATCGGAACAATCCCCGCAATAATAGCACAACCAGGGTTCCGGGCTTTGGATAAGCTTGTCACTAAGGCCCAGCTGAAGGTACCGAATCACCTTTCTCGGGAAAGGTGTATTTTCAGTTGAAAGTGAGCAGACAGCGGTGCAGTTGCCACAATTAAAACAGGAGACTGCAGTATCAGCACCATATTCCCCCATTAATTTCATGATATCGGGATTTACCTTAGAACTCATAACCGTTCTCCATTTTTATCTAATTCGTTGAAGACAACTGATATTTGAAATAATCGCCATCTTTTTCCTTTTCTACTGCAAGACCGAATTTTTTAAGGCCCGAAACATAAACCAGAACCAGTGAGGACGGCTCTTCAATCGCCTGGGCAATCTGAGGAATGGTCATTGCCTGGTCTTTAATCTGGGATTTGATCTTTTTAAACAGGTTGTTGCTTATTTTGATCTGTTCTCTTGCCTGGTCAACAAAAGCAGCTCTTTGCCGGCGCAGGAATTTTAATTTTTCTTTATGATTTTTTTTGTTGTCCATGAAAATTATCTCCTTTAAGCGGCAAGAATGGCATCAACCATTTTTACATATTGTTTTAAAGACCACCCCTTTACATCAATGGCATTTTCAGGGCAGACCGCAGTACATATGCCGCAGCCCGTGCAAAGTGCAGGGTTGACCCTGGCATGTTTTTCAATTTCAATGGCATTGTCAACAGGACACGCCTCTGCACAATCACCAGTCCCTTTGCACAAATCCGGATTTACCTTTGCGACAAAAGGGTCAAGCTCTACAAATCCCTTGCCAAGAAGGGCGGTGGCTTTGACAGAAGCTGCCTGGGCAGCAGTGCAGGCCTCTGTTACATCCATGGGGGCCTGGCAGGTTCCGGCCAGAAGGATTCCTGCATTTGCGACTTCAACCGGCCGCAGTTTCGGGTGAACTTCCTGTAAAAACCGGTCTGCACCCACAGGCAGTTTCATCATATCTACCATATCAGGTATGGGATTTGGCATCATACCGGTTGAAAGTACCACAAGATCCACATCGGCTTCGAGTTCTTCGTTAAAAGTTAAAACATCTTTGACTTTTATATTTACTGGGAAATCTCCTTTCTGGTTTGCCGAAACAAGGGGCTGGGATTCCGGTTCAAACCTGAAAAACAACACCCCGTTTTCAGATGTTTCATCGTACAGGTCTTCTTGAAACCGTCCATAGGTTCTTATGTCCCTGTAAAAATCAAATACATCTGTATTGGGGCAAGTCTTTTTTATTCTGCCTGCTGCCTGAATAGTTGCACTGCAACAGGTTCTGGAGCAGTATTCATTGAGATTGCCATTTTTATCCGGTTTATGAATGCCGGGTATCTGGCGGCTTCCGACACAATGAATAAACGCAATTCGAGTAATTTTTTTATTATTTAAATACAGAATTCCGTCTTTGGTTTCAGCATGTTTGAAATCCTGGATAAATTGTTGAAGGGTTGTAACATTATCAATATCCTTAAACCCGAATTCACCTCTGGCAGGAGTATAGGTTTTAAACCCTGTTGCCATGATGACAGCCCCGGTTTTCAGCGTGATGTCTTCTATCCTTTTTGGGATATCGTCAATAAAAATGCCTAAGTTATCAACAAACCGGCCTTGCCTGTGCTTGTCCATCGCAGCAGGTGTTCTTGTAACCGTTAATTCGAAATTGCCGACAGATCCTTTAAAGGCTGACATCTTAGCACATGTGTAAAGGGTCACTTTTTTTTCCTTCATAAGAGCGTTGAAAAGTTCCCGGATCAATTCACCGGAATATTCCGAACTAGGGTAAAGCCTGTCAAGCCTGGCAGCCTGACCTCCCAGGAAGGCAGACTTTTCAATAACCGTTACTTCAAAACCCTGTTTGGCAAGATCCAGAGTTGCTCTCATGCCGGCGATGCCGCCCCCTATGACAGTGGCATGCTTTTTCGCATCCACAAGGATGGGGTCAAGGGCTTCAAGGTTTTTTGCTTTTCCAATAGCTGCTTCAACAAGTTTTGTGGCTTTATTTGTTGCAGGATCACCCTCATGGACCCAGGACACTTGTTCCCTGATATTGGCATGCTCATATAGATAGGAATTCATCCCGGCTCTTTTTATGGCTCCCCTGAAAGTGGTTTCATGAAGACTGGGGGCGCAGGATGCAACGACCACACGGTTGATTTCACCATTTTTAATATCTTCCAGGATCAGTTCCTGGCCAGGATCAGAACACATGAACATATTAGTGTGGACCTTGGCAACCCCTGACAGGCCTTTTACATTTTCGGCAAGTTTATGTACATCAACATGATCGGAAATGTTACCCCCGCAATGGCATATGTAGACACCCACTTTTTCCTTATCAATAGTTCCGGTTTTGTTTTCAGTGTCAGCAACAGTATTTTCCGAGGAATCATCATTTTGTTTTTTTTCATTATCATTGCTCATAATTCGATCTCACTTTATTTATTAATAACGGTTTTGCATAAAGTTTGATGCTTCCATTGCAGCAGCACCGGATTCTGCAATTGTATCTGCAATATCCTTTGGCCCTGAAGCCACACCGGCTGTGAACACCCCCTCAAGACTGGTAACGGCAGGTGCGATTTTAGGCATTTTGCACTGGATGAATGCATCTTGATCTTTGGATATGTCTAAGATACCTGCAGGATCCCATTCAGGCACAATTCCCAGAGAAAGGACCACAAGATCATGTTCCCGGCTTGCAAGTCTGCCTCCTTCTTCCTGGGCTTCGTATTTTAAAGCGACACCCTGGTTTTCACCCTGGTTGATGGATGCAATTTTCCCTTTAACAAATTCTATGCCCATGGCTTTTGCATTCTGGTAGAATTGTTCATGACCTTTTCCAAATGCCCTGATATCCATATAATAAATAGTAAGGTCGGCCAGGGGCAGGGCGCCTGAAAGAAGCATGCATTGTTTGATGGCATACATGCAGCACACTCTTGAGCAATAGGAAATACCAAGGGATTTATCCCTGGAACCTGCACATTGTACAAAGGCTATGGATTCAGGCTCTTTCCCGTCGGAAGGCCTGAGGACCCTCATGTACGGACCATGGGGGGCAAGAATCCTTTCCATTTGAAGGGATGTAATCACATTCTCAATTCTGCCCTGGCCATATTCTTTTTTCTGGTCAACCTTTGTCAGGTTAAACCCGGTGGTCACAACAGCAGTTTTGGCTTCCAGGACGAAATTTTCCGGTTTTTGAAAATAATCAATGGCATTAGTCGGGCATACTTTTTCGCATTTGCCGCATAAAGAGCAGGTTTGGGTATCAATTAAAGCAAGCTGTGGAATTGCTGTAGAAAAAGGAATATATGCAGCCTTTCTCAAAGTAAAATTGCCCTGTTCCCCGTCAGGTACATATACCGGGCAATTGTATTCGCATTGACGGCAGCCAATGCATTTATCCGGATCAACATATCTTGGCTTTTGCGTTACAGAGGCGGTTGCTTTATTATCCCGGCGTTCAAGGGAATTTAAGGTACAATAGGTAAAAAGGGTAATATTATCATGATGGGCAGCGGCAGACATCTTTGGGGTTGTGATGCAGCTTGCACAATCAAGAGTTGGAAACACCTTGGCAAGGCGGATCATTTTGCCGCCGATAGAGGCATCCTTTTCAATGATTGCCACCTTATATCCTTGATCGGCAAGGTCTAAACTCGTTTGTAAACCGGCAATCCCCCCACCTATGACAATGGTGTCAAATTTTAAGCTTTTGTTTGAATTCATACCTTGCCTCGCATATTTTAAAAACGGACATTTAATCTAAGTTCCATGATCCTTTAATTTTCAGTCATGACAGGCGGCCCCATTTCCTGCACAAGTGTATTCATCTGGTTGATTTCATTGAGGAATGCCCTGTTGCAGACCGTACAGATGGATGTCAGGCGCAAGCGTTTGATATTAATATCTTTTTTTTTCATCAGTTTGTATACATTATCCAGCCGTTTTGCGAGGGCGTGATATGCACCTTCATACGGGCATTCCTCTCCGCAGGACATGATAATAATTCCGGCACACCCTTTTCTAAAACAGTCTATATAAAATTCTTCAGGAAACAGGACCGGGGCCCTGACCCTTAAAATATAGGTGTTGGCAGGATAGGAAGAATGCGCCTGCCCCACAGAATTGGCACCGGGGTAGGCGCAGGCTTCCGTGGCAAAAATGATGATTTTCGGTTCTTTTTTTTTGTCCTGTGTGGCCATGGGATGACCCCCTATTTTTTTCGGGTTACAAAATGCCTGTCATATCCGTCGGCTTCAAGAAAACCAAGATACTCATGACCAACTTTCCCGGCCCATGCCGGAATATCATTTCTTGTTCCTGCATCATTGGAGAAAATTTCAAGGATCTGGCCCACCTGGACTTTGCCGATGCCTTTTTTTGCTTCAAGAAGGGGTCCGGGGCATGCACTGCCTCTTGCGTCAACCTGGGCTGCGGCTTCCAGTGAATTTAAATCTGTCATTTTTTTATCCTCCGTTTTTAGGTTAATAATTGCATCTTTTTTAATGAAATTCAGATGCTGTGTCCTTTTTTTTAATGTTGTTAAAGAGCAAAGATGATGCCAGTTTTTAAAAAATGATTATAAACAGAATAAAAGTAACCGAAGATGCCTGTAAATTCAGGGCGTTTTGATTTAAAAGGGAACAATCAAACAACTCATAATTTGATTTTGACAGTTACTTCTGTTTATAGGTAACGTTATGGTTGCGTTACTTTTTTGTAAATCAACCGTTACCGAATTAATGATATAAGTTTTGAAAATAATAATAATTCTTTTATAATGCTTGATTCGTGGGGAAAATTGAATATTTCAGATCAAAATTGAGGGGCAGCGGGAATACCGCCGGCAGCTGCCCCGGATTTTTGCTTTGATGAGTCAAAGCCTTTTTTTGTAATAAAATAAATCGGGCAGGAAGGCCTGAACTTGCAATAAATATCAGGATCCCGGCATTCAAGACATTCCCGGCAGAGATAAACATTATGTTTCATGCAGTTATAGCTGGTTTCCCGATCAGGATGATTGATACATTTGCCCATTTTGGCCTCCGGTTTTTTAAAATTATTCAGGTCCTATAATGCGTTATCCATACTCTTTGTAATAGCAGCTTCAGCTTGAAGGCCTACAAAACGCTTGAATTCTTTGCCATCTTTGAAAATAATCAACGTAGGGATGCTTTGAACCATATATTGCGTAGCAAGTGTTCTATGCTCGTCAATATTGATTTCAAGGATGGAAGCACGATTTTTATATGTACTGATCAGTTTTTTGATAATCGGTTCCTGTGCTTTGCAGGGAGCACACCATTGTGCATTAAAATCCACGAGTGTAACACCATTTTTAATGATTTTTTCAAATTGATCCAAACCCATTTTTTTATCCTCCATGAAATGGTTTGATAAAATAACAACTATGAAAAAAGATATAGTCAAAAATCATGCCATGAACTACCGAGTTAATAAAGAAAAATTTTATAATATATTGAAAATACATGATATTTATATATGAATTATTAAGATATTTAATATCCCAAGTCCTGTTCTTTAAGAGGAAAAACGTTACTGTTAATAAAATGGTATCGGTTTGTAACGCTTTTTTGACAAATATCATATCATATATATTATATGGGCAATAGGATTATATAGAGATGGCACATACCTTGCAATTCTACGATTTATGGATGGTATTATGAACCCGCAACCATGAGGTGCGTATGGAAGATATAGTTTATGTTCTTATTTTTTTTGGAATTTATATCCTGGTACAGGCATATATCCTTCCCAAGATTGGGATATCTACATGAATGAAAGATGCCTGTCAGGTGACAGATACTGAAAAAAATCAAAAAAAGATGCCAAAGAAAAGCTGATTATATTTCGAAATTTGCAGGTAACGGTAACGTTACTTGCTGGTTGAGTAAAAGGCAAATGGCGATAGATAGCTAAGGGTATAAAATGAAAACCCATGAATTATGGAATGTTAATTTTTTAAACCAGATTCTTGACACAATGGCAGAGGGCCTTTTTACCCTGGATGATCAGGGTATAATCACTTCCTGGAACAAGTCAATGGAAAAAATCACTGGATACCGGGCACAGGAAGCTGTTGGCAATACCTGCGGTCTTATCGAGTGCAGCCAGTGTTTTGGTAAAAAATGTCCTGCCGATATTAAAAAATGCGGAGTGATAAAGCATGGAAAAACAGAGGCCAAGGAATGTTTTATCCGCCATAAAAATGGAAACGATGTTGCTGTTATAAAGAATGCAAGACTTGCCATTGATGAGAAAGGGCAGGTGCTTGGGATTGTAGAAACAATAACTGATCTAACTGAGTTAAAAAAAATCAAAAAAACTGCTGAAGAGGCCCAGAGGAAGCTGAAACAAGTTTACAGGCTTGGTAATATCATCGGTAAAAGCCAGGTGATGCAGAATGTATTTGATGCAATCAGGGCTGCTGCCAAAAGCAGGGCCACGGTTTTGATCCAGGGTGAAAGCGGGACTGGAAAAGAGCTTGTGGCGGGAGCCATCCATTATAATGGAGCTGTTTCTTCCAATCCTTTGATAACGGTAAACTGTTCGGCTCTTTCTGAAACCTTGCTTGAAAGTGAGCTGTTCGGCCATGTTAAAGGGGCATTTACAGGGGCACACAGGGACCGTATCGGCCGATTCGAGGAAGCTGACAGTGGCACTGTCTTTCTGGATGAAATCGGGGAATTAACGCCGTATATGCAGGTCAAACTTTTAAGGGTTCTCCAGGAAAGGGAAATCGAACGGGTAGGGGAGTCAAAAAAAAGAAAAATTGATATCAGGATTATTGCTGCAACCCATGAAAATCTTTATGACCTGACCCAACAGGGAAAATTCAGGGAAGATCTTTTTTATAGACTAAAGGTTTTTCCCATAAATGTTCCGCCTTTAAGAAAACGTCGTGAAGACATCCCTATCCTTGTCAGTCATTTCATTAAAAAAGGGAATGAAAACGAAAATAAATCAATAAAAGAAGTTGAAATCCAGGCAATGAAAAGATTGATGGAACATCCCTGGCCTGGAAATATCAGGGAACTTGAAAATGCCATTGAACATGCTTTTGTCATCTGTAATTCACGTCAGATTCGACTTGAAGATCTTCCATTTGAGATAGGCCATCCACAAGGATACCTTGGTGTGGGCCAAACCCATGGCCATCAGATGGATAAACAGGTCAGGTTAACTAAACCCATTCTTTTGGATTTACTTGAAAAATGTAATTGGAATAAAGCCGAGGTGGGCCGGCAAATCCGGAAAAGCCGGACTTCAGTATGGAAATACATGAAAAAATGGGACATCCCTTTGCGAAAACAATGATAAAAGCCTTGAAAGGCCATCTTCTTCCAAGACATTTATCAGTTTAATTTAAGCGCCTAGATATGCTTTTTTAACTTCAGGATTATTCAAAAGTTCCTCTGCCGGTCCTTCAAGCACAAGAGAACCGTTTTCTATTACATATCCCCTCTGGGCGAATTTCAAGGCAAGCCTTGCATTCTGTTCAACCAGCAGGATAGTGGTGCCAAGCTTGTTGATTTCTTTTAATGCATCAAACATTTCAAGCATTAAAAGGGGGGCAAGGCCCATGGATGGTTCATCCAAAAGCATAATGTTGCGACCGCTCATATAGCCCCTTCCTACAGCCAGCATCTGCTGCTCGCCGCCGGACAGGGTTCCTGCAAGCTGGCCTTTTCTTTCTTCCAGGCGCGGGAACAGGTCAAATACCCATCTTCTGTCTTTTCCCATCTGATCTGTATCTTTCCTTGCAAAACAGGCAAGATCAAGGTTTTCCGTAACTGTAAGATTGCCGAAGATTCTTCTTCCTTCAGGTACATGGGAGATACCAAGCTTTGATACGACTCTATCCGTACTATACTTTAAAATATCCTTGCCCTCAAATTCAAGGACAGAGCCTGCACTGGCCGGCACCATTCTTGATATTGCCCTCAAAGTGGTACTTTTCCCTGCGCCATTGGCACCGATAATAGTTAAAATTTCACCTGCTTCAACAGTGAAACTAATTCCGTGAAGCGCCTTGATGTTTCCATAGGAAACTCTTAAATTTTTAATTTTAAGCTGCATCAGGTCAGATCCTCCTTGCCAAGATATGCTTCAATGACTTCTGGATTATTCTGAATTTTTTCCGGCGGTCCTTGTGCAATGATTTCACCAAATACCAGGGTTTGGATATGCTGGCATAATTCCATTACAAATTTCATCCTGTGTTCAATTAAAAAAATGGCCACTTTAAAATCATTATGAACCTGGCGGATAATTTTAATCATCTGGACAAGTTCATCAGGTGTCATGCCTGCTGTCGGTTCATCAAGGAAAAGAATCTTAGGGTTGGTTGCCATGGCCCTTGCCATTTCCACGCGGCGTTGGGCTCCGTAGGGCAGATTGGTAACCAGTTGATCTGCATGCTGCTTGATATCAAACAATTCCAGAAGCCGATAGGAATTTTCTTTCACAAGGGATTCCTGCTGCCTGCATTTGCGGGTATTAAAGAATGATCCGATCAGTCCATATGATAATTGGGAATAATGAGCCATTTTAATATGATCCAGAACATTCATGTGCCGCCACAAGGCAAGGTTCTGAAATGTTCTGCCTAATCCCCTGGCAGCGATTTCATTGGTTTCAAGTCCTTTGATATTTTTATTCTCAAGGGTGATGGCCCCCGTAGTCGGCGTATAAACTCCTGTGATTAAATTAAATATCGTGGTTTTTCCGGCACCATTAGGTCCGATAAGGCCTGTAATCTGCTCAGGTTCAATATTTAAATTATAATTATGTACAGCTCTTAACCCCCCGAAATAATGTGTCATTTTATTTACATTGAGCAATGCCGGCATGATTAGACTCCTTGTTCTTTTTTAAATTTGGATCTTAATAGTTTTTTTGCATTGATTTCCTTAAAAGAAATCAAACCATAGGGGCGGAAAATCATAACAAAAATTAAAATCAAAGGAATTATAATCCATTTAAAGAGTTCAAGTGGTCTTAAGGCTTCTCCTAAAACATTGATACTGACAGCGCCGACAATGGAACCGACAATGGAATTAAGGCCGCCGAAATAAACCATGGCAAGTATTTCAGCAAGCCTGTTGATACTGAACATGCCGGGGTTAATGTAAGCTATGACATGGGCAAAAAGTCCACCGGCAATGCCGGCCCAGAATGCCCCGAACATAAAGGCTGTCATTTTGGTCTTCCTGGTTTTAACTGTCATGGATTCCGAAGCTGCCTCATCATCCCTGACGGCATTTAGCGCTTTACCCATGATAGATGAAACAAAATTGTGGACAATCCAGATACAAAGCATGGTCCATATAAAGATGACGGGCAGGGGTGCGTAATCAGGCTGCCCTCCCATACCCCGGGCCCCGCCGATAAAATCAAGGTTCTCAACAGCACTTTTGACAATGAACATAAACGCAAGTGAAATAATGGCAAGGTAGTCCCCCCTGGTTTTAAATGAAGGAATCGCTACAAGCAGAGAACCAATTGCCGCTGCAATCCCGCCGGCCAGCAAAGCGAACGGGAAAAGCCAGTGGCCCAGAGCCGGTGGTAAGACAGCCGTGCCAAAGGTCTTGTCATTTACAAAAAAATAAAGTGTTATAATGGAAGAAACATAGGCTCCTATGGCCATGAAACCAGGATGAGAGCAGGAGAACTCCCCCTGGTACCCGTTAATTACATTAATGCTTATAGTCAATATGATGGAGATCAGGGTCAGCTTGACAACAAGAACCCTGTAATCATTGATCCCGGCCCACAGGTGGAGAATTCCGTAAAATAAGATCAAATGAAAGATGGCAGATACCCATAAAGGTGTTTTTTCAAAGGCGGCAGCTAAAGGGTTTGTGAAAGAAGAGCTTAGTTTTGCAATTAAAAGCACCGGGATAACATATACGATAAGATCATACCCGATGGCACCGGGTATCATTAAAGGGTCCTTAAGCATAATTAAAGTGCCGAATAAAACCGGTATTTTGGGCAGGCCAAGATAGTATGAAATATAATCATAACCCCAATAATATTCAATGAGTACTGCCACAAAGGTACCTGCTAACCACCCCAGCATTGGTATGCAAGAAAAGGTATTTTTAAATTTTCTGGTTATTTCCATGTAACTTTCCTGTATCAATTGAATTAAAGTCTTAGTTTAGTACTGTGCTCCATTCCAAAAAATCCCCTGGGTCTGAAAGTTAAGATAAGAAGGATAATGGAATAAGCGATTAAATCCCTTAAAGTTGACGGGAAAATTGTTGCAACAAATATTTCAATAAACCCCAAAAGATATCCGGCCAGTGCTGCTCCCTTTATGGAACCGCGACCGCCAAGAATTGCAGCTACAAATGCTTTCCATCCAATTATCACACCCATATAAGGATCAAGGATCGGATAGGCCTGTCCATAGAGAATTCCTGCAACCGAGGCCAGGCCCGCACCAACCGCAAACGTCAACGGGGCAATAATGTTTATGGAAACTCCCATTAACGGGACAGCAAGAAAATCGTAAGACATGGCTCTCATGGCCATTCCCCATTTTGTTTTCTGGATAAATGCATGAAGGGCAAGCATTAAAAAAAATGATAGGATAATGATCATAAGTTTCACGTTTGTAAAATAAACCCCGCCAATATTGTAGGCAACAGATTCCATCAAAGGAGGAAAACTCAATCTTTTTGCGCCAAGCAAAATTAAGATACCTGTTTCAAAAATAATGCCGATCATCAAGCCAGTAATAGCGGCAGATGCACGGGGTGCAGATCTTAAAGGCCTGTATCCTGCGACTTCAACAAAAACTCCAATCCAGGATGCAAGAAACATGGTTATAACAACCGTGGCTAAGAAAATAATGGGGGGCGGCAAAAATCCTGCGAACAGTGCAAGGAAGAGTGTTGCGATCCCAAAGCCTATATAGGTACCCACCATGAAGATATCACCATGGGCAAAATTAAAGAGCATTAAAACGCCATAGACCATTGAATAACCAATGGATATAACGGCGTAGAAACTGCCTCTCTGGAGTGCATTAATCAGGTTTTGAAGAATAAATTGTGCTAATCCTGTCAAAGATTCCATTCACCAACTCCTGTTTTATAGTATTATGACTGCCATGCACAAGACGCATGGCAGTCATATAGTTAATTTTTTATGATAGTTTTATTGTCTTTTTAAGGGCAAATGGATTTATAGAATTCGTATTCACCCTTATCATTGATTTTAACGATAACAGCACATTTAATAGGATCACCTTCTTTTGTAAAGGTCATATTGCCGGTAATGCCGGCGAAATTTTTAATTTTTGCAAGAGAATCCTTTACAGCTTCCCTGTCTTTTTCAATCCTGCCGGTAATTTTACCGGTATTCTGGATGGCCTGCTGGACGAGACGAAGTGAATCCCAGGTAAGAGCCGCAACATCATCTGGAATATATCCGTAAGCATCTTTATACCTGTCGATAAAGACTTTTGTCGCTCCCTTGGCGCCTGCGGCAGCATAATGAGAGGAAAAATAAAGCCCGTAACATGCTTTGCCGCAAAGTTCTACAGTTTCAGCAGACCCCCAGGAGTCAGAGCCTACAATTGGTCCCTTCCACCCAAGGTCTTTTGCCTGTCGAACGATCAAAGGAACTTCATTGTAGTACTGGGGGGTAAAAAGAACCTGGGCGCCTGATTTAACTATCTTGGTCAACTGGGAAGAAAAATCGGTATCTTTTGTAGTAAAGCTTTCATAGGCTACAACAGATCCTTGACCGTGTTTTTTCTCCCATGCATTTTTAAATACTTCAGCAAGTCCTTTTGGATAGTCAGAGGCAACGTCATAGAGGACAGCTGCTTTTGAAAATCCAAATTCGTCGGTGATAAAATTTGCTATAACAGGTCCCTGGAACGGGTCGAGGAAACAGCCACGGAAAACATAGGGCCTGTCAAGGGTGGTGTTAGGATTGGTAGACCAGGGACTGATCATGACGGTTTTATATTTGTTGGCAACTTCTCCTGCCGGGACTGCCTGTTTGGAAGACTGGGGTCCAACAATGGCAAGAACATCATCCTGGGTAATCATTTTGGTGTTTGCCTTTACTGCTGATTCTGCTTTTGATTCATTGTCTTCAATAACAAGTTCAACTTCATACTTTTTGTCTCCAACCTGGAGTCCGCCTGCTTTTTCAATGTCTTCAAGCCACAGCAGTGCAGCGTATTTAGTACCTTCGCCAACCTTTGGGATATCTCCTGTCATAGGAGCATTGATACCAATTTTGATAATCGTCTTTCTTGCACTGAATACAGATGTTGAAAATATCATGGCAAAGGCAAAAGCCACAACCAATAGACAAGCAATCTTTTTCATGTTACCTCCTTTAAGTGTTAAATTAGTTTTAAAAGCTAAAAAGTTACTTTAAAACGCAGCACGAGCTTAATCTATATGTAAAATCATGGGTTAAGTAAAGGATAATAAAAAGGGCCGGAAACTATTTTACAGGAGGGTGGACCTTAAACTCATTCATTTTATAAAGCAGAGTTTTATAACTGATTTTAAGGATTTTGGCAGCGCGGGATCTGTTCCATCCGACTTTTTCCAGAACAAAAGCAATGACTTCTTTTTCAACCTTGTCTGATGCCAGTTTTTTAATCTTTTTTAAGGAGATATCTTCAAATAACTTGTCGGAACTTGTGGATAAATCAACAAATTCTGAAATTATACTTGTGCGATTGCCTGAAAATTCATGATAGTCAATTGGCTGTTCAAGGGTATTATTATCTGCCCTGGAAAGGGGAGATATCTCGTGATGTTCTTTTGGAAGTTCTTCAAAAATTTTTTCCCATGAATTTAAAACCATTTGTTTTTTTATACAATTTTGAAGCTGTCTGACATTTCCGGGCCATGGATAATTGCAGAGTTTTGCAAGCGTATCTGATTCGGGTTTGGTTCCCTTGTTTTCAGGATATTCTGATTTATAGAGTCTGAAATAATACTCAATGAGTGAAGGGATGTCTTCTTTTCTTTCCCTTAAAGGCGGAATATCGATCTTAATAATATTCAGCCTGTAAAAAAGATCCTCTCTAAAGGTTTTTTGATAGATGCTTTCTTCAAGATTATGGTTGGTGGCGGCAATAACCCATACGTCAGTTTTAAAATCCTGGTCCGAACCTAGAGGGGAAAATTCCCCGCTTTGAAGTACATGAAGCATTTTTGACTGTAATGCCATTGGCATATCACCGATTTCATCAAGGAAAAGAACCCCTTTGTCAGCGGTTTGAAATTTTCCCGGGCGTCTTTTATGAGCCCCTGTAAAAGCTCCTTTCTCATAACCGTAGAGTTCGCTTTCAAGCAGTGTTTCAGGCAATGCAGCACAATTGATTTTGACAAAGTTCTTTGAAGACCTGGCAGATTCACAATAGAGGCTTTGAGCAACAACTTCCTTGCCGACACCGGTTTCTCCTGTAATCAATACATTCAAACAGGTATTGGCTACATGGTTGATCAGTTCTTTTATCTTTAATATTGATTTGCTGACGCCGATTAAAGGTGTACTCATAGCTTTATCTTATTTTTCTTGTTCATTATTTTCCTGATTAATCAATTCAGAAACTGTACTTTCGATTTTAAACAGGTCAATCGGTTTAAAAAGGACAACATCAGCTTTAGCCTCTGAAGCCAGGGCTCCTGGTTGATCGCCATATCCTGTCATGGCGATAATCTTGAGATGTGAATATTCTTTTTTAACAATGGAAATAAGTCCGACACCACTTATATTAGGCATTACAAGGTCTGTAATCAGGCAATCGAAAAAATTGGATTTATCCCTTAATAATTTTAAGGCAGCAAACCCGTCAATTGCGGTTTTTACTTCATAACCCATTGAATTGAAAAATTCATAAAACGTTGATAGAATGTCTTCATTATCGTCAACTATCAGAAGTCTGCTTGGCTCTGCCATTCCATGCCTCTTAAATAAAAAGGAAAGTTTTTATGTTTGTTATTCCATATAATAGAATTATTCAACATTGCAAGGAGAAAACCAGATATTTGCGAAATTGTCAACATTATTTTATATACGATACTATTATATAGAAAATAAACAATGCAATGAAGACAAACCCTGTTCTTTTACCCATGCCGTGATTAAGAAAGGCGATAAACCATAATACAAAGCAAATGAAAATCATAAATGGAAACTGAAAATAATGAAGGTTGCCATCTATTTTCATTGGATTGAAGATTCCAACGGTTCCCATGACAAGGCAGATGTTAAAAAGGTTGGATCCGACAACATTTCCAACGGAAATATCGCTTTCACCCCTGGCAGCCGCTACGGCAGATGTGGCAAGTTCTGGCAGGGAAGTTCCAAAAGCAACCACTGAAATACCGATAAAAGTTTGGGAAAGTCCTATTTTTTGTGCCATGATTATGGCTT
Source organism: Deltaproteobacteria bacterium (assembly GCA_013151635.1). Taxonomy (GTDB): domain Bacteria; phylum Desulfobacterota; class Desulfobacteria; order Desulfobacterales; family Desulfobacteraceae; genus Desulfobacula. The sequence goes on along the minus strand of JAADHV010000100.1, from coordinate 13,218 downwards.
CTTTGACAACAAAATTTGCACCGTATGAGAGCATGACTATCCCGATGATCATGAGAAAAGTATTTTTTGAAATATTAAAGAAAGATGGCTTTTCATTGGGAGCATTATTGGTTTTATCTTTGGCGGCAGTAACACTGTAAATTAAAAAAACAAGTAATAAAGATAATAAAATAAATCCATCGGTACGCCCGATACTTGAATCCATACTGAGCAGCCAGAATATAACTGAGATAAAAATCATGTAAGGAATTTCAATGCGGATAATCTGTTTTTTTATTACAACAGGTCTGATAACCGCACTGATCCCCAGCACAAGAGCTATGTTGATTACATTGCTGCCAAGTATATTTCCAATTGATATGCCTCCTGAGCCTTTAAAAGCTGCAACAAGGCTGACCAGTAATTCCGGGGCGGAAGTGGCAAAGGAGACAATCGTGAGGCCGACGATGACAGGTCTTACGGCAAACATGATAGCAGTTGATGCTGCTCCTTCAACGAGCATTGAGGACCCGAAATACAGAAGGACCAGGCCGGTAATGAGTATAATAGTCTGCGTTAACAATTATATAAACCTAAATGGTTAATTTTGGTTAAGGTTCTTGCCTAAATAAAAAATAAATATTATAAGGCGTGCATAATATAGCACCAAAGAAGATTTATCAATATGATAATTAGAATAAGGAAGACTAAATGAAGAAAAGCATCATAAGAAGTACGGGTATGTTTGTTCCGCCCAATGTCATAACCAACCATGACCTTGAGGACATGATGGAAACTTCGGATGAATGGATAAAACAAAGAACAGGAATTGAACAAAGATACTGGATCGACCGGGAAGGGGAAACCGGTGCTTCTGATTTAGGGCTCAAGGCTTCTGAAATGGCCTTGGAAAAAGCCGGCTGGGGATCACGGGACCTTGATTTCATCATTTTTGCAACCCTGAGCCCGGATATTATGTTCCCTGGTTCAGGATGCCTTCTTCAGGCAAAGCTGGGCCTTGATTCAACTCCTGCCCTTGATATCCGGCAGCAGTGTACAGGATTTCTTTACGGCCTTGCCACAGCAGATGCTTATATTAAATCGGGACTTGCAAATAAAATTCTTCTTGTGGGTGCAGAGGTCCATTCTTCCGGTCTTGATAAAACAACAAGGGGCCGGGATGTAACTGTTATTTTTGGCGACGGGGCGGCAGCCGTTTGCATAGAAGGGGTAAAAACCGATGAAAAGGCAGGACTGCTTGCTTCTTCACTTCACGCAGATGGTAATTTAGCACAAGCATTAATGACCGAACTTCCTGCTTCAAAACTTCCTTTGAGACTGCCGGAAGGGGTTCCAACCAATGATGTAAGATATTATCCTGTCATGGACGGGCCTGCCATATTTAAAAAAGCCATAAGAATGCTGCCCAAGGTCATTAATGAGTCTCTTAAAAAAGCAAAAATGGAACTTGGTGAAATTGATCTGATTGTCCCGCACCAGGCAAATATGAGAATTAATCAGGCTTTGGGGCAGTTCTTAAAATTGGATGACAATAAAATATTCCATAACATCCAGAAATATGGAAACACGACAGCCGCAAGTATTCCTCTTGCACTTCATGAGGCAATTGACCAGGAACGGATTGGCAAACCAGGTGACGTCGTCCTTTTTGCCGGGCTCGGGGCAGGGCTAACCTGGGGCAGTGCGATTTATAAATTTTTATAACGATCCTTTAAAGAGGATTTCAAAATAGAATTTACTTGTTGAATCAAGGGAATTAAAATCGTATTTTGCATCCTTGTTTTTTTCCCTTATGTGTTCCCTTAAGTTTGAAGCAAGGATTTTACCAAGCTCAACACCAAACTGGTCAAAAGGATTTATGCCCAGCATGAATCCTTCATATACTGTTCTTGCTTCGTAGAACGCAAGGAGCATACCTATGCTTTCCGGTGTCAAGTCATTTATGAGTATGGTTGAAGAAGGCCTGTTTCCGGTGAAATATTTTGCCTTGTCATCATCATCCTTCCCCATGGCCAGAGCCTTGGCCTGTGCAATCATATTGGCCCATAATTCCTGGTGATTGTATACACCCTTTGATTTGGCCTGTATTTTATTATAGACAGGGTTTATAACCCCGATAAATTCTATGGGGAAAGGGCTTCCCTGGTGTGCAAGCTGAAAAAATGAATGCTGGGCATTTGTTCCTGGTTCACCAAAGATAATAACACCGGTCTGGTTGTCTAAGATCTGTCCGTCAAAGCTTGCACTTTTACCAAGGCTTTCCATATAAAGCTGCTGTATATGTGGGGCAAGTCCGGACAAGGCACTGCAATATGGAATAATGGCCTGGGCAGGGTAATGCAAAAAATTGGAATTCCATATCCCGATCAAGGCTGCTGTCAAAGGAATGTTTTTTTCTGCTGGTGCATTGTTGGCATGCAAATCCATTTTATGGCAGCCTTTTAAAAAGCGCTCAAATATATCAAAGCCAAAGGCAAGGCTTAAAGGAAGCCCGCCCACTGCGGATGTTACAGAATATCTTCCGCCGATAAAATCAAACATATGAAAAGAATCAAGTCTTGAGTCGGAAGGAGAATCACCAGGGCTTCCCTTGGCTGTGACTGTCACAAGATGTTTCGAAGGATCAAGATCGCGGTTTTTTAAAAATAATAAGGCCTGGTTAAGATTGGCCATGGTTTCAGTTGTGGTAAAAGATTTTGAAATAACAATCCAGAGGCAGGTTTCAGGGTCAATGGATTTTATGACCTGGCCAAAATTATCAATGTCAACATTGGGGAGAAAATGAAGGTCAATAACAGGTTCAATAAAATATTTCAAGGCAGTGTAAATAAATTCACCCCCGAGATAAGAGCCGCCGATCCCAATGACAACAGCATCGGTAAAAGGTTTTTCAGTAGTACCACAAATTTTTTTATGACGGACATTTTGAGAAAAATTTTTAATTTGTTTATTCACCCGGCAGATTTCCGAAACAACATCCACGTCATTCAATATAATATGATCGCGGGTAAAATCCCTTGCAGCTGTATGAAGGGCGGCCCTGTTTTCTGTTTTATTAACCATACGGCCTTTTACCATTTGTGAAAAAGATTCTTTTGCACAAGTTTCCCGGGCAAGTTCATATAATTTTTTGAGCAGGAGGTCATTTAGTCTCTGCTTTGAAAAATCGTAGAAAAAACCTTTTGATTTTAATGAGAATTTTTCAAGCCGGTTTGTATCCGCAATCAAATTTTTAAGGTGGAATTTTTTATCCTTAAAGGTTTTTGAAAGGTTCTTTAGATCCTGGCAGGCTTTTCGATTGGCAAATAATATATTTTCCATATTATTCTCCTTCAATGAAATTTGAATTGACCCTGAGCTTGGCTTATAATGATGTGGTTTTTTGCAACATAAGTTCTGTTCTAATAGTTAAACAGAATATCATTTTCCAAATAGGCCTGTTCAAGTTTTTCCTGGTGGTTCTTGAGCATCTTTCCCATATCTGACGTCAGGGTATGGACCAGGTAATTAATCAGGCTGATCAGGGATGTCGGGCTTCCCAGGAACGGAATCGTTTTCAACGGTGCGATAAGAACATGATCGCTGAACTGGATCAGGGGGCAGGATGAACTGTCTGTGAGCAGTATCAGTTTCAGCTTCTGGCGTTTCACAAGTTTTCCCATTCTGATTAATTCGTTTGGATACCTTGAGGTTGCAATAACGACCACAGCAGATTTTTGAGAAGCAAATATCAACTGGTCAATGGTTGTTCTGTCACTTCCTTTAAAGATATTCACATTTTTTCTTATTTTGGCCAGGGTCCAGCCCATGTAATACGCCGGGGCATAAGAAAGCCTTGAACCGATAATATAAACGGCCTCTGATTCTTTTAAGATTTTCCTGATTTTTTTCACTTCTGATAGATCAATATTTTTCCTCATGGCCCTGATATTTTCAATATCCTGATTGGTTATCCTTTCAAGCTCCGCATCATCACTGCGCATAACAGGGTTGGCAAGCCTGTTTCTTTCAATTAAGGTGAGCTCGGTGTCAATGAGCCCTCTTAAGGCCTTGATGAACAATGCATAGCTTGCATAACCCAATTGCCGGACAAATCTGACAACCGTGGCTTCACTGGCACCGACGGCAGCGGCAAGTTTTCTTGTTGTCATAAAGACGGCTTTGTCCGGGTTGGACAATACAAATTCTGCCAGCATTTTTCCTTTGGAAGTCAATTCAGGATAGTGTGTATTGATAGTCTTGTTCAAAGAAGTTATTTTTTTGTTCATTTGGATTCCCTGCACCTTAAAAACAATTGCATTTTGCAGATTTGTTACATTTTTATCCTCTGATGTCAAGTTCCTGCTCAATTTTAGCTTTTAAAGTTGTCAAAGACCGCAAAATAAATTTAATTTTAACTGATATTTCATATTTGAAACTTTATTGATACCTTGGTAATAAATTGATTGACATATGCTAACATATTGAAACTATAGAATGATTATTCATAGATGGTCCGGTTTTATAAAAAAAGTCTGTAACAAAACCTATCAAATTCAACTTTATGCTTGACAAGCAATGTTGATTATGAAAGATTTTGTTAAATTTATTACAATCAGGAGGTGAAAGATGATGATAGAAATCCCAATATGTCCTGAATGCAAAAAGGAATTGCCTTTAAATTCAAGTAAATGTCATCATTGTTCAAAGTCCATTGCATCTGTGGAATTCCGGTCGGTTTTCAGTTGGAATTGGATTGACAGGTTGTTTCTTCTTTTTTCAGTTCTAATTTTTATTTCTTTTTTTATGCCATGGTTCCCTGGAAAATTTCTTTCGCAGGAAAATCCTTTATCCCCGCTTAACATGCTCCTGCATCTTGTGGATCTGGATGTGGAATTCCTCCCGTCCTATGATGTTTTTAGAATGATTTTGATTGTCCCGCTGTTTTCACTTCTTCTTTTTTTAATGATTTATCCTGGGGAAAAACTGAAAACGACTCCCTTTCCCAGTATGTTTCTTGTCGTATGTATCCTTGTGTCCGGGCTTACGTTTATTTTTCAAACCCTGTCGGGTGTTTTCCAATGGGGTGCGGCCTTTCTTTTTTCCGGGGGATTTTTATATTATCTGCAGATATGTTATAAAAGAGGAACACTTGGCAGGATATCTTATTATATTTTAATCATTTTTATCCTGGCCTCCATTTTTCTATATCTTTCTGATCTTTCAATAAAATTCTATGCCAGGCTCGATCCCATTATGCTGAGTGAAACCTGGGGATTTTTTATGGTTCTGGCAGTTTCGTGTCTGCTTGTCCTGGTGGCAGTTCTTTATAACATGCGCTCTATTGAGGATTTCTGGATGGTAATATTTGCACTGGGTTTTTCTGTGATTGCCTATTCAACCCTGATTCATCCGTTATTTGTATCCGGGCCAATAAAGTTTTTTGCAAATAACCTTCATGAAACATCTGTTCAGCTTGTCGCCCATATGCGCATTGTCGGTATTGCCCTGATTATAGCCATTGTAACAGGCGTTCCTGTCGGTGTTTATATTACACGCCATCCGGGTGCTGCAGGAATTGTTCTTTATATATCAAGCATTCTTATTACCATACCCAGTATTGCCATGTTCGGGTTTATGATGCCGATTCTTTCAACCATTGACAATGCATGGGATGCGGTCAACGGTATCGGTATCGGGGTTGTACCGGCAATCACGGCATTGGCTTTGTATTCCCAGCTTCCGATTATCAGAAATACTTATATTGCACTGAAAAGTGTGGACCCTGCCACTATTGAGGCCGGCAAGGGTATGGGAATGACAAATTTCCAGCTTCTTGTCCAACTGCAGCTTCCCCTTTCCGCACCCATAATTATGGCGGGTGTCAGAACAGCAGTGGTTATGGGGATTGCCATTGCTGCCATTGCCGCATACATCGGTGCAGGGGGATTAGGGCTTTTTGTAAGTGAAGGGCTTCAGATGTCAACCAATGACTCGGTAATTGCAGGTGCCATTGCCATGAGTCTCCTTGCCATTGTGGCGGATATCTTTCTTGGAAAAGCAGAGGAATGGATTACACCGGCCGGGCTTAAATCCAGACAGGCAACAGAATAATAAAGGAGAAAATTATGGGAATCATGTTAAGCCTTCAGAAAGTAACAAAAATATATCCTGGAGCCGGGCATATCAAGGCTGTCGATGAACTCTCCTTTGATCTTGAGGAAGGTGAGATCTGTACGGTCGTCGGACCTTCGGGATGTGGCAAAACCACTGCAATGAAAATGATCAACCGCTTGATACTCATTACCAGCGGAAAGATCATTATCAACGGCAGAGATATTTCCAGGCTCGATACCATAGAGCTTCGAAGGAGCATCGGGTACGTGATTCAGAATATCGGCCTGTTTCCCAATATGACCATTGGTGAGAATATTGCCATTATCCCGAAACTTTTAAAATGGAATAAGGCAAAAATCGATGAAAAAGTGCAGCAGCTTCTTGAAATCGTCAATCTTGCCCCTGACGAGTACCGGGACAGGTACCCGAATGAACTTTCCGGCGGTCAGCAGCAGCGGATCGGTGTTGCCAGGGCTATGGCCGGAGACCCGCCCATCATGCTTATGGATGAACCGTTTGGCGCCATTGACCCTATTAACAGGGAGCATCTGCAGAATGAATTCTTAAAAATACAGGAAAAGGTTAAAAAAACCATTGTATTTGTCACCCATGATATTGATGAGGCTATAAAAATGGGAGATAAAATCTGCCTGTTAAAAGACGGCCGCCTGGTCCAGTTCGCATCCCCGGAAGAAGTGCTGACCTATCCGAAAAACGATTTTGTCGCTGATTTTGTGGGTGGAGACAGGACGCTCAAACGTCTCAACCTGTTTACTATAAAACGGGCAATGAAAGACAACCCCCCGGTGATTCATCAGGATGAAACCATTGACACCGCCTGTAACATGTTTTCAAAAACTGACACCAGATACCTTATTGCAGTGGATGGAGAAGGTACACTCACAGGGATAATTGACAAGCATGGTATTCCTGATAAAGCAACCCGGGTTAAAGATGCAGTTGCCCCGACCAATGCATGGCTTACGGCACAATCGAGTCTCAAGGACGGTCTGTCTGAAATTTTTACCCATGATTATGGGTTCCTGGTTGTAGTGGATGACGTCAAAAAGGTGCTTGGCTGGCTTCATACAGAAGATATCAAAGAAACCTTGAAAGGATAGAATCATGACTTTACGAGTTCTATTACGGCTGGTCAAAAGGCTGGTGCCGGTCTTTTTAACGATTCTTTTTATTGTATGGCTTTATACCTATTACGGGGCCTGGGACTACACGATCAAAAATATCCCGGAGTTTTTCAAACTGGTTTATGAGCACTTTGTCCTGGTCATTATCAGCATGTTCTGTGCAGCCCTTGTGGGAGTGAGCCTTGGGACCATGATGACACGGAAAAGCATGGAAAAGGTGTCTTCGGCCATAATGGCTGTGGTCAATGTCTGGCAGTCTGTCCCCTCGCTTGGTGTGATTGCCATGGCCTACGGGTTTCTGCCTCTTATCGGTCTTTCAGGCATTGGTATGGTACCTGCGCTGATTGCACTTTTTCTCCAGGCAGTGGCGCCCATTGTCAGGAATACATATGCAGGGATTGATTCGGTGAGCAAAGATGTCATCGAGGCAGCCACAGGAATGGGAATGACCAGAAAACAGATTCTGTTTCAGATTGAACTTCCCAATGCCATGCCTGTTATTGCAGGCGGAGTCAGGACAGCAACAGCCATTATTGTCGGAACAGCCCCCCTGGCATTTCTTATCGGCGGCGGCGGACTCGGGTTCTGGATATTTACCGGAATTGCTCTGGTCGACACGGGTATCATGGTGGCAGGTGCCGTGCCAGTGGCCCTCATTGCCATGCTGTTTGACTATTGCCTGAGCGTTTCTGAAAAGTTTCTCGTTTCAAGAGGAGTCCGGACGAATGAAGTAAAAATGGCTTAACCGTTAAAAGGCCGGGTATGAATCAATTAATATCCGGCCATATGGCGTTGTGCGCATTTTGCCCGCAACAATAAATATTAAATGATTTTTTTCTGGAGGATTTATTATGAAAAAACTGGTTCTTTTAATGACAGCACTTACATTCATTGTGCTTCCAATGCCTTCTTTTGCAAAAGCCCCTGTAAAAGTCGCATCTAAAAATTTTACCGAGCAGATAATTCTTGGAAAGATTATGGTAAACCTGCTCAAGGATCGTGGGATTCCTGTTGAAGACCGTACCAGCTTAGGGGGAACGAATGTGAATCGTGAAGCCCTGAAACAGGATCAGGTTGATGTTTACATGGAATATACCGGAACAGCCTGGCTTTCATTGTTCAAGAAAAAGGAGATTGTCAGGGATGCGACTGCCCTGTATGACAAAGTAAAAGCTGAAGATGCCAAAAACGGCCTGGTCTGGCTCACCCCTGCAAAGTTCAACAATACCTATGCAATCACAATGAAGACCAAAACTGCTGATAAACTTGGAATCAAAACCCTTTCAGACTGGGCCGGCTGGATTAAAAGCAATCCTATGAAAATGACGGTTGCAGTTGGTGCCGAGTTCTACTCCAGGATTGACGGCTTTAAAGGGATGATGGAGCACTACGGCCTTAAGTTTGGAAAGGATATCCCTGACAGCAGCGTGAAAAAGATGGAGATTCCCCTGGCGAAAAAAGCGGTACGCGACGGTATAGTCATGTGCGGAATGGCATTTGCCACGGACGGTGAGATCAAGGATTACAATTTGACCGTTCTTGAAGATGACAAGAACTTTTTCCCTATCTACAATCCTGCACCTGTTGTTCGCGCCTCTGTGCTTAAGCTATACCCGAAACTTAAATTCGTATTAGGAGAGATCGGTCCGTCACTTGACACGGCTACCATGACAAGGCTCAATTTCAGGGTGAATGTAAACGGTGAGAAACCTGACGCTGTGGCAAAAAGCTGGCTTAAGGGTGTCGGGCTTATTATTAAAAAACAAAAATAACATATATTTCCTAAAAAGATAGTTTAACCTTAAATATGACCCGGCCGGGATGCTTTTTTTACAAAAAGGGTATCCCGGTTCAGGTTTTCAGGGAAAAAATTGTATCATCACAGATATCTCAACATTGATTTGAGTTCCGGTTCTTTCCATGTCCGGGAGGAGAGCCGGGAAACTGTATTGAAATACGTTGGCGGCAGCGGACTGGGGGCACACACCCTTTTTACCGGAACAGGCAGGAAAACAGATCCTCTTGGCCCGGATAACCTGTTGATTTTTAATACCGGGCCGTTCACAGGCACAGGGATACCCAGCTCGGGTCGTCATTCCGTGGTGGCAAAATCCCCTTTAACAGGCATCTGGGGGGAGAGTGATGTTGGCGGCAGGTGGGGAACCATGCTGAAAAAGACCGGGTTTGACGGTATTATTATCAGCGGGAAATCATCAGAGCCTGTGTATGTATTTATTAAAGGCGCTGATGTAAAAATAGAAAAAGCATCCCATTTATGGGGCAAAGATACCCATACCACATCATCCATGCTGAAAAAGGAGCTGGGCAGGAGAGTCCAGGTCGCCTGCATTGGTCAGGCAGGGGAAAGAGGGGTGGTTTTAGCATCAATCATGCACGATGGAAAAGACAGCCGTGCAGCAGGGCGGTGCGGCCTGGGTGCAGTGATGGGTTCCAAGGGCCTTAAGGCTGTTGTTGTTCTTGGTGACAAAAAAATAGAGGTGGCTGATAAAAAAAGCCTTGAAGCTAAGATAAAAAACATGGTTGCAAGGATCAAGGATGCTGCATCTTTTCTTGGCTGCTATGGGACATCAGGCGGTATCATGTCCCTGGAAGCCTCAGGGGAACTGCCCATAAAAAATTTTGCTGCGGGAAGATGGCAGAATGCTGAAAAACTCTCAGGAGAAGTTATGGCAAAAAGATTTCTCAAGGGACGTTTTGCCTGTGGTGCATGCCCTGTAGGGTGCGGGAGAAAGATTTCCATAACCTCGGGCCAATATGCCGGGATTGAAGGGTCGGGTCCTGAATATGAGACCATGGCAAGTTTCGGCAGTTACTGCCTGGTGGACAACCTGGAAGCTGTTTGCAAGGCAAATGAACTCTGCAACCGGTACGGCATGGACACCATCTCGGTTGGTGCCGCAATTGCTTTTGCCATGGAGGCCTTTGAAAAAGGATTGATTACAAAAAAAGATTGTGACGGGCTTTCCCTTACATGGGGAAACCATGATGCCATGGTTGACATGGTGAAGCAGATTGGTGAAAATAAAGGATTCGGCCAGGTCCTCGGAAAAGGCATAAGGAGCGCTTCAAAAGCAATAGGAGTGGAATCTTTGTCCTTTGCCCTTCACGTAAAGGGGCTTGAGTTGCCTGCTCATGACCCGACCCGAGAGCCCATTTCAGCACAGGCCTGTCCTATGCCACGTCCAACAGGGGTGCCTGTCATCTTGCAGGCCTGACTCATGGAGTTGAAGGAGCATTCACAGTGCCGGAACTCGGGCTCATAACGATAATGGATCGTTTCAGCAATAAAGGAAAGGGTAAGATGGTTGCCAAGATGCAGGATCTCATGGGACTTTTTGATTCTCTTAAGACCTGCAAGTTTCTCCTGTATGCAGATATAAGTGTGACAGACCTGCTTGAGTGCCTCAATTTTGTTACAGGGTGGAGCATGGAGATGGAAGAGATGCTCAAAGCAGGAAAACGGATGTTCAACCTGAAACGGATGTACAACATTGAATGCGGGATTACAGCCAGGGACGACCGGCTGCCGGGCCGCCTTTCAGATGAAGTCCTTAAAGAAGGGGGAACAAAGGGAAATTGTCCTGATATGGACACCATGATCAACGACTATTACACTTTCCGGGGATGGGATAAAAACGGCATTCCCGGAAGGGAAGTTTTAAAGGAGCTGGGAATATAAAAATGTACGAATTTTCATTACAATGCCCTGTGGTATTCGGAGTAAATTCAATGGATACCCTGGCCAAAAGAATTACCGGCCTGACGGCCCCCAGCAGTGTAAAGCGGTTTTTACTAGTAACCAGCCAGATCATGGAGTGGAACAGATCCATGATCTGTGATTTGAAACAAAACCTTTCAAAAGAGAGCTTCACTGCTGTCGTTTTTGATGGTGTAGAACCTAATCCCACCACAGATAATATTGAACAGGGGAAAATCGTATATGGCGCCGAGGAGTGCGACGGTGTTATTGCGTTTGGAGGCGGTTCACCCATTGATGCGTCAAAGATCATTGCAGACGAAACCCGTGCTTCTATTTTTATTACCATTCCGACAACTTCCGGTACAGGTTCTGAGATTTCCCCGTGGTCGGTGATAACGGCTGCAGGCAGCAACGAAAAAATAAGCCTGTGCACACGAATACCTGACCTTGCCCTGCTGGACCCTCAACTGACGATAACCATGCCCCCGGCTTTGACTTTTTCCACTGGTATGGACGCGTTTTCCCATGCTGTGGAAGCGTATGTGTCTTCAAGTTCCAACGGGTTTACAGATGGGTTGTCCTTTGAGAGCATGCAGCTTATCCTGAGAAGCTTTAAAGCCGCAGTCAAGGATGGCAGAAACCTTGATGCCAGAAAAGATATGCAGGAGGCCAGCCTCCTTGCAGGAGCAGCCATGATGCACGCAGGACTGGGACTTTCCCATGCCATGGCCAATACCATAGGCGGATTCTATCACGGATCTGTCCACGGGTGGCTCATTGCCCAGACACTGGAGGCGGTGTGTGATTTCAACAGGGACGCTGTCCCGGATAAGTACCGGAGGATAGAACCCATTGTGAAACAGGTTATGACACAAGCCGGTCAGATGGTTGAGAATTTAAGCTTAACCAGGGATGTGCTTGAAAAAGATCATTTCAAGTCAATTGTTGAAAAGAGCACAAGCAATGTCAACAGTACCACAAATCCCAGAAAATTTACAAAGGAGGATCTTGAAAAGCTTTTAAATTCTTGCTTTGAATGGAAGTGTAAATCATAGTCGCTGAGATATATTTATGCCCCAGCAATGCCTGAACTGTCCGAATATCCGTGCCTCTTTCCAGAAGATGAGTGGCAAAGCTGTGGCGAAAAGTATGGGCACTGCTGAACATGACAAATTTGCCCGTTAGCTCGGGCGTTGTGTTTTACTGCAGACTTTCAGAATCAAATTACAAACCTTATTTGCAGATTATTTCAACTTGACTTTGATACTAATAGTGATATCATATTCATATGAAAAGCATAACTGAGAAATTAAAACAGTTTAAAAATAATCCTAAAGACACAAAATTTTCAGAATTATGCAAAGTGTGTGATTTCTACTACTTTGGAGACGCTCGACAATCAGGCTCAAGTCACAGGGTATATAAAACCCCATGGAGAGGTGATCCGCGTGTTAATATACAAAACTCTAAAGGGAAAGCAAAAGCCTATCAAGTACGGCAGATATTAAAAGCTATTGAAAGGTTGGAGGTAGAAAATGGCAATAATAGATGATCACTATACATATCGTGTGACTTGGTCAGCAGATGACGATGAATATGTCGGGTTATGTGCAGAATTTCCTGGTTTAAGTTGGTTAGCGGAAACACCAGAAGGCGCCCTAAAAGGCATTAGAAATGTTGTTGAAGATGTAATAATTGATATGAGAGACCGCAAAGAAAAAGTACCAGAGCCTATTGCTATAAAAAACTATAGTGGGAAATTTATGGTTCGGGTACCTCCTGAAATTCATCGTGCTCTCGCCATCAAAGCAGCAGAAGCTGGTGTAAGCCTCAATCGTCTCGCTAGTTCTAAGCTAAGCCACTAAAAAATCTGTATTTTTGTTATATATTTTGCACCTTCAATGTCGTTGTATCGGATGAGTTCACCTGCATTTCAGAGTGTAGCGGAAAAATATCAGGTGTAACGATTTGTGTACGCTTTATATTATTTAACTGTCTTTAACAGCATTATTAATGATTCTTTTTCATTATTCGCAATTTCATTAATTCTATTTGAAACATCATCAAGGATTTTAAGATTAGCAGTTTCGTATAGCATTTTTAAATGATTTGCGGTTGCATCCCAAGCTTTGGCTATTTGAATAAATTTTTTTCCAATATCAGCCATTTCTTTTGAATTAAACATATCAGAAGCTTCAATAAGAAATTTCCCATACATATTTCTAAAAGCACCTCCACCGGTTCCCCCATCTGAGC
>JAADHV010000073.1 GCA_013151635.1 Deltaproteobacteria bacterium | reverse complement strand
TATCTGAGTGAAACAGAGGCATACGAGAGGGGACTCCGATGCCAAGGGATAACTCAGTGCGGTAGACTGCTGTCTGCTTGGAGCCCGGTGGTTTTATTACTGCCGGGCTCTACCTGTAAAGGTAAAATAACATGACATATTCTTGGGATCAGATCGCGACAATCAACACTGTAGTGTCTATGCCATAACTTTTCAGGCATGAAAAGATGGGGTTTATTTTACGCTTACATATCTGAATCAATCCCTTTATTCTCAAATTATTTTTACAATGACAGCGAATATGTATTATTTGTTTTCATGGTGGATCTTTTATTTGTGATTTCGGTATCTTAGACAATATCAATATCGCTTATTCTGGAGTTACCTGCAATAAAAAATGAAAGTTCTTTTTAAGCTTTGAGATAATTTTCGTACAAATTTGAAAAGAATATAAAATGGATTGACAAAGTGAATTACATTTTATATTCATTTTGTCATACTATTCTGTTAACATTAAATGGATATTGTAATGAAAATCAGGAAAATCAAATTATTAATGGATATGTAAAAAGCCAGGTCAACCAAATATCAAAATACGAATTTAATCTTGCCTGTTTATAACCTGAGATAAGGAGCTTGAAAGATGTTTGCATTAACCAAATCAATACACCTGAAGTTAAGAGGAAAACTGCTAATCGCTTTTTTAACAGCTGCAGTCTTACCGTCCATTATTTTGGGTTTTTCATCGTCACACTATAGTGAACAGGCACTTAAAAACAACATCACAAAAAAACTGGCATTCAATTTAAGTACCATAAAGCAAAACCTTGAATCCCACCTTGAGACCCTGGTCGGGAGCATCAAGCTACAGGGAGGAAAAAATGTCGCATCGCGTGAAGTTATTACCAAATTATTTCGATATGCTCAAAATCCCAATAGCGTAATGTATAAGATTACGGCACAGCGTTATGATCCACATTTCCTGAGTTTTATGCAGACATACAAAGGAATAAAAAGAATTATCCATGTGGGTTCTGTAGTGAAAAACAAAAAAGTCACCGGAAAAATCATATATACTGCTTCAATGGCGGAAAAAACCCGAAATAACAATGAAGAGTTGGAGATCACCAAGCTGACAGCCATACTTGGCACTAATTATCTTGTTGAAGGGGACACAAATCCCATTTCACAGGCATACTATCTTGCATTAAAAAGAATGGATACCATAATCTTAGATTTCAAAGCCCTCAAGAAAGGAGATTCACCCTCAATATGGATAGCACTTCCTGTCCTCAAACAGGAAGGTTTTGTTTATGAGCTACCCAATGAAGATGAAGATGCCAAAGATGTGATAGTGGCTGATGCTGTTGGAGTCATCGTAGTTCAGATATCTGGTGAAAGTATTATAAGGCGTATCCCAAATGAAGGGGATGAAAGAAGTTTTTTGGTTTCAAAAGATCAGACAGGCAATAGGGTGCTGCGTTCTTCTGATAAAAAATTTCCCGGATATATGGATCGCTTGCTTGATACCAAAGGTGTTGCAACATATTATAATGACAAGGGTGAAAAATTTCTTGTTGCTTCAGACACCATGGACAGTTTCGGCCTTCAATGGGAATTACTAACAGAAGTAGCAGAGTCAGCGGCATATAGTGATGTCATAAAATTAAAATGGTTTCTACTTTATCTTGGTATCGCTGGCGTTGGATTCATTATTTTCATAGCACTTTTAACGGTACGGCTCATTACAAAACCGATAAACCAGGTGGTCTGTAATCTTGAAGACATTGCAGAAGGAGAAGGAGACCTCACTGCACGACTTGAAATCACAAGCCGGGACGAAACTGGAGAGCTTGCCAAATGGTTCAATCTTTTTCTTGATAAAATTCAACCTGTAATAAAAAAAATCGCCGGAAATACTGAAATCTTGAATTCATCCTCAGAAAACATGTCTGACCTGTCAGCACAAATGTCTACGCTGATTGATGAAGTATCTGTAAAATCAAACAATGTTACTACCGCTGCCAATAATGTGAGTGACAATATTACCACCATTGCAGACTCTATGGAACAGGCATCATCAAATACCAGCGTAGTATCAACCGCCACAGAGGAGATGACCGCTACAATAAATGAAATAGCTCAAAATACAGGAAAAGCTAAGACAATAACTATCAATGTGGCTCAAGAGGCACAACAGGCAAGCAAAAGTGCGCAAGAGCTTGGAAATATAGCTCAGAATATCGATAAAATTATCAAAACGATAACCGAAATTTCCGGGCAGACAAATCTTTTGGCTTTAAATGCTACCATTGAAGCGGCACGGGCGGGAGAAGCCGGTAAAGGTTTTGCGGTTGTTGCAAACGAAATCAAGGAGCTTGCCACCCAGACTGCTGATGCAACCTTGCAAATTAAAGAACAAATCGGTGATATCCAGGGTTCAACATCCAGAACAGTAAAGGATATCACCCAAATAACCAAATCAATTAGCGATGTAGCTGATATAGTGACAACCATTGCAGGTGCTGTAGAAGAGCAGTCTGTGACAACCAGAGAAATTGCTAAGAATGTAGCACAAACTTCAAGTGGGATTACGGATATCAGTGAAAACCTAGCCCAAAGTTCCATCATGATGGAAGATATTGTAAGCGAGATCGTTGAAATTAACAAATCGGTAGATACCATATCTCAAAGCAGCTCTATAATAGATTTAAGCTCAGAAGAACTCTCTGACCAGGCAGTAAAATTAAGCGAACTTGTGGGAAAATTCAAAGCCTGAAAAATTTTGCAAATCTAATATAAATGAGTAAAGGTATCTCTGCTTATGATAATAAAAGAAATACTAATATATCGATTAAATACATCTGGTTACATCCAGTAGTCACAAAAAATTAAAAATTGTTTGACAGAATGAATTACATTTCATATTCAATTTATTAACATAATAATTTAGAAAGGAATATGAGAAGATGAAAGAACAATTTCCTGTTGTTCCTGAACTAAAATTTTTCCGCATCATGGTGGTATAGTCAGGGATGCCATCCAGAGACTTGCAGCCATGGGGCTGATTATTCAAAACAGGGCCAGGGAACCTTTGTAAAAACCTATGATCCGGGCCTTGGAAACCCTTTGGCTAAAGCCATTGAAGCCCAGAATGCATCTATTGAGGACCTTTTGGAAGTCAGGATGGGACTGGAATGCAATGCTGCATCACTGG
>JAADHV010000010.1 GCA_013151635.1 Deltaproteobacteria bacterium | reverse complement strand
AACTATGTTAAAATCTGTATTATCTGCCATAATTTTGTTGGAAACTTAACCAACAAACCTCGCAGTTAGCGCATTTTGCCTTGTAATGATAGGCGTTTGATGATGAAGCATGATTCAAGGGAGGTGCCGACATGCTTCATCATTATACAAACCAGTTTCTGGAATATTGCGGGATAGCGGATTTTTCAATCCCTTCCATCCAGGCTTTAACCGCAAGGCTTAACGAATTAGCAAACTTTCTAAAAACACAGAGAATTCGTTCTGTTAAAAGGGTTCGCTATCGGCATCTGATCGATTTTACAGCCGACTACAATGCCCCCTCCATTCATGTTACCAAATCCCGGGTCTGGACCCTAAGGCAATTTTACCATTTTCTGACGCTTCACCGGATCATACCTGAAAATATCGCTACCGGTATACCATATCCAAAAATCGAAAAAACGTTACCGCAGTTTCTCACTCAAGATGAATTTAAGCTTTTAATTCGCCACTTCATTATCCGAGCAGACTCGCTGATGGGCCTAAGAAATCTCATCATTATCATGTTGCTGGGCACACTGGGTCTAAGAACCTCTACGTTGATCGCTTTAAATATCGAAGATGTTGACCTCAAGTATGGTCTGATCTGGCTCAGGGAAAAAGGACGTCAACAGCGCAATATGGTTTTGCCTCACAGTATTTGTAAAATCATTCATAAGTATTTGCAACTGCAAAAATATAAAAGAGGACCATTGCTGATATCTAAGCGAAAAAAACGCATTTCTTCCCGAACATTGCAAGACATATTCCGCACAGCGGCCGATCAATCCGGCATCGACAAAAAGCTCCACGCCCGATTGTTCCGACATACGGCTGCCACCCATCTTAATAAGGTTGCCGGCATTGAAATCACACAGCATGTCCTCGGCCACAGCCGCCGGGCAAACACAATGAAGTATGCTCACCTCAACCCGGACCAGTATGCACTATATATGAAAAAACACCCATACATGAGAAAGGAGGCACCATGATAGCACTGATTGATCAATACCGTAAAGAACTTTTAAAAGTTAACGGTTTTGCTCCTTCAACCGTCGATACCTACACCATAAGTATTAAGGCTTTCTTTGGTTTTGCTAAAAAAGAACTCCAAGCTAATCCGGCTAACGTCAAGGGTACACAACTGCTAAAATGGATATTGTATCTGAAAAATACCGGTATCGGATACAGCCGGATCGAAAATCATCATTATGCCCTGAAAAGCTTTTATACCTTCTTACAAAAATCCGGCGATATTACTTCTAATCCGGCTGAGGCCCTGCCGCTTTTGATCACACGCAGACGACAGGTTACAAAACCGATCTCAACACAAGACGCTTTTAAACTGCTCAATTCATTCGATCAGAGCACTTGGCATGGCATGCGAAATTATACAATGGTTTCTTTGCTATGGGCGCTGGGACTGAGAACCAGTGAATTGACCGGATTGAAAGTACAAAGCTTTGAAACCGGTCATGGCAAACGCATCGGCCTGATGCGTGTTCGCGGAAAGAACAAAAAGCAGCGGGCTCTGTTTGTTGTCGATCGACTCTTCGATAAACTCATACGATACCTGTCCCATCCTAAAGCACCAAACAAAAAATGTGCTCCACTTTTCCAGGCTGATACCAAAACAACGGCCATCTCAAATGATCGAGTGCAGCGAATTGTCAAAGATCAGGCAAAAAAGGCCGGGATTGCTGCCGTTGTTACACCCCGGGTGCTCAGACACTCTTTTGCCACAGAAATGTATCACGAAAACGTCCCTCTATCCGCCATACAAGCTATGATGGGGCACGAGTCAATTGCCGATACATCCATCTATATCCACGTGTCAGAAAAACTGAAACAACTGGCACTGGATCAAATCCTTATTTCAAGGAGGCTGTCATGGCAGTAGCATCCGATACTTTCTTTAGGCACATTGATGACTTTTTTAATTACCGGCAGGACATCTATGAGATCAGCCCGCAAACTGTTAAAAGCAACCGCGTTGATTTGGACCTGTTCAAAAACTTTATCTGCTCACAAAACCTGCGAACAATAGACGGACCTGCGGTAATCGACTTCCAGTACTATCTCAAAAAACAGCGCCAGAACTGCGGTGCCTCCATCAACCGGAAGATTTTTACCCTTAGAAGCTATGGGAACTTTTTTAAGCTGTATGATCTGCCATGCGCAGATGCATTGCCGTTTTATGACGTGTTGAAAATACGCTCAGGCTATCGCAAACGCCCGAGCGCCCTGACGCCGCAACAGATCAACCTTTTATTTAAAGCCATGGATACCCATACGATCCTGGGCGTTCGCGATTATTCCGTCTATGCCCTGATGTATCAATTAGGCTTGAGGGTGGGAGAAGTCCACTCCCTTAACCTGACCAATCTTGATATCAAAAACAAAAAAATATTGGTGATCGGTAAAGGCAAAAAACCAAGAACTCTGCACATGAATGATGAGCTGATTGAAATCTTGTGCCAGTATCTTGCTTTACGGGACCAGTTTTATAACAGCTGGCTTACACCATCTTTATTTGTCTCAAAAAAGGGAAACCGGCTGGCAATCCGTACCATGGAAGACAATCTGAAAAAAATCCTGCTTTACGCCTCGTTTGAGGTGCCCTTTAATATCTCATGCCACACACTGCGTCATAGCATGGCTTCCCATCTGAATGATAATAATGTTGATATCTTGATAATACAAAGCATCCTCGGTCATTCCTCAACAAGAAGCACGGAACCCTATATCCATCCATCTTACCACAGTATCCGTATAGCAATGGAAAAACTTCCAGGTATTAAACTTGTCAAAGAACTTATCAAAAAAGGAGAACTTAATTTGAAATTCCAAAAACCGTTTAGACACAAAAGAGAGTAGTTTCTCTTTCAAAGTCTGTATCTATCATTTTTCTTTCTTTATAAATGGTTTTTTAAAACGATCAGGGAGAAGTGTTTCTAAACTATATTTTTTCATCTTTACTGATAAATATTTTTCTTGAAATAGTCATACTATTAATGCAGACTGTTTAAAAATAATTTTTTTCATCATGCTTTATCAAAAAACGCCATCCTAATTGCGCCTAACTTTGGAACTGACTGCGGGGTTCGCCTGCGATAACCCGCCGAAAACGTTTTTCAAATATTCATTCGCTAAATTCATGCCCGCGTTTTTCGGTCGAGTTAACTGCGATATTAGCCTTTTCAATTTATGTT
>JAADHV010000021.1 GCA_013151635.1 Deltaproteobacteria bacterium | reverse complement strand
AAGTTAGAAGAAATGTTGGACAATGACCATGATGCACTTCCCGTCGTGGATACGGTGGAACGCTTCCAGGGTGCAGAAAGGGATATTATCATATTTGGCATCACCTCATCAGACCCGGATCATCTGCAAAGCGATTTTTTAAACAGCCCCAATCGTCTCAATGTGGCCATGACCCGGGCTAAAAATAAATTGATTATCGTTGGCAGTCATGCCTTTTTTAATGTGATTCCGGATTCGGAAACCGCCCTTGAAAACAACATATGTTTTAAGGCCCTGCTGAATCATTGCCGGATAAATAATAAAAATAAGGATGGTCAAAATAGATCAAGCGTGATCATTATGCCTGATTACACTTAAATGCTGTAGTTGCTTGCAGCGGATCCTGTCAAACCTGGGTGATCCTATCCTAAAAAAGTGGGCAACCGGTTAAGTTTTTATTTGCGAATTATTATGGTCTCGAATTTAGACGGAAAAATACAAAGCTAAGGTTAGTCCTGAAATTTTTGACTTGGTTTGAATTTGACAATAATTCTTAATGTGATTATATTGTAATTACATTAATCACGAATGGAGGTAAATATGACTAGTTTGATAAAAATTGGAAACTCACAAGGCGTAAGGATTCCAAAAGCAATTATTGAACAGGCTCAATTAGAAGACACAGAATTAGTTTTTAAAATTAGTGATGAAGGGCTGTTAATTCAACCTTTGCAAAAACCAAGGAAAGGGTGGAAAAAGGAATTTGATAAAATTTTAAAAACAAAAGGAGCTGATCAAATTGATCAGGAATGGTTAGATGCTCCGCTTACCGATAATGAGGATTGGGAATGGTAAAACAGAATATTCATAGATTCGACATTTGCTTAGTCCGATTGGATCCAACAAAGGGCTCAGAGATCAAAAAGACAAGACCATGTGTCATCATTTCACCTGATGAGATGTCCTCGTTAAAAACCGCTATAATTGCGCCGATGACATCTAAGGGATTCAACTTTCCAACTCGAATCAAATGCACCTTTCAAGGGAAAAAAGGCTTGATTCTATTGGACCAAATGCGAGCAGTTGATAAATCCAGATTAATTCAAAAACTCGGTATGATTTCTCAAAGTGCCCAAGTCAAAATAGTGAATTGTCTGCAAGAACTTTTTGCACAGTAAAAACAGACTCATTGATTCTCCCCCGGCAATTTTGATAAAAGGCGGGTGGTAAAAATATTTAAATTATGATAATCAGGGCGGATGAAAATAAATAAAAATTTTATCAAGCGAAAAATTTATAAAATACTGCCTGAAAAAATTAAATTAAAATTATTAAGCGTCCTGCTTCCCGCCATAGAGTTGAATATGGAAAATATTATTTTCAGGACTGCTGTTACCCCTGAAGATTACCTTTCGGCTTTTAACCTGGTTTACAAAGTCTTTGTCAAAACAGGATATACAAGCCCCAGCCCGACACCATTCCGATTGGCACCACAGCATTGTAATCACCAGTCAAGGGTGTTTATCGGGATTCACAAAGATGGGAATACTGATAAATTGATTTATTCCATCAGTATTTTTCCTGATTCAAAAAATGGCCTGCCCATGGACATGGTATTTAAAAAGGAACTGGATTTTTTACGGTCAAAGGGAAGGTTTGTTGTTGAAGCCGGGCATCTTGCTGCTGATCCGTCATATAAGATGAATAATATGAATATTCCCATGCTTGGAAATAAGATACTTCATCAATATGCATACAGGCATCTTGCTGCTGACGATATTGTAATTGCCGTACACCCAAGACATAGATGGATCTATGAAGATTTGCTGTTGTTTGAGAAAATCGGTGAAATCAAAGAATATGCATATGCCAACAATAACCCGGCCGTGGCAATGCGGCTTGACCTTAGAACCATGAAAGAAAATTATAAAAAAGAATATAAGAATGTAACAAAGAAGAATAATCTGTATCATTTCTTCTTTACTGAAAAATCAAATTCCATTATCCTGCCGGATCAGTATTTTAATATTGAAGAAAGATTATTGGAAAACCTTAAGGACCTGTATGGGTTCAGATCTTGAAAAAGGGAGGATGATATTTTTCTTCGAGTCCTGTCAGCATGATTTTCAGCATGTCAGGATTGTTTTTAATCAGGGCTTTTTCAATTTCTTCTATGATGCCGAGATAGGGCGTTCTTTCTCCATGGTATTCCACCGTTTCTCCGATCCTGTGGAATAAAAATCCATATTTTTTAAGAGCAAAAAAAAGTTTTTTATCTGTAATCATGTACCAGTGAGTTATTCCGCGCCGTCGGCTTTCATGGTAAATGACCTGGTAAAGCCCCAATACAATGATGGGATTTTTTCTTCCCTGCATTTCTTCCGGGATGGACCCGTCATCAGGTAAAATTCCGCCCTCTTTTTTCTTAAGGTAGGATTCCACACCATACATCCCGTCTTCTTTTCTTCTTCTTAGATCTTTGCTTACTGTCAGCCTGGAAATCTCACCGATTTTTGACCTGTCCGGTCTTTCCCCGACAAAATCTGTCTTTACCGCATGTTCAATTGGAAACCCTTTGCCTGAATCCAGCACCAGTCTTATGGTTCCGATAACAGAATCACTTTCATTTATGCAGGCAAAATGAATGGAATCATTTTCATAGTCATCTGTTTCAAGGCCGTTGGGGTGATCCGATGCCTTTTCAAACCCGAATTCTTCCACATAAACTTCATGCCGCATCCGAAAAGTATCTTTCAGCACATTTTTGTCATGAACCAAACCAAATCTGAATTTTCCATAACTGATACTTTTGCTAATCATTGAAATTAGTCCTGTTTAGAATTGACTGCATTTGATATATTCGTTAAAAGATTATCATCTATACTTTATTTTTATAACCTGTTTGTCAAGATGTTTTAAAGGATTGCCCCTGTTTTTGATATGGATAGGATCACACAACATAAGGTATTTTTTTTCATTATCTCAATTCTGATATCATTACCTTTTATTATTTTGCTGCCTAAAGTTAAAACCGTGGATAATGTTGATTATTTTACCCTGGAACATGATCCTGATATCAAGTTCTATGATGAAATCAAAAAGACTTTTGGCAATGATGAATTTTTTATTATTGCATTTAAAAAAGATAATATTTTTACATATGATAACTTAACGCTTTTAAAAGAGATTACAGCAGACCTTGAACAATTAGATGATGTGCGTGAGGTTAAAAGCCTTGCCAATGTGAATGATACCATCGGGGAAGACGATTATTTTATTGTTCAAA
>JAADHV010000084.1 GCA_013151635.1 Deltaproteobacteria bacterium | reverse complement strand
GTTAATTTAAAAAAACCGGCTTATTTAGGTTCCAGGCATATTAAAAATATCCGGGTCGGAAAACAGATAGAAGTGATAGCAAAATGGCTTGTGTAATTTTGCTCTCAATATCAGAAATTATGGCAAGCAATATCAGAAATTTAAAATTTTTATTTTAAATCAATTCTATATATCAAATCATCTAAAAATAACAATCCTAATTAGTGATAATCAGTTCCTTTGCTTTGGTCGGTTTTTTGCCTACACTATATAATAAGGATACGGGTTGAATTTTAAAATCCTTAAAAACCTCTCTCATATTCGGATTATCGTTGATACTTAAAATAAACCTTCCTTCAATTTCACTGAGTCTTTTTGCAATCTTTTCGTAATCCCATCTTGTCATATTATGCTTATAATCCGGGTGGCCATGGTAGGGAGGATCACAGTAAAAAAAGGTATCTGGACGATCATACCGCTTGATCAGCTCCAGAGCGGGTAAGTTTTCAATCCGAACGTATGCCAAGCGTAAATGGACTGCTGACATTTCCTCTTCAAGTCTCAATAGATTTATTCTGGGAACTGCTCTATCAATCTGGACACCATAGGACCTGCTTTTTACCTTTCCGCCAAAACACAGCCGCTGGACCCAATAATACCGGGCCGCCTTTTGAATGTCTGTTAATCCTCTTACTTCCAGTTGATCTTTCCAGTCTAGGAACAATTCGCGGGATGTAAGCAGCCATTTAAATTGTTTTAGGAATTCCTCAAGGTGATTCTGGACTACTCGATAAAAGGTAATGAGTTCGCTATCCAGGTCGTTAATCACTTCTACCCTGGATGGGTCTTTTCTAAAAAAAATCCATGCGGCTCCAGAGAAGGCTTCTACATAGGTTTTGTGTTCAGGGATAAGTGAGATGATTTGTTTTGCTAATCGTGATTTTCCGCCTATATAGGCAAAAGGGCTACTCATTGTCATGGACTTTTCTCCTTGTGCAGTCAGCTTCAGCTTGGTATATCCCTTATCGCACGGCCCGTGCAAAGGGAGTTGTCATTAACTTGATGTCTGGTCTGGTCACTCAGTCCATTCGCCCTGGGAGTGTTGGTGCACTCACCAGGGCAGCTCCTTTATTTATTTTTTTGAACCCGTAATGGCCTGGATTATATTACTGGCAGCCCCCGTTCGTTCCATCGTGCGGCCGATCATCCAGACAGAACAAACCCCACCCCACGTATACCAAAACTCTGGTGGGAGTGACAATGTTGGCATTGCTGCATTCTTGAAAAATGCAATCATCGGGAATATCACATGAACCAGGAAGATAAAAAGTAATCCCATATAAACGACTGTTGGTCTTGCCCGCTTAGTATAATTATCTCCTTGGGATAGCTCAGCCTTCATAATCTCAGTTTTCAGGCTGTCACGTTGAACATCACGCTCTTCAATTGCAGTTGCAAGTTTTGACTGAAGTTCTTTTTTTTCTGCTTCAGTCATTTTTTTGGGAAAAAAACGATCTAAAAGACCGCCTGCAAAATCGGCTATTGAGCCGAGCCCTGTTATATCCATTTTTTTACCTCCGTTAAACTTTAATATAATTGTTAATCCCTTACGATCATTCTAATATCTTCTTCAAGCTTTTTGGTTGCTGAAATATATGCCCGGAGAGTAATTTCATATTGATTCTTATCAGAACCACCTTTAACCAACACAGTAAGTTTAGTATCATCAACAACTGCCAGGCTGCTATTTTCTAAAATAGTTGCGGCTACATCCTCACCATCAGCAATATTAATCGCTGCAACCGTACTATTGCCCAAATCAATTGTTTCACCGGGCTCCATATTGGCTGAAAAATCTATTGAAATGGGCAATACCTCATACGGTTGTTTCAAAAAACTATTAAGATACGTTTTATTAGCCATAGCGAACTCCTATGCAAAAACTACTTTCAACGTTGCCTGGTCACTGGATGTATTGACAGCCGCAGCCCCTACAATCCTTTTCAGCGCTATCCTGCAAGCCTCACCGGCAGGGATATCCGGGAGTGCCAGTTTCGCAGCCGGCCCATGCTCTCCAAACGTGATCACAGGGGATGCCGGTGCTGTTTCTTCATCTGCCAGCGTTTCAAGATTCGCCGCTGCCGTATGTGGGTTATTTACACCATCCTCACCCATTTCCAGGGATGTGTCAGTGCTGGAGGTCTGCGGATCAATGTAAATTTCCACACTCGTGGCCGGTGCATCCCCGCTGTTATAGACATCAACCATCCGATACTCTGTATCCCCCGCCGCTGCTTCGTCAGGTGACACATTATCAAACAAATTATTCAATGGTGTGGCAGATAATTGATTTGCGCTCATTACTCCACCCAAAGATGCACTTGGATCTGAATTGACAGACCCACCTGTTAGCCGTAATTGTAATGTTGCTGGCATAATTACTTCTCCTTCTGATAAAAAATGAACGTTCTTTTAGCTGCATTAAAAATGAAATTTCTTTTTTTTGTGATGAACTCAATGACCGCCTGGGGGAGTATGGATAAATCAACGCTCCAGGAGGTGTCATGTTCAAGCTCTGTAAAAATTTTATAGGCCAAATCCTGATCTGTGACCTTGAGAACATTCCATGCTGTGGCTTGTTGTTTCTCGTTTATGATTTTCCATGCTGTTTGCTGATCCGTTGCAGTCTGAATACGCCAACCAATGATCTGATCTTTTGTATTAAGGATTTTCCATGCAAGAGCCTGGCTGATCTCTCCACTGGAAAGAATCTGCCAGGCGATAGTTTGGTCCAGGTCGGTTAAAATTTTCCATGCGGCCGGTTGTTCTTTTCCAGCTAAAACTTTCCAAGATATATCCTGGCCTAATACACTCTGATTTAGAATTTGCCAGGCAATATCTACGGATAGAATACCCTGGAGAAGAATTCTCCAGGAAACATCCTGTTCAAGCCGATTGATAATTGCCCAGGATGAACCTTGCTCAAGCCGATTGATAATTTTGTATGATGTGTCTTGAGATTTCTCGTTTAAAATTTTCCAGGCGGCTGCCTGCGTTGTATCCGCCATGATCTTCCAGGCTGAATTAGCAGTACTGGATTTCATGACCTTCCAAGAAGAACCCAGATTCAATTCATTGAATAGTTTCCAAGATGTTGATTGGTTTTTAAGATTGAAGAGCTTCCAGGAAGTTGAAACAGAATGATCATTCGAGATTTTCCAAGACAAGTTTATAGGCAATAAAGTTGAGCCCGGTGTTGGCAAGCTATGAAACACCGAGCTATACGGCGACCACAGGTAATATGGATTGTCTGATAAGAAAGC
>JAADHV010000030.1 GCA_013151635.1 Deltaproteobacteria bacterium | reverse complement strand
TTAATGTCATATAAGAAAACAACTGATTTTATTTCTCCTGTTAAAAACGGAAGGGGTAAACTTTATTTCACCTCGATTAATCTTGCAGGCCCTGTATTAGAACCGGACAAATGGTCATATGATATAAAAGGGAACGGAGTTGGAATTGATATTACGACAAATTTGAATCAAAAACAAATACAGAACCTGTTCTGTCAATTTGATATAAAAAATGATTTTTTAAATTTACAAAAACTTAATATGAAAATGACTAACCTTGCATGGCTGGACCAGTTCATTGAAACAAAGCATCTTGACAGCATCATGGTCCCACTGGAGGTGGAAAACGGCCATTTTCAAATGAACAAAAAACAAAGTTTTCTTAAAACCAATCTTAAATTCATTAACGGACCGAAGCTAAGCATTAACCTGAAAGGTGAAACCATTGATTCGCTGGCATTAAGCTCAATCAAAGTTATTGATTCCGGGTCTTCAAATGCATCAATATCTTTGAATCACAAAATTGATAAGCCATTTTTTGATTTTAAAGGCATCTTAAACACAGTCACATTAAAAAAAATTGTTGTACCAGACAGTTTCTGGGCAAAAAAAATTGACAAGTTTACCGAAGGCCAACCCATCTTAATGTATACGGATAAGGATTCCAGCTTAAACATCATTGTAAAGACCATCAATCTAAATTCATTTTTCCCCCAATCCAAAACATTCTCATTAAAAAACAGACTGTTACCAAATAATGTTATCAATTTTAAAGCAGATAAACTGAAAATCAAAAAATTGATCCTTAAAAATATTGACAGTAAAATATATCTGAAAAAAGACCTTTTATATATGCGTCTGTACAAAGCATTCTTATGTGATCTGGAGACAAGCGGTTATATCAATATAAAAAAGGATATGGTTTATGCAACTATTCCTTTTAAGGCTGATAATAAAACCAATATCCAGGATTTATTAACATGTCTTTTGCAGAAAAACCGATTTATGGATGGTAAGTATTCCCTGGCAGGGAATATTAAAGTCCATGCCCCGAAAAAAGATTTTTTAAACAAGCTTACGGGCTCTTTAACATTAAATGCTGAAAACGGACGTATTTATAAATTAACCCTTCTTTCACGGATTCTTTCTGTCTTAAATGTTTCAAAAATATTTAAAGGTAATATCCCAAACGTAACACAAAAGGGGTTTGCTTATAATAATATTTCCATTGAGGCAGATATAAAAGACAGTAAAATCCAATTTTCCAAAGCAATAATTGACGGCCGGGATATGACACTTATATTCAGTGGCATGATTGACCCTTTAAATGATAAGATAGATATGACCTGCCTTGTTGCTCCTTTTAAAACTGTTGATTTGATTATTGAAAAAATCCCTATAATCAATACACTTCTTGGCGGCCGTCTTGTATCTGTTCCGGTGGAACTGACAGGAAAGCTTTCCGATCCTGCAGTTATCCCCTTACACCCGTCTGCTGTTGGCAAGGGACTTGTAAACATAATGTCAGATATATTAAAAACTCCTGTCAGGTTATGGGATAAAATATATGGCAAATGATATTAAAGACAATGAACCGGCTTTGAATCTTGCGATAAGATACCTGTCCTATCAACCGAGAACTATTTATCAGATGCAAGAATATCTCAAAAAGAAAGGTTTTGGCGAGGAGATTGTTAAAAAAATTATTAAAATTTTAATAAAAAAAAAATATTTAAACGATAAAGAATTTGCCTTCTTTTTTGTTGAGAGCAAGGTTAAATACAAGCCTGAATCAAAATTTGCCTTTAGGTATGATCTTAAAAAAAAAGGTATTTGTCCTTTAATCATCGATTCTGTCCTGGAACAATATAATGACCGGGATCTGGCTATAAAATCGGTGGGAATGAAAATCAAGACCTGGCAAAATTTTGACACTGAAACCTTTAAAAAAAAGATGATGAACTTTCTGAGATATAGAGGGTTTAATTATGACATCTCAATATTGACCTTGAATCATTATATAAAACTAAAAGATGAAATATTAAAGGATTAAAATGGAAATAAAATTTTATGCCGTTGGTGGAACCATTGATAAAGTATACTTTGATGCTTTGAGCAAATATGAAGTCGGTGAATCCAATATCAATGATATCCTAAAAAATGCAAAAGTAAATTTCAAATATGCTGTTTCTTCCTTATTGAAAAAAGATTCTCTGGAAATGACTGCCAAAGACAGGCAGATCATACATAAGGCGGTACAGGCCGAGCCTAATGATAGAATTGTCATTACCCATGGTACAGATACAATGGTTGAAACAGCAAAAGTACTTGCAGAAATTAAAAACAAAGTCATTGTCCTGACCGGTGCCATGGAGCCTGCAAAATTTAAATCAAGTGATGCAATTTTTAATTTGGGTTCTGCCGTGGCCGCAGTACAGAGCCTGCCCTGCGGTGTATATATTGTCATTAGCGGCAGGATTTTCAAACCGGACAATGTAAAGAAAAATAGAGACTTAAAAATATTTGAGGAAAAAATGTAATCTTTTGAGAAATAAAATACACAGTTTTATAACTAATTTTTCCCTTAATCCGTCAAAAAACAAAAAAAAGACAGCATAATTGCCAATTAATTGACATTATACAAATAAAATTTTAAAAATTATTTTGGATATCTTGCTTTTCTTTATCTATTATAATAGGTTTTAGAAAACATTTCACAAAAATCAATCAGAAATTTTTAATGGCATAATTTGTGCATTATTTGTTTCAAACTAAATTTTGAGAGAAATGAACTTGTATAAAGGAAAAATCATTCATGGTGGGTAGAAAAAGAACCGTTGAGAGACGGAAAAACAAACGCTATAAAGCTGTTGAAGGGGCTTACGCTGCCATAAGCCCGCATTCTCACAAATTAGGGCAGATAATTGATGTCAGCATGGGCGGGCTTTCATTTAAATATATTGATACAAGCAGTGATGACACGGAAACCGAACAAAACCTTCCGGAAGAAACAATTTTCTTAAGCAGTATGGGTTACTATGTGGGAGATCTCCCTTTTAAAACCATTGCAGACTACGAAGTCACAAATGCGCCCTCATTCAGTTCCATGAAGGTTAGAAAAAGGCATGTTCAATTTACGGATCTAAGTTTTAAACAGCTTTTTGATCTGGATTATTATCTTAGGAATAATGTGTCAGAACAAATAGAGAAACTCCCTCAACAATACAAATCCTAATCAACGTAAAAATTGATTCTTTTCCCTTTTGATTCTCTTGAAAATTTTTTAATTTTAAGGAGAGTCAATCCTTTTTTTAGTCCACTTTTTCTTTGGTCTTTATTATT
>JAADHV010000124.1 GCA_013151635.1 Deltaproteobacteria bacterium | reverse complement strand
TGTGCCTGTCTTTTTTTTCCCGGCCTTAACCTGTCTTAAAATTGCGGGCAGAACAAAAAAAACAATGATAATAAGAACAGGTATGATTGAGTCAAATTTCATGGGTCAATCCTTGATAAAAGCCGGCCCTGACCAAGACAAATTGAAAAGGGCCGGCTTGTTTGAATTATTTTTTAGGGTCTTTCTCAGGGCTTGCAATCTGATCTCTCATTTTGGTATCTGCTGCAATATTCTGCATTTTATAATAATCCATAACTCCCAGGTTGCCGTTCCTGAAGGCTTCTGCCATGGCAAGGGGCACCTGGACCTCAGCTTCCACCACCTTGGCACGCATTTGTCTGACACGGGCTTTCATCTCCTGTTCCTGTGCAAAAGCCATGGCACGCTTTTCCTCAGCTTTTGCCTGGGCGATTTTCTTATCTGCTTCTGCCCGGTCTGTTTCAAGTTTAGCCCCGATGTTTTTACCCACATCCACGTCAGCTATATCAATGGATAAAATCTCATATGCTGTTCCGGCATCCAGACCTTTTTTCAGAACTGTTTTTGATATCAGATCCGGGTTTTCAAGCACTTCTTTATGAGTTTTGGCAGAGCCTATGGTGGTGACAATACCTTCTCCCACCCTTGCGAGGATTGTTTCTTCCCCGGCCCCGCCTACAAGGCGGTCAATATTGGCCCTGACCGTAACCCTTGAAGTGGCCTGAAGTTGGATACCGTCCTTTGCCATAGCAGCCACAAGCGGGGTCTCAATAACTTTAGGATTGACCGACATCTGCACAGCTTCCAGCACATCCCTGCCTGCAAGATCAATGGCAACTGCACGGTTAAATACAAGTTCGATATTGGCCTTGTCAGCCGCGATGAGTGCCTGGACAACCCGGGCGACATTGCCGCCGGCAAGATAATGGGATTCAAGGCTGTCCGTGGGAATCTCAATACCGGCCTTAACAGCCATGATTTTGGATTCAACAATCAGCTTTGGCGGAACTTTCCTGAACCTCATGAAAATGATATTGATTAACCCGACCTTGGCGCCGGATACCAAAGCCTGGAGCCACAGGGCTAAATATGAAAAAACAAAATAAAACAGCACCAGTGCGATAATTCCTGCAATAATTAGTAAAATGTACATAAAATCCATTGAACTGTCTCCTATTATTTAATTTTATCAACAATAATCCTGTTACCTGCGACCCCTGTAACAACAACCGGGGTCCCGGCATCAATATACTCCCCGTCAGTCACCACGTCCACACGCTGGGAATTTATCCTTGCCATGCCTGCCGGGCGAAGATCAGTGACAGACCTTCCTTCCATATTAATATAAGCTTCAAGCTCCTGTCTTTGCGAAAACACCCCGTCCTGTTTTGATAATTCCCGTTTCAAGGAAAGGGGTGACCTTGCCAGAAGTTTCATTCCAAAAACAATTAATAAGGGCACAAGGACAATGTCAAGGCCGGTAAAAATTATCCCGGCTGTTTGTGAAATACTTGTGAATACGATATATAAGGAATAAAAAAATACGCTGAGCGCCATAATGGTCAAAAGGCCCATTGACGGGATAAAAATCTCGGCAACAATGACAAGTATTCCGATCACCTGAAGAAGAATGGGTAAAATATAGGGTTTCATTACAGGCCTTTACCTTTCGGAACTTTTTAATTTCACAATAACATGATTCTGTTCAATCCTATCAATCACAACAGGTGTTCCCCTGTCAATGAATTCTCCCTGGGTAATGGCATCAATTTTTTTATTATTTACCATTATTTTCCCTGACGGCCGGAGAAAGGAATGGGCAATCCCCATGTCTCCGGGGCAAAGCCCCAGCTCTGCCGTGGTATCCACATGGGAGTCCTCAAGGGTTGTTTCAAGATACGGTCCTTTTACAAATTTTGAAAACTTTGGCAGTACAAAGCGGATCATGAAAAAAGATATGAAAAAAGCAAATAAAAAAGATCCCAGTACCCGGGCCATGTTTTGCATCACTAAGACGCCTTGCCAGGGTAATGAAGGATCAGGAAATACAAATCCCTGGAAAGATAGAACAAGGCCTGCGGCAATTGAAACAAGGCCTAAAATGCCTGCAACTCCAAACCCCGGGAGAACAAACACCTCTACCCCGAGGAGCAGGACGCCGATAACCAGGATCAATAATTCAGTGTAATCTGCAAGTCCTGCCAGGTACTGGCTGAAAAATACCAGGCCAAGACATATGATGCCGATAATGCCCGGTATGCCAAACCCGGGAGCCTTGATTTCCAAATATATTGCACCGATTCCAATTATCATCAATATGGATAAAAACGGCTGTAAAAACTTTACAAAATTTTCAGACCATGAGGCCTCAACAATAACGATATCTGTTGATTTATACCCTGACAATAACAATGCTTCCTTTAAGTCCTTTACAGTTTTCCTGGAAAACCCCAGATCAAAGGCTTCAACATCATCCATGGTTAAAAGCTCCCCCTTGCCGACAATGGTCTTTTTGGAGCTGACTTTTTTCTTTTCCAATTCAGGCAGGTCGTCCCAGGTTTTTTTTTCCATAAATTTTTTTTCATTGTTCATCACCACCTCATAGACTTCCATATCAAGGCTGACCATGGACTGGGCCAGTACTACAGGATAATTATTTTTTCTGGCCAGGGCCCGGAACTTTGCCCGAAGAACTGTCTGGATCTTTTCCCCGGCCATTTTCATCCCTTCACCAGAGTTAATGATGGGTGCGCAGTCTCCTATGATGGTGTTTTCCTTCATGAATAAAAAGTTTGAGGAAAGGGCAATCAAGGCACCTGCTGATATGGCCCTTTTTTCCACAAATGCAATGGTCCTGCCTTTTGGCAGGCCTGAAATCGTGTCCACAATGTCAAGGGCGGCATCCACCCTGCCGCCAAAGGTATCCATTTTAAACACAAAAACAGCATTCGGCTCATCTTTAATATCCCTTAACGCACGTTTGATATAGGCGGCCATGCCTGGCTCCACTTTGCCGGAAACAGGGATGACATAAACTTTTGGCTTTATCTGGGAAGCATCAAGCAGGCTTCCCGGAAAAAGAAACCAAAAACCGACCAGGAGGAAAACAAAATATTTGTTTTGCTTCATTTAAATATTTCTCTTAAAATGGCAGGGCTTAAAAAATTGTTTTAAGGCAAACAGGTTTGAAATTGCAGTTACAACTGTCTGTTTTTAAGAAATCAGATCCTTGATCTTTTTTAATAATGCATCTTTATCAACAGGCTTGTCAAAGAATGCGTCCGGACTGAAATAATCAGCATCATCGTATTTGTCAAATTCCAACCCCAATTCATCTTCCATCCCGGTAATACCGATAATGGGTGTCTTTTTTAATTCAGGGTCGTTCCGTATCTGCCGGCAGACCTCAAACCCGGAAAAAGTGGTTTCCATCATAACATCCAGCAGAATAAGATTCGGGCGTTCTTTTCTGATCAGGTCCATTCCGGTCCGGCCGTCGGGAGCTGTTTCAACTTCAAAACCATTTCTGGATAAAAATGTCTGCATTGTGAACAAATAATCTGCATTATCATCAACAATTACTATTTTTGCGGCTGCTTCACCCATAATCTTTTTTCCCCCTTTCAAGTTCAACTTTAAATCATAGTAATAAGTTATGGAAAAATTAACTGATTCATTAAATACCTTATTTTACTTTAAATCCAGTTTTTTATTGTCCAGTCTGAAAATAATTCTGAATAAACTACCTTTGCCGGGCTTTGTCAACACCTCAATCCTGCCATGATGATTCCGGATAATTCTTTCAACAACCATTAACCCGAGACCTGTTCCGGAATCACCTTTTGAGGAGAAAAACTCTTTAAACAGATTTTTGCGCGTTATCTTGTCCATCCCGCTGGCGTTGTCTTCAACCTCATACATAAAATGGCAGTTGTCATAATAATCCACCCGGACATAGACCATGTGTTTGCTTTTATCCGTATCTTTAAAACAGGCCTGCAATGAATTCCAGATCAAATTTCCCAGCATCCTTGAAATACCGGTGGAATCAAGTTTCACAAGGGGAACTTTGGGGTTGAGCTGCAACAGCAGCTGGATTCCCATGGAAGACGCTTTTTCAGCAAACAGCTGGCCTGTCTGACGTGCCACATCCATAGGAGAGACTGCCTTCATTTTTGGTTTTCTCTCCTTGGCCGAGTAAAGAATATTCTGGGTGATGCCCGTAATCTCGGTGATATTCTTTTTAACAATATCCCAGCCCCTGTTGGAAAGTTCCATATCCTTGTCCTTGATACCCTCTTCAACCACATATGCTCCGCCCTGCAGACCTTCTAAAATATTTTTAATATCATGGGAAAGCAGGGCTATGGACTGACCCAGGGTCACAAGTTCCCGGTGGCTGTCCTTAATGGCACCAACGCCGACCAGAAGTTTTATACAGGCTTTTACATTCCCCACCGCATCAAATAAAGGTGCTGAATATGCAATCATTTCAATGATGGAACCGTCTGATAAATGTATGGTCTCTTCAATAATATGGACTTTTTTATCTTTAAATGTCTTGCCGACAGGACAGACAGCGCATTGGTGATGGGAGCCTTTTAAAACCGAATAACAGTGAAGGCCTGTAATATCATCACCAAAATCATTCTTTAATTTCTGGTTTACAAACAGGATATTAAAATCCTGATCCTGGATCATGATATAACAGGGCAATGCATCAATAATACTTTTAAATGTTAAGTCCATTAACTCGGAATTATTTGAACAGTTCATATAATGTCCTTAAATTTGAGTCCGGCCTGGCATGGCAAAAATCATTTTTATTGCTTCGGGCTTCCAATGGTGACAACCTGGCAGTTGGCATACTTTGAGACGTTTGCAGCCGTCCTTATATAGGTCAGGCGCTTGGTTTCCTTACGCCCGGCTGTTCCGAGTATGATCATATCAATATCATTTTCTTCGGAATACTTGATAATCTCAATATCAGGCGAGCCCACCATGGTAACGAATTCATGATCAATCGCGCCCTTGCACCGTTCATGGTAGACCTTTTTCAATGCACCGAGTTCCTGGAGCCTGCGATCTTCATCAATCTTATTTGATTCCTGCCTGCTCTCTTTTTTGGACAGGGATTTTTCAAAAATCTGCACACCGCAGGGATTGATAGAAGGGATTACATTCAGGATATGAAGTTTGGCTTTATATTTATTGGCCTGATCAAAGGCATGGATAAAAGCCACTTCCGTATCCTTGGAGTAATCGGTACAAAACATGATATTTTGATACTTTAATTGACTAACCATATGAATTATAAAGTTTCCTGATATATTAAGGTATAGATTCCACCCCCCTTATTTTTAATACAAAAGGAGTTTAACAAAGCCGGGCTATCAGGTCAAGAAATTGTATCGCACTAACTTTAGAATTAAGAACTTTTACAGAGCTGTTCCTGCCCCGGCTTGATGTTAAATTTGCAAAGCTTTTTTTAAACTTTCGGGTTATTTTTATAAGAACATGGTCAGAGCCCGCTCAAAAAAGCCTTTCTTTATTTTGTTCCTTTTAATTCGCCTGTGTAATGAACCAGTATTGACAGGCATTGGAGGCAATTCTTTTTTGCTTAAAGGCATTGTAAAATACTTGGAAATCTCAAGGCTTGCTTCAGTCAGGTCCACCTGCATCTGCCTTAATTTTGACGGTGTCATGCGTGCCACAGGCCCCCAGATGCCGATCGAAAATTTAGGGTAGTTCAATGCATCCAGAATTGCAATTGCAATGCTTCTTACGCCCATGGTGTATTCTTCATCAGATATGGCAAATCCCTGTTTCCTTATCTGTTCCAGGCGGATAAAAAGTTTTGCCTTTGAATCAATGGTTTTAGGTGTTTTAGCTTTCCAGTGAACCAAATTACAATAATGATTTAATTCTTTGACCGGCAGATATGCCAGAATGGATTTTCCAAGCGCTGTATGATGTGCCGTAATTTGCTGTTCAATAACGGGAACGAAACGAAGAAGCTCCATGCTGTCAATTTTATCGATATATATGATGTTTGTCTTTTCAATGGTTCCCAAGGTTGTGGTTTCATTGTATTTTTCAGACAGCCGTTGCAGATGCACACGGGCAACATCCTTTATTTTTGAGCGCTGCCTGAATTTCCGGCTGATATCAATTACCTTGATTGACAGGTCATATAAGCCGTCATTACTTTGAGAGATATAACCAAAATCCATATAAATTAAAAGAAGCTGCTGAACAATTAACAGATTGTATTGAAGTTGTGTTGAAATTTGTTTGTCGCTGAGTGCGCCCTGTTCAGATAAAAGATCTAGAATATCAAGACCCTTTGCCACGGATTTATTATATGAATATAGTGTATGCAAAAGCTCCTTTATAATTTTGTCAAATAGTTTGAATTTATTAGCTTTTTATGGGAAAAAAAATCCCTTGTCAAGAGGAATTGCCCAAGTTTTTCAAAATATCTTTTTTTTTAGGATAAGAAGCTTAAAAAGTATATGATTTATTGCAATTACAGTATTTTAAGAAATTTTTTCCCCAAATTTTCAGAAAATAATAAATCCATGCTTAAGAAAAATTTTTCCCAATTGAGAATAAATTGACTTCAGACCTTTTAGCTGTGATTTTAGAATTGTCGGAAAGAAAAATTTTATCCGGGCAAAAGCAATAAAGACGCGATTTGAATTTCTCCAAAAAAAAGTCCTTGTTTTCGATGATCCCGGGACCGAATATCTGCTTTAGAAACCTGAACTTGTCCACGTATTTTTTAACGGCTAAGAGATATAAGGTTGTTTTGGATACTGCCTCAAGCCGTCCTGACATCTGGAATCCAAAAATCCGGTCCATTTGATCCGAATCCTGAAAAATTGATGCCGAAACTATTTTCCGGTCTTTTGCGAAATGGATATGCCTTGCATTTTCATTAGAAAAAAAATAAAACCCTTTATCATAAAACACAAAATAAACAGGGGATGACCACGGGATATCATTCTCTGCAACTGCAAGGGTCATAACCCTTGTTTCATTGATAAGACAAAGGGCTTTTTCTTTAATTTCTTTTTCCATGTTCCACCATCCTGACCATAACCTGGTTTTTTTCACTATCATATATGGCATATTTTGAAGCTTTGAAATCATCCCTTGAAAACCCGATGCTTCCTACATTTAAAAGATATTTCTGATTTTTTTCCAAAGGAATGGTACAGTTTTCTGTAATCCTCTGGCGAAGCACAATCCTGTCTTTATAGGTGATCAGCTTTAATTTATGGGTGTGACCGGTAAAGAAAACCTGCTCTTTAGAATTGTTAAACAGGGATTTTAAATAATAATCCGTCACATCATAGATATAAGTGGTAATTTTATCGGGTGGTGTGCCATGGACAAAATGAGTATTTGTCATTTTCAAATAAGAAGGCGTGTCTTCAAGATATCGGACAGATCTGTTGGAAATCACAGCAATATTATCCAGCAGCGGCTGTTTGATGGCCTTGGGAAAGCATTCAAGATATTGCCGGTTAAACATGGCAAGTTCATGGTTACCCCGTACTGAGACCACTTTCTTTTCCATAAGCAGGTTAATGGTTTCTTCCGGCTTATCACCATACCCTATAATGTCTCCCAGACATACGAACTGGTCAATTTGATATTTTTCCATGTCTTCAAAAACAGCGGCCATTTTTGAATGGCAACTGTGTACATCGGAAAAAACAGCTATTTTCATATTTCAACCTTTTTTATTCAAACCTGTTTTTTAGAAGGATAAGTTCTGATCTTGATAAGTAAACCATAAATATCACCCCTGTTTCCGGGCCTCATTCATTCTGGGGGTGTTCGGCAAGAATTTTCGCCATTATAGAGCCTACCCCCCCCCTTGGCGATTGTTCAATAAATGATTTTTTAACAACCTCATAAAAGGCTTTTGCAGCAGGGGAAAGCGGTGTGTTTTTGGAATAACCAAGACTGACATCAAGAAATATCCGGGTATTTGTTAATTTGCGTAATGCAAGTTTCTTTTCCTTTACTTTCTGAGCAATGGCAGGTTGTACTAAAAAGGAAATCCCCTCCCCCCGTTCCACAAGGTCAATTATAAATCCTGTATTATTGGATTCCATAAAGACATTGGGGCGGGCACCATGTTTTTTGTAAAGATCCAGTATCTTTTTCCGGGTTCCTGAGCCCTCTCCTTTTAATATGACAGGTTCTTTAACAATATCATTGAATTCAAGCTCTTTTTTCAGGGCCAAAGGGTGATTAACAGGAAGAATGATAACAATTTCTTCCTGGCTGAACGGAATAAACTCAATTCTTGAATCACTTACCTCCATTTGGGCCACCACCACAACTTCATTTTTAAAATCCCGCAGGCTGTTGATCATGGTCATGGAGCTGCCTTCTTCAAGAATAACTTTTATATTAGGGTATGTCCTGTGGAAAACCGTAATAATCGAAGGCATGATGTGCCTGGCATAGGCTTTTGTACATCCTATTTCCAAAAGCCCGTGATTTAATTGTTTTATCTGGGTCAGAATATTATCAAGTTCATTTTCAGTATTAAAAATATATCCGGCCTTTTCAAACAGAATTTTCCCTACATGGGTAAGGTATAATTTTCTCCCCTGCTTTTTAAACAATTTAATGTCATAAGATTTTTCAAACAATTTAACCTGGGCAGTCACCGCAGGCTGGGAAATAAAGAGTTTTTCAGCAGCAATGGTAAAGCTGTCGTGCTTTGCAACATAGTAAAATGCCCTTAATTGATTCAAATTGATCATTATTCACAATCCTCAATCCAGGTTGCTGCCTGAAAAATATATATTATAAGAAAAACTTATAAATGCCATAAGTTTATATGAATTGACTCTTTTTTTGTCAACAAATATTACTGAACCGTGCCATACTTGCTATCTGAAATTAATTTTACCCGGTTTGTTTTTTTGCACGTTGACGGCTTCTATCTTACTTTCGCTTGCCCTTTGTTTCCTGCAGGTATGGATCAGATTTTCGGGTTTTCAGTTTGGTCGGTTTTTTTAACACTTAATTTTTTTTATGGAGGTAAAAAATGGCTGATAACAAGTTCCCAAGTCCGCACGAGATAGAAGCAATTCCAGGGACAGAAGGCTGGGAGAGAATGTACCCTTACCATTATCTTTTTACTACAAAAGATAAAGAACGAAAAGAATATGAGAAAAATGCCTTCTGGTTCAATGATGCACTCCATTACCCTGAACCCATGTATCCATTTGATATTATCTGGGACGAGGCATGGTTTCTTGCTTTATCACAGTTTAATACCAGAATTTTCATGATACCTCCTGCCCTTGGCATTGATCATAGAATTATAAACGGGAATGTTTATATCACCCCGGTTCCGGTCACAGACCCTGAAGAAGTTCAAAAAAGGATTCCCCTGTTCATGGAACGGGCAGGATACTATTATGAAAACTGGGATAAGCTCCATGACCAGTGGGAAAAAAAGATGAAAGGAATTATTTCCGATATTGAAAACCTTGAAATCGGTCCCCTGCCTGAAATGGAAGATATCTCCGTGGTCAAAAACGGGCTTGGAACCTCAAGCGGTTATGAGCTGCTTAAAAATTACGATAAATTAATAGACCTGGGTATCCGCTGCTGGCAGTATCATTTTGAGTTTTTAAACCTTGGGTATGCATCCTATGTTACCTTTGTTGATTTCTGCACCAAGGCATTCCCTGATATCCCTCTCCAGAAAATTACCCAGATGGTGGCAGGTATTGACGTTATTTTATACCGCCCTGATGATGAATTGAAAAAACTTGCCAAGCTGGCGCTTGAACTGGGAATTGACCCACAGATAGGCAGTGATGCCAAGGATGTTGAAACCGTAATTTCAGAACTTCAAGGATCTGAGAACGGCAAAAAATGGATCACTGCCTGGGATGAAGCCAAATATCCATGGTTCAACATTTCTACGGGAACCGGCTGGTATCATCAGGACCTTTCATGGAATGACAACCTGAATGTGCCTTTAAGCTCCATTAGAATATACATTGAAAAAATCAAAGCCGGCAAATCCATTGACCGGCCCATGGAAAAAATCAAGGAGGAACGCAAAAAACTGATTACAGAATACAGGGAATTGTTAACAACCGATGAAGACAGGCAGACATTTGATCAGCTTCACGGTACATCCGAACTTGTTTTTCCCTATGTTGAGAATCATATGTTCTATGTGGAACACTGGTTCCATTCCGTATTCTGGAACAAGATGAGAAATGTGGCTTCCATTATGAAAGAGCATCAATTCATAAAAGGCACCGAAGATATCTGGTACTTGTCCCGCAGTGAAATCAAGGAAGCATTATGGGATCTTGTGACTGCATGGGCAACAGGAACAAAAGGGTATGGACCCCTGCACTGGCCTGAAGAAATCAAATGGAGAAAGGGTGTTTACAAAAAATTCAAGGAAAACCGCCCGGTTCCCGCTGTCGGAACTCCGCCTGAAGTCATTGCAGAACCGTTTACCATCGTACTCTGGGGGATTACCAATGACAGTATGACAGCATGGGCAAAATTAAAAGAAATCGGCGACCCTGATAAAGTCAATGAACTTGAAGGCTTTGCAGGTTCACCAGGTGTTGTTGAAGGCATTGCAAGGGTATGCCGGTCGGTTGATGATATAGGAGATCTCAAAGAGGGAGAGATCCTTGTGGCACCTACAACCTCACCGTCATGGGCCCCGGTTTTCCAGAAAATCAAAGGGGTTGTCACAGATGTTGGTGGCATCATGTGCCATGCAGCCATTGTCTGCCGTGAATACGGCATGCCGGCTGTTGTCGGGACAGGCCAGGGAACGGCTATTATCAAATCCGGCATGAAAATTACGCTCAATGGTGATACAGGTAAAATTAACATAGAAAGGTAAGTTAATATCATGGAAAAAAGATATGACTACGTCCTCTGGTTTGAAGAATGCGACCTTAAATCAATCCCCCTTGTGGGTGGCAAGAATGCCAGTTTAGGCGAACTTTTGAAAGCCAACATCCCGGTCCCGCCCGGTTTTGCCATAACTACCAGAACCTATGAGCGTTTTCTTGAGCAGGGAAACATTAAAAAAGAAATGTTCCGGATTTTAAAAAGCGTTAAAACCGATGATGTGGAATCAGGAGAAAAAGCAAGCAAAACCATAAGAACCCTTATTGAAAGCACACCGATATCTGACGATCTTCAGGATTATATTTGTGAGTTTTACAGAAGGCTTTCAAAAAAATGCAATGTACCTGCTGTTCCGGCAGCAGTAAGATCAAGTGCAACAGCTGAGGATCTTCCTGGTGCCAGCTTTGCAGGGCAGCAGGATACTTTTCTCTGGATAAGGGGTGTGGACGGCATTCTCAACCATGTGAAAAAATGCTGGTCAAGTCTTTTTACCGCAAGAGCAATCTATTACAGGGCAAAAATGGGATTTCCCCACGACCAGGTGGAAATCTCGGTTGGTGTTCAGAAAATGGCAAACGCCTGGACCGCCGGTGTAATGTTTACATTGAATCCTGCCACCGGGGACCGGTCCACCATTGCCATTGATGCAAACTTCGGATTCGGGGAGAGTGTTGTCAGTGGCGAATGCACACCTGATAATTTCATCATCAATAAAATCACGGATGAGATTATCAAAAAATCGATCTCCCACAAAACCATCCTGTATACCCGTGACCCTGAAAGCCATTGTGTCATAAAACAGTCTGTTCCCTCAGAAAGAACAGATATACAATGCGTGGTGGATAAAGATGCAATAGCACTTGCCCAAATCGGGAAGCGCATTGAAAAACATTATGGCAAGCCCATGGATATTGAGTGGGCCATTGATAAAGACACGCCCGGCAAAGCAAAGATCATGATTCTTCAAAGCCGGCCGGAAACCGTATGGAGTGACAAAAAAATTGAACCTGTAATGAAAGCAAGATCATCTGCCCTTGAGCATATTTGCGCAGGGCTTGTCACAGGCAAAAAAGTCAATTAACAAGAGGAGAATACTTTATGAAAGATATGAGGGATTTTATAGCCGTTTGTGAAGAAAAGGAGCTTTTAAAGCGAATTACAGCGGAAGTGGACTGGGATCTGGAGTTATCGCATATCGCAAAATTAAATGAAGAAGACCAGGGGCCCGCATTATTGTTTGAGAATATAAAAGACTATTCAACCCCTGTTATAACAAGCGTATGTACCACTGTTGAAAGACTTGCCCTGATCCTGGGGATGCCGGAAGGTTCCAGCCTTGTGGATCTTTACAAGGAATGGGCGGAAAGAGCCCAAAAAGGGATACCGCCTGAATTTGTTGATAAATCAAAAGCCCCCTGTAAGGAAAATATCATCACGGGCGATGATATTGATTTATATAAATTCCCGGTTCCGAAATTTTATCCCCTTGACGGCGGGCGTTTTTTCGGAACTGCCCATTTTATTGTCTGCAAAGACCCTGACACAGGATGGGTAAATATGGGAACATACAGGAGCCAGCTCCTGGGGAAAGATGTTGTGGGAACCCAGTTTATCAAAGGCAAACATGCCGACATTATCTTGAAAAAATACCAGAAGCTTGGTAAACCCATGCCCGTAGCATCCATTGTGGGGTGTGATCCCCTTCTTTTTATCCTCGGGGCATCAAGAGTTTCAGCCTTTACATCGGAATATGATGTGGCAGGCGCTTTAAGAAATGAGGCAGTGGAAGTTGTCCTTGGGGAAACAGTGGA
The DNA here is from genome assembly GCA_013151635.1 of Deltaproteobacteria bacterium. Classification (GTDB taxonomy): domain Bacteria; phylum Desulfobacterota; class Desulfobacteria; order Desulfobacterales; family Desulfobacteraceae; genus Desulfobacula. The sequence goes on along the minus strand of JAADHV010000124.1, from coordinate 5,046 downwards.
TCTCCCGGTCCCCGCCCATGCTGAAATCGTGGTTGAAGGATTTGTGGACGCAGATAAATTCATGGAAGAAGGACCGTTTGGAGAATATACCGGGTACTATTCCGGGGTGGGTACAGACCCCAGAAATTTCATAAAAGTCACCTGCATCACCCATCGGGACAACCCGATATTCTGGGGAACCACGGTCGGAAGGGCAGTGACAGACACCCATATGACCATGGCCTTATCCTATGGCGCCACCCTGTGGCAGCAGCTTCTTGCAATGAAAATACCGGGATTAAAAGCTGTTTACTGCCCTCCTGAAGGTTCCGGAAGATTTCTGGCCATTATTTCCATACAGCAGATGTATCCCGGCCATGTCGACCAGGTGCTGACCGCGGCCATTTCAACGGAAATGGGGGCCTATGGCCTTAAAACCGTAATTGTTGTAGACGAAGACATTGATCCCTGGGATATCCCCCGCGTCATGTATGCCCTGAGCTTCAGGTTCCAGCCCAACCGTTCCCAGGTGATTAAAAGAGGACGGTCCACACCGCTTGATCCTTCCCTGCCCATTGAAGCAAGGGAAATAACAGGAAGGCTCCTTCTGGATGCCACCATCCCCTATGAATGGAAAGAAAAACCCATCCCCATCGAGCTTGACCCCGGCATAGTCGCCAAGGTGAAAGAAAGATGGTCAGAACTTGGATTATAAAAAAAGGACAAGCCGTGAAACCTATTCGATACACAAAAAAAATGACGGATGAATTCCTCAATGACGGATACTGGACAAAAGAAACATTCTATGACTTCTGGGAAAAAAACGCCAAAGAAATGCCTGATAAAGAAGCGCTTGTTGATTCAAAATACAGGCTGACCTGGAAACAGGCTGTGGAACTTGTGGATGCCATGGCAATATCATGGGTTGAGATGGGATTGGAAAAACACTCCCGGGTGATTATCCAGTCCCCAAACAGCGTTTACGGGTTCCTTGCAAGAATTGCATGTGAACGGGCAGGATTAATCTCATTGACCGTTTATCCGTACCTGAGGAAAAAAGAGCTGACATATATGGTGGACAGGACAAAAGCATCTGCCGTGATAATTCTTCATACTTACAACAAGTTCAACTACCTTGAAATGTATGAAGACCTTCAAAAAGACTTCCCCCATCTTAAAAATATTTTCCTTTTTGATGATGTCGTGCCCCAGGGTGCTCCTGAAGGAACATTTTCATTAACCACCATGGTTGAAAAAAGAGTACAATTACCAGTGGACAAATCCGTGCTTGTCAAAAGGCGATTTAATCCTGTTGAAAATATTGCCATATTGACCACCACATCCGGTACCACTGGTATCCCAAAGCTTGTTGAATGGCCCCCTGCCCCGAGAATCTGCACATCAAAAGGCAGGGTGGATATCTGGAACCTTTCTAAAGATGATATCACCATGGCCATTGCCCCCCATGCAGGCGGGGCTGCCGGAACGCTCACCTATTTTGCAGCCCCCATTGCCGGGGCAAAAACAGTGATGCTCGAAGAATTCTCGCCTGATGCGGCCCTGGCTCTCATTGAAAAAGAAAGAGCCACGGCCATTGGAGTTGTTCCCACCCATCTTGTGAGAATGCTTGAAGCAGATGTATCAAAATATGATTTAAGCTCTCTTAGATTTATTCGATCAGCCGGCGGGTATTTATCTCCCCAGATCGCGGAAGAAGCTGAAAATGCTTTTGGTGCCTCGATTACAAGCGACCTTGGAACCCAGGATATGGGATCTGTTTCAGGATGCCGGGTTGAAGACACAAAAGACCTGAGACGCAGAACCGTGGGTAGGATGCTGCCCGGAAACAAGGTCAGGCTGGCAGACCAGGAAAACAAGGAAAAAACCGTGCCGGACGGAGAGCCTGGTATCCTTTATTTCAGGGGGCCCCACGCCCCGGCAGGATATTACAGGGACGAGGAACTGACCTCCACGGTTTTTGATAAAGACGGGTGGACCACAACAGAAGATATTGTCAAGTTTGACCAGGGATGCTTGTGGATATTGGGCCGTGCCAAAGACATGATTATCCGGGGCGGCCAGAATATCTATCCTGCTGAAGTGGAAGGGCTTTTAAATGAACATCCCAGCGTGGCATCGGTGGCCATCGTTGGATACCCTGACAGGGAAATGGGAGAAAGGTGCGCAGCCTATGTGATCCCCAGGGCAGGCATGAAATTTGATTTTGACTCCATGGTGGATTACCTAAAGTCAAAAAAAATTGCCATGTTCAAGCTTCCCGAGCATCTTGAAGTGGTGGACGAATTTCCCACGGTTGGGGATTCGGGCAAAGTAAACAAGGAAACCTTGAAAAAGGATATTCGCAAAAAACTGGATTTATAACAAAGGCCGAACATAATGATGCAGCCAAAAACCGTTTTAATCATATCCACCCTTGATACCAAAAGAGAAGAAACACGGTATTTAAAATACAAGTTCAAGGATATTGACGTCCTGCCTCTTTTAATGGACCTTTCCATGCGGGGAAAGGAAAAGTCAAGGGCGGAACTGACCCCGTCCCAGGTGGCATCGGCCGGGGGAAGCACCATAGAAGAAATCAATAATTCCAAAGAACGGTCCACCATTACCAATATTATTATTGACGGTGCCACAAAAATTGCAAAAGATCTGTATGCTGCCGGGAAAATCGACGGTATCATGGCCATTGGCGGGTCCACAGGCTCGCTTATGGCAACCGATGTCATGCGGGCCCTGCCCTTTGGCATACCCAAACTGATGATTTCCTCCACAGCAGCTCTTCCCGGCCTTTCTACAAAATATATCGGGACCAGCGATATTTTATTATTTCATTCGGTCATTGAAATCGCCGGCGTGACAGACATGCTCACCAATGTCATGGACCGGGCCTGCTATGCCATGAAAGGCATGATAAAATACGTGGACAATCCTTTGAACACCCGCCATAAAAAAACCATTGCCATGACCATGCTGGGCCCTTGTGAACAATGTGCAAGTTCGGTCAGGACCGCTCTTGAAAAAGAAGGCTATCAGGTCACAGGGTTTTCAGCAGCAGGGGTCGGGGACAGGGCCATGGAAGACATGATTGCCCAGGGATTTTTCCAGGGGGTTATTGATCTTGCCCCGGGAGGTGTGGGAGAGCATTATTTCGGGTTTATGCGTGACGGCGGCCCCGACCGGCTGGAATCTGCCGGGAAAAAGGGTATTCCCCAGATTATCTCCACCTGTTCCGTCAACCATATGACCCCGTCCAGGTCAAAATATAAAAAAGAGTTTTACAAAAGACGAAAATACGATCTTGATAAATTCAGGACCTGGCTTCGCCTTTCACCTGATGAGCTAAAAGATGTGGCCCTTGAATTCGCAAGGAAATTAAATGAAGCAAAAGCTCCTGTGAAAATCATGGTTCCCTTGAGAGGATGGTCATCTGTGGACTGCGAGGGCAGCGCTACCTATGATCCAAAAGAAGACCGGATTTTTATTGATACATTGAAAAACAGTCTTGATGCCAGGATAGAAATTATTGAGGTCGATGCAAACATGGAAGATTCCCGATTCAGCCTGCAGGTGACCAAATCGGCAATGGAGCTTTTTTAACATAAAATTTAACAACGGAGTAATGAAAATGATTGTTAAAAACTGGATGTCCAAGTCTCCTGATACAATTTCAAGTGAGCTTCTGGCAAAAGAGGCCATAAATTTATTTGAAGAAAACAGGGTCCCTTTTATGCCGGTTGTGGATAATGGTAAATTCAGAGGGCTTATTGCAAGGCGTGATTTGAGAGAAGCTGCGGCCTGGGCCATTGCCACCCAGGATATTTATGAGGTACAATATTTTAACGAGCAACTGAAAGTAAAAGATATAATGGTCAGAAAACCTGTCACACTCAGTGTCGATGATACGGTTGAAACCGCACTTGAAAAGGGTAAAAATTTCAGCAGGAGTTTTTTACCGGTCATGGAGGGGGACAAACTTGTCGGGACCCTTTCCAACCGGGACTTTACCCATGCGCTGAACCAGCTTTTAGGCGGAGAGGAAGACCTGCACGGCATTTGCATCGAGGTAAACGAAGATACCCGGATTACCATTAAAAAAATACTTGAAGATATCTTTACGCTGGGAATTCAGATCCAGGGACTGTTTACATTAAAAGATCCTGATTCCGGGGTAAAGCGGCTTACAATACGGTTTGAAGCAAAATGCTTAAAAAAAATTGTCTCTTTAATTAAGAAAAAAGGATATAATCTGATAGAAGTTGTCAAGCGCAAACAATAGTTCTTAATCGCATAAACCAAAAAGGAGTTATATATGGCAGAACGATTAATCCTGGGGATCTCCGGGGCAAGTGGCGTGATTTACGGTGTCAGGATGCTTGAAGTCCTTAAAAGTCACGGTATTGAAACACATCTGATCATTTCAGAGGCCGGAAAACTCAATATCAGGATTGAAACCGATTATGATGTGGATGAGGTCCTTTCCATGGCTGATTTTACTTATACCAATAAAGATATTGCTGCATCTGTTGCCAGCGGTTCGTTTTTAACCATGGGCATGGTGGTGGCCCCCTGTACTGTTAAAACCCTGTCCGGAATTGCCAACTCCTATACTGAAAATCTCCTGATCCGGGCCGCAGACGTCCAGCTCAAGGAAAAACGGAAACTTGCCCTGCTGTTCAGGGAAACCCCCCTGCACAAGGGCCATTTAAGCCTTTTAACCCGGGCCGCTGATATGGGAGCCCATATTATCCCGCCGGTGCCGGCTTTCTACCATCACCCCAAAACTATTGATGATATCATTAACCAGTCTGTTGGAAAAGTCTTAGATTATATTGGGATAGATCATGATCTTTTTAAACGGTGGGACAATTTTGAGATGGACAAACTTGCCAAAAAATCCAAAATTGATAAAACCAAAATGGTAGCCATTAAATAATAATGCTTAAAAAAAAGAACAAGGAGGGTCACAATGGCAATTGATGATAAAAAATTGTCAGGAGCGGAAAGTCTGCGTAAAACAAGAACATATGGTAAGTTCAGGTGCCATAATCC
>JAADHV010000032.1 GCA_013151635.1 Deltaproteobacteria bacterium | reverse complement strand
TTTTTTTCCATTACCCCCGGTCTTACCGTTGCCATCTGGGGACGGGAATACCGGTTGGCAATGGTGGCCATTACATTGCCGCCAAAGGCCGGCCTGGTCTGCCACAGAATTTTTTCATCCGGGTCAATTACAAGCTCTGTACAGTCTGCCGTCAGGCCCGTACCCACACGCCTTGACACTCTCGGCGCAAGATCCCGCCCAAGTGCGGTTGCCCCCATGAGCAGGATGCCCGGCTTGTATTCTCTTACAAGGGCTTCAATAACATCAGCATAGGCAATGGTCCTGTAATGTTCAAGAAGACCATCTTCAGCCAGGTAAATATTTTTTGCCCCGTGGCAGGAAAGGGTATCACAAAGCCCTGCAACATTTTTTCCCATGAGAACGGCTGATACGTCTTCCTTAAGGCTTCCTGCAAGATCCATGGCCTTGCCGAGAAGTTCCAGGGACACATCGGCAAGAATGCCGTCTGTTTGTTCGGCAAACACCCAGATGCCTTTATGATCTGAAAAATCCGGCACTTGCCTGGGAGTGATGTCAGACTCGATGGCCTTGTTTTTACAAACATCCACACAGGCACCGCAGGAGGTACACCGGTCAGTGACATGGGCCATACCGTCTTTGACTTCAATGCCTTCATAGGGACAGACCCGCTGGCAGCGCTTGCATCCGTCACATTGATCTTTGCTTATCCAAATCGTCATTTTTTTCTCCGTTATCTTTTCTTTTACAACCGTATCAAAACATGTGTGCAATGGTGGTGTCGCTTTTTTTCAGCCGTAAAAAAAGCTTATCCACCACTTCTTGTTTGCTGCCTTCAAGGGTTTCGTTCTGCCGTCTGAAATTGGGCGTAAAGGTTTTGATTACATGGGTGTTTGATCCTTCCAGGCCCACATCACATGTTGAGACCCCGATATCCGCGGCATTCCATACTTTAATGGGGGCCTTGTCCGTACAGGCGTTGATCAGTTTTTCCATGTGGGCATACCGTGGTTCGTTCAGGTCTTTTATAACGGTTAAAAGGGCGGGTGTCTGACAGGAAATCCGTTCAAATCCTTCTTCTATCCTTCTTTTAACAACAATTTCTTTTTTAGTGACCTTTTCAATCCTGTTGACATAAGTTGCCTGGGTAATGTTAAGCCAGTCTGCCACCTGGGGGCCGATCTGTGCCGTATCCCCGTCAATTGCCTGGTGGCCGCAGATAATCAGGTCATAATCCCCGATTTTTTCTATGCCGCGGCTCAATGTCAGGGAAGTGGCCCAGGTATCTGCGCCTGCAAACGCCCTGTCGCAAAGCAGGATGGCTTTGTCAGCACCCATGCCCAGCGCCTGTGTCAGAGCATCAACTGCCTGGGGCGGCCCCATTGACAGGGCAGTGACTTTTGCACTGGTTTCTTCCTTGATCCTGACCGCCGCTTCAATGGCATGGAGGTCATCCGGGTTGACAATACTCTCAAGGCCTTCCCTGATCAGGTTGCCGGTCTTTGGATCCAGTTTTACCTTTGTGGTATTTGGAACCTGTTTGACAAGCACAATGATATTCATACTTTTTTTCTCCCTTAAATAATTCCTCTTTCCCTTAAGTCTGCAAGTCCGGCATCATCAAACCCCAGAAGATTGCCATAGATTTCCTTGTTCTGCTCACCAAACCTTGGTGGAAAAGAAAGTTTCCTGTCACACTCTTCAAGAAAGGGTGTCATGTTGGGTGGAGGTGCAAGGGTCACTTTTGTCCCGGTCACAGGATCGGTTGAGGAAAGGATTTTTCTTGATACAAGGGGGTCTTCCGCCACTTCATTAACGTTCTTGATGCTGGAAATGGGCACGGTGATGGATGTGAAAAGTTCAATCAATTCTTCCGATGTATGCTGCACCGTTATATTGTTTATGGCCTTGTTCAGGTTGATAACATCGTCAATCCTGCCCTTGTTTTTTTTGTATTTTTCTTTGGCAAGGCTTTTGAATATTTCCTGTGAAACCATTGATTCCCATTGTCTGTCATTGCCCACGGCAAGGTATACAAACCCGTTGCTGGTTTTATAAACCGATACCGGGCTGAAAAATTCATGGGTGTTGCCGCGTCTTGAAATGCTGGCCCCGAAGCTTTTGGAAAGTGCAATCGGAACTGTCAGCCAGGATACGGTGGATTCAAACATGGAAAGGTCGATCCTGCTGCCAAGTCCGGTTACGGCCCGCTTGAAAAGCGCTTTCATCAAAAGGCCGTATCCGTGTTCACTTGTTCCCATGTCAGGAAGGGGAATACCCGTGACCTGGGGGTCGCCGTCAGCTTCTCCTGTCAGTTCCATTAGACCGGATCTTGCCTGCAGGATAGGGTCATAAGCCCCTTCATTGGAATCCGGGCCAAACCCTGTCAGGCCAAGCCAGATGATGTCGGGCTTGATTTCTTTCATCAATTCATAAGCAATGCCAAGCTTCTCATAATTCTTGGGCAGTTGGTTGGTCACAAATATATCCACATCCAGTTTTTTTAACAGGGAATTAAAGATTTTTTTCCCTTCAGGATCGGCAAGGTTAAGGGTTAGGGCTTTTTTCCCTGAATTGATGCACAGAAAATATGAGTTCATCCTTTTTTCGTTTAAAACATTCTCCCCGATAAACCGGTTGGGATCGCCATATGCCGGGTGTTCCAGCCTTATAACGTTCATGCCGTCATGGGCGAGCCGGTAGGTAAGATAGGGGGCAACCGTTGCCTGCTCAAGGGACAGTACAGTGAGGTTTTTAAAAAGTTCCATAAACTTCTCCATATATAGTAGATCAAATTTATCACTTTAATATTGTATACGGTATACGGTATACAATTATTCCGTGTCAAGACATTTTTTCTATAACAAAGTCATGATTCAGCCAGTGATTTTAAATCATTTCCCTGCCTGTTTCATAGCAGGCATCAAAGATTTTTAAATTCGTTTCCTTAAAAGGCCCCGGACTCATGGTATCCACTGTTGCCCTGAGATCATCCGCCCCCAGGGGCCCGCAGTCAAAGGCAGCATAAAAGGCCACCAGGGCAAGGTTTGTTGACCTGGGAGATCCAAACTGTATTGCTGTTTTTCCAGCTTCCATAGCCCTGGACTCGATTTCATTTTTTTCAAGATAGGCTGCCACCCGTTCATCCGGGAAATGTTTTGAAGGCGCATTGGCAAATAATTTCCCGCCTTTTTTCAAATACGGCATATACCGGTATGCCTCGGATTCATCCATTGATAAAAGAAAATCTGCTGCCCCTGCGCGAATCAGGCTGGATCTTGCATCCCCGATCCTCAAGTGCGAAACAACAGAGCCGCCCCTTTGCCATGCCATGGGTTTCCGCACCCAGGATATTATATCCTTTATTTAAGGCAGTGGTGGCAAGCACCTTGGTCATGAAAAGGATTCCCTGGCCTCCAAGGCCGCTTAATACATAATTAACCGTCTTCATATTTTTTTCTCCGTAAAGATTTTATACTTTTTCAATGGCATCCCGCGGGCAGACCTGCAGACAGACCCCACACCGGGCACAAAGCGTATTGTTTATCTGCGTTTTTTGAGTTTCTTTGTCCCGGTACATGGCAGGACATTCAAAACGCATATGGCAGAATCCGCAGTCGTCACATTCTTCTGAAACACTCACCTCGATTTTCTGTGGAATAGCTTCATCCTTGAAACCAATCACACAGGGGTGGCGGGATATGATCACGGCAATGCCGCCATCAGGGTCGTTCACATAAGCTGCCGCATCCTTTATGGTTTTTATCATGTTCTTTGTGTCATAGGGATCAACCACTTTAAGATATTCAATGCCTGCCGCATCCTTTAATAATTGTCTCAAGTGAAACAGCATTCCCTTTACTGCCGTCTACCCTGTCACCCTGGGTGATTGACGGCTGCATCCCTGTCATGGCAGTGATATGGTTGTCCAGAACCACAAGAATAAACCTGGAGTCATTATAAACCGCATTTATAAGACCTGTAGTGCCGGAGTGGAAAAAGGTAGAGTCTCCCATTGTAGCCACAATGGGTTTTTTAACATCATCCTGGATATAAGCGTTCCAGAAACCCGATGCCATTGTAATACCGGCTCCCATGTCAAGTACCGTGTCCACAACCCCTAAATTGCTGCCAAGGGTGTAACACCCGATATCAGATGGATAAATGGCCTTTGGAAGGGCTTTCCTGATTGAATAAAAAGATGCCCTGTGGGGGCAGCCGGGGCAAAGGGTCGGCTTTCTTACTGGAAGTTCAAGAGTGTCCACAAGTTTAAAGGCTTCCTGGCCGCAGTCATAATCTGACAAAGGGGAAAGATTGCAGTCTGAAAAGGCCTTGTTTAAGGCATTCTCGATTTTTTCAGGTACAAGCTCGCCTTCCATGGGCACATGACCTGTGAGCCGCCCCAGGGTTTTTTGCCTGTCCCTTAACAGATATTCTATCAAAGTGTCGGTTTCTTCAATCACCAATACCTTGTCACAGGCATCCATGAACTCGCAGGCAAGTTTTTCCGGGAAAGGATAGGGCGCACCCAGTTTTAAGATCGGGATGTCCCTTCTTTCATATTCTTCAAACATGTCCTGAACCACGCTTGAGGGGATACCGCCGGTCACAATGCCCAGAGGATATGACTTTCCCTTTTCAAGGGTATGCATGTTAAAAGGTGCTAGGGTATTGAATTTTTCACTGATTTTTATATGTTTTTCATTTAATGCCTTGTGCTGCATAAACCTGAACTTTGGTGTGGATGCCCAACGGGTTGGTTCACGCTTGAAATCAGCCTTGGTCATATTATTCTCAAGGGTGTCATACTTTATGTTCTGGCGTGCGTGGCAGACCCTTATGGCAGGCCTTACCAGCACGGGCACCTGGAATTCTTCGGAAAGGTCAAAAGCCAGCCCGATCATCTTTCTTGCCTCTTCAGGGCTTCCGGGGTCCAGCACCGGTACTTTACCTATGCGTGCCATGAGCCGGGAGTCCTGCTCGGTCTGGGATGAATGCGGCCCAGGGTCATCGCAGGAAATAATCACAAGACCGCCGATGTTACCTATATATGCCGAAGACATGAACGAGTCAGCCGCTACATTCAGCCCCACCATTTTCATGCAGCAGGCAGCCCTTTTGCCTGAAATGGCAGCGGCAAACGCATTGTCAAATGCCACTTTTTCGTTAATTGACCATTCAATGCCGGTGTTAAGCTTAAAGGTTTTGGAAAACCTTACAACTTCGGGAAGGATTTCGCTTGACGGGGTTCCGGGATAAGAGGTCATGATCTGGCAGCCTGCCTCTAAAAGCCCGATGGCAATGGCTCCGTTTCCTAATAAAAACTCTTCTTTCATTGTTGAATCCTTAAAATTTGATTAATGGAAAAATTTTAAAACAGCCGCTTTAAAAAAGAGCCGGGTCAGACAGCGTTAAGGGCAGGCCAGTGGATGAGAAGGGGGGAGGCAGTTGCCTGTTTAGACGATAAAACATTGCAAATCCTGCAAGATTCCATAAACTTCTCCATTTAAAAATAGATAAGGCTTATTATTGTTACCGCTCGTATACGGTATACGGTGTACAATAATTCAATGTCAAGAAATATTTTCTTTATTATTGCTGTTGAGCATTTCCTATATGATGTTGACTGCACAAACCCGTGTCTAAAAGATACAATTTCATTATTTTTTTAAAATTTAATAAAATTATGTTGACAAAAAAAGAATCATATGGTTTTTAATTGTTATGCAGACCGAATTGAATTTTATAGGGAAAAATATTCGTTTTCTACGCAG
>JAADHV010000119.1 GCA_013151635.1 Deltaproteobacteria bacterium | reverse complement strand
TGGCTAAAAAATTGCTCCAGGTTGTTTTACCACTTCACTCTATGACACGAAAAGGCGCATTAGAAATTATCAAATACACCATAAAACATAACCGTATTGCTCACCATAGTCACAGAAAAAAACAAATTGCTATAGCTAAAAAATTAGGTGTTCAACTGTCGCTGTAGTGTTAACTAAAAGCGTTTTATCAATAGTCCCGCCCACAAAGGAACCACAACTGTAAAATTTGATAAAGCCTTCATAATTGTTAAACCGGTATTTTCTGCAAGCGGGATTACTGATAACCTGAAGGTCACACGTAAAATGTTGTTGTACAATGCCGTGGATCAGTTTCCCAAACAGTTATAATTGCTATGGGTTTTATATCGACTGCTTTAAGGCTGTGCAAGGATAAACTGGAGTGTTTTTTGAACAAGGTCATTAAAATATCGTTTTTCCTTTGTCTCATGGCACCTGTTTTGTATAAATGGGGGAACCGATAAAAGTGTTGTTTGTTTTAAGGCGCACCAATCTGGTATGGTCTGCTGCCATTATATCTGCCACAACTTGTTTCAGATTAAAGAACATTTTTAAGAGGTATTCCAGGCAGTCTCCTTCTTAGGCGGAAGAATATAGTCCATATAATCCGGGAACAGTTTAAAAAGTCTTATCAGACGTCCTTTACCGCATTTGGGACACCCTTTGATATTGATACCTGTGAGCCGGAGCATTATCGCTTCCAACGATTTGTCAGCAGGCGAGACATACTCGTTATCATCCTGCAATAATTTTCTGATTAGTTTAATGTTTTGGGCTTTATACCGGGAAGCAAGAAATCCAAAATAGCGAATCTTCTTAAACCTTTTTGGCAGAACATGGAGCAGGAATCTTCGGATAAACTCTGTTGCATCAAGGGACATCTCTTTTATGGTGTTATTTTCTGCACGGTCTTTCCAGGTAAAAACTACTTTGTCATTTTCAAAAGACTTGATGCGGTAATTGGATATGGCCACCTTGTGCGTGTGCCGCCCAAGGTACTCAAGTACCTTTCCAGGCCCGGAACTGGGTGATTTTGCATAGCCCGACCATTTCTTTCTTTTAATGGTCTTTATCAGGCGGCTGAACTCGGAAGGTATTCTATATTTTGCAGTATCTCCGGGGAACTTTAGTCTGCCTGCTTCGTATAGTTCCCTAAGCCCATTGATATAGATACCCTTAAATACCTTGACCATAGAGCTTGTTTTGAAAAGGTAGTTTTTTTTGGATGGGGTCCATATCTTTTTGTTGTCAGAAAGTACGCCTCCGGGAACAAGGCAATGCAAATGGAAATGATCCAGAATAGTTTGGCTCCAGGTATGAAGTACTCCGATAAATCCGGCATCTCCTTGAAGCCGCCACTGGGGATCGGTTGTAAATATTTTAATTGTTTGGTTGACCGAAAAAAACAACAAGTTCAGCAGCAGCCTCATATTACAAAGTATGATCGGGTTCAGATCATGGGGGAGCGTAAACACCAGATGAAAATAGGTGGCAGGCAGTAGCTCTGATTGCCGGTTAACCAGCCATTTTTCTTTAGTGATCGTCTGGCATTTGGGGCAATGCCTGTTCCTGCATGAATTATATGAGTTCTGTTGATGGTTGCAATTGCTGCAAAAATCGATATGGCCTCCCAAAGCCTTGGTCCGGCAGGCGACAATTTGATTCATTACCTTTACCTGTGCATGGGATGCGCTGTGGGTGTTCAAAAACTGTTGTCCTGAATGTCTGAAAATATCTGCTATGTCGTATTTTGGTCTGCTGCTCTTATCGCAGCAGTCAATCTTCATTGGATCACCATGTCCAGTGGATTAACCACTTTTGATAAGGCTTCATTGGTGACGTGAAGATATTTAGCTGTTGTTCTAATGGAACTATGACCCATTAAGCGCTTGATTTCAATGGTACTGGTTCCGTATTCCAGAAGATGTGTGGCAAAACAATGCCTAATGTATGAATGCCACGGCCTCGTGTGATCCCAGCACGCTTTTTTGCCTTGTAGTAGATTTGCTGTGCCGTTTCAATGGGCATGGGTTTTGTTTTTGTTTTACCAAAAAAAAGATATTTATCCGGTCGGTATACCCTCCAATATTCTTCCAGAGCCTCCAAAAGCTGGTTCGAAAGAAGCGTGTATCGATCCTTTCTGCCTTTGCCTTGTTCAACCCGCAGCATTTGGCGGGATCTTTCTATGTGTGACAGTTCAAGTTTAACCACCTCGCTGACCCGAAGTCCGGCACTGTAAACCGTTAATAAAAGTGTGCGGTGTTTGAGATTCGTGCAGGAAAATATAAGTTTTTTTACTTCATCCCGGCTTAGAGCAAGGCAGATCTTTTTTATCCTTGGCCGGGGCGGTAAGAACAAATTAATGTCCCTTTTCAAAATACTGGTGTAAAAGTGTTTGATCCCTGAAAAGTGGACATTGCAGGTGTTCCAGGCCAAACGTTTTTCTTTAAGCAGATACAGCAGATAATTCTGAACCTGATCATCCGTTAGAAGGTCAGGTGATCGCCTATAATATTTGGCAAGTAATTTTACTGCATTTACATAAGCTGTACTTGTGTACCTCCGCAGGATAAGATGGTTTTCAAATTCGCGTCTGAGTTCTGTCATTTTGTCTCCTGAAAATTAAGGTTAATGTTCAGGAGATGATGAAACAACTATAATTAAATATAAAGGGTAATTATACGGTTAGAGGCCGCCGCTCTTCCTCCGCGAAGCGGTTTTGTACAAAAACATAAAGTTAAGCTGCGATCACACAGGCAGAAAGGTGCACAAGCGGCCAGCTTCAACTTTTTGTTACATTAACCGGGTTGATAACCAGGCAGCCATTCCCTTGGGTAAAAGTAAAGAATGGCTTAGTTTAAATTTTGGATTCCCCGGTAAAGATAGAGCAGTAATCATGGTTAATATGAATCCATATTCTCTTTTGCCAGTCATTTTAGATCAAATCCAACCATAAAATTCTGGCAAATACCAGCAATATTTTCAGTTGGCCGCAGTAACCCAAGGTGTTTGTATTTTGATACTTGAAAATTCATATAAAACAGCTCCAGTTATGTGGTATCTGCCATAATGGGTTCTAATTGTTCTGCCTCATCCGGCAAGCCATCTATGATGACATTCCCCTGTCCATCAATGACCAGGATGGTCGTCATGGTTCCTTGTTCACACTCAGGGCATACCATGCCTTTATCCTGAATCTTCTGGGTTTGAACAATCGGGTAATCGTTTGTTAACGTACTATTAAAGGGAAATGAATTTTTTCCTAAAAAATTTTTATTGCCTATTGACTATAGGGCGGCTCATATTTGTGTTATGCTTTTTTTCCCATTATATTTCTATTTGAAGCATAAAAGGTACATTAGCTCTGTACATACAGTGAATCCGAATGGAGGAGTAATGTACAGGCGCATGATGGAAAACTGTCCTTCAAGTAATTTGCCCGGTTACAGCCCGGCACTCTTGGTTAAACGCCCTGTGCGGACCCGCATGCAGGGTGTTGTGGGGGCTGGGGGAGAAAAACCCCCGGCTATCCGATTGGCATTTTTATTGCTGTTCTAAAGATTCAGATATGGGAGGTAATGGCCACAATTCCACTTCATCTTTTTTCCCAAATGGTGGTGAACCAGCACTTAAATAACGAAGTACACTCTTGGATGTATTTTCCAAACCGTGTGGTTCGTTTGATGGGATAAAAATAGACATTCCTGCTACAACGTCCTGTGTCTCATTGCCTACAGTCATTTTACCTGAACCCTCTAAAATATAATAACATTGTTCAGTGTCATGCGAATGTATATGCTGTTTTCCTCCATTTTGCATTTCAATCAATGAAGTTGTGATGTGTCTTGCTCCAGTAGCTTCTTCAGAGGATAGGAGGTAGGATGTGATGTTATCTCTTTTGTAACGGCGTGATGAATTTTTATCTTTTATATTCATATTTCCTCAATGCCAACGACACGCATAAGGGGCGCGAAACTGCGTAGTAACGACTTATGAATTACCGACAGGCTTTGAGCGGAGCAACCAACTCCGAGAAACCGCCAGGGTTTTGCGTCCCTTTAATGCGCTTGTTCAAGTAAGCCGCTCTGCGGCAGATTAAGCCGTACCAGCAATGAAATTGAACGTTTTAAAGAAGATCTCCAATTAGCTGGCTATGCCAAAAGAAGTATCGATTCATATGCCAGTGCTGTTTTACGTCTCCAACGTTTTTACAATAAACATCTGGAAGATATCACTGAAGACGAACTTCGTCAATACTGGCTTTGCTGCCAGAATGAGTTTGGCTGGAGCGCTGCAACACTGCGCATCAGCTACTCTGGTATTCAGCATTTTTTTACCAGAACGCTGGTCCGATCCTGGAACATTTTCAAAAACATCAAATGGAAGCGTGAACAGACCTTACCAACTATTTTGAGTCTGGAGGAAGTCAGGAAGATTATTTATGCCCTTCCCACTGTGCAAAGCCATACATTTTATTTGACATTATATTCCATGGGGCTTCGTTTGAGGGAAGCAACAACACTTCAGGTCAAAGATATTCTTTCCGACAGGGGGCTTGTGCATATTCACGGCGGAAAGGGTGCACTGGACAGGACGGTACCTTTACCTAAAATAACTCTGTTGACGTTGCGCAAATATTATAAAACTCAGCTTCTGACCTTCAGGTTATCGCAATCCAAAATGGATATTCCCTGCCTTGGGCCGCAATGGCGGCAAGAACGCACAATATGCCAAAAATCATGTGAGTGACAGTGGGGTTCAAGGTGTTCTTAGAACGACTTTGAAACGCCTGAAGTTTAAAAAACATGTTCACCCTCATGTATTCCGCCATGCGTATGCGACTCATCTGCTGGAAGCCAATATCCCCACATACGACATGTGCAAAAAATATTAGGCCATAAAACGCTTAAGGGCACCATGGTTTATCTGCATGTGACCACACAGGCTCAAGTCGATTCCAACGACAACGTTTCCAAGGTCATGCAGGGGGTGTTGTCATGAGTGCTGTTCAAAAAATCTTCCAAATGTATGGGGCGCAATATCTGGCACGTTATGGGGATCGAATGCCGCAATCTCATAAGAAAACCATTCGGGATATCATTGCCTGCCGAAATGGGTCCTTTGGAACGATGGTATATGAGTGCAGTGACTGTCGTAATCTGCATTTTATCCACTGCTGCTGTGGCAACCGCCATTGTCCCAATTGTCAGCAGAGCAAAGCAGATCAATGGCTTTTATCGGATCTGATCGAATCGGATATCTGGCTGCCCTCCACACATGGGGAGGCATGCTCCAATATCATCCTCATTTGCATCTGATCATTCCCGGAGGCGCTTTATCAAATAATGATCAATGGCTTTCTTCCAGACAGGATCTGTTTGTACACACAAAACCTTTGGAGATCATTTTTAAAGCCAAATTCAAGGGTACAATGAAAAAAGCCGGGCTGCTTGATAAAACAGATCCCGCAGTTTGGAAACAAAAATGGGTGATTGACAGCCAGGCCGTGGGACAGGGACAAAATTCCTTGCGTTATCTTTCAAGATATGTGTTCCGGGTTGCCATCTCCAATAATCGTATTAAAAGCATTGGAAATGATGTCATCAAATTTCTGTACAAAGACCGTGAAAAGAAAAAGTGGAAAATCATGGCACTTTCTGCCATGGAGTTTATCAGAAGATTCTTGCAGCATGTTCTTCCCAA
>JAADHV010000112.1 GCA_013151635.1 Deltaproteobacteria bacterium | reverse complement strand
AAGAGGCGATCCTGCCCTTTAAATATGTTCTGGCCGATTCGGTGTACGGCACAAGTCCTGAATTCATTAAAGCCGTGTGTTAGCGCCGGCGTGAAAATGCTATAAAATTCCCGGTTTAAAAATGTTTAATGTGATAAAGGCCAGGCGAGCATTATTTTACCCGCCCGGCTCTTTGGATTTATTCTTTTTTCACTTCTCTCATCCGATAGCTTTTGCCTTCAATAACGACGGCTTCAGTATGGTGCAACAGACGATCAAGTAGAGCTGATGTGAGGATGCTGTCATTATTAAAGATCTGTGGCCAGTCTTTGAAAGCTCTGTTTGTTGTAATAATAATAGAACCTCGTTCATATCTCTGGCTTATAATCTGGAACAGCAGATCAGCTCCATTCTTATCAATGGGCAAATACCCCAATTCATCAATAAGAAGAACTGAAGGCTTGAAATACTTTTTTAATTCTTGTTTTAAAAGCCCTGCATGCTGGGCTGCAATCAGGCTGTTGATGGCATCAATGGCTGATGTAAACAGCACTGTATGGTTCTTCAAGCATGCCTGATATCCCAAAGCTGAGGCGATATGAGTTTTCCCAACTCCAACGGAACCGATAAAAATGATGTTGCTTTTTTCTTCAATGAACTTCAGGCGAAACAAATTTTTTATTTGCGCCTGGTTTATCTTCTGCGGCCAGGACCAGTTAAATTGATCCAGCGTTTTTATTACCGGGAACCTTGCCATCTTGATCCGGCGCTGGATAGCTCTGTCCATGCGAAAGTTTGATTCCTGCCTGATCAGCTCGGATAGATATTGAATATGGTCCCATTGTTTACGGGCTGCTGTTTTTCCTATAGCTTCATAGTTTTCACGGATATATGGCAGCTTCAGATATGATAGGTGTGTAGCTATATCATTCATTTTTCACCCCCTATGTTATAAATCGACATATCAGGCTTTTCAATGGTCAAATCCAGCAGATCACTGCTACGGGTCAAGTGAAGTACACCGGGTTTTTTCACCATTCTTGACCGTTGCTCCAGAAGATTGGCTATATAATCACAGGAGAATGCGGAAAATGAAAAAGCATCTTCAATTGCCATGGCAACTTGTTCTTTCGAATAAATTTCAGACAGGGCCACAATCTGTCGGATATGATGGAACGGATTCATCCTGCGCTGTTCAATCTGCTGGTAATATTCCTGGGCCTTGTCAGACAAGGTTAAAAACGTCATGAATATTTTTTGATCCCGTGCTTTTTTTCTTTGTGCCAAAAGGACTTTCGGGTGATCCGGGTGTTCAAAGTCTCTACGGCGGTCATAACTCCTGACATGACGGGCAACCAATTTGTTCTCATGATAAAAACAAAGCCGGTCCGGATACATTTTAACCGTCAGCCCCACACCTGCCAGTTGAGCCGGCACACTGTAGCGATTGGTATCAATGGTAACCCTGAACTGCCTTGATGCCCGAACTTGTTTAACCACACCGATATCATACGGTTCAACAGGAAGCGATTGCAGGCTTGGTTTTTCTTCATGGAACATATCAACGGGTCTTTTACCGGTCTCGCGATGGGTTCTAACATTGGCAATTGTATCCAACCACTTTTGTGCCACAGGCTTCATGATCTTAAAATCAGAGATATCCAAACCGTTCAAAAGATTCTTTTTAACGTACCCGACACCGTTTTCAACCACGCCTTTTTCATTGCCTTTACCTACATTGCAGGGCACAATTGTAAATTCGTAATGTTCTGCAAAATCCATATATCGTGGGTTAAAAACAGGGGACTTGCCAATGGTTCTTTTTAATACAGCTGATTTAAGATTATCCACCATGATTTTTCGGGGAACAGATCCAAAGAATTGAAGTGCATTCTGATGACACCCTAAAAAATGTTCCATGGTCTGGGAGACAGTGAACTCAATATACATCATGCGGCTGTGGCATAAGACCATGACAAAAAAGCTTAATCTGCGGGTAGTAGACCCCACACGCACGGTCCCATATGATCCCCAGTCTACTTGGGCGCATTCACCTGGCGCAAAGACCAGTTTTAAGAATGGTTTTGTTTTAGGAGGCCGGACTTTTCTTACATAATCTTCTACTATGGTTATGCCACCATGAAAACCTTGTTCCTTTATTTGTTGAAAAATCTGTCTTGCAGTATACGGGTGTTTTTCAAGCATCTGAATAATGTTTTTTTTAAAAGGATCCAGCTTGCTTGCTCGTATTGCCGTTCTCCTGGGAAGATATCTTGTTTCATGTGCCCATCGTGCCACAGTACGGTGATCCAGGCATAGTTCATTGGCGATCTGGCTGATGTTTAAACCATCCCTTGTGAAAAAATTTCTGATTTGCACATAAGTCTCGTAATCGATCATTTTCCACCTCCCACGGTCAGGATCTCTCTAAAACTTATGAATGATCCTTGGCGATTGTTTTCTTTTCTCGGTTCAAGGCACAAAACCTGATAGACCGGCTTTTGCCAAGCGATCATGCTGTGTTTGATCAGACCGGATCTTGCATCTGACAAGGTTTGCTGATCCATGGAAAGCCTGGTCATTATGGATTTGTCACCATAAAAACTTAAGCCCTTGTCGTCCGATACGCATACCAGGAACAAGTACAAAGCAGCTTGGGCATGGCTGCACAACTCAATATGCCGGTCTCTCACCAATCGGTGATCAACCCAACTGAAGCTTTGGGGAACCTTGCGGATCCGCTGTTTTAAAATCGGGGATTTTGTAATCACATTCTCCTCCTTTGGTTTGGGGTTGAAGACATAAAATGTCCTGACCGGATTGTTGCATACGAAGGAGGGTTAAAGCTATGTCATCTTGTAACGCAGATCCGATAAAGTTGGCAATTAAACCTATAATAACAGGTGGTTGAACTCTTAAGAGATCTTGTAACGTACAATTTGCAACTTGACTGTTATCTTTAATCTTTTCAGTGTGTTGTGCCATTAAGGGATCTTGTAACGCAATTGGCTTTTTTGACTGCTTCCAATAGCCTGGATTTTTCTTTCTCCATTCCCGGACTCTCTCAACATTTTCAGGCCCCCGAAAATAATCCTTGTTTTCTGGTTTGCTCAACCACTTTTTCTGACTAACAGTTTTGCTTGCTTTACGGCATTCGGTTTTGTCGCAATATTTTTGTCTACCCTTATTTCGAGAATCCGGCACAAATAACCTGTTGCAATTACGGCATCTTATCTTTTTTATTATTCCCATTCACAAATACCTCCAAATAGAGGCAACTATTGATAAATTTGTCAATTATGGGAAGAAAATATTTTGCTTAAGAGAAGAAAATTGAAGAAGATAGATTAAATATTAATTGGTTTTGAAGAAAATACAAAGAAAATATATTGTAGTTTTATACCGGGAATTCTGATGCATTTTCAGACCGGCCGTGACATCATAGGTAAATGTGGTGGTTGCCGCCTCTGTATCTGCATCGGCTTCAATGGTGGCGGTTAAAAGCTGG
>JAADHV010000080.1 GCA_013151635.1 Deltaproteobacteria bacterium | reverse complement strand
CCGGATTTTTAAATCAGAAAAAAAGTGGTATTGAACCTTTTTCAAACATTTCACTGTACTTGATGAAAGAGCGTTTCAACCCAACACAAACACAAAGAAGTAATCCATTGTTAATTCCAACATAATTCAAAATATCTAAAGCATATTATTTTCAAAATAGATTGACTTAATTCGAAAATTTGTCAGATTATTTGGGCTTTGGTAAGAAGCCTTTTTTTATGCAAAAAAATGGCGGAGAGAGTTGTAGCCCTCATCCGCCAGAAACTTATGGGGGGCATATACCCACCAAACGGTGAATTAATGATACGTTTTGTTGATGTTTTACTCAAGGATATTTTTGAGAAGGGCCGTGATTTTCCATGGAAACGACCTGATCGATGCCCACGCTGTAACAATTGGAAGGTTTGGGGCCATGGATTTGTCGGCGCAATTTTTAATGGTTTCAATTCAATCATATGGTTAAAACGTTACCGGTGTCCTGCCTGTGGGTGTGTATTAAGATTGCGTCCTGCATCTCATTTTAGCCGTTTTCAATCATCAAAGCATACCATTCGATCAGCTCTTATACTCCGAATCAATACCGGCAAATGGCCACTGGATTCCTGTAAGTCCCGGCAGCGACATTGGCTGCACAATTTAAAACGTCAAATGAAAGCTTACCTGAGTTGGCAAACCCAGGTGACAGAGGCCTTTGATCTTTTAATGAATCAAGGTAGAATCCCGGTCAGCAGTTCAATTTAATTTGCTTTAAAATCAGTTATATACACACCCTACCGAAGCTTGCCCGCGAAATGGTTTTTGATCTGGTGTATGCCAGAGAAAATCATTAAAGGAGGTGAAAAGTGGAAGAAAAGCAAAAAATTGATACAGCAGTGTTCCGATACAGTGTCATTCACGATTTTGTAGGTGGTATAGCACTGGAATTTGGCGAAAAACAAAGACTGTTGCAGGAAAAGTGCGCCAGAAAATGGTCCATTCCTTTTTCTGAAAAAACAAGTATCAGTCCGAGTACAGTGTTACGCTGGATACAACTCTATAAAGATAGTGGTCAAAGACTTGAATCTCTTTATCCCAAGGATCGCAATGATCGGGGTAAACTGCGCACACTAACACAAGAAATGTGCCTTGTACTTATACGAATGAGACAAGAATTTCCAGACGAGACTGTCCCCTTTATTATCAAAACGATTAAAAAACGAGATATTGTTCCGCAAAATACTTACCTGCCCTTTTCGACAATTTATCGTTTTTTTCATCAAAACAACCTTATGAGGAAACGCCCTATGATTGAAGACAGACGTAAATTTGAAGCCCAGATGCCAAATGACATATGGCAAAGTGATGTAATGCACGGCCCCAGACTTTTTATTGGCGGTAAAACTAAGAAAACATATTTGATAGCGTTCATAGATGATCATTCCAGATTGATCGTGCATGGCTGTTTTTATACTTCAGAAACAACAAAAGTATTTATGATTGCATTGGAACAGGCTCTGTTAAAACGGGGTTTGCCACGTAAAATATACGTCGATAATGGAAGCGCTTTTAGATCCAGGCAGCTAATGCATACAACCGCATCTTTAGGCATTGCCCTGGTCCACGCCAAGCCCTTTAAACCAGAATCGAAAGGCAAAATTGAGAGAGTTTTTAAAACCATTCGGTCTCAATTTTTACCGGGTTTTACCGGTAAAACACTGGAGGATATAAACCAATCCTTTGAAAGATGGCTGACCGATGAATACCACTGCCGGAAGCATTCATCCACGAGACAATCCCCGATCAGCCGGTTTGTTGATAATATTGAATGTATAAGGTCAGCACCACAAAATTTAAAGGATCACTTTAGAAAAGTTGCCAGACGAAGGGTAAACAAAGACAGGTCGGTTGTACTTGACAGAATCATGTACGAAGCCCCGGTCAGGCTGATCGGCAAACAGGTGGAGTTGCTTTATCATGAGGATCAGCGAGAATCGGTTGAGATCAGATATAAACAAAAGTCCTATGGCATGCTGATTCAGATAGATATCCATGTCAACTGCCGGGTAAAACGGGACAAAAACAATAATATCGCCATATCTTCAAAAGAATTAACACCTCAAAGCGGCCAAATATGGGAGGTATCATGAGTTACCGTGCCTTTTTTGAATTTATGCAGGAACCATTCAGTTCAGATATATCCCATAAACAGATACTTGTTACTCCATCTTTAACCGGTGTTGAAGAACGTATCCACTATGCAGTCCGCCTGGGAGCTGTTGCCCTGATTACAGGAGAAATCGGTTCAGGCAAGTCAACCGCTTTGAGATATGTAACAGGGAATTTTCATCCTTCAGAGTACAAAATTATTTTTGTGACGGCTTCTGCAGGTTCTATACTGGAACTGTACCGCCAGATACTCAGTGAATTGGGAATAGATGTGGGCAGCACATCAAGAGCCGTTATGATCCGAAAAATCAAGCATGAGGTACTGGAGTATGTTCATGGTAAAAAAATGAAAGTCGTGCTGATAATCGATGAAGCCTCATTGTTCCAGCTGGGTGTGTTTGCTGAACTGCATACTTTGATCCAGTTTGAAAGTGACTCTAAACCCTTTTTGCCTTTAGTCCTTGCAGGGCAGACCAACCTTATTGATAATCTTACGTATAGGAACTCAATGCCGTTAGCATCGCGGGTCGTGGGCAAATGCCATCTCCAGGGCGCAGATAAAAAAGGTATGGAGGAATATATAACACATCACCTGGCCATAGCAGGCGTTAATCGTAATATTTTTGAAAATGCGGCAATTACAGCCATCCATCAAGGATCTGGAGGGTTGTTCAGAAAAGCCAACCATCTTGCCCGGGGTTCAATAATTGTTGCAGCCAGGAAAAAATCAGCAATGGTTACTGCCGAACACGTTCGGATTGCAGCAACTGAAATTTTTTAACATACGAGGTGACCATGAATATCGATGAAGAAGAATCTGAAAAAATAATGGCACAAATAGTTGAACAAATGGGATATCTGCTGATGGATATCATCCTTATGAGCTTCAAAAAAATCAATACGGAGAATCAGCTCCTTAAAGAATTTTGGGAAGCAAGATCGCAGGCCCACCAAGAAGAAGATTTTAAAAGTTTCGGTAAAACGGAGTCGGGATATCCTGGGGAGGAAACCTGACAAGGGATAGCCGAAAGCAGGTGACATTGAATAATGCACCAGGGGGAAGTAGGTCAACTCTGCTTCCCCTCTTTTTATCCTGCAAAGATTATTCAAGCTTTCCTGCCCATGCCTTAAAAAACCCATATAAATCAGTTGAGCGAAGCGACTTCCACATTTGTTTAAAATAAATTGAAAAATTATCACCTTGTTCAAAATAATCAGAAAACTTTACTCAGGATAATGCGGCAATCAACACTGATAATGCAGGTTCGCCTTTAGATGTAACAAGAACACTCCTTCCTGTAGCCAAATAATGACAAATTATATTAGCGATAGTGTGAGTTTT
>JAADHV010000087.1 GCA_013151635.1 Deltaproteobacteria bacterium | reverse complement strand
CATCTTCAGACAGGCCGAGTTTGTCAGCAATAATTTTATAGGGCCTTGGATGAATAGGAAAATCAATTTGGATATTATTTAGAATATCTTTATTTGTATTATCAATTGCCGGCATACCTTATAACTCCTTGAAGCTAAAAAGGCCCTGCACTTATAATGCAGGGCCCTTAAAATCTAACTAAAAAGTATCAAATGCTGGTATTACTATACACATCCGGTTGGTTTTGGAAGGCCGGCCATTTTACATGCACCTTTTCCAGGTCCTGAGGGAAAAAGTTCATAAATATGTTTAAGTTTAAACTTGGTCAATTTAGAGAGAACACGAACCATTGGAGCAATACCATTTTTTTCGTAGTAATCCTGAAGAACTTTAATAAGTGTCCAATGTTCGTCAGTAAGCTCTTCAATTCCTTCCTGAGTCTTGACATAAGCTACCCACTCGTCACAATAAGTATTGTAATCAAGAAGGAATCCATCTTCATCTATTTCGAAAGATTTCCCGTTAAACTCGATTGTTGCCATTTAAAATTTCCTCCAATAAAGTGTTTTTTTTACTATTGTTTTAAGACATACTGTCTCAGCTTCAATAATTGAAGACTAAACATATCTTAAGCAATGGTTACTTGTCAATATAAAATAAACCTGATTTAATATTCTTTAGGAGTCTGGTTGATTTCTTCAAGAGTAAAGACTGGGCCGTCTTTACAAACCAGTTCCTTTCCTATATTGCATCTGCCGCACATACCGATTCCGCATTTCATCCTGTTTTCAAGAGACATGATAATCTGGTGTTCCTTATACCCGAGAGTAGTCAGGGACGGCTGGGTAAATTTTATCATTATCGGAGGTCCGCAGATAATGGCATAGGTGTCCTCATCTGCCTTTGGCGCATTTTGTTCAACAATCTGGGGAACAAATCCTGTATGGTATTTCCAACTCGGATCATTAGTTCCATCAACAGTAATATGCATGTTGATATCATCCCGTTTTTCCCATTCAAACAACAAACAACTCTTCCCTGTAAAGGAGCATGCCAGGGGATCTTGCACCGTAGACAACATCAATATTTTTAAATCTGCTCCTGTTGGCGGGATCAAGCATATAAATAATGGATGACCTTAAAGTTGTAAATGCAAATCCGCCACCAATGATAACAACATTTTTATTTTCAAGCTTATCCCAGGGATACCAGTTGCCAAGAGGCCCCCTTATTCCCATGATATCTCCAACCTTCATATTATGAAGATGAGAGGTAACTACTCCTGTCCTGAATACTGTAAACTTGACAAATCCTTTTTCAACAGGTGATGAAGCTATTCCAATGGGAATTTCCCCCACACCGGGGATAGACAATTCCGCAAACTGCCCGGCATGATATGAAAATTTTTCTTCATCTTCCTTGTTTAAAAAAACAAATTTAAATGTTTTTAAAGACTTATCTTCAGTTGCAATTTCAATATCATCAATGCGAACCGGATACGGCATATAGGGGTTTTCCATGTGTTTCCTCCTTTGTTCGCTATTCTTGTTTTTCGTATGAGTTCAAAATATTGCACACTTCACGTATATCTATGTTGACAGGGCAGTTTTTAACGCACCTGCCACATCCGACACACATGATCCCCTGATCATATTTATCATAAAAATATTTCAGTTTATGCATGAATCTCTGCCTGACTCTCTGGGTCTTTGCAGCCCTGGGGTTATGTCCTGTGGCATGCCTTGTAAATAATGGCGACATACAGGTGTCCCAGTTTCGAATCCTGGTAGAGGATTTACGCTTGGTTTCATCCTGGATATCAAAGCACCAGCAAGTCGGACAGACATAGGTGCATGTACCGCAATTAATACAGGAAAAAGCCACATCCTCCCAGAAAGGAGCTTCATGAAGCTCAAGAATGGTTTTCTCCTTTAGTTTATCTGTATCAATATGCGAAACAATATTGTTTTGGGCCTCTTTTTTTAAAATATCAAAAAGAGCAAGGCTTTCTTTTTCATCTGCTGAAGTTTCAAATCCGCAGGCTGAAATATAGGCATCTCCCTTGCCGGTTAAAACTTTTGCCAGGAACTTATCATCAAGATCAGCCAGGAGAATATCAAGACCGTCTTCACAAAACGGCCCTGACCCGGCAGAAGTTGAAAAATCAAAAGGCCCTGGTTTGTTGACAGCCAAACCAACAAAAGTTGTTGCCTCATAAGCATCACAAAAGTAGGGGTCCCGGTAATCATCCGTATCAAAGTTAAGCTTGACCAGCTCTATTGCTTTTGCATCATAGGGCCTGATGCCCACAACCGCTCTCGGAGAGTAATCGGTATCCGCTCTTTTCATTATGTGGTGGTCTTCTTTAGACTCATCAAGAGTTGTCTCCAGTATTTTTTCAGTCTGTGGAAACAGCACTGATTTTGCCGACATAATGGTATCATGATATTCCATATCCGGCAGGGTATCATTTTCAAGGCTTTTGATAAGAAAGCCGCTTTTATCTTTAACAGGACCAAAAAGCTTATAGGTTTCCCTGGATTTTTCAATGCCCCTGGCCCAGTCTTTTTTATCAATAGTTATAAATTTCATTTTATGCCCTTTTTATTTACTTGATAAAATCGTCGGGATCATTCGGACTGTATACGTCCAGGGGTGGACGTCTGGCAATATCCAGCCCTGCTTCCCAGCCAAACATTTCAAAAGAATCTTTATTCAACTTTCTTGTAAAGTCCCTGACATTAATATCCATGGGGCAGGCTTCGACACATGCACCACAGTCAGTGCAGCGGCCGGCACAATGGAATGCCCTTAAAAAATGAAAGGTATTTACATCGGTTTTATCCTGGCCTTTGCCTACCCACTGCGGGCCTGATTCATCAACAAAGCAGGTGGGGCAATAACATATCGGGCAGGCGTTTCTACAGGCATAGCAGCGGATACAATTCTTTGTTAAATCTTCAAAATGCTGCCATTTGGTTTCCGAATTCATGGCCTCAATTTCATCGACATCAGGATACGGGTTATCAAAATTTTGTTCCTCGACAAGATCACCTGCCAGCACATCGTAGATTACAGGGTTTTTATGCATGCACAATCGGCAGTTTTTTCTCAAATAATCACTTTTATTGAGTTTTTCTTCTTTTAAGGAAGATTTAACATTAAGTTTGCCGCCATCTTCTGAAAACTCTATTATCTCATCTTCGAATAATGATTCAATTTTTGATTTATCGATCATTCCATTGCAGGGTACACCAATGATATAAAGTTTTTCTCTTTGAACCTGGTTTTCTACAATATGGGTGACAATGTTTCTTGTGTCACATCCCTTGGCGATTACTGCTATTTTATCTTTTTGATTTCTTATATAATTGGCAAGGTTAAGTCCGCATGTGGAATTGAAAACAAGTTTTTCAACATCTTGTTTTCTCGTAATGGTAACAGGACTTGTTGCCATGGGAATGGTTCCTTCAGCAAAACCAATAACTTTTTTGACTTCATTTTCTTCCAGAAGTTTTAAAGAAAGCTCCCTGATTTTATTTATACAGGTATCCATAAACTTACCTTTATTAATTATAGTCCTTTACAAGTTTTTTATTTGGCCCAAGTGCCCTGACTTTTTTTGAAATCTCTTTTACCACATCCACAAATTTGGTAGCTTCTGCAGATGAGATCCAGGAGAAATGAACTCTGTCTTTCTCAATTCCCATATGTTCCAAAAGATTTCCCATGAGTGCAAATTTTCTTCGTGCATAATAATTACCTTCCAGGTAATGGCATTCACCCGGATGTCAGCCTGACACCCAGACTGCATCAGCACCTTCCCTCAACGCAGAAAGTATGAATTTAGGACTCATCCTGCCAGAGCAGGGAATCCTTATAACCCGGATGTCAGCCGGGTATTCAAGCCTGCTGACCCCTGCAAGATCTGCTGCACCATAACTGCACCAATTGCATAGAAAGCTTACAATTTTAATATCATTATCAGCCATTATTCATTATCTCCTTTATACCACTTCACCCAATGCAAATATTTGTGAAAAAATCTGACTCGTATCAAACCCTCTAAGATGCAGCGCTCCTGATCTGCATGATGCCACGCACAGCCCGCAGCCTTTGCAGAGTACTGCATTGACCCGGGCTTTTCCTTCAAAACGGCCGTCCGTCATAAATCCGGGTGCGGAATATGGACAAATGGACACACAAACACCACATTCACTGCATTTTAACGGGTCTGCACTCGCAACAACACCGCTTGTGAAAAGATTGTCTTTTTTGGCAAGAAGGGTAAGTGCCCTGGATGCGGATGCCCGGCCCTGGGTAATGGCCTCATTGACAGGTTTCGGGTAATGTCCGGAACCGGCCAGAAAGACTCCATCCGTAGCAAACTCGGCAGGACCCAGTTTTGCATGTTTTTCCACAAAGAACCCTTCGTCATTTAACGGTACTTTAAAAAAATTGGCAAGTTTTTCATCTTTTCTTGGAACAATCGCCGTTGCAAGTGTTAAAAGATCTGCTTCTATTTGAATGGGTTGATTTAATACATGATCAATAAGTTCGATCAATAATTTGTCATTTTTAATGCTGACTTCTGGTTTTTGATCCACATCGTACCGAAAGAAAATAACCCCGAGTTCTCTTGCCTTTTTATATAAGAGTTCCTTTTCACCATAAGTTCTAATGTCCCGGTAAATGATGAAAACATCCATATCAGGTTTTCGCTCTTTCAGCTCAATCGCGTTATCAATAGAATGTGTACAGCAGACCCTGGAGCAATATGGACGGTCAGGCTGTCTTGATCCGACACACTGGATAAAAACCGCTGAATTTATAGCATCAAGCCCGGCATCATTTTCTTTGAACATTTTATCCAGATCAAGAGAAGTGATAATCCTGTCATCTTTTCCATACTCATACTCATCAGGAACAAATGCCTTGGCACCGGTAGCAAGAACGGCAACCCCATACTCAAGATCAAGTTCTTTACCATTGGTTTTCAGGGTTGACTTAAAGTTACCGACAAATCCGTCAACACTCTCAAGACTTGTGTTGCAATGGACCGTTATGTTTTCATTTTGTTCAATTTCTTTTATCAATTCATCAAGATGGGTCTGAACATCTTCCCCCTGGGCTGTCTTGTAGAGCTTATGGGCCTCGCCGCCCAGTTTTTCTTTTTTCTCAATGATATGGGTCTTATAACCTTGAGTTGCAAGGCTCTTTGCAGAGGCCATCCCGGCGAGTCCTCCGCCAATCACAACAACAGAGTCATTAACATCAATTTTTTCTTCTTTTAAAGGTTCTGCAAGGGCTGCCTTTGCCACAGCCATCCTGACCAGGTCCTTGGCTTTTTGGGTGGCAATATCAGGGTTGTTTTTATGAACCCATGAATTATGGTTTCGAATATTGGTCATTTCAAAAAGATACTTATTTAATCCTGCATTGGACAATGTCTCCTGAAACAAAGGCTCGTGGGTTTTTGGAGTACAAGCCGCAACCACAATCCGGTTTAATTTTTTTTCTTTGATATATTCAACCATCTTATTCTGGGCATCCTGGCTGCAGGCATACATGGCTTCATCGGCAAATTCAACATAAGGCAAAGTTCTTGCGTATTGGGTGACAGCCTCACAATCTACGACACCCTTTATATTGGAACCGCAATCGCAGATAAAAGCCCCGATCCTGGGCCGCTCGCCTGCCACATTTATTTCCTTTGCCTTTTCAAGTTCCAGGGTAAGCGTATCCCTTGCCCGGCTTAAAGCATCTCCTGCCGCGGATGCAGCTGCACTTGCATCCAGAACAGATTCCGGGATATCCTTGGGATTGTTAAATACACCGGATACAAAAATTCCGTCCCTGGAACTTGTAACAGGCTCAAATGATCCGGTCTTGCAAAATCCGCCGGGTGTTAAATCAATGCCTAATTTCTGGGCCAGGTCTTTGGTCTCTTCTGAAATTTCAAGCCCCACGGAAAGGACAATCATATCATAGGTGTCATCAATGATCTGGCCCATTTCATCAACATACCGTATATCAAGATCATTGGTGTCCGGGTTCTGGGTTACAGAATGCACCTTTGACCTGATAAAATTAATGCCATGCTTTTCTTTAGCATTTTGATAGTATTTTTCAAAATCCTTTCCTGGTGTCCGCATATCCATGTAAAAAATAGAGCAGTCAAGATCGCCCCCGGCATGTTCTTTGGCAATAATTGCCTCTTTCACTGCGTACATGCAACAGACAGAAGAGCAATAAGGGTTATCACACTTATTGATATCCCTTGATCCCACGCATTGGAACCATGCGATTTTCTTCGGGTCTTTTCTCTTTTCGGCAAGAAGCTTATCTTTTTTCTTTTTTGGTTTGAGCGGCAGTCCTGGAAAAGTTGTGACATGTCCCATGGTAGGGCCGGTTGCCGAAAGAATTCTTTCAAATTCCATGGAAGTCACAACATTTGGGAAACCAGCATAATTGTAGTTATCAAACTTTGAAGGATTAAACGCAGTAAATCCCGGGGAAAAAATTATTGATCCCGCGTTAATAGTTATTGTTTCTTCGGTCTGTGTATAATCAATTGCATTGGCAGGGCAGACATCCTGGCAATTTCCGCATTTGTCTTTTGTCAGCTTTAAACAGACATCGGGATTAATACCGTATTTAAGTGGGACCGCCTGGGGATATTCCACATAAATGGCTGTCCGTTTGATCAGACCTGCATTATAGGTGTCATCAAATTTACCCGGGCATTTTTCAGCACAGGCACCGCAGCCAACACACAGATCAACATTCACGAATCTTGGTTTTTTAAAAATTTCTACCTGAAAATCACCTTTTTCACCTTTTACATCTTTTACTTCAGAAAGGGTTAAAAGCTCAATATTTAAATGCCGGCCGACCTCGACCAGTGTAGGTGAAATAATTCACATTGCACAGTCATTTGTCGGGAAGGTCTTATCCAACTGTGCCATCACACCGCCTATGGACGGACCTTTCTCCACCAAATAAACGTAATACCCGGAATTCGCAAGATCAAGAGCTGAAAGCATGCCGGAAATACCGCCACCGATCACAACTACAGATCCGGTTAGTTTATTACTCATATTAACTATCTCCTGTTTCTATATATAACATCATAACGAATTGATCATAATAAATTGTTTATGATCTTAAAAGCTTATATTTTCTTAATCAAAATATTATGTTATAAAGCTTTCCTACAAATGTTGTCAACAACTATCGGACCAAAGTAAACATTGTTTATGAAGAAAATTATTATCATTTGCGGCCCTACTGGAATCGGTAAAACCTCATTTGCCATTAAAGTTGCAAAAAGGTTTAATGGAGAAATTATCGGTGCTGATTCAATGCAGATATATAAACATATGAATATCGGTACTGCCAAACCAGGCATTGAAGAATTAAAGCTTGCCCGCCACCATCTTGTTGATTTCCTTGACCCGAAAGATGATTTTGATGCAGGTTTATATGTAAAAGCTGCGGACAGGGCCATCCTGGATATAGCAGGCCGCTCAAAGATTCCCATTATAACCGGTGGCACAGGCCTTTATATAAGGGCGTTGTTAAACGGGTTGTTCCGGTCTGAGTCAATATGCCGGAAAACATTGTCAAGATTAACAAAAGAACTTGAAGAAAAAGGGGGCCAAAGCCTTTACCAAAAACTTAAAGATTGTGACCCCGGAGCTGCAAGGAGAATACACCGGAATGATTCTTTCAGGGTAATCAGGGCTCTGGAAGTTTACCAGACCACAGGAAAAAAAATTTCAGACCGGCAAAAAAACCATAATTTTAATGACCTGCGGTATAACTGCATTAAAATCGGACTTTGCATGGACAGGGAAAAACTATATGAGCGTATCAATAAACGGGTTGATATAATGCTTCAACAAGGGCTGTTAGAAGAAGTCAAATCCCTTGTTGAAAACGGGTATTCCTTTGACTTGAAACCAATGCAGTCCATTGGCTATAAGCATATGGCCATGTTTATCAGACAGGAAGCCACCTGGGAAGAAGCAGTCAGGCTGTTAAAAAGAGATACCAGAAGATATGCAAAAAGGCAGTTTACCTGGTTTAACAAGGATAAAAAGATTAACTGGATTACGCCTTCAAACTTTGAAGCGGCCCAAAAGCTTATAAAAGAATTTTTGACATAGCCATTGATTTTACATATAGTCCCTTTCAAAATATTATGGATTAAAATTTTATAAAAAAACAGTAAAAACAGATGATGCCTATACATAGAAATTTTTTAAAACATAAATTAATATTGGTTTATGTCCTTGTTTTTAGTTTGTCAGCATGTACAAAGCTGCCTTTAAAACCATCCCTTGAAAAACCCGGGAAACAGCAGAAAGCACCGGGAATCGTAAAAGGAAAAATCAAAGAAGAGCGGCCAAAGATTTCAATTGTGGAAATCTTATCAGCCCAGGCAAAAAAATTTTCTTTGCAGGGAAATTACCAGGATGCCTTGTTTGCCTATAACCAGGCACTTTCCCAGGCAAGCGATATAGAAAAATCGCAGATTATTTCAGCCATTGAGCAGGTCCTTGCAAAAACACCGGCAAAAGACATACAATCCTTTATCAATATAAAAAATATCCGGATTCCAAGGCCATTATTGCTGTATTGGCTTGGTTTGAATTACGCGTTGGAAAACAATGTTGTTAAATCCAAAGAGACACTTGAAGCATTCCTGGCCCAATACCCTGACCATCCATATTATTCAGACGCAGCCGACCTTGTAAGGGTCATCAAAGAATCGCTTTTCAAAAGGGATACAATAGGATGTCTCCTGCCTTTGACCGGGAAATATGCCATTTTTGGCCAACGGGCATTGTCCGGCATCCAGCTGGCAATACAGGAGTTATCCAAAAAATATTCCAGGCAATTCAAGCTTATCATAAAAGATACTAAGGCAGACCCGGATATAACCATTAAAAAAATCAAAGAGTTAAATAAAAAAAACGTTGCAGGGATAATAGGGCCGTTATTAAATGTCAACCAGGCCGGCCGGGAAGCCCAGAAGCTAAAAATGCCAATAATTGCTTTAACACAAAAAAGTGACTTCCCTTTGCTGGGTGATTATCTTTTTGCAAATTTCATAACGCCTGAAATGCAGGTCAGGACGCTTGGAGACTATTTGTTTTCAGATCTTGATGTAAAAAAGGTGGCGATTCTTTATCCTGATGAAAAATACGGTAAAAAGTATATGAAACTTTTCTGGGATATCGTGGACGAATACGGGGCAAAAGTTGTCGGGGTCGAGTCTTATGACGGCAGAAAAACAGATTTCACAGAGCCCATACAAAAGCTTACAGGACAATTTTATCCTGTTCCGGATGCCCTTGCTGTTAAACCCATTAGCCCTGAAAAAAATACCGGTGTTTATAATGACCAAAACATGGGTTTTGTACAAACCGGGATAAAAGAAGAACCTGTAGAAGAAAAAAAGGATGAAAAAATCCAAATTGACTTTCAGGCATTGTTTATTCCCGATTCCCCTTCAAAAGTTAACCTGATCCTTCCCCAGCTTGCATTTAACGATGTAAGAGACATATATCTTATCGGAACAAATTTATGGCATCATAAAAGCCTTTTAAAAGATGCAAGAAGATACAATAAACATGCTATCATTACTGACGGATTTTTTGACGGAAGCAGGAACCCTGCAACAGCCGGGTTTACACAGGAATTTGAAGCCATCTATAATCTAAAACCCCAATTTTTAGAGGCTGTTGCTTATGATACGGCTTCCATTCTTTTTTTAACTGCCATGGATGAAACCGTTGATTCCAGGGCAAGCCTGAAGGATGCCCTCCGGGATGGCCGTGTTTTTAAAGGCGCTACCGGGAATACGGTTTTTAATAAGGACGGTACTTCCTTAAGACAGCTTTTCCTTATGACTATCAGGAAAGGGAAATTTATTGAAATCAGTCGTTGAAAAAAGTGTCCTGACCTGTAGCTTCCAATACTGATTGCCAGAGCCTTCCCTGGGGATCTAAGTTTTTCCGTTTTCCGGCTGAAGCATCCATGGGTACATGGACGTAATGATTATTCCAAAAACTAATGAGAAGTTTTGTTTTTCCCGCCATTCCGGCATGTACGGCCTCCCGGCCGAGAAAACCGCAGAAAACACTGTCATTGGCATTGGCCGGAAGACTTCTGATAATATAACTTGGATCAATATACTTTAATGAAACAGGAAGATCCTTTGCCTTAAACCATTGTGAAATCTTATCTTTGAGGAAAACACCAATGTCCTGGAGTATTACATTCCCTGAAGGGTCATACTGCTTTTCATGGTCATCAAAAAGATTTTGACCCGCACCCTCGGCCACAATAATAACAGCATGCTTCCGGTGGATGATCCTGTTTTCAAGGGCCTGTAAAAAACCTGTTTTCCCGTAAAGGAAAATATCAACCTCGGGAATGAGAACAAAATTTGCATCCTGCTGTGCCAGTGCAGCAGTAGCAGCAAGGAACCCGGAATGCCTTCCCATAAGTTTTATAAGGCCGATCCCGTTGGGATAGGCCACAGCTTCATTGTGGGCACCTTTTATTGCAAGTGTTGCAACATCAACCGCGGTATCAAACCCAAAAGACCTTGATACAAGGTAGATATCATTGTCAATGGTCTTAGGAATGGCAATAACAGATATTTTTAAATTTCTTTTTTCAGTTTCCTCTGCAATTTTCTTTGATGCCATTAAGGTTCCGTCTCCGCCTACCAGGAACAAAATTCCAATATTCATCCTTTCAAGACAATCGATAATCATACCGATGTCCTGGGTTCCCCTTGAGGAACCTAACATTGATCCCCCTGTATTCTGGATTCCTGATACAGAATCAGTATTCAGATCAATTACATCATGTTCAAATTCAGGTATGAATCCTTGAAGCCCGTGCTTAATCCCATAAATTGCATTAACATTATATATATGGTGAAGTTCCAGAACGATGGAGCGGATAATATCGTTCAACCCCGGGCATAACCCTCCGCAGGTCGCAATGGCACATTTGAGTTTGCTTGGGTCAAAATAAATTTTTTCCCTTGGACCTGCCTGGTCAAAGCTGATAATTTTTTTTTTATTTGCTTGAATACGATCCATTTGAACATCGACAATTATTCTTGCTTCATCTGAAACAAACCTTTTTAAAGGTTCCCCCGGTTTTGTGTGGCGCTTAAGGGGAGAAATTATTTTTGCCTCACCAAGGGTTGGAATATCAGTGTTGAAATCAGCGGTTTTCATTGAGCCCCTCCATTAAATTGAAAAGATCCTTTTCCAAGGATATCATGCAGATGTAAAAGTCCGTCAAGCCTGTTATTTTTATCAACTATGGGAAGCACCGTGATCTGGTATTTTTCCATAAGATTTAACGCGTCGTATAAAAAAGATTCAGCCGTTAACGTGTGCGGATTTTGAGTCATGACCGCGTCAACGATCCGGGTGTTTAAGTCATATTTCCCCTTGGCTACAAAATGCCTTATATCCCCGTCTGTAACAATTCCTTTAAGCTTTTCTTCTTTATCAAGGACAATCACTGCCCCTAACCTTAATTTATCCATCTGTTCTATGGCAAGGCTCATGGAAGACCCTGCCAAAACCCAGGGCATTGTTGATGCCTCAAACATGATTTCACCAACCCTGCATAAAAGCCGCTGCCCTAACACACCTCCTGGATGGGATTTCATAAAATCACTTTTCTTAAATTTTTTCTTGGTGATCAATACCACTGCCAGGGCGTCTCCCATGGCAAGCTGGGCGGTTGTGCTGGATGTCGGCGCCATATTAAAGGGGCATGCTTCTTTTTCAACCCCTGTATCAATTACCATGTCACATGACCCTGCCATGGTGGAACAAGGATTGCCAGTAAACCCGGCAAGCCTGCAACCAATTTTTTTGATCACGGGCAGCAGCTGATTGAGTTCGCTTGTCTCACCGCTGTTGGAAATGGCTATGAAAACATCATCCTTGCTGACCATTCCAAGATCTCCATGAAGGGCCTCAACCGGGTGTAAAAACATGGAATTCGTCCCGGTGCTGATAAGAGTTGCAACTATTTTTTTAGCGATAAGGCCTGATTTTCCTATTCCTGAAATTATAACCCTTCCTGTGGAACTGCATATTGTATTAACAAGCAGTTCAAAAGAATCATTTATGTTATCAGTTAATTTTAAAATACTGTCTGCTTCTATTTTTAATACTTCTCTTGCTTTATCTTTTATCATGACTTGAATATTATCTAATTTTTATTTTATTAACCGGTTTGCATTATTGCTTTTATATACAATAGTCAAGTGGTTTTTCATATAAAAAAAAAATTCAGGCAAACAAAACTCAAATATTGACACTTTTGGGATGTTATGATATTTGACTTAGGCTTATAGTCCGTGAAGAGACTATTTTAAAATTCAAACAACAGGATAATATACAGGATTTTTATTATGATTTGTACAACTATTAGGGAAGGTGACGACTGCGTATTTATGACTGCAAAAGGCTGTGGCTACAATGAAGGAGCCTGTCTTTCCATCGTTGATGAATGCCAGGGATGCGCAAGGGCTAAAGAATTTGAAACAGGTGCATATTGCACTGCCGCTCCTGATCCGTCATTAAAATGGAAAAATGGAAATTGTAATATTGCCACCCATGTTAAAACCATTGCCGCCACAAAAAAGCAAAAGATTAACCCGATCAAAGCTTCTAAAAGAAGATAATCTTTATATATCTGTTTTACTCAGACTCTGTGGTTTTGGCCTTGATAAAAGCTACAGAGTTTTTTTTTACATGGTGAATTATGAATCCTATTGCAAAAGAACTCAACAAAACTATTATTGGATCCAGTCCCCACGTTTTTGAAATGCTTTCCGATATGGGAAAATCACTCTTTTTTCCAAAAGGCATCCTGAGCCAGAGCGCACAAGCCAGGGAAAAAGCAGATAAGATTAATGCAACCATCGGTATTGCAAAAGAAGGGGACAGCGTATTAAGCCTTTTATCAATAACAAAATACATTAAAGATATTAAACCGGATAATTATTTGCCCTATGCATCGTCATTTGGCATTCCAAAACTAAGAAACAAATGGAAACAAGGCCTTTATAAAAAAAACCCGTCTCTTGGAACTAAAACAATCAGTCTTCCTGTTGTAACTTCCGGTATCACTCACGGGGTCAGCATCCTGTCTGATATGTGGATAGATCATGGAGATGTAATTGTTTTGCCAGACATGATGTGGGGCAATTACAATATGACTTTTTGCGTCAGGAACCACGGACGTATTGTTCATTACAAGACCTTTGACGAAAACCTTACCCGGTTTAACCTTGATTCTTTTGAAAAGGTGATCCGCAGCCAGGCCAGGGAAAATGATAAAATTATCACGGTTTTAAATTTTCCCCATAACCCCAGCGGCTACTCTTTAAGTGTGGCCGAGGCTGAGAGAGTGGCAAGTATCCTCATCGATATTGCACAAAAGGGCACTAATGTAGTCGCAGCCTGTGATGATGCCTACTTTGGACTTTTCTTTGAAAAAGAAACCAGTAAAGAATCCATATTTACCAAACTTGCAGGTGCAGATAAACGTCTTGTAGCTGTTAAACTTGACGGTGCAACAAAAGAAGAATACGTCTGGGGTTTCAGGACCGGATTTATTACCTACGGTATTCATGGTGACAATGAAATGGTTCTTGAAGCACTGGAAAAGAAAACCGCAGGGTGTATCAGGGGAAATATTTCCAACTCATCCCATTTAAGCCAGACTATTCTTCTAAAATCCATGGCCGACGAAAATTATGAAACCTACAAAAAGGAAAAATTTGAACTTCTGAAAAAAAGAGCATTAAAAATGAAAGAGGTTCTAAAGGACCCTAAATTTAATGATGCTTTTGATGTTTACCCATTTAACTCGGGTTATTTTATGTGTATCCGCCTAAAGGATGTAAATGCAGAAGACTTAAGACTCCACCTTCTTGAAAATTATGGAACAGGCCTGATATCCATTGGTGAAAAAAATATCCGGGTGGCGTTCTCCTGCCTTGAAGAGAACGATGTTGAAACTTTGTTTGATATTATATTGAGTGGAATTTTTGATCTTAAAAAAGGCTAACAGCCATGGGCTTTAGAGAAAAGATCGGTTCAAATGATATTGCGGTTGCGGGTAAATGGCTGTTTTACTTTATTTTAATCGGTATCATTGCCGGTGGTGGTGCAGTTGTTTTCCATTATTTATGCGGACTTGGCATGCATTATTTCCTTGATCTCATGGCCGGGTTCAGACCTGAGTCTCCAGCAGGTGAACATATTCTTTTGCCCCACTCTCAAACTCCTTTGAACAAATGGATACTTTTAATTCTGCCTGCAATAGGCGGCCTTATAAGCGGCTGGATTGTTTACACATTTGCCCCGGAAGCAGAAGGCCACGGAACAGATGCGGCCATTGATGCTTATCATCATAAAGAAGGGCTGATCCGCGGCAGAATTCCTTTTATCAAAACAATTGCTTCAGCCATCACATTGACAACAGGGGGATCAGGGGGCAGGGAAGGGCCCATTGCACAAATCGGCGCAGGGTTTGGTTCTTTTCTGGCCACTAAATTCAAACTTTCCGTAAGAGAAAGAAGAATTATGATGGCTGCCGGGATCGGTGCAGGAGTCGGCAGTATTTTCAGGGCTCCCCTGGCAGGGGCACTTTTTTCTGCCGAAGTCCTTTACCGCGACCCTGACTTTGAATCAGAAGTCATTATTCCTGCGGGGATTTCATCTGTTGTTGCCTATTGTACTTTTTGTCTTGTTTTCGGTTGGGGCTCTTTATTTGAATCTCCGGATTTTATATTTCAAAACCCCTGGGAGCTGGGGCCATACCTCGTGCTTGCCGGAATACTTGTCTTGACTGCCATATTTTATATTAAAGTATTTTACGGGGTGACTGACCTTTTCAGAAAATTTGCTATCCCCAACCACTTTAAACCTGCCATAGGTGGTTTGATCACGGGTATTATAGGCTTTTTTCTTCCTTACACCCTTGCATTCGGGTATGGTATAGCCCAGCAGGCAATTTTCAACCAGGTGGCTATTCCCACCCTGATTGCCCTGGCCCTGGGAAAAATATTTACTACATCATTTTCCATTGGATCCGGAGGCAGTGGCGGTGTGTTCGGCCCTTCCATCGTTATAGGAGGCGCCATGGGAGGAGCTGTCGGTAAAATATTCAATCTTTTGATACCTTCTGTTGTCGCCACCCCGGGTTCATTTGTCATCGTAGGTATGGCCGGTTTTTTTGCCGCAGCTTCCAACACCCCGATTTCTACTATTATTTTCATCAGTGAAATGACCAACTCCTACCACCTGCTTTTGCCAAGCCTTCTGGTATGCTCGATCTGCTATTTATTATGCCAGCGGTTCACTATTTATGAACAGCAGGTCAAATCCAGGATTGATTCCCCGGTCCATGCCGGTGAATTTATGATGGATATCCTTCAGACTATCAAAGTAGCCAATTTACGGCACCTTATAAAAGAGGTCAGGTGTGTTAATGAAGATATGGGGTTCAGTGAATTTAAAAAAATATTTTCAAGTACCAAGCAGCACTATTTCCCGGTCATAAACAACAATGGTAATTTTTCAGGCATTTTCTCATCCAATGATATCAGGGGAATTATTTTCACACTGCATATAGAACAATTGGTTGTCATGAAGGATATCATGGTTTCTGATCTTATTTATACAACACCATCCGAGGACCTTAATACAACTCTTTTAAAGCTGACCCAGAAAAACATTGATGCACTCCCTGTTGTGGAAGAAGAAGACCCGGGCCGCCTGATCGGTTTGATTTACAGGCGTGATATCATTTCTTTTTACAATGATCATGTAAAAAAAATCAAAGATCACAAATAATTCACTTTTTTTAAAAACAATCCGCGGGCAGGTGCTGTTGCCCCGGCTTTTGTCCTGTTCTTTGCTTCCAGTATTTTTATAAATTCTTCTTGTGAAATCTTATTCAATCCGGCAAGGACAATGGTCCCGACAAGGTTCCGTACCATGTATCTCAAAAAACCGCTGGCACAAATTTTAAATACAAGCCTGTGATTATCCGGGTTTGTTATATTAAAAAAAAATATTTCTCTAATACTTGAAGCCTGCGGGCTTCCTGTGTTTTCAAATGATTTAAAATCAAAAAGTCCTGTAACTGCCTTACAGCAAAGATGCATTGCCTCAATATCAAGAGGATAACGGATATGCCATTGATACAGTCTTCCAATGGCACAAGGGTCTGTTCTGTTTAAAATAAAATAATGATATTCTTTAGACACTGCATTATACCGGGCATGGAAATCATCATCAACAATACTGCACTTTTTTATCACAACAGGCTGTTTTATAAGGCTGTTAACGCCTCTTTTAAGATCCTGGGGCAGGATACCTGTATCAGCATGAAAATTTGCAACCTGGCCAAAAGCGTGAACACCTGCATCAGTTCTGCCCGATCCTGAAATCCTGATTTCCTGGTTCAAAATTTTGCTTAAAGCCTTTTCGATTTCGCCTTGAACGGTTTTCTTGTCCTTTTGTTTTTGCCAGCCTGAAAACCCGGTTCCGTCATATTCAATAACAATTTTAAAATTTTTATTCATTATTGCTTAAAAACTCTGATAGTTTCCCATTGGCTTTCAAAATAGCAAAAGATAATTGATTCGCAGTATCAGATCCAAGGATTTTTGTGTATTTCAGGTATAGTTTCTTGTATGCCACTGCAACAGATTTTTTTAATTCAAGACCTTTTCTGCTTGGTGAAACAAATGTGGATTTTCCCTGGGTTTTACGCTTAACCATCCCTTTTTTTTCAAGAGCATCAACAAATCGTGTTATGGTGGACGGTGTCAGATGAAGATATCGGCCTAACTCCTTGGGACTGATCCCGGGGGTGTCATACAACAATAGCAGCAAAGACGCATGGGCAGGCGAAAGTTTTAAATGCTTAAACTCCTTTTGAGCAAGTTTTAATAAATACCTGCTCAAAGCATTTGTATTAAAAAAAAGGCAGCTTTCAAGGAAATTTTCCTTATTTTTCATTTTTACCTCAAAAAATCAGATTTGCATATGCAATCAAAATTTAAACTCACTTAGTTTTGAAGACAGCTCGGCAAGACCAAACGGTTTTTGAATAAAGCCGTCACACCCCTGGTCCAATATCATGGAGGCTTGTCCGTTGATGCTGTATCCGCTGGAAAGGATGGCCAATATGTCAGGATTTATTCTTTTTAATTGTTTGTAAAGCTCACCACCCCCCATGTCAGGCATGATCATGTCAATGATAACGATATCAATTTTCTTCCAATTGTCACGGTATATATTTATGGCTTCTTTCCCACTGTTGACGCCAATCGCCTTGTAACCCAGTTTCTCAATCAGTTTCGACCCGACATCCACAATCATTTTTTCATCATCAACCAGAAGTACCGTTCCTTTACCTTTAAGAATCTGCCTTGAAACTTCAGGCGCATCAACGAATTTTTTCCCGGAGGCAGGCAGGTAAATATTAAACGTGGTTCCCTGACCCGGTTCACTGTACACATTGATAATTCCCTCATGATTTTTAATAATTCCATAAACAGATGCAAGCCCGAGGCCTGTGCCACCATTTTTTCTTTTGGTGGTGAAAAACGGATCAAAAATACGCGTGCAAACATCCTTATCCATGCCAATACCCGTATCTGTAATGGAAATCTTAACATAATTACCCGGTTTAATCTTAAAGGCCTTTGTATAACCGCGGTCAACCACAAAATTTCTGGTTTGAACGTAAATACCCCCCCCGTCCGGCATAGCCTGACACGCATTCACAAATAAATTCATTAAAACCTGTTTGATCTGCCCCTTATCTATCTCAACGGCCCATATATGTTTTTCGTATTTCCCCTGAATATTAATTTCCTTTTTCAGGCGCCTGAACATAAGGCTTTGATCTTTGACTAATTCATTAATGTTTGATGGCGTGACTTCAAATTTCCCGCCCCTGGCATACCCGAGAAGCTGTTTTGTCAGATCGGCTGCATCTTTTGCACATTTGTCTATACCCTCAAGGTGCTCAAAATATTCATGGCCGGCATCAATCTCAGACAGCAATAGCGAAGTCCTGGCCTGGATACCCATTAAAAGGTTATTAAAATTATGGGCGATTCCACCTGCCAGGGTGCCCACAGCTTCCATTTTCTGAGCCTGGTATAATTGCTTCTCAAGTATCTTTTTTTGGGTAATATCCCTGAAAATACAATTAATTCTGAGAAGTTCTCCTTTTTGATCTTTAATCAGCTTAAAGCTGCATAACAGATCCCTTGGTTCTCCATCCAGCCGTCGGATCCGCACATCATAGTCCTTTAGATAACCTTCTTTCATTATGTCGGGCAGCATCTTTTGCCTGTCTTTTTTATTCATATAAAGCATTGCCGCCTTAACTCCAACCAATTCTTCAGGCTTTTTGCAGCCCAGAATATCAGCACAGGCAAGGTTGGCAGATATGACCCTGCCATCACTACCTGTTGCAATCACACCATCCGGAATGGATTCAAACAATGTGGTGTACTCTTTTTCACTTTTGATAAGCGCCTTGTTTTTAAAATTTATTTCTTTTGTGATGCGACCTACCTGTGTCTTTAACAAAATAATAACAACGGCAAAAATAACCAGGAAAATCGCCGTGATTTGAAAGATAATTTTAGCCCACTCCGGCAGGATTGTAATAAATTTATTGGCTATTGCTCCTTCAAAATATTTTGAAAGCAACTGATAATAGATTGAATTGTCATCACTTTTGAGTCTTTCTATCTGCCTGTTTATTTTTTTGGCAAGAGAAACCGTCAGCTCAGAATCCCTGGGAAAGGCAAATTTCATGTTAGCAGGCTGGAAAATAATGGCTGTTTTTTTAACTGAAAAATTTTTTGCATATTTATTGCCAAAATTCCTGTTTGTTATTCCGGCATCAGCAATGCCTTTTTCAACAGCACGAAAAACTTTTTTATAATCCCCAAGTTCAATTATGGAACAGTTTAGATTAAATTGATCACAAATTTCCCTTAATCCACCCGGGCCTTCAAGGTTTACACTGCCTTTCAAGGCAGCAATTTTTTTGTTGTCAAGATCTCGAATTGTTACAATATCCTTATTATTTTTATTGATATAAACCCGTGACCAGCTCATAAGGATGGGAGCTTTAGAAAAAGCAAACAATTCGGCCCGTTTTTCCGTAAAGGCTACATCAGGCATGATGTCAATTTTTTTGGCCTTTAAGCGTATAAGTCCCTGGTCCCAGTCTCCTTTAACATATTTGATTTTAAAATTTTCTTTTTTTGCAATATATGACAAAAGTTCCGGCCAGAACCCGGAAACTTTGCCATCTGGTTCAAAACCAATTTTAGGAGAGTTTTCATAGGCTCCGACCTTCACAACCAAGGTATTCTGTCCCAGGGCAGTATCAGTAAAAATTGTGCCTGCAAGAACCAAAGTCAGAAAAAGAACCTGGCCAAAAGAAATGAGTCTGCCCTGGT
>JAADHV010000003.1 GCA_013151635.1 Deltaproteobacteria bacterium | reverse complement strand
ACACAACAAGTTGGAATATTTATATGGAATTTCAGATGGATTTAATAGTTTTCAGGATATCCTGAAAATTATTAAAAAATATAATAAAAAAAAACGTAATTTAACACCCGGACAAAAAAGAAGACAATGGATAAATGAAAAAGATGTTGTTTTGATAACATATGGAGACCAGATCACCGAAGATAATACACACCCTCTTAAAAGTCTTTATAAATTTTTAAGAGCCTATCTTGAAAATACTGTATCATGGGTACATATCCTGCCTTTTTATCCTTTTTCTTCTGATGATGGATTTTCCGTTATTGATTATACAAAGGTAAATCCCTGTCTTGGTGAATGGGATGATATAAAAAATATTGGCACACACTTTAACCTGATGTTTGATGCTGTTATCAACCATATCTCTGCAAAAAGTGAATGGTTTGAAAAGTATCTGAATAAAGATAAGGAATTTGAAAATTTTTTTATTGAAGTGGATAAAAATACTGATATTTCCCGGGTAGTAAGGCCGAGAATCCTGCCTCTTGTTACAAAATTTGAAAAACATGGTGAAAAAAAATATTTGTGGACAACTTTCAGTAAAGATCAAATTGATTTAAATTACCGAAATTATAAAGTTCTTGCGAAAATTATTGAAACGCTTCTATTCTATGCTTTAAAAGGGGCCAGGCTCATC
Organism: Deltaproteobacteria bacterium; assembly: GCA_013151635.1. GTDB lineage: Bacteria > Desulfobacterota > Desulfobacteria > Desulfobacterales > Desulfobacteraceae > Desulfobacula. The sequence continues at coordinate 17,874 of JAADHV010000003.1, read as the reverse complement.
AGACTGGATGCCGTGGGATATCTTTGGAAAGAACCTGGAACTTCCTGCATTCATCTAAAAAAGACCCATGTGATTATCCAATTATTCAGAGATATTTTTAATATCGTGTTTCCAGAGGTGATGCTGATTACGGAAACAAATGTTCCGTATAAAGAGAATATCACCTATTTTGGTAATGGAAATAATGAAGCTCAGATGATATATCAGTTCCCGCTTGCTCCTCTGATGTTAAACAGTTTCAATACTGAAAATGCGGTTTGTCTTTCAAAATGGGCGGATTCCCTGGAAACACCCGGTAAGAGAACCACATTTTTTAATTTTCTGGCATCACATGACGGCATCGGGATTATACCTGCCAGAGGTATTTTAAATGATATGGAATTGCAGGCCCTGGTGGATAAGAGCGTTGAAAACGGGGGATATATATCATATAAGACAGATAAAAACGGGAAAAAGACTCCCTATGAGCTTAATATTACATTCTTTGATGCTTTATCTGATCAAAATGATTCAGAAGATATAAAGATAAAGAAGTTTATTGCAGCTCATTCAATTCTGCTCTCTATGGCAGGTGTCCCGGCAATATATATTAATTCCATGGTTGGTTCAAAAAATTATTATAAAAGTATAAAAGACAAGGAAAACCTCAGAAGCATAAATCGTGAAAAATTCACCTTGGAAGCTATCAAAAAGGATTTGTCAGATCCTCTTAGTGTCAGATTCAAAATTTATTCCAAACTTAAAGAATTGATTAAAAAACGTATTTCGGAAAAAGCCTTTCATCCCAATGGGAAACAAATGGTTTTAACGCTTGATAAAAGAATTTTTTCATTTTCCCGTACATCTTTGGATAAAAAAGAAAGTATTATTTCTCTAACCAATTTTTCCGATCAGCAGATTAATGTCACAATTGATTTAAAATCATGCTTGTTTAAGATTAATTATCAGGGTATTGATCAAGGTAACTGTCAGGTGGCAAATCAAATTTCAGATCTGATATCAGGCAAGAAATTTGAAATCAATCAGGATTCTGGACTCAGTATCGCAATGAGATCTTACCAGGCTATGTGGCTGAAAATACAGGAGGAGAATTGTTGAAAATACTTATTGCTCCTGATTCATTTAAGGGTAGCATGTCTTCAATTGAAATAATAGAAATTCTTTCAACTGTTGCACATAAATATTTTTCCCCCTTGGAGATCGTCAAACTTCCTATTGCTGACGGAGGAGAAGGAACAATAGATGCTTTTATTGCAGCCTTTGGCGGTGAATATATACCAGTTGAAGTAACAGGTCCTGAAGGCAATAGAGTAAAGGCATCCTACGGGATAATAAAAAATAACATTGCTGTAATTGAAATGGCACAGGCATCTGGTCTGACTCTTGTTCCTCCTGAAAACCGGAATCCGCTTAAGACAACTTCTTTTGGAACAGGCGAAATAATAAAAATTGTTCTGGATAAAGGAATAAGAAAAATTATTATCGGTATCGGAGGAAGCGCTACAAATGATGGCGGGGTTGGAGCAATGCAGGCTCTTGGAGTACAGTTTTTGGATCATGATGATCAGGAAGCAGGAGCTGGCGGCCAATATCTAAGCAGAATCAGACGTATCAATTTGGATAACTTACATAAAGCAGTACAGGATGCACGAATTACAGTTATTTGTGATGTAAATAATCCTTTGACAGGTAAAAACGGTGCAACATATGTGTATGGTCCTCAAAAGGGTGCGACGTCAGCGATGATTGAACTGTTGGAAGCCGGAATGAAAAACTATGCTGATGTTGTTAAAAGGGATATGAATATCGATCTGGAAAATGTTTCAGGAGCGGGAGCCGCAGGAGGACTGGGCGGGGCAGCCATGGTTTTTTTAAACGCAGAATTACGACCGGGCATTGATACTGTTCTTAACATGATACAATTTAATGCAATGCTCAAAGACGTAGATCTGGTTATTACTGGTGAAGGAATGTTGGATGGGCAGTCCGTGTTTGGAAAGGTTCCTGTTGGAATAGCCGGAAGATGTAAAAAAAAAGGTGTCCCTGTTGTTGCAATCGTAGGAAAAATAGGAAAAGATGCGGCAAGGGTTTATGATTACGGCATAAACAGTATTGTGCCCGCAATAAACAGGGACATGTCAATAGAATATGCATTAAAACATTCAAAAGATCTGTTAACGGATGCCTCTGATAGAATGTTCAGACTGCTGAAAGTGGGTATGAAACTAACCTTGTAAATAAAAATTGAAACCTGGATTATTCTATGACATTGTATCTGAAGGATAAACAACAATGAATCGGAAAAAGCGTATTTTAATTATTGATGATCACCCCCTTTTCAGGGAGGGGATTAAAGCCATCATACAGGACGATAGCAGGTATGGGGTGATCGGTGAAGCGGGGACTGCGGGTCAGGGGCTCAAATTAGCAAGAAAACTCAGGCCGGATCTTGCTGTAGTGGATATCTCCCTTCCGGATATAAGCGGTTTTGACCTTATCCGGGATATGCTGAAAAATTTTCCGGACATACGAATCCTGGTGTTAAGTATGCATTCCAAAGCAGACTATATCGTAAAAGCGTTTCAGGCTGGCGCCAATGGCTTCCTTACCAAAGAATCTGCCGCAGATATGTTGATCCGTGGAATCAGCCATATTTTAAAAGGTGATTATTTCATGGATACCTCCGTATCCCGGCAGGTGGCAAAAAAACTGGCTGAATTGCCGGATAAGAGGTCTGCCGGCCTTGTTGGCTATGATGCACTAACTCCGAGAGAACAGGAAATCATGGTTTTGGTGGTCAATGGAATGTCATCCCAAAAAATTGCAGATAAACTCTATATCAGCTCTAAAACAGTTGATAACCACCGGTCCAGAATAATGCGCAAGCTTGATTTGAATAATGTTATTGACCTTGCTCGCTATGCTGCCGGAATAGGCTTGATTGACCTGAATCTTTGGAAAAAATAATATGATATCAATCATCAGCCTTTCGGGAAATATCCTTTCGTAACTTAGGGAAATTTGCCTAAGCAGGTAATTTGCCCGTCCATAAATAAGTCCTCCTGCCCATTTACAACAAGAATCAAGTGCGGTAATCTGTCCATAGCAAAAATATTCATTCAAGCATAAAAAATTTGGCTCTCAGGGCCGATAAGCACTGTCATATAAATGGATTGAATTCTCCAACTTGCGATTAATTCCTAATGGCAATCTGAAAAATAAAAATGACTATCAAGAAAAAAAATAGGGAGAAAAAATCATGAGTATTAAAAAACAGTACCTTAAAAAAAAGCCTTTGTGCAAAATAACCTTCCGGCTTCAGAAAGAAGAGGTCAATAATGAGACAAAAAAAATACATGTGGTTGGCGAATTTAACAAATGGGACAAGAATGCCACCCAGATGAAATGTTATAAAAACGGTTCATTCTCTGCAACCATTGATCTTGATTTAAACAGGGAGTATCAATTCAGATACCTTGTCAATGGCGTGGACTGGGAAAATGATCGAGATGCAGACACCTATGTTCACTGCCCTTACGGAAATTGTGATAACTCAGTGATTATCACTTAACAACGGCCAGAGAGTATGAAGGGTAAGAAAAATAGCCGACAAATCAGTAAAAATAACCGGGATCTGGTTACATTGGCTGTCAGATGCAAGCTTATCAATACTGAATAGGAAGGCGAAATTTCAACACGGTTGTTCAAGCATCTGCAAGAATACCCTGAAAATGATTATTCTGTCATTGATATCTTTAAAGAGCTGAATATCCTCTCTCAGGAGGAGATCGGTTTTTTATTGTCCATTAAAAAAACGGCTTGTTGCAAATACACCTTACACAGATGATATCGGGATTATTGTGGAGTACCAGGTGATCTGGAAACAATTCCTTGAGAACAAACCCAGGCATGGGCTTTTTATTCATAAATGAATGTGGAGAGGAAAAAGCCTCTTATGGAAATAAATCATGAACAATGGAGTGAATGTAAAATTATTTTTAAATTATCCAGCATATATAGTTATTGCAGGTATATGTCTTACGCTCTTAAGCCTGCCGGGTCTTTGCTCTGCCCGGGACCGGATTATCCTGACTGATCAAAAGGGCAAGTATCCACTTGGGCTGCACCTTGAAATTTTAGAAGACCCCGGAAGACAACTCACCATTGATGATGTCACTTCGGTGGAATTTAACAATAAATTTATACCCAGCCAGCTCAAGGTGCCGAATTTCGGCTATACCAACTCTGCTTATTGGGTCCGGTTCCAGGTCAGAAACCAGGCAGTTAAAATAAGGGACTGGATTCTTGAACTGGGGTATGCCTGCATGCATTACATTGACCTATACATACCTGTGCCTGGAGGGAAGGGTTTTTCAGTAAGAAAAACCGGTATTCTAAGGCCGGTTGAAACCCGGGACATTGATCATCATCGCTTTGTTTTTCATCTGCCGCTTGCCTTTGAAAAGGAACAGACCATATATCTGCGTTTTTCAGGCAAAGCTTCCATTACCCTGCCATTGGCAATCCTGTCAAGACAGGCATTTAATAAATCATGCATGATAGAATATTTTTCCATGGGAATATTTTATGGAATTTTTTCTATCATGCTTGTATATATTATTTTCATGTTTCTTTTTCTTCGCAAGGCAAGTTATTTGCATTTTTGTTTTTTTCTTTTTTCAATAATCCTTTTTGAAATATCCTATAGCGGGTTGGGAGCGAAATACATCTGGCAGGACCAAATTTTCTGGAACCGGATTTCAGTACGTTTGTTTATTTGCTTAATCATCATAACATTACTCAATTTTTCCAATTCATTTCTCTTATTAAAAAAAAATATTCCGATACTGTATAAAATAAATACTATTACACAGATTTTTGCCGGCATATTAATATTTTTTATATTGTTTACTCAATATCAATGTGTCAAAGCATTACTTATTCTGATGATATTCGGCATTATCATGTCATGTGTGCAGGGGCTGATATCCTGGATCCGGGGATTTAAGCCTGCCCGTTTTTTTGTAATAGCCTGGCTGTTTCCCATATATGGAGTCAGTATAAATATCATGATCCGTTTCGGATTGATTCCAAGCAGCGATTTTTCTGAAAATTTATATCAAAAGGGAATAGTCTGGCTGGTTTTCATATCGTCTGTCGCCTTGATAGACCAGATTAACAGATTTTTTAAAAAAACAGAAATAAGCCGGCAGAAATTTCGTGCCACATTTAATCAGACATTTCAATTTATGGGCTTATTAACCCCTGCAGGTGCTGTTGTCAATATTAACAAAACAGCTCTGGATTTTGCCGGGATAAAAGAACCAGAGGTAATTGGCCTGCCTTTCTGGGAAACACCATGGTGGAATCATTCAAATAAGATGCAGGATCGGATAAAAAAAGCAATTAGTCAATCAGCTTCGGGCAGGCTTGTGCGGTTTGAGGCTATCCACCCAGATTTAAAAGGAATTTTTCATACCATTGATTTTTCCATTAAACCTCTTAAGGACAAAAACGGGAAAGTTACCCTCCTGATTCCGGAAGGCCGCGATATTACGGACAAAAAACAAATAGAGGAGAGACTGAACAATGAAAGAGAAAGATATCTGACTCTCGTGGAGAAGTCTCCCCTTGGCGTAACGGTTATTGGTAAAGACAGCAGCTACAAATACATCAATCAAAAGTTCATTGAAATTTTCGGATACACCATTGCAGATATTCCTACACGGAAAGAGTGGTTTATAAAGGCATATCCTGATGAAGAATACAGAAAACAGGCTTTTTTAACATGGGTCAGTGATAAGGAAAACTCAAAAGTTGGGGAAGACAGGCCCAGGACATTTAAAGTCATGTGTAAGAACGGGGTGGAAAAACTAATACATTTCAGGGCTGTGACCATGAAGACAGGTGAACAGTTTATGACATATGATGATATAACAGAGCGGGTCCGCATGGAAGAGGTGATGATTCAGACAGAAAAAATGATGTCTGTAGGAGGGCTTGCCGCTGGAATGGCACATGAGATCAACAACCCCCTTGCTGGAATTCTCCAGAGCATTCAGGTGATACAGAAGCGGATTTCAGAAAATCTGCAAAAAAACAAAGAGGTAGCAAAAGAATGCGGGACAAGTCTGGATGTCATCTGCTTATATATGGAAAAGCGGGAGATTAATTCAATGATGGCAAGGATTACGGAAGCTGGAAAAAGGGCAGCTAAAATCGTGAAAAACATGCTGTCTTTCAGCCGCAACAGCCAATCACAGTCTGGCTTTCATGATTTGACAAAACTTATGGATGACAGTGTTGAGCTGGCAGGAAATGACTATGACCTGAAAAAGAAATTTGATTTTCGCCAGATTAAAATTATCCGTAAATATTCCGCAAATATTCCCCTGGTAAATTGTGACGGGAGCAGGATTCAGCAGGTTTTTCTGAATATTTTACAGAACGGAGCACAGGCCATGGCCGGGGCAGAAAATTATAATAAAGGTTTTAAAAACCCGCAATTTATTTTATGTATTTACCCGGATGATAATATGATCTGCATTGAAATTGAGGATAATGGGCCCGGCATGGATGAAAAAACCCGAAAACGTGCCTTTGAGCCGTTTTTCACAACCAAGGCGGTTGGTCTTGGTACAGGCCTTGGCCTGTCTGTCTCATATTTTATTGTTACAGAAAACCATAAAGGGACCATACACGTGGAATCCAGTCCCGGCAAAGGAGCAAAATTCACTATCCGGCTGCCGCTTTAGAACGTTAAAATATGCCGGGGCAGAAAACAGGTATTTTATTTTACCTGGATATAAAACCATAACAAAAAAAATATGGGAGGCCCTGATGAAATTCCCTGTTGCAAAAACCATGATCCTTATCGGCTGTGTTATTATTGCACTTATAATTGGAATAGCTTTTTTTATTAACACACACAAGAAAAATAAATATACATTCGGAATCATCACCAATCTTGAAGGTAAAAACCCGATATCAGCCATTGACAGCTACAAGGCTGTAAAACTTGCCTGGAAAAATTTTTCACAGAAATATCCTGATTCTTTTTCTTTAAAATTTCTTGCACTTGACAACAGCCATGATCCTGAAAAAACGAAACTGGCTTATGAAAAGATCAGGGACAAATGTGATTTTATAATGATTGCCACATATTCAACAGCTTTTATGGCCATTTATGACAAGGTCGTGCAAAACTCCGGCATGCTCCATTTATTAATCGGAGCCACTGCAACTGCTTTCAGTAAAAAAGATGATAATGTTATAAGGGGCAACCTTGACATGGAACTGGAACAGAAAAGCATTGCTGATTTTTTTAATAAAAAAAAGGTGAAAAAACTGCTTGTAATCCGGGAAAACGAAAAAAATATTAAATATACCCAACCTGCTTTAAAGTATTTTTCCAAATACTTTAAAGGTGATATTATTCAGTCTTGTTTTTCAGCAATAAATCTGGATCTTTCCAAAACGCTTAGAAATTTCAAGGAGAATAATATGCTTGAATATGCCTACATCCTGTCTGGGGCAACTGTCAGGGAGGCAGGAATAATTATCCAGAACATGAAAAGACTCAACCCGCAGATAGTAATAGTTAATACGCCATGGAACAGCGGGCCTTTTTTAAAGGAAACCCTGGGCAGATATACGGACAAGGTTATTGTCAGTTCAAACATATCCATAAACAGCAAGGCATACCGGGATTTTTCATCAGAATTTAATAAAAAATTTCATCATGAGCCCACATATCCTGCCGCACCTGCCTATGACATGGCGTATATTCTCTTTGAAGCAATGCTGGAATGCGGGACAGATGATGCGTATGCTTTAAAAAAACAAATTTTAAAAAAAACATATGCCGGTGTTTCCGGCAGGATAAAATTTGATCCCTATGGAGATCTTGCCGGGCGGTTGTATTTCTATGACTTGAAAGGAAAGGAACAAGTTGTTTATTAAACACAAAAAATTAAAATCCACTGCATTTGTTATGGATGTTGTCCTTGTCCTGTGCCTGACCATTATTTTTACCGGAATATATACTGAATTCAGTAAAAACATGTTTTTGCAAAAAGAAAAGGAGCATCAAAGACTGCTGCAGAATATGGTTGCAAGTATTGATAATTTTATTACCCGGGGAATCAGGCATGTTAAGCTTATCATGCCTTTTCTGGATGATCATTCAGGGGATTTGGATGTAAAAAAAACTGTTTTTTATGATATGAAATTTTTGCAGTCTTTTTTTAGTGTGAATAGCCGGATGGTGGTTAAAAAAATCTTTTTCCCTAATAATATATCTGCGCAACAGATAGACCTGTCTGCAAGCAAATTAGCTTCATACATAGCAAAAGCAAAAAAATCACAAACCGATATCATCACACCTATACATACATCGCTGATAACAGGAAATGATTGTATCGGTCTTGTATTTCCTTACAGAACCGATATTTTTATTGCTGAGCTGGATATCAGCGGAATTTTTGATGTGATTGACAGGACAGGGTTGCTTGACCTGTACAGGGATGTCATTATTCTACTGCTCAGGCCCGATTCCAGTGAAATTATTTACCGGTCATCCAGGGAAAAATATCCATACTGGGAATTCTCACCTGCAGGCCAGAAGATACGGATTGGTGATGAAAAATATTATTATGCCAAACGGATTCTGGCAGATATTAATGTTCAGCTTGTCGTGCTGACACCGGAAAAATATTATCTGGAATCTTTTGACCTGATAAAAAAATATCTTGTATCTCTTATCGTTATAGTGCTGGTCTTCTATATTTTCAGGGGAGTCTGGACAGACAAGTCATTTTATATGCCGTTGTCAAGATTCCTGGAATCCATTAAAAAAGATGCAATGTCACAGGTAGAACTTGGTTCCGCTTATGAGGAATGGACTGCCTTTGAAAAAACATACAACAATGCAATAGGAAAGATCAGGAGATATTCTGATGAATTAAGGCAGAGTAAAAAAAAATACCGGGATCTATTTGACCTTGCCCCTGACGGTATGTGCATTACATCTTTTGAGGGTGAAATTCTTTTTTTTAACGACAGTTTTCAAAAAACATTCAACTATTTAAAATCGGATTTAAAAAACAAGTTGATACAGGATCTTTACCTGGATCACGAAATTGACAGGCCAATGCTTCTTGACAGGCTTTCACGCTCCGGAATACTGAAAAACTATGAACTTGTCTTAGTTGGTGCATCAGGCAGCAAAATCTATACATCCTGTTCTCACACAATAATCAGGTATGAAGGCCGGGACTGCATTGAAACAATAGTAAGGGATATAACAAAGGAAAAAGAAAGAGCAACGGAAATCCTGCATCTTAAAGCCTATCTTAACAATATAATAGAATCCATGCCCTCAATGCTGATCACCGTTGATATAAAAGGCAGGGTAACACAGTGGAATAAGGCTGCTGCAAAAGCTGTCAAAGGAAATGTTAAAAATATTCACGGACAAAAATTATGGGATATTTCTCCTTATTTTGCAAAATATAAAAACGAAATTGACAAAATTTTCAAAACGCGACGTTCAAAAACATTTCACCGGGAGTTGCTGAGCAATGGCGAGGACAAGTATTTTAATGTGACCCTTTTCCCACTGGCATCAAACGGAATTGAAGGAATCGCTTTAAAGGCGGATGATATCACGGAAATTGAAAAAAGAGAACAGCATTTCAGACAGTCCCAGAAAATGGAGCTTGTGGGAACTCTTGCCGGAGGACTGGCTCATGATTTCAACAATGTTCTGACCGGAATAATCGGGACAATATCATTAATTCAATATGAAATTAAAACTGATCATGACATTCAAATAAAGGAGCTTGAAAAATACCTGGCCACCATGGAAAAAGCAGGGCAGCGGGCCGCTGACCTGGTACGTCAGCTTTTAACCATTACTCGGAAACAGGTTCCGTTTTTCAAGGTCATTGATTTAAAAGCCGCTGCCAAGAATGTGATGGAAATCTGTAAAAACAGCTTTGATAAAAGTGTTGAATTAGATTCGGCTCTGACAGAAACGGCCGCACCTGCGTATGCTGATCAGGCTCAGATCGAACAGGTGTTATTGAATCTTTGTATAAATGCCTGCCATGCCATGACCATAATGAGAGACAGTACAGAAAAGTGGGGTGGCAAGCTTATTGTTTCAATGGAAAAAATTGTTGCCGGAGATATTTTTTGTACCACCCATCCGGAAACGGAAAAAGGAGGATACTGGATGCTGACGGTAAGTGACACCGGTGTCGGCATGGAACCTTTGGAGGTGGAAAAAATATTTAATCCGTTTTTCACTACCAAACAGGCAAATGAAGGAACCGGACTTGGCATGGCAATGGTTTACAATATTGTCAAACAGCATAAGGGACTGATAGATATCTTCTCCCAGAAAAAGATCGGAACGACCGTTAATGTCTATTTCCCTGTTATTGACAGAAGAATACCACTGGAAGACGATAGCAGGAAAACCGACATTGTTAAAGGTTCAGGATTAATACTGGTTGTGGATGACGAAGAATCGATACGAACGACAGCCGGCAGAATTCTTAAAAAGTGTGGATATGATGTTATTACTGCAGAAAACGGTGAAGAAGGTGTCCGGCTTTTCAGGGAAAATCACGGGCAGATCCGGGCGGTTGTGCTGGATATGGTCATGCCGAAAATGTCCGGCAAGGCGGCCTTTATCGGGATGGCAAAGATTGATCCCGGCGTAAAGGCCATCCTGGTATCGGGATTCAGGCAGGATGAACGGGTGGAAGACGTATTGAAACTGGGTGTGAAAAAATTTATCCAGAAACCCTATACCATGGAAAAGCTGGCCCGTGCCATAAACGATATCCTTTAAGGCTCAAGCGTTTAGATACCGTTTGATAACATGTATTAAAAAAATTGAAAGAGAACCAGGCAGTGCAAAAGCTGTAGAGGATGCTCCACTTGATTACAAAAACAATATTGGACTAATGAAAGAAATCAATCTTCTTTTTACAAAGGGAATGATGGACGGTGGCCGATCCACCGCCCTTGCATAACTTACTGTTTTTATTTCAGAACCATCCGTTGACCTCCAAACAATAGCATTAATAGCTGTGGTTGATTACAATGGAGAATCTATTATCAACTATATCTGAAACATTTATTTTTTTATTCATAAGCCCATATTGTTGAAGTATCTCGTTTACCTTTCCAAGTCCATATGCATAAATGACGGGCGGGTTGTCGAATTGGGCCAGCACAAAGGGTTTTTTGAACCTTTTGTTACGAATTTTACCATACTTGGAAAAAATATTTACTGCTTCATCCGGATTTTCATTAATGAGTTTTCTTGCCATTGCCAGTCCTTTCACAAAACGCCTTGCTGCCTCTGGATGGGCTTTGAGGAACTCTCGTTTTATCCACCAGCCGCAGGAATTCCAAATGTATTTGCTCATGGTGGAGGAATGCACAATTCGGATCTCGTCACCATAGAGAGCCTGGGCCTGGGGGGAACTCAAACATGCGTCCACATGACCGGTCAAAAGTGCGGAAAAGCGATCTCCTCCAGTCCTCATTTCAACTACTTTGGCCTTGACATTGAATTTGTCAAGGTCGTATTTTAATGCCAGCCATGGGCCGGCCGGTTTAGGTGTGTTGGCAATGGTTTTACCGTTAAGATCCTTGAGACTCTTAACCGGAGAGTCCTTCAGAACAACATAGTCAAAAGTGCGATTGCCGATTCCACTGATCTGAACGAGATCTATTCCCTTGTCAATTGCGGTCAAAGCTGTTGGAGAGGCAAGGAATACGCCATTGATGTCCTTTTGCGGCAAAGTGGCAATAATAACCGGGGAGCCGCCTTTAACGGTTACGTAGTCAAGATCCAGTCCCAACTGGTTGAAAAAACCTTTTTCTATAGCGATACTGGCGTCCATCACAAAATCATGATCAGGCGAAAAGACCATCTTCAGTTTTTCACGCGCCGCCGCGTGAGCAAGACCTGCCACCAAAATCATACCTGCTATCAACAACACACTAATCCTTTTTAAATTTTTCATGTTCCTCTTCTCCTCATATAATAATTAATTTAATAATAGCGGTTAACGTGTACTCATCATATCGAGAGTGTCTTCCCTTTCCGCCAGGGCATGACCACTCTTGCCAGATATTGCATCCCGGCGTCCAGGCAGTAACCCAAAACTCCCAGGGTAAAAAGCGTTGCAAACATGGTTGCCATGTCCAGATTTTCCTGCGCTACTTGCAGAAGGTACCCCAGGCCATTATTACCGGCAATGATTTCCACCATTACCAGAACTATAAGAGATGTGGTCACAGCCAGCCTGATTCCGGCAAAAATAGATGGCAATGCCGCGGGGAACATGACACTTTTCATGATCTGCCATTCATTGGCACCCATGGATCGTGCTGATTTAATATATATATTATCCACGTTCCTGACTCCTTCAATCGTTGGAATTACGGTGAAAAAATAAGAACTTAAGCCAATAAGCAATATCTTGGGCATATCCCCTAATCCGAACCAGACAATGAATAAAGGTGCCAGGGCTGTTTTAGGGATAGATCGTATAAAATTGATTAACAAATCAAAAAAATCAGCCCAGATACGCGACCATCCCATTAATATGCCGGAAGTGATGCCAAGGAACGATCCCAGCAAAAAGCCGCCAAGGCATCTCTTAAGGCTGATGCAGATATGCATGGGCAATTCACCGCTCTGAATAAGGGAGATAAACTCCCTGGCAATGGATTCGAGACTGGGGAGAATCAATGGATGGACATTGCCGAATCTTGTAACCAGATACCACAGGACCAATATTAATGCGGGAAGAATAATCTTTCTTCCAATATTCTGAATCACCTCTCTATATCGGAATATTTTTTTTACAATGCTTAATTGTTTTGGCATTATGCAACTTCTCCTTGCCCATTATTAAGAAGATTTCGAATATTCATTTCTTTCACGCGAAACGTTTTTTCAACCCGGACAGAACTTTCCCGTGGGCGTTTTAAGTTTATGTCTATTACTGTTTTAATTGTGCCGGGATTGGAGGACATGACAAAAACCCTGTCTGAGAGCAATATAGCTTCACCAATATCATGGGTTACAAATACGATTGTGATACCTATCTGTTGCCACAAACGCAGGAGTTCGCGTTGACAGTCTTCTCTTGTTTGAGCATCCAGGGCAGCAAAAGGTTCGTCAAGCAAAAGGATATCCGGTGCATTGGCCAGGGCCCGGGCCAGGGCAACACGTTGCTGCATGCCACCGGAAAGCTCATGTGGATAATATTTTTTATAGCTGTTAAGTCCTACCAAGCCAATATATTTTCGACTGATATTGTTTCTTTCCTTTTTATCGATTTTACGGATTTTAAGGCCGTATTCAATATTTTTTTGAACAGTCAACCAAGGGAAAAGGGCATATTGCTGAAAGACTATCGCACAATTTGACGGGCTTTTCTCAATGGGAAGCTGATCTATCAGTATTTCGCCGTCTGTTTTCTGTTGCAGTCCGGCAATAATCTCAATAAGTGTTGTCTTGCCACACCCGCTTGGCCCTATAATCGAAACAAACTCTCCGGAAGCAATTTTTAGATTTACACCGTCAAGCACTAAAAGATTGCCCCTTATGCTGTTTATAAAAATCTTTTTCAGACCATTAATTTCCAGTTTCATTAAAATCACCTTTTAAAAAGCAAAAACAACCCGCAGAAGACAATTTGGAATAATTAATAATAACCATATTCATATAAAGCTTTGGCAACGGCTTCAATATTTTCCAAAGGAGTGTCAGGCGGAAGTTCACAGGCAGGCATCAGAATAAACCCCCCCGGATGTTTCATGCCAATGCCCAGACAGCGTTTGACCTCTTCAAATACATCCTGGCAAGAACCCGTCTGGAGAATGACATTATTTATATTCCCTGCAAGGATATGATTTTTTCCTATAAATTGTCCTGTTTTTTTCAAATCCATTTCATGACCTATGGAAAAAACAGCCCTTGGCGGAAGCGGGATATCGTTCCAGTGAATGAGATTGGCTGTATGGTCTCCACACAGATGAACCAGGATATTTCTGACCCCTTCGGATACGTAATACCCCAAAATTTTCTGGATGTATGGTTTTGAAAACATCTCAAATGTCCTGGAAGAGATCAACTGGTTGGATTCCATAGGCACCCCGCACATAACACTGCAATTTGCAGCCCCATATTTTTTCATCGTATTCTTGGCAGTCTGGATTATAAAACCGGTGACTTTCTGCTGTAGTCTATGCACTGCTCCAGGATAACGGATCAGCCACTTAAGAAAATTTGTCCTGCCAACGATTCCGGCAGACAGTGTTGTGGGAGTTCCCCCGGGCAGAGACGCAGGGAAACCGTGATTACAGCTGATGGTGTTGAATCGTTCAACCAATGGGTTCATCCCGGCGGTTTTGGGATCAGGATCAGGGATAGAGTCCACATCTTCAGGGTTTGTGACCACCGGTTCAAGACAGGTTGGAGCAGGATAACGGTTTTTATCCGGCCAGCGCACCTTTCCGCCAAACTCCCATGCTCCTCGATCCGCCCATCCATAACTTGGCCGGGAATTCATCCAGGGAAAGGCCTTCATAAGATTTATTCCGGCAGAAAAGGCCTTTTCAGGATTCCTGTAAAACTCACCCCTGTCAATTCCATATATCCTGGCAGAAAATCCACTGGAAAAGGGACTGAAAGGAACTCTATCTGTAGGATCTCCGGAAAGCAATGCCATGAGCCTTTCTTTGGATTTCATGGTATCCTTTTGTGCAAAGTTGACCATAATCAACCCCCTTTCTTTTCTATGGCAGCAGGAAGTGCTCTGAGCCATGGAAAGCCGGATACAGGATCAAAATACTTAAGCCCTGTTAATTCATTTGCATTGGCTTCTTCCCAGCCATGGGTCATTCGCAGACAGTCCTTTCGGATGTCATTGCTTAATTTGATGCGGATCGTAAGGGAACCGTATTTGGTTGAAAGTACAGCCCGGTCTCCATCCTTGATTCCCAGCAGGTCAGCGGCATCGGAATGTATATCTAATAAAGGTCTGTGTACGCCAGATCTGTATTCCGGAATATTTCGAAACTGGCTGTGCTGGAAGGATGAAACTCTATCACCTGTACTCAACCAAAAAGGAAACTTTTCATCAATGCCAAAAGGAAGCGTAAAAGAACTTGGACCAGGCAGACCCGGGTAACCTTTCTTCTCCAATACTCTTGAATAATAGTGAACCTTGCCGTCAGGCGTATTCCAAGTACCTTTGTCATCTTTTTTTGGCTGATATGGCATTACGGATGAAGGACTGTTATTAAAATCATCAAAATCAATACCGCTTCCCGATAATCTGTATCTAAGCGCATCCTTATTATCCTGCCATGGGAAAAGCTGTTCAATCTCTAATTTCCGGGCAAGTTCAAATATCAACTTCCAGGCTGGCCAGCCTTTGCCTTCTGATATTACAGGTTGAATCAATCCGAGGTAAGGCTTGCCGATTTGTCCATAATCGTGCAGTTCCATATTCTCCAGGAAATCAGCAGCAGGAAATATCAGATCGGCCATCTGAGCAGTTGGTGTCATAAAGAGATCAAAGACAGCCAGAAAATCCAGTTTCCGGAAGGCTTTGGCATGCAGGTGTGAAGCGGGAAATGTAAGTGCAGGATTGCCTCCGGCGATGAGCATGGCCTTTACCGGGTAAGGATTATTATCCAGGATGGCACGGGTTAAATACATCCCCTGTCCCTCCTTGCGCTTACTGGTATAAAAAGGAGCCTCTTTTGTGCCTATGGGATCTGGCATATCAGTGCAGGTATCCATTCCTGGTAAAGGCTTAAGTTTAACCGCTAAAGGTGAAGGACGGTTTAGAGGATCCAGGATCGACTGAAGAGAAGCGATACTCCGGATCACCTGAACACCGCTGGGTTGAAATTCCAGTCCAGCCCCGGCAAATATCCATCCGGGAAGATTTTCGAAAATCATGGAAGATATTTTATAAAAATCAGGTTCACGGATTCCGGTTTTTTCAAGAAGATACTCATAAGAAAAATCATCTATCATGCTTTTCAGTTCATTCCACCCATATGAGGTGGAGGATTGAGGTATAATGCCCGCTTTTCCAAATGCGTATTTAATAAAAGCAAGGGCCAGAAACCCATCAGAACCAGGTATTATTGGAAGATGATAATTGGCAGATTTTGCAGTCTGAGTATGGGAAGGATCTATTACTATAAGTTTTATTCCTTTCCTTACAGCCTTTCTCAAAGAACTGAACATACGGACTGATGAAACTGCCGGATTAGCCCCCCAGATAATCGCTATATTGATCCTTTCAAAATCGGGCATGGGAATCCCGCCGCAGGTCAAACCATGACCTGCGGCCAGAGCGAAATGACAAATACTTCCCACGGAGATGTAGTTAGGGGTTCCAAAACCATAGGAGAGATGGCGCATATACTCTGTAACCTCCTGGTGTTTCAGGGATTCGCCCTTGTAAAACACAACACTCTGCGGCCCATATTTCTCTTTGCAGCTCTGTAACTTGGAAGCTAAAATCTCCAAGGCCTCTTCAAAGGATATCCTTACCCAGTCCACCCCCTTTTTTAGTAATGGCTGATTTAAGCGATCCGAAGAGTAATGCACCCTGCCAAAGTTCTTTCCTCGAAAGCATATAAATCCTTTACTGACGGGGTGTTCAGGATTTCCAGTTATTTTTATTTTTTGACCGTCATCCAACACTAAAATGCCACAATTCTCTTTGCAAATCCTGCAGATCGATGGTTTTGCTGATGTTAACAATATGATTTCCTCCCTTCAGGCACATCCATGCCCGACACCCGGTTTTTCATGTATTTGGTCATGCCCACATGTTTATTTCAGAAATTATGCTTTGTTTACCAACATTAAGCGCGAGTTTTTTCCATTCAGCAGTTTGTTCAATCATTTTTATTCGCCATCTCCAGAAATGCCTCAATCTTATTCTTGATTTATGATTTCATATCATAGCTGTCCGTTGATCATTAATAAGGCAGATATGCAGACAAGATCAAATTGATTATTCTAATTAGTATCTTAAAAAGCATTAGGTATATCTATGCAATGCATCATATATATCAATATTTAAAAATCTCCGTATTTTAAAAAATGGACTGTATTAAGTATTCCTATAACGATCAAAAATGATATGAAAACAATCAATTTGTTAAATCCTGTATTTTTTTATATTGGAATTAATTATAGATATGTGAATAAAATTCAGGGAAACGCTTTATGATTACCCGCATACATGTCCGTCCAAAAGTGGAAAAGACGCTGGAACAGATGAAAAATCTGGAAAAGGTTCCCTCGATTGCTGCCAAAAGAGCGGAGATGATTATTCAGAGCCTTATGAGAGGTCTTTGCCTTACAAGGGCGGGACGTCTTACACAAACAAAGGATGCAAGAATAAAAAATCTGTATAAATTCAATCTTGGAAGCGGTTACAGGCTGGTCTGCATCAAGGAAAAACACAATATCTATGTCCTGTTTGCCGGGTCTCATGACCAATGTGATACCTGGCTTGACAAGCATAGGAAAAAACGGCCCCATAAAACGGAATCACCCATGAATATCTATGATGTGGACACATTGGGAACAAGCCTGCCTGAAGTACCAAAGGCTGTGAATAAAAGTGAATATGACTATTTCCCGATACCGGAAATCAGCCAGGAGGATCTCAGAAAAGTTTTCAGGGGCCTGGTCGGTGATGGATAGAGTTTATTTAGAGCTTTTTAAAAATATCACAGATAATTTCTTGACACATAAACCAGCACGATTCCCACAAGCATTGCCAGGAAGAGGTTCTTGGTTTT
>JAADHV010000051.1 GCA_013151635.1 Deltaproteobacteria bacterium | reverse complement strand
AAGGAGTTGTTGAATTTAGCTTACTATAAAGCAGGAGAAGCCTTTGATTCCGTGATTGACGGTGATGATTTTGAACAAGTGGCACTTGTTGTCAATAAAAAGGTTATCAGGACAAAAGAGTTCACTCTATCGGGTGACGGACTTGATACCGAAGATAATGCAGGATTTGCAAAAGTTGCTTTTGGCCTGCCCTTAGATGATATCAGCGATGTAAAACAATTCGGTGATTCCTATTATCTGATAAGGGTGATAAAAAAGATTAAACCGGTTATTCAGGGGTTTGATATTGTAAAAGCCAGGGTTGTAAAAGAACTTGCAGCAAAGCTTCAAAAAGAAAAGGCAAAACAAGATGCAAAATTATATCTCACCAAAGCCGTCAGTGCAAAATCATTAGATCAACTGGTCAAAGAATATCCCAAGCTAAAACTTCGCTCAACCAATTTATTTGCCAGGAACGATAATATTAGAGGTGTGGGAAATTCTTCTGAATTTACCCAGGCAAGCTTTTCATTAAATGAAAATAATAAAATTTATCCTGAAATAATTGAAACATCATCAGGGTATTCCATTATAGGATTTAAAGAAAAAAAAATACCTGATGACTCTGAAATTTCTAAAAATCTGAAAACAGTAAAAAATGAAATCATCTGGAAAAAACAGACACAATCTTACCAGGCATGGGTTAATGAATTAAAAAAACATTCTAAGATCAATTATAACCCTGAAGCATTGAATTAGGACTTTATATGAGCAAGCGCAGAATTCTTTTCAATATAGCGGTTTTAGGTTTGTTACTCTTATTTTCATGCACACCGGGATACAAGCCGGTTATTAAAGCCGGCATTGGAGTTAAAACCGATCCCGGTATTGTTTACGGGGTTCTTCCCAATGGATTTCAATATTTCCTTATGAAGAACTCCAAACCGGAGGACAGGGTTAATATCCATCTTAATGTTTTTACAGGTTCAATGAATGAGACAGATAAGCAGCAAGGTGTCGCCCATTATCTTGAACATATGCTGTTTAACGGATCAGAGCATTTTAAGCCGGGAAAATTGATAGACTATTTTCAATCCGTTGGAATGGACTTTGGCGCAGACGCAAATGCCCATACATCTTTTTTTAATACGGTCTATGATCTTTCTTTACCCAGTGCCGGCAATAAACAAATTGATGAAGCCTTTACTATAATTCAAGATTATGCAAAGGGCGCACTTCTTCTGGATACTGAGGTTGACCGTGAACGGGGAATTATTTTAGCTGAAAAAAGGGAACGGGATTCTGTATCTTACAGGACATTTAAAAAGTCACTGGAATTTGAACTTCCAGGCTCGCTTTACAATAAAAGATTTCCAATCGGGATTGACAGGGTTTTAAAAAAGGCTGACCGTAAACTTTTAAAAACATATTATGATGAGTGGTACAGGCCTGATAACATGGCCCTGGTCATTGTTGGAGATTTTGATGTCAATACTGTTCAGGCCATGCTGAATAAAAGGTTTTCAAAATTAAGACCGCGCAGCTTTTTTATAGATAATAAGCCATTAAGAACTAAATGGAAAGACCATAAGGCGGTTAAAGCTTTTTATCATTACGAGCCTGAAGCCGGCAGCACTGACATAACTATAGAAACAATTTCCTGGAAACCATTTAAAGCACAAACCCTGGATGACTTGAAAACAATAACTTTAAAAAATATTGCAAATTCAATGCTGCAAAACAGGCTTTCAAGAATGGTCAGCAGGCAAACTGCGAATTTTTCGGAAGCTACGGTTTTCTCCGGAAGTTTTTTGCGCCATATTTCAATGTCTGCCATCAGTGCCAGTTGTGACCCGGATAAGTGGAAAGTAAGCCTTCATCAAATTGAAAATGCGTTGCGGCAGGGGCTTACATTCAAATTCACAAAAAAGGAGCTTGACAGGGTCAAGGCCGATTTTATTTCGTCACTTGAGCGTGATGTTAACCTGGCCAAATCACGAAAAAGTTCACAATTATCAGAAGAGATTCTAAGGCGTATCAACCGGAAGGAATTACTGCTGTCCCCGAAACAAAGAAAAAATTTTCTCAAACCCTATATTGAGTCGATTTCATTACAGGATACCAGGAATGCACTAAAAGAAGCCTGGTCAAAAAGCCACAGGCTTATATTAGTAACAGGTAATGCCAAGATTCAAACCAAGCATCCAGAAACAACCATACTTGATGCATATAAAAAGAGTAAAAGCCTTAAGGTAAAGAACTATCAAGGATTTGAATCAAAAAAATTTCCTTATCTGAAACTGCCGCCTTCAAAATCCGGGATAAGAAACCGGGAAGATAATGCTAAAAATCTTGGTGTGACAATAATTGAGTTTAAAAATAATGTAAGGTTGAATTTAAAGAAGACTGATTATAAACAAAATGAGTTCTTGTTTAAGGTTTGTTTTGGACAGGGCAGAAAATCAGAACCTGTTTCAAAGCCGGGGTTAGCCCTTATCAGTGACAGCGTTGTTAATGGAAGCGGGCTTGGCAGCCTTGATAAGGATCAACTGGAAGAGGCCCTGGCCGGAAAAAAGGTAGGCATAAGCTTTTCAATTAATGAAAATTATTTTTCTTTGTCAGGTTCAGGTGATCCAAAAGAAGCCAGGTTGATCTTTGAACTGATTTTTCATTATTTAAATGACCCCGGATACAGACTTGAAACATTGAACCTTGCAAAAGAACGTTATAAGCAGCAGTATGACAGTCTTATAAGAACTCCTGAGGGCATAATGCAGATAAAAGGAGACCTTTTTCTTGCAGGCAATGACGTAAGGTTTGGTTTGCCCCTGCCTCGCACAATTAATCGTTATACCTTAAATGATATTAAAAACTGGTTAGGCCCAAATTTTAAAAATTCTCCTCTTGAAATATCCGTGGTAGGGGATTTTGATCTTGAAAACATGATCAGCCTTGCTTCAAAGTATATAGAAACATTTAAAAAGAGGAAAAAATTTCCGGATACATTGATTAACACGGGAAAAATTAATTTTCCCAAAGGGAAACGGCTTGAACTTATGCTGGATACAAAAATTAATAAGGGAGTTGTTCATGTCGCTTTTCCGACAGATGATTTCTGGAATATTATGCAAACCCGCAGACTTTCCATTTTATCCAGGGTTTTTTCAGAAAAATTAAGACTTATCATAAGGGAAGACCTGGCTCAAACCTATTCTCCTTATGTATATAATGACCCTTCCATGAGTTTTAAGGGCTTTGGAATAATGCATGCGGTTGTCAATGTTAAACCTGAAAATTATAAATTTGTTTATAATAAAATTAAAGAAATCATTTATTCTTTAACTACAGAAGGTATCTCTAAGAAGGAGACTGAATCTGCACTGAAACCGGTTCTAAACCGCCTGGAACTTATTAGGAGGACCAACCGGTACTGGTTGAATTCCGTTCTGGCCAATTCATCTAATTATCCACAGAAATTTAGCTGGTCCCAGAATATGGTTAATGATTATAACTCCATTACCAATGAGGATTTGATACTTCTTGCAAAAAAATATTTAAATATCAATAAAAGCGCGCTTATAATAATAAAGACAAAAGAAAAAGTGGACTA
>JAADHV010000039.1 GCA_013151635.1 Deltaproteobacteria bacterium | reverse complement strand
GCTCATCGGTTCCTCCTGTATGATTAAGATTGGAACCGAAAATATCATCCCCCGAAATTAAAAGCACGCAGGCTTACCGAAGGGACACCATTGCTCCAGATAATCATCGAAAATAATTTTCATAGTTTCTTTAAAATTATCAGAATATTTTCTTCCGGTCTGATAGACTTTTTTTATAATGTGGACTTTAACTTTTAAGCCTGTCCGTGTTGTTGTGTTTTCAATTAGTTTTTTGACATAGTCGTTGCTTTTTAAAATAATTCCCTTTAAAGATTTTGTAATGTGTGGGAATAGCCGATGTTCTATAGGATTCCATTTTGATGTATATGATCAACGGCAAATATTTATTTACGGCGTACTATAGCTGACGCTGATCAGTTATTACGGCTTTGCTGGCCTGGTGGTAACGCGCATGGCAGAAATAAGAGCGGTCATATTTTCAGTGCCGCTTTGGCAATATCCTGTTTAAGCCACTCTGATGTTTTAAAATGAAGCGTTAGGCCCCGAGCATCTCTGAAAAGCCGTTCAACAATGTGGTCCTGGCAGTAGCCATGGCCTCCCATCACCTGTATCGCCTTGTTGATAACCTCAATAGCCATTTCGGAAGCATACAGCTTTGCTTTGAATCCATTTAGGGCAGCTGTGCTTGGTACGGCATCCGCTTTAGAGGCACATGAATTGAGGTAGACCTCTGCCGTTTCGCTTCCAAGAATCATGTCGGAAAGTAAGAACTGAACTCCCTGATGGATTCCAATGGGTTGTCCTGCTATGGTCCTTTCTCTTGCATGTTTGGTGGCTTTATCTAAAGCTGCTTTTGCTATCCCTGTGGAAATAGCTGAAGCCCCATAAAACCCCCATCCGATCAGTGATTTCCCAATAACTTGGAGTCCCCCTCCTTCATCGCCTATAAGGTTTTCCGCAGGAATCCTGCAGTCTTTAAAAAACATCTCTCTTGAGGATGTGCTCCTTAGCCCCATTTTTTTTTCAGCCTGACCAAAGGAGAGACCTGGCGTGTCTTTTTCAACCAGAAGTGTACTCATGCCGTTAGGACCCTTTTCGGGGTCTGTCCTCACCAGAGTCAGATATGCACTTGCTTCGCCTCCGGAGGTGACAAAGAATTTGGACCCGTTTACAATATACAAGTCGCCATCTTTTATTGCCTGAGTGGAGATAGCTCCAGCATTACTGCCGGCATCCGGCTCATGGACGGCTACGGCCCCGAGAGATTTACATTTTGATAAATCCGGCAACCACTTTTTTTTCAAAGAATCATTACCGGCAACCTCAATTGCCTTTGCCAAGACCACATGGGATGTAAATATGAGGGCAGTCGAGGCACAGGCCTTGGCAAGCTCTTGCACAACTGATGCGAAAAGGACTCTCCCTTCTCCCAGTCCGCCTTCTTTTTCGGAAAGCACTAAAGCAGACAACTCAACTTCCCCTATTGCGCGGATGGCCTCCCGGGGAAAGATTCCTTTTTGATCAGCTTCCGAAGCTTGGGGAGCAATTTGTTCTTTTGCTATTTTCTTAGCAAGTCGTATGATCTCTGCTTGTTGATTGTAGTGCTCGTTTTTTTTGTTCATGTCGTTTCCCTTTGTTTTAGTAATTAATCATTTAAGCATATACTGAAATATAAAATTAAAAAAAAAGACTATTCCTCTTCGGCCAATTCCTCCAATCGGGATCTTACTTCATTGAGTTCTCTTTGCAGCTCTTTTTCCCAGTTCTTGAGAAGAGTTTTTTTATCTTGGGCGGCATCTAACTCTCCTTTACGAATTTTGCCAGTCCCTTTGCATCCACATGAGCAGACTTTAGAAAGAAGATCTTGACATTTTTCTAAAGCCTCCTCGTTTATTTTGTAAGGTATCCAGTATCCTTTACGCTCACTTCGGACTAAACCGGCATGCCGAAGGATCTTAAGGTGTTGTGAAACTGCGGAAGGGGTGACTTCGAGTGCTTCAGATAGTTCGTTAACCCCTAATGGCCCATTATTTTTCAGAAGATCAATAATTTGTATTCGATTTTCAACGCCAAGAACTTTGAACATTTCTGCTTGAGTAAGTATCATTCCCACACCTTATTTAAGTTATTTCTTAAATACTAAATCAAATTTTCAGAGTTGTCAATATTCTTTTTAAAGATTCCAATATTTCTTAGGAACTGACAATCAAGAAAAATTTCGTCGTATATGCCAGACGCTTAATTTGATTTGAGATTAAGCGACAGAACAAATAAGTCTCAGACAATATTTGATTTTATCCCTATTATTCAAAAAATAGAGCCCAGATTGAATTATTCCGGGCCGCTACAAATATGAATTCATTTTGATACCGGTATCCAGGAAAATTTGGAAAGAGTCCGGGAGAGGATAGAAAAAAACCGGCACAATATATGGGAGACCTTGAATATGAGACCGATAATTAAAAAAAATTACGGCATAACCCCGTAGTCCTTAAGTTTGAGGTGCAGTGTCCTTCTTGATATCCCAAGCCGTCTTGCAGATTCACTTTTATTATTACCGGTTTTGTCGAGCATTTTTAAGATCGCAAGTTTTTCAACCTCATATAAGGTTTTCTCATCCATGCCGGTCTGGTCTGCATCCGCTTCATGGCGGTTTTTTATGGCGGAGCTGGTTTCAATCATAATATCGTCTTTGCCAAGAAAATCCCCTGTTGAAAGAATTACACTTCTTTCCAGAGTGTTCATCAATTCCCTGACATTACCCGGCCAGTGATAGCCCACCATTTTTTCAATGGCTTCCGGGGTAAACCCTTTAATATCACGATTATTTTTTCTGGCATATTCTTTTAAGAAATGCTGGGCTAAAAGCTGGATATCGCCTGTCCTTTCCCTCAAAGGCGGTACCCCTATGTTGATGACATTGAGCCTGTAATACAAATCTTCCCTGAACTCTTCTTTAGCAATCAGATCAATCAGGTTTTTATTGGTAGCGGCGATAATCCTTGTATCCACTTTAATAACTTTTTCGCTGCCAACAGGTGTGACTTCCCGTTCCTGCAAAGTCCTGAGAAGCTTGACCTGCATAGACATGGATGTCTCACTTATCTCATCTAAAAAAATGCTGCCCTTGTCAGCCATCTGGAATTTGCCTTCCTTTCTGCGGCTGGCGCCTGTAAATGATCCTTTTTCATGGCCGAATAATTCGGATTCCAGGAGGGTTTCCGTAATGGCAGCACAATTAATTTTAATGAAAGGGCCCTTTTTTCTCAGGCTGTTGTAGTGAATGGCGCCTGCGATCAACTCCTTTCCAGTGCCTGATTCCCCGTTGATTAATACAGTGGCATCGGTTTTGGCAACCTGGGAAATGGTCTGGATGAGTTTTTGCATTTTTGCATTTTTGCCAATGATATTATTGCAGCTGAAATTTTGACCCAGGGTTTCCTTTAATTGAAAATTTTCCTTTTTCAACCTGGTATGTTCAAGGGATCTTTGAATGGTGATTTTTAGTTTATCAAAATCAAAAGGCTTGGTCAGGTAATCATAGGCACCGTTTTTCAGCGCTTCAACAGCAGTATCAACTGATGAAAATGCAGTCATGATAATGACCGGGATGGCAGGGTTGATCTTTTTGATTTCCTTTAGTGCAACAAGTCCTGATACCTTGATCATTTTTATATCCATCAGGACAAGATCATAGGGCATTTGAGCGACCATATCAATGGCAGTCTGTCCGTCATCTGCCTCGGCCAAAGCATACCCCCATTTGCTTAACAGGGTTTTAAGCATGTTACGATGGGTCTTGTCGTCGTCAACTATGAGAATTTTATTTTTTTGTTTATTCATTTTTTTCTTTTTCCATGTCTGGTAAAATAATGGTAAAGCAGGTTCCGTGACCCGGCTTGCTTTTTACTTTGATCTCTCCATTGTGAGCTTTTATGATATTATGCACAATCGCAAGGCCAAGCCCTGTCCCGGAAAGCTTTGTGGTGAAATAGGGTTCAAAAATATCCGGGAGTTCTTCTTTTTTAATGCCGGATCCCGTGTCAGAGATTTTGATTACGACTTTGCCGCCTGGCTCATCCCTGGAAAGCCTGATATGAAGCCGGCCTGAATTTTCCATGGATTGAATGGCATTCAGGTAAAGATTAAGAAGCACCTGTTTCAACCGGTCCTCATCAGCATATATGCTGCCGGTCTCTTTGTCCTGTTCCATGTCAATGGTAATATTGTGGAGTTTTGCATCATGTTCAACAATTTTAATGGTATCTTCAACAAGCTGCCTTATCCGGACCGGTTTGCCGGATACCCTGACAGGCCTTGCAAGCCCCACAAGCTCTCCGACTACCCGGTCCAGTCTGTCCACTTCCTTGATCATTACATCTGCAATGTTAAAATTCTGGGTGTCTTTGTCAAAAATTTCCTTGAAAAAAGTGGCATATCCTTTTAATGAGCTTAAAGGGTTCCTGATTTCATGGGCAACTCCGGCAGCAAGCCTGCCAATGGCAGCAAGCCGTTTGTTCCTTTCAATTTCATTTTTTAAATGGCTGAGTTCAGTAAGATCCCTTAAAATCAGCAGGGCGCCGAGAGAGGAGCCGTCGTTCTCCCTCAAGGGGCTGACCACAACATCCAGAATAACCGGGCTTTCTTTTTCACCCCTGATCCTGATTTCTTTTTCAACCGGTTTGTTCTGCAAATTGACGGACCGGACAAGGCTTATTAACTTTTCAGGCAGAACCTGTTCTGCAACACCATGCATAACTTTTGTCAATGGTAAATTAAGAAGATTTTTTGCAGCAGGGTTTACAGAAAGTATCAGATCGTTCGTATCCACGGCAATAAGGCCGACAGGCATATTTTCCACAAGGTTATCGGAAAAAATTTTAATCCGTGATAAAGAAGACCTGGTCGCACGATATCTTTGAACGATAAATACCAGGATGAATCCTGTCAGTCCGATTAAAAGAAGAATAATGGCCATTACGATGCTGTGCTGGATATCATTTTGATCGGCCTGTTCAACAACTGTCATGTCAAGGCCTACAAAAATGACAGTGTCTCCATAATTCATTCCAACATCAAAAAAATTATCATGCATGCCTTGATGCCTGTACATCATCGCTGACGGGTTCATTTGTGTGTTCTGCACAATCGGGGAAAATTTTTTATAGACCTCAAATACATTTTTCCCTTTATCATCTTTTTTGATTCTCCACATGGCCTTGCCAGAGTCAATGACCTTGGCAAGATCGAGGTTCCGGCCGTATTGCCCGCCTATTTTTGCCTTGTTGCTGTGTACAAGAATAATACCGTTTTTATCAACAAGAAAAAGATAGGAAATATCCGGCAATGAAGCTGTTTCCTTTAACAGGTTTTCCAGGGTGCCCCTGCTCCAGCCCATATTCATCATTCCCGTTCTTGTACCAGCCTCAAAAGCTCTTATCAGTGCTGTGCTTTTTTCAAAAAGCAGCCTTATGCTCTGGATTTTCTGCCGGTTGATCCTGTCCAGTGTCATATAGGTGAAGATAGGGAACAGCACGATTATCGTGCCAACGAGAACCAGGGGCGGTATTTTTGTTATTATTTTTATTTTTCCCATATTAACCTGTTTTTGTTCAACGTTCAGGGCTGTCTTGTGTCAATGCATCCTTTGGTGTCGACAATATAAGATCAGTGTTATCCAAATCAAGAAAAATATGCAACTGAATACAGGATAAACCAGGATATTTGATGAACTTTTTTATAGAAGTAAAAAGCTATTTTAAGGGCAGGGTGATGATAAATTCAGTATATTCATTCAACCGGGAGTTAACAGTTATGGTCCCGCCATGTTGTTTGACAGACCTTGAGGCAATAAAAAGCCCCAGGCCTGTTCCCTTATTCCCTTTTTCAGAAAAGAACAGGTTGAATATTTTTTCCTTTTTTTCCTCTTTTATCCCTTTGCCGTTGTCTTTAATGGAAAAAATAATATAAGGGTCTTTGATTTTTGTTATAAAATGTATTTTTGCATTTTCTTTTTTTGCCATACATGCATCAACCGCATTTTCAAGAATGCTGATAAGGGCCGAAAAAACAGCTGTTTTATCAATATTAATGGAAATGCCATCTTCCGGGTATTTTATTATTAATGTAATATTTTCCTTGTCTGTTTTTGGTTTGATTGACGAAACAAGTTCTTTTATCAGACCGGGTAAAATGACTTGTGTCCTGTCGGGTTCCCTTTTTTTTGTATGGTACAGGATATCAAGTACCATTTGTCTTGTTTTTGCCATCTTATCTTTAACGATTTGCCAGCCTTCGGATATTTGCCGGTTATCATTTTTATCAAGCCCTGACTCTATAAGATATGAACCTCCGTCAAGCCCTGTTAAGACCTGTTTCAGACCGTGGGAAACAGAACCTATATGAAGACCCAGAGAGGCAAGGTGGTCCTGGAGTTCACGTATCAATGTTACGTCTGTGGACATTTCCATGACATGCTTTATCCTTCCTTTCGGATCGGTGATGGCAGATGTCTGGATGAAAATATTGCGTACACTTGAGTCTTTAAGGACAACCTCCATTTCGGCTGTGTGGGATTTTCTGTCCTCAAATGTTTTTATGACAGGGCATCCGGGGCAGGGTGATTCTCTTTTCTTATAAACCTTATAACAGTTCATCCTGCCTTTATAATTGAAGTGTTCCTTAAATATCCTGTTTGTCTCGATAATATTTAGATTTCTGTCCTGTATTGTTATATAACTTGGAGATTCGTTGAACAACTGGATATATCTTTTTTCCGACTCTGCAAGTTCCCGGGTTTTTTCCTTTACAAGCGCTTCAAGGCCTTTTGTGTATTTAAAAATTTTTTTTCTTGTGCTAATCCTGTCATTAGCTCTTTTCAGGGCAATATCCAGGGTGTCATTATCAATCGGTTTTGAAATAAAATCAATCGCATCCAGTTTTAAGCTTTCTATTGCACGTTTGAAGTCCCCATGTCCCGTGATCATGATAACTTCAGTGTCAGGCCGGCTCTTTTTTATTTGTTTTAAAAGTGAGATACCATCCATACCGGGCATTCTGATATCAGTCAGGACAATATCAAACGGCTGCCTGTCTAGTTCCAGGGCGGCTTTTTTCCCGTCACTGGCAGTGGAAACCTCGTATCCGGCATCCTGCAAGTAGATTTTCAGGACTTTTCTAATGCCTTCTTCATCGTCAACAAGCAGGACTTTTACTGCCATAATGGTTACCCTCGGCCCAAATAAATTCGCTTCAAGGTGTATCCTTTGATACACAGGTTTTAATTGCCTCTTTAAGATATTCAGGATCGGCATTTTTTGCAATATAAATTCCAGGATCGGGAATATCGTGTTCAAGATTAAGATTAAGCATTTTTATATAGTGGGAAAATGCCTTGCGATCAACCCCTGAAAAGAAAACAACCGGTATGCTTTTAAATAAGGGGTTCCTTGCAAGCTCCTGGTAGACTTTAGCCCCTCCTTTTTCAGGCATCATGATATCCAGGATAATGGTGTCAGGCCTGATATGCTTTAAAGTATCAAGCCCCTGAACACCGTCTTTTGCCAGTATGGGATCAAACCCCAGTGATTTGACAAGGGTCATGAGATAAAATCTCATTTGCATCTCATCTTCAATGATAAGAACCTTTGGGTTTTCTTTTTTCAGGGGCATTTTTAAATTCCGGGCTGCAATCTATCCTGCCTGTTCACGCTGGCAACAGGGCAGGCTGATCTTAATACAACCTGTTCAACAGTTGATCCGAGGAGTGCTTTATCAGGGTCAATATCCCTTGTGTGATGGGCCATGACAATCAGGTCGCCACTGGTCTCCCTTGCGAATTTTAAAAGTTCCACATAAGGGATTCCTTCCCATATGGAAATTTCATAATTATCAAAACCATTCATTTGAGAGACATATTTTTTTTCAATCCTGGCTCTTGCTTCCTTTATCTTGTCTTCAATTGATTTTTGTCCGGGAGAAACACCTGCCTGGGAGGTATCAATATCAAGGGCATGGAAAAGATAAAGTTTGCATCCAATTGATTCTGCCATCTTAAAGGCAAATTTAAATGCTGCAAAAGAGGCTTTTGAAAAATCAGTTCCGAAAATGATTTTATTGAAATACCAGAAACAGGTTTCACATGGCCTGCTGATGATCAGGACCGGGCACCTGGCCCTCTTTGCTACCTGCTGCATGGTCGTTCCCACAATACCCCTGAATCTTGCCGACCCTGTTTCATCCTGTCTTGTATGGGCGCCCATGATGATGCAGTCAATATCCTCTTTTCTGGCAAACCGCAGGATTTCCGTTGAAGGGATACCGGCAAGGACTTCTATTCTCGGCTCGCCATGCTTTTTAATGAGAGACTCGTAGGTGTTTTTCATCTCATCTTTGACCCAGTCAACATAGTCAGGTCCGGCATTATCCTCTTCTCCTGTAACATAATCTGTTACAAACAAACCCCCTCCATGGGACGGAACACCAAATACATGATAAAGTATCAACTCGGAATTGTATTTTTCAGCAAGTTCAAAAGCGATTTTAGCAGCAGCATCACAGGCAGGGGAAGCTGTTGTGGCAAAAAGTATTTTTTTAAACATGAATTACCTCCTTATGGAACATTGTAACGGGTTAAAATTAAAAGACAATTCCCAGGTAATCCCTTCCATGAGTTCAAACAGTGTGTAAAAGGTCTCATACTGGAAAATATCCTCTTTATCCCCAAAAACAACATGGGTTAATTTCCCAAGGTTTAATTTGTGATCCAATAAAGTTTCCAGATGGAAAAACTTTAAATCTTTAAGCGATTTGTTGAATATTCCTTTTAAACTATTATAAAAATTCAAACTAGGGTTTCCTGGAAAGCCCTTTATCTCAATTGTTTTATAAAATACTAATGAATTTAATTCATCGGTTTTAATCCCGGGGCAATTATTTTTTGAAACAATCTCAACAAGCCCTTCCAATATCTCGCTGGTATTTTTCAAATCAGGATAAAGGTCTACCATCATAAAAAAAGAACCAAGGGTGAAATTTTCATCAAATTCAATAGTGTTTCCTAATAATTTCAAGACAGGGGATGTGATTTTTTTCCCTTTTTTTGTTATAGTGCCGTCTTTTTTAAGATAAATTTTTTCCATGGTTAAAAAAACCTTTGTTCAGGCCCTGGTTTTTAACGGGATTTTAATAACAAACAAGGAACCTTTTCCTTTCTCAGTCATAAAGCTTATTTCCCCGCGATGTTCTTCTATTATTTTTTTGCTTGTCATCAGGCCAAAGCCTGTTCCTTTTGTCCCCTTGGTGGTAATAAAGTCGTTGAAAATAGATTTTTTGACGGTGCCGTTAATGCCGCACCCGTTATCCAGAACCTTGTAGAAAATATTATTATTTTCATTTTCAACAACAAGATCTATTTTTTTTTTAAAGTTGGGGTCTGTTACAGTATCAAATGAATCAAACGCATTGGTTACAAGATTTAAAAGACAATTGTGTATGGCTTCGCAGTCCATGAAACCAAGCTTTCTTGTCGTACAGGGCTTCAGTTTAAGGGTAATATTTTTTTCTTTTGCAAGGTGTTTCATAAGCTGCATGATTTCTCTTGCCGGTTTGTTCGGGTTTTCAAGCTTAAAATCAAGCCTGGTTGTTTTGGCATAGTTTAAAAGATCAAGGGATAGCTTGGTGATCTTATCAATGTTGGCTTTCATCATTTCCCAGCCCTGTTTTAAATAATCACGGTTCTCATGTTCGATTCCCTGTTCTATAACGAATGAACTGCCTTTAAGCCCTCCTGCTATATTTTTAATGGCATGGGACATGCCGGCAATGGTCTGGCCTATTATGACAAGTTTTTCAGATTCATTTATTTTTTTATCTTTTTCCTTCACAAGGTTTTCCAGGTCGTCCATATAGCTTTTTATATTCCGGGTGATCAGGATTCTGTCCCTGGCTTTTTTTATTGCTGATTCAAGATCTAAGCTATCAATTGGTTTGGTGATAAAATCAGCAGCATCATGCTTAAGGCTTTTAACTGCAAGATCCATATCTCCATGACCGGTTATCATAATCACTTCTGTTTCAGGAGCTATTGATTTAATCTGTTTTAAAAACTCAATACCATCAATACCCGGCATTTTAATATCAGTTATGACAAGGTCTGGATTTTTTTCTATAAAGGCCGTAAGTCCGGCCTCGCCGTCCGGTGCAAGGCATACCTCATACCCGGACGATTCAAGCGTGATTTTCAAGACCTTGCGGATCCCTGCCTCATCATCAACAATAAGTATTTTCCTGTTTCCCATGGTCTTTGGTTTCATTTGACAGCCTCCCCTGAGGTTGAGTGGAAACTTATTGTAAACGTAACTCCCCATCCAGGATTATTCTTAACCGATATATCAGCACCCGACTCCTTGATTATGCCGTAACTTATTGATAAGCCAAGCCCTGTGCCATCCCCTACTTTTTTTGTTGTGAAAAAGGGCTCAAAAATTTTATTTATATCTGTTTTGGGAATCCCTGTTCCGGTGTCAGATATTTTTACTATAACAACGCCCTGATCAACCAAAGTTGCAATAGTGATCCTTTTTGTTCTGCCATTGTCTTCACCCGTATTATTTTCAAACCGGGTCACGATGGAATCCCTCGCGTTGATAAGAAGGTTGATGAAAACCTGTTCCAGCTTCAACGGGTCTGCAAGTATTTCGGGCAGGTTATTATCAAGTTCCCATTTGACCTCGATTTCTCTTAACTTTAATTGCTGGCTGAAAATATCAAAAGCCCTTTTAATGGTTTCATTTATATTGACAGGTTCCTTTGAAAACACTGATTTCCTGCCAAACATGCGCATATGGCTGGTTATTTTTGAAGCCCTGTCCACATGGGTTTCAATTTCCCGGGTAAGAGTGTTTAAAATATCTTTGTTAATCTTTTCGTTTCTATCAATTTTCATGGATATAAAGCTTGAAGCAGTCTTGATAACTGATAAAGGCTGGTTGAGTTCGTGTGCGACCCCTGTTGCCATTTCTCCTAATGTCGCCATCTTTCCGGCCTGGATCAATTGCTGTTCTGTTTCAACAGACAAGGTTATATCAAGCACTGTGACAAGAAGCACTTTTTGTTCTGTGAACCTGGCCGGGCTGACCCATATGTTGACATAAATGCGCTCTTTGTTCCTGTTTAGATTGATGAGCCTTTCATGGAACGGTTTATCAATGTTTTTCATGAATTTTTCTAATTCATCCTCTTCTGAAAAAAGAAGGGAAAAAGGCTTGTTTTCAAGCTCGTCCTTTGCATAACCATAAAGTTTCATGGCGCTGCTGTTACAGGTGATGATTCTGAACTCGTCAATATCCATGATAAAAACGGGATTGGGGATACTGTTAAAAATAGCCTGGTATTTCCGTTCCGAATCTTTGATGATTCCTTCAAGCCTTTTTCTCTGGGAAATATCAATGCTCATTTCCATGGCAGCTGTAATATTACCATCTTCATCCCTTAGCGGTGCTGTTTTTACAAACCAGTGGGCCACAGTTCCGTCCTTATTTATTCCTGACTCTTCACTGAAATGGGAATGGCCGTCAATAAATGTTCTTTCAACCGGGCAGTCACTGCATTTTTTACCCAGGTTTTTATAAGCAAAATAACAATAATCACCATATTCAGGGTTGAATTTTTTTGAAAATTCCTTGTTAAATTCAATTAATTTGTAATCCCGGTTCTGTACGGTAATGGTACAGGGAACCTGGTCAAAGAGATCCTGGTATCTGTCCTTTTGTTTATTGAGTTCATCTTGTTTGTTTTGTATTTTTTTTTCCATCTCCTGTATGGCAATGGCTAATTGGCCGATTTCATCATGCTGGACCACATGGTTTATATTGTTTTGATAATGCCCTTTTCCGATAAGGTCTGTTGTTTTTATTAGTTTTTTAATAGGATTTGTTACTAAACGGAAAATACAAAAAAAGATGGTAAGGCCGAGAATAATAAAAAGGTAGACAGCTGTCCAGACGGACAGTTTTTTTGTGACCCCTGTTGCGGTTTTAATCCCTTTTAAAGACACAACAACATCAAGAGTTCCAAGTATTTTTCTTGTTTGCAGGTGATAGTGGCATTCGGCTGTGGAACAGTCTGGCTTATTTAATATGGGATTTATAATGCCAAGTAAAAGTTCACCCTTGCCGGATTTGAAAATCCTGGTTCTGTCATGTATGTCTTTTTTCATGAAAGGGGTATCTTTTAAGTGACAGGTTTTGCAGGCAGGATCGGTTCTTTTTGCAACGGAGTCAAGTTCCACGGGATTGTTTGAAAATTTTATCTGCCCCTGGATGTTAAAGAGCCGTATCCTTTTAATCTTATTATATTCGGACATGCTTTTTATAACTTCATGCATGTCCTTATCCTGGTTATGCAACATTGCAAACCAGGTGAAATTCAGAACGGTATTACAAAATTTATCAACATCAAAAATCGCTTTTTCCAATAAGGCTTTTTCCTGGATCTTGATTGTGAAGCGGGACCAGATAAAGACACTTGCAAATAACACGATAGCCACGGATATCATGAATTTTAAAGCAAGATTTTCTATTTTCATGAAGGGTTTTAACATGATTATCAGGTCCCTTTTTTTGTTTTCTTAAATTTAACTTAATATTTCCTCTACCCTGGTTAAAATTTCTTTGGGGTCAAAAGGCTTTCCAAAGGTGGCAGCCGCTTTGGGAATTGAATATTTCATGCCGGAAAGACCGCTGATAACGATAACCGGTGTGTCAAAGCCTTTTGCTTTGCTTATTTTTCTGAAAAACCTAGGCCCCCATTCTTCAGGCATCTCAAGATCAAGGGTGATAAGATCAGGGGAGTGAGCCTTATAAACATCAACTGCGTCTTTGCCATTTGCAGCAATACAGGTTTCATACCCGTTATCTTTAAAGAGTGTATCAAGGTATCTGGTGATGGCTGGATCGTCATCTATAATCATTATTTTTTTTGTCATAATCACCTCGCTTTTTTAACATGGCATTCACCACATAAAACCGGTCCTTTGTCAGATTTAAAATGGCACTCTTTACACCTTTTATGAAACGCCGTCCTCAGGGGAATTGCGTTTTTTAAGCTTGATTTTAAAGGATGACACTCAGAACACGAACTGCCCTCTGATGATTCATCTTTAATCAGTTTTTTGTTTTCATATACGTGATGGCAGTATGAGCAGTCATCTTCCAGATTTGCTTTTTCATTGTGTTCATCATGGTCAAAGACTGCGGCAGGCCTTTGCGGGTGCTTGAAAGCAGAATTATCAGCTGTTGGAATGTCTTCTTTGGAGTATGCAGAAAATGCTGTTACAAACAAGAGGATCATCATTATAAATATACATTGTTTTAATTTCATTTTAATCGCCTTTTTTGATAAATTTCCTTTTCCATTACTTCATAAATAATGTCACCAAAAAATTTAACCTCCATTTCCACACCATAGTACTCAATTATATCTTCAAGCCCTGAGTGGCAGTTATGGCAGGGAGCTATCAAAACTTTTGCTCCTGTCCTTTCAAGCTGTTCTTTTTTTTCCCTGTTATTGACCATTCTGGTATTTTTCCAGGGAGGGCCGCAATTTATGACACCGCCTCCTGCACCGCAGCAGTAATTGTGTTCCCTGTTGGGAGTCATTTCAATAAATGATTCACACAAAATATTTACTATTTCTCTGGCTTTCTCGTGCAGTCCCCGGCCCCTGGAAACATTGCAGGGATCATGCAGGGTAACGGTTTTTTTATATTTTTCTTTGATTTTGATCCTGCCTGAAGTCAGGAGATCATGGTAAAAATCAATGGCATGAACCAGCTTAACAGGCGGCATGGTCCAGCCAATCCACCTGTTGCCCACATCATACACGGACCGGAATGCATGACCGCATTCCCCCATGACAATTTTATTTACGTGGAGCTTTGCTGCGGCTTCATAATGTGCCTTGGCAATGCGGCCGGATATTTCAAAATCACCTGTAAACATGGCCATATTGCTGTTATCCCAGCCTGGTGTGGACGGCATGGTCCAGTTTAACCCTGCTGCATGCATAATAACGGCTGCCTGGTAAATCAGGCCTGCCTGGAATTTTGGTTCCGGGGCAATAACAGAATACATGATGTCTGCCCCGTCTTTATCAAGGGGAATCCTCAAGTCTTTGAATTCTTCTCTTGCATCCTCTTCCTGCCATTGAAGGGTGTCTATCCATTCATCTTCTTTGACCCACATCTGGTTCATTGTTGCAGAATGGGAATTGACCGTATCCTGGATATAAAGGGGCGTGATTTCAAGTTTATGGCAAATCCGTCTTACCAGCAGCATCATGTAAGCGATGTCAATACCGAACGGACAATACATGGAGCATCTTTTACAGACGTTACATTCGGCATGGGCAATCCTGACGGCATCCTTTAAAAATAGTTTTGATACCTTTCCTTTTTTTTTAATCATTTCCAGGATAGTCTGCTTTACCTTTGCCGCAGGGGAAAATCTCGGGTCCCTGTCATTGGAAAGAAATATGCTGCATGCATCTGCACACAACCCGCAGCGCATGCATGTTTCTACATAGGCCTTGAAACGGGCTCCTGTTTCCTTTGTTAATACCTGATTGATGACTTTAGATATTTTTTCAGGGGTAAGCCTTGACAATCCTTTTTCTACGCCTTCATCAATAACATCTTTTGCATTTGTTGTTAATGTATCCTTATCCTGCATGGATATCTCCTTGGAATTTATTACCAGTCTTTTGCATGCCTGACACTGCCGAATTCAGAACCGGTATACGCCCTGGTAAACGGTGCCATAAACATATGAGAAAATCTTGTAAACGGTATTAAAATGAGCATTAGTTCTCCTGACAATACATGGGCTATAACCAGCCATCTATAGGCAAAAAACTGGTGAAAGGCTAAAAACCCGGTAACAAACGGGAGGCCAACAATCAGGATAAAAATAAAATCCGATGGTTTTGTTAAAAACTTTACTTCCGGAACCACTATCCTTCTGACCATGAAAAATATCAGCGAAAAAATAATGACAAGGGTTAAGGTATCTGACACAGAGTCATTAAAGGCGAACCATGACCATTGCACGGACTCTTCTATAAGCAGAACATGGGACAATAAACATACAGGGACAAGAAAAAGCAGTAAATGGAAAATATAGGATATGCTGTAAAAAACCGGGCTTTTTCTCGTGCTTACAGGTAAAAATGGTATCAGCCAGGCAAAAATAGACCTGAAGCTATATTTAAGCGACATATAAGTGTAGATGAAAATTTCTTTTTCATTGATCAGTTTGAACATTTTTAAAAACCTGAATATAACACCAAAGAAAAATATCATAAATGAGATCCAGACCATGGGTCCCATAATGAAATGAATAAAGGAATGCATATTCTTCTCCTCTAAAGAACTTTGTCTAGACTAAGTATTTGTCTTGAATAAATGCCGTTTTTCATCGTTTTTAACAGTATTTTATCATTATCAGGGCTGATCTGCGGCTCAAAGACCATATCAAAATACTCTTTATAAACTTTCCCGTTGACAACCAGGTAAAATACGCCGTCTTTTTCCATCCTTGCGGCAACTATTGTATCGTCCCGGCTTACAACCGGGCTCCATAGCTTGTCTGCCCTGATGTTCCAGGCCTTCTGGTTGACGGCAATATCCCAAAGGCCTTTATCCTTGAATACAGCAATGAGCAGGTTCCCGTTATCAGAGTAAAACAGGTCTGATATAATGGTGTCGCAGTAAAAATTCCAGGTTTCATCATTTTCACAAACCGTCCATTTCCCGAAATTATCGGAAACAACAGCAGCAATTTTTTTTCCATTCCCATGGATCGCAAGTTTCCAGAGCTGTCCATAGCTTTTGTTCCAGAAAGGGGCTTCATCCTTAAATAAGAACCATTTGCCGCCCTGCCTGACAGGCGCTATCACAGAATTTTCTTTATCAATAAATTCAGGTTTCCATGAGAACTGGAAGTTCTTTTTCCACGGCTGGCTGCCCCTGGAAATGGAGTAATCCACGCGGTTTTTCCTTATGGAATATGCAAGCTGTTTTCCCTTGCTGTCAAAAGACAGATCCCAGATATTCATGAATTTTTCCTGCTGGGCAACACCATTTACAGCAGCACAAAAAATTCCTGAACTGAAACCTTCAATATCACCCTGGCCCAAGGGGTCTGCCTGGACAACCGCAGCAGACGTTCCCTGGTCGCTTAAGACCACGCCCGAGATATTTTCATAAAGCCTGTCCCATATCGTGTCATTTACGGCCATTCCATATTGTCCGTCCTTTTGAACGGCCACGGCAATAGAAGAGCCGTCCGGCGTAAATTTAAGGTCCCAGGTATAATCAAACCGTGTTTCCCAGGATACTCCGTCAACACAGGCTGTCCATTCTTCGTCATTGGATACAAGTGTGGCAAGTCTCCCATCCGGCATAAATTTTAAGGACCAGGCTTTTTCAAAATTGTTTTCCCAGGTTTCACCGTTAACGCAGACACTGAACCGGGCTTCATCCGTATTGACGATGGATGCGATTTTTTCTCCGTCAGGACTGACATAAGGTTCTTCTACCCAGTTAAAGCGGTTTTGCCATTCTTTTACCGGAATTTCTTTTTTTCCAGAATGCCAATCCCATGATTTTTCATCTTTCATTGCTCATCTCCGGTTTTTGTTTTTATTAAATGTTCCTTGTTTATTTTATAAAGAACCTGATCAATGGTTGCTATGCTCAGCGGTTTTTCCAAAAACACATCTATCCCGGCCATTGATATTTCTTTCTTAAGATCATCAGTGACTATTGTTGCCATCAAAACCCTTGCTATTCCGGGTTTTTGAATCGCAACCTGTTTTAAAAAACTAAGCCCGTCCATATCCGGGAGAAAATAATCAGAAATAACAACATCAATATCCTGGTACTTAAGTGAGTTAAGACCCTCAGAGGCTGATTTAAATATAAGGAATTTTAAAGGCTCGGCCCCAAAGAATATACTTAACGATTCCCTCACATACTTGTCATTATCAATGAGCATGATCTGTAATGATTTTTTTTGTTCTTTTTTCATAAAATACCTGCCAGGATTTATAATTAAAAATAAATTAGAGCATTAAATATGCCAGAAAATTGCTTGCATGACATTATCTATATATTACAGCATGTTAGATATCTGGCCTTTGTTTTGGTCCAGACGGGAAATTGAAAATTTACAAAAATAATTTAGAAAATTTAAGAAATTATGGAATTATTTAGAACATATGGATATGAAATGTCAGAAGGTGCTGAACCAGAGTGGAATTTATTTCGCTGAAAACCAAGTCCGGGTTAAATATTAGAAGGATTTCAAATTGACAGTTACAGAGGCGGCCAAAGGGGTTGATGTATCCTGAAAAACTCTTTCCGCTTTGCTAAATGGTCGCTTTGGGATATCTCCGGAAATGGCTATAAGGCTATCAAAAGCATTCGGTGGGAGTGCTGAAAGTTGGTTAATTCAGCAGGCACAATATGATCTCTGGCAGGCAAAGCAGAAAGGGGGAGGGGAATAAAGGTAAAATTTTTTTGTATATTTTTTGACAAAAATCAGTTACTTATTCTACCGTAACTACTTATTCTCTTTTAATAATTTCAAAATATTGGGTGTCTTCCAGATTGTTATTGACATATACTTCAAGCTTATATTTTCCAATAGCCCACTTCCCCGGATCTTTCCAGCCCCATCCATTACTTGTATTATTACAGTATTCCCATTGGGATTTTATAATAAGGTCGCCATCTTGAGTCCCTTCAAGCATACTGTTTTCATCGTACCACACACGTGCAACCTTATATGTCTGATCCTGCCTGTTGTGCCAGAGGTTTTTAAAATGAATTTCGTTGTTTATAAATCTGGTTGAATCACGATAAAACCGGGTTGCATATTTTCTTTGGGATTTTTCAGTCTTTTTTGCTCCATGCTCAAAAAAGAGAACTCTGGTCAACACAAATCCTTTATCTATTACCTTGTACTTCTTTTCCCCAATTTTTACATCATCCACATATATTTCAACAAGATATTCTCCTAATGGCCAATTCCCGGGAGTATCCCAGCCCCAGGCGCTTTTTTCCAAAAATGTTGCCCAGTCCGATTTTACGTTTATAGTACCATCAATTTTACCTCTTAGGCTGCCATCCGGGTTAAACCACTTTCGTGTTATTTTATGATTGTGAGCCTGCTTTTTATAAGCTAGGTTTTTAAAATTCACTTCTGCGTTTATATATCTTGCTGTATCCTTGAAAAAGGAAGTTGTATATTTCCTCTCTGATCTCTTGACATCTTCACTCCCGGTTTCATAAAATCGAATTTCCGTGAGCTCATACAATTTCCCATTAGGCTTAATTTTGGACTGAGTTATGGGCTTTAAAGGCTTTTGAGCCGTTTTAACCGCATTGTCAACCGACGGAGAGATTTGAATGCTGGTTTCTGATTTGTTTGAAAGAAATTTAACAAGTATATTGGAGTAGGCATTGAAGTTTTTTTCACCTTTCAGCGCAATGGACAGGACATCATCAACTGAGCCTTTTACAGCAAAGACTGAAAGCATGCCTGAATCAAAATTCAGGTCATAGACACCATAAACACTTTTTTGTACAGCTATGGA
>JAADHV010000122.1 GCA_013151635.1 Deltaproteobacteria bacterium | reverse complement strand
CGTATAATATTCCAACAATTTCATATATTGCCCAAGATTTAGAAGAAGAATTAATAGTATTTAAAAATGACAAAACTAATGATTTGAGAGGCACTGTATCAGGGCCAGATGAATTTTTTGAGTTTGGAAAAATTTCTAACTTTATCATCCGATACAACGACATTGAAGGGGCAAAATATATGACAAAAATACAGATTGAATCAGGAAACCTTGAAAAAATCTCATTCCCAAAGGTTCCCTGACGATTGCATAACCTGTCAGTTCAGGGGATAGCCAGGGTCTTCGCCGTTTTGGCAAGTTGTTGTAAAATTGAAATATATGATTTTTAGCAGAAGTTTTGGTAACCTTGGCTACACCTGACTTCTGCGTTGACGTGTCTGGATTCAACTTTATTCGCTGAAAGGTTCATTTCAAGTGTTTTTGAATAGTATTCTTTATAATATATTTACCTATAATATATTTACCTGATCTCGGTACAATTTAAAAATTTTAAATTTCTGATATTACCTGCCAGAATTTCTGAGATTGAGTGCAAAATTACAACAAAAAAAAGAGCTTAAAAAAATTAAGCTTAAAAAGGTATCCATCAGGGTATCCACCTTGATGAAATTTGAGAAACTTTTTCTAACTACTTAAAATTGTTGGTGATCCCACGGGGAATTGAACCCCGGTTTCCGGCGTGAGAGGCCGGCGTCCTGACCGCTAGACGATGGGACCTTTTAAAAAAGTATCTAAACTTATATTAAAGCCGGCTTATTGTCAAATGAAATTGCGGGCTTATTCAGGCTTCTTTCTTTGCCCTTTTTTAAACCCGAATGCAAGGTAGAGAAGCCATCCGATAATGGGAACAATGGCAATAAAGTGCCAGATGATTTTGGCCTTTGTTGATCCGAAATCCTTAAGAATAATATCGGTCATGGCCAGCATGGTCAGGCCGAAGGAGACTGCAAAAATAATCAGGATATAGAGAATGGTCTGGTCCATGGAAGAATCTTTTATCCTTTTAATTTGTCTGAAATTTTCAGCAATGTGTCTACATAATAATTGCTGTGGTTGTAGCTGAACAGGATTTCGTGCTGTTTCTGTCTTGCAATACCGGGTTTCCAGCCATGATGTTTCAGGTAGTTGGCCACGCTGAAAATGGCATCGGCATGGGTAAAAAGATCAATCCTGCCATCGTTGTTCCCGTCTTTGGCAAGCCCGAGGACATTGGAGGGCATAAATTGTGAAATACCCATTGCGCCGGCATATGATCCTTTGATACTTTCCGGGGCAATTCCCTCTTTTTCGGTATATTTGATGAGGGCTTTGAGTTCATCATACCCCCATTTCAGCCGTTGGTTGACTTTTTTTATAAAAATCTTTTTTTTGGGTTTTTTCTTGTCAGGAATGGAGTTCCAGATTCTCTCCCGCAGTTTTTTGTCTGACAAGGCAGCCATTGTGGAAAGAGTATTTATAACGGTTTGTTTTCCAAGATAGGTTCCAAGCCGTGTTTCAACAAGTAAAATAGCAGTGATAATTGTTTTATCAACACCGTATATTTTTTGTGCCCGGTCAAGTGTATTTTTATGCTCGTTTAAATATTTTAAAGCGTTGTTAATGGATTTTTTTGATGTAAACTGGTCATAATCAAGGCTTGACTCGGTATGAATAAAGAAACGGGAGACTCCGTTTGGATTGAAAAATACATTTTTACTGGAAAATATGTGTTCTATCTTTTCTTTATTAAATCCGTCAAGGATAAGCTGCTGGATTAATTTGTCAAACTCATTGCCCTTTTTAGTTTCCTGCCCTGATAAAGGGGATGCCATAATTAAAAAAAAAATCAAAAAGAAGGTGAATCCGGTATATAATGATGCCAAGGTCATTTTCATGGGTTTTTGTCTGCTCCTTTTTTATTTTTTCTTTTTATAGCCTATTTTTTTTTAGATTGCATCAAAAAAATATAATCAGAGCAATTTAAGGATTCTTTATGCAAAAACACCCGGTCAACTGACTCAACCGGGTGTTTTTGAATGGTTTGAATTCTCTAAAAAGGTTTAGATATCATAATAGAGATAGAATTCATGGGGATGAGGACGGCTGATAACCGGTTTGACCTCATTTTCCATCTTAAAGTCAATCCAGTAGTCAATTACATCCTTGGTAAACACATCACCTTTGAGCAGAAAGTCATGGTCTTCTTTCAGAGCTGCAAGGGCTTCTTCCAGGGAACCTGGTGCGGATTCCATTTCAGCAAGCTCTTCTGGTGGAAGATCATAAATGTTTTTATCCATTGGATCGCCTGGGTCGATTTTGTTCTGGATGCCGTCTATCATTGCCATTGCAATGGCGGAGAAGGCCATATAACCATTGCATGATGGATCAGGAGTCCTGAATTCCAGGCGTTTGGCCTTGGGTGAGTCTGAGTACATGGGCAGGCGGATGGCCGCACTCCGGTTCCTGCTGGAATATGCAAGGTTGATGGGCGCTTCAAAACCGGGAACAAGTCGTTTGTATGAATTTGTGGTTGGATTTGTGATGGCGCAAAGGGCTTTGCAGTGTTTCATTATACCGCCGATGGCAAAAAGAGCGTCCTCTGACATGCCTGCATATTTATTGCCGGCAAATAAGGGGTTCCCGTCTTTCCAGAAACTCACATGGGTGTGCATGCCGGTTCCGTTGTCACCATATAATGGTTTGGGCATGAATGTAACTGTATGATCATGTTTGACTGCAACATTTTTAAGAACATATTTGAACCATGCAAGGCTGTCTCCCATGTTTAAAAGAGAATCAAACCTTAGATCGATTTCGGACTGGCCGGCAGAGGCCACTTCATGATGCTGGCATTCCATGCTAATTCCAAGTTCTTCCAAGGTCAGCATCATCTCTGTTCTCATATCCTGGTATTTATCAGTAGGTGGAAGCGGGAAATATCCGTGTTTCGGGCGGATTTTGTGTCCAAGGTTAGGCATTTCATCTGCACCGGTATTCCACTGGCCTTCAGGGGAATCAATTTCGTAAAAAGAAGCATTAGGTTCTGAAGAATACCTGATGTTGCTGAAGATAAAAAATTCAG
Source organism: Deltaproteobacteria bacterium (assembly GCA_013151635.1). Classification (GTDB taxonomy): domain Bacteria; phylum Desulfobacterota; class Desulfobacteria; order Desulfobacterales; family Desulfobacteraceae; genus Desulfobacula. The sequence continues at coordinate 50,359 of JAADHV010000122.1, read as the reverse complement.
GCTCGGGGCCAACATAGATGGTATCGCCTATGCCCGTGCTTTTGATATATTGTTCAACTTTCTTGGCTATGCCTCTTGGATCCCGGCTGTAAGCTTCCTGGGTGATGGGATCATGGATGTTCCCTATAATGGCAAGGGTCGGAACTTTGAAAAAGGGATCTATCTTGGCAGTTCCTGGTTCCGGAATAACAATCATATCAGAGTTGTCAATGTTCTGCCATGCTCTCATGCTTGATCCGTCAAATCCAAACCCGTCTTCAAAGGATGATTCGCTTAATTCTCCAACAGGGACTGAAAAGTGCTGCCATGTGCCTATAAAGTCCATGTACCGAAGATCAACAACTTTGACATCGTTTTCTTTTACCATTGCCATTACATCTTTGGGTGTCATTTTTTAATTCCTTTCTTATGGTGGTATTAATATTATGTTAAAGTGCTTCTGTTCCAGTTTCACCGGTTCTGACCCGGATGACCTGTTCAACAGGCAAAACAAAAATTTTTCCGTCTCCTATCTTTCCACTGTTTGCAGCATTCCTGACAATTTCAATTGTTTCATCAGCTCTTTCGTCGCTTACAACGATTTCAACCTTTATTTTGGGTACAAAGTCCACAACATATTCTGCGCCCCTGTATATTTCCTTATGGCCTTTTTGACGGCCATACCCGTTAACTTCAGTAACCGTCATGCCATAAATTCCAATTTCGCTTAAGGCTTCTTTTACATCATCCAGTTTGAATGGCTTTATGATGGCTTCGATTTTTTTCATTATTCATCTCCTTTGCAGTTATTTGTGGAAGACTTTTCAAAATTACATTTTTTATTTTATCAAGTCCTTGTTCGTTTTCAATTTTTGCATCATTTTCAAGGCTTCTGACATAAAAAATATCAACGACCTGGTCCACTTTTGTGGCGGCCATGGCCACATTGACATTCGTATGGCTGCGATATAATGCATTTGTTATGGAAAATAAAAGTCCTGGAAAATCATAGGTGAATACTTCAATGATGGTAAAAAAACTGGATGTTTCATTGTCAATCCGAATTGTATTGGGCCTGGGATTTTTGCCTGATTGCACCATGATTTTTCCTGGTATTTTATTTAGTGCTTTGTCCAGAAAATGATCGTCGTTAATGGCATGGACCAGATCTTTTTCCGCCTTTTCCCATTTTTCTTTTTCAAAAATTCTATCTTTGGGCGGTTTGACTTTGAAAATATCCAGCACATGTTCTTCGCCAAACGAGTAGGCCTGGGAAGCCACGATATCCAAACCGTTTAAAAAGAAAACTCCTGCAATTTTTGAATAAAACCCTGGTTTGTCCTTCCCGCAAATGGATACGGTACGGATATCCGAGTCGTTCTCCTTTGATATCTGCCAGATAAAGTTTTTTGCCTTAAGGTTCCTGTAAAGCTTAATGTGGTCTACAATGCCCTGTGCCGGAACATAGACAAGATACCTTCGGGGCATAGAGTCAAGCTGTAGATTTATCTCATCCTCACGCCATCTTTCTTTTAACAGCTTTATAACCTCATTTTTCTTTTTATCTATGAGCCGCTGGGTTTTCTTTGATGCAAGCTCCCCTTTTTTAAGGATTCCCATTGTTTTTAAGAAAAGATCTTTTAAAAGATTTTCGGTCCAGTCATTCCACGCCTTGGGGCCTGTTGCCTTGGAGTCAGCCACGGTGAGCAGGTAGAGCATCCTTAACAACCTTATCTTTCCGATTTTGTTAGCCATGTATACGGCAGTTTCTTCATCCGAGATATCTCTTCTGGTTGCAGTCTTTACAAGGGCCAGGTGGTTTTCAATTAAAAAAACAGCATCTTCGATTCCTGTTGAAGTAAACCCGAACCGTTCAAAAACAGGCTTTGCGATCTTTGCTCCTGTTTTTGAATGCTCTTTTGCCGGGTCTGATTTGCCGATATCGTGGAGCAGGGCTGCAAAAAACAGGATATTTTTATTCCTTACTTCTTTGAAAACAGAATGGTAAAGAGTGTGGGTGGCAGACTCGCTTTGATCTTTAAAGCTGTTAATGATCTGGACGCATCGAATGGAATGTTTATCCACTGGAAACAGGTGATAATGGTTATACTGAATCTTGTTCACAAGGGCTGAAAATTCCGGGATAAATTTTTCCAGGATGCCTGTTGCCAGCATAACGTTGAGAACATTGAATTCCCAGAAAGACAGGGACAGGATTTTTTTAAAGATTTTAATACAGGCATGGTTGGTTTTAATGTCATCATCCACAAGGTGCAGGAATTCACTGACTATTCTTCTGGCTTCAATGGATAAGGGGATTTTTCTTTTGCCGCTTTCAAGAAATATTTTAAGCAGGAGATCAGGTTTTTGTAAAATCACCACAGTGTTGGCAAAATAGAGTCTTCTTTTTTTTATAATTAACCCGTCTGTTTTTGTGGGGATAGCTTCTGTGGTTCCTTTTTTTATGCGGCAACTTCTAATAATATCTTCAAAAGTGATCTGGTTGATTTGTTTTAGAAAATCCATCCGGTTATGAAGATCACCTAAAAAATATTCAACATCAGGTTGCAGGTTTTCGAACTGGTACCCTAAAAGACCTGCTAATTCAACCTGGTATTCAAAATGAAGTGAGTCACATTTCCTTTTTGTGATATAGTGTAAAAAGTTTCTGATCTTCCAGATGTCTTTTAAGGACTCTTCTAAGGAGAAATATTCAAAATGTGATAAGAATCCGTAATACTCCAGATCCCTTCTGGTCTTGATATTTGCTTTGATTTTGGCATACCATAATAGAGTATGGTAATCCCGGAGGCCGCCGAATCCCGACTTTAAATCAGGGGCGATAAGGTAGGTGGAATCTCCAAAATCAAAATGCCTTTTTTCGCCATGTTCAAATAGATAGTTCAAAGTATTTTTCAAGTGTTTTGAGGAAAGTTCAGACCTGAATTTTTCCATACAGGACGTATAAAGCAATGATGCCCCGCAGATAAATCTTGCGTCCAGCATTGTGGTTAAAATGTCAAATCGTTCAAAGGCCATTTCAAGGCATTCATTAATGTTCCTGACCGCATATCCCACTTCAAACCTGGCATCCCAGAGCGGGTAAAGAAGCTCCTGAACAAAGGCTTCAATTTCCGGGGGAATGGTGTCTTCAAACAGGATTAAAAGATCTATATCAGAATGAATGCATTGCTCTTTTCTGCCATATCCTCCAAGGGCAATAATTGCAAAAGGGGTTCTTGCAACAGTCATCTTTCTTGCGGAAATACTTTTTTCAAATACTGAAAAAATGTATTCATCCACCACAGATGTGTGTTTTACAATAAACCCGGGTTCATCCCCGCAAAGAAACTTTCCTATCAGTGCGTTTCTTTTTTTAATTAATATGTCAGTGCTTGCATTATCCATAAATTATATATAAAAATTTTGTTTACAAGTATAAGCAATGGGCGTGCCAGAGTAAGACTGGCCTTGTGTTCCTTTGCCGGCAGGAAAAAATGAAAGCAAAAAAAACACGCATCTGACAAAAGATTACAAAAACGACACGAATATTAAAAAATAAGTTTCATTATTGTAACTTAACAGGAGAAAACTTAAGTGGCGGAAACTGCCGGCCGGAAAATTTTAAAGGGGAGATTTGATAAGAAAGATATATTGCAGCCGTGTTTTACACAAAGGCGACTGCAATAAATAATATGGTAGATGCCTTTTTATCAGTCTTTATCAATTTTTTCCGGCTCGTCTTCCTTGTCCTCAATTTTTGGGTCTTTGGTCGCTTTTTTAAAGTTTTTTATTCCTTTGCCCAGGCCGGCACCTATTTCAGGAAGTTTTCCCGCACCGAATATAATGAGGATAATTACAAGAATAATTATCAGTTCCGGCATTCCAAGACCACCAATCATAGTACGCTCCTATTTGCTTCATGTGGTTATTAAATCAAATAAAAAACATAGCACTAAGTTATTATGGTGTCAATCTTTTAGAAATTTTATCGTGCAATAGGTGAGTTACATTTTTGTATAATGTTTTTACAGTACGGCTTTTAAAAAAAAGCTTGTTAAAAGCTATTTTGTGATTATGATTAACGTCTGCAATCAGTTAAAAACTTAAATGGAAATTATATAATGGAGACGTCGTATGTATCAGGAATCGAATAATGAATTTCAAGGCGCCAAAAAATATGTTTTGGACCAGGAACTTGCCTCAATTGTTAATATATCAATGAAACTTGAGATGCCTTTGCTCCTCAAAGGGGAGCCTGGGACCGGTAAAACCATGCTGGCCCATGCAATTACCGAAAGCTTGAACATGCCCTTAATTGTTTTGAATGTAAAATCCAGCATGAAGCTTGTGGAAGCATTATATCAATATGACACTCTTACAAGGCTGAATGATTCCAGGTTTGGAGATTCTAAACGGGACGTGAGTAATATTGATGAATATATCAAGATGGGGAAAATCGGGCAGGCTTTTTGTGCAGACAAAAGAACCGTTCTGCTGATTGATGAAATTGACAAGGCAGACACCGATTTCCAGGATGATATGCTGGATGTCCTTGACCAGATGCAATTTGATATCATTGAAACCGATAAAACCATAAAGGCCAGGCACAGGCCGGTTATCATCATCACGTCCAATGCAAAAAGAGACCTTTCCGATCCGTTTCTGGGCCGGTGTAATTTTCATCACATTGCTTTTCCTGATCCTAAAATGATGAGGAAAATTATAGGCGTTCATTTTGAAAATATTGATTCCAAACTGGCTCAAAATGCAATTGATGCCTTCTACAGCATGAGAGAGATTGATTCCATTGAAAAGAAACCGGCCACAAGGGAGTTGATCAACTGGATCAGGGCCCTGGATGCTGATCCTGATTTCAGGGCAAAGGATCTTGTCAAGGGAAAACTTCCGTTTTTAGGGGTATTGTTTAAAAAGAGCCCTGATTATGAAAGAGCAACAAATATAGCCTCAAGACGACGAATGTTTTAATTTAAGGTGAAATATGTTTGTTAAATTTTTCTATACCTTAAAAGATATCGGAATACCGGTATCCCCCACATCGTTTCTCACTTTGCAAAAAGCGTTGCATCAGGGCGTAATTAACAGCCTGGAAGATTTTTATACCTGTGCAAGATCCATCCTTGTTAAAAGCGAGAGATATTTTGACCTGTATGACCAGGTGTTTGCCCACCATTTTGAAGGAGTCCCCCTGCCTGAAAATGACGGGTTTGAAATTGATGAAATTTCCAGGAGCATGCTGGATGAATGGCTTAAAAACCCTAAAATGGTGGCAGATGCATTAGGGGTTGATGAAGAAAAACTTAAAAAGATGTCGCCTGAAGAGTTGATTGACTATTTTAAAGAACGGCTCAAAGATCAGGAAGGGCAACACCATGGCGGTTATAAATGGATCGGCACAGGCGGGTATTCACCTGTCGGGCACTCCGGCTACCATCCCGGGGGCATGCGGGCAGGCGGAAAATCAGGAAATAAATCCGCTGTAAAAGTTGCCAATGAAAGGCGGTATAAAGACTACTCAACAAAAGGGCCTTTAACCCAGGCAAAGATCGGTGAAGCCCTGAAAAGATTGAGGAACATGATTCCGTCCGGCCCCAAAGATACTATAAATATTGATGAAACCATCAAGGAAACCCTGAGAAATGCAGGGGAGATCGAACTTGTTTTTGACAGGGCACTAAAGGACAGGCTCAAGATTATCCTGCTCATTGATAACGGCGGCTGGTCCATGGACCCTTATATTAAGGTGGTCCAGACTCTTTTTGATTATGCCCGCTCCCAGTTTAAGGAAGTCAAGACCTATTTTTTCCATAACACAATTTATGATTATGTATGGGAAGATACGGCCAGGTATAAGAAACCCAAAAAGGTCATTGAATTTTCAAGGCTTGATCCTGACACAAGGCTGGTCGTTGTCGGGGATGCCAGCATGGCACCTTATGAGCTCATGGCACATGACGGCTCCATTCATATCACAGAGAGAAGCGGCCGGCCCAGTATAGACCAGCTGAATTTTTTGATCAAAACCTTTTCTCATTCTGTCTGGCTGAACCCGGTTTCGGAAACCATGTGGGGATACACACACACAATTATAGCCATATCCAATATTTTTTCCATGTATGAATTATCCCTGGACGGCCTTGAAAAAGCCGTGAGCAGGCTCATGAGCAAAAACTGACGGCTTCTTGATACTGTAGTGTATCAGGGTTTCAAGAACTGGTGTCAATGGTTTCTATCTTATCTGATACTTTTGACGTAAGGGTTAAAATTCAATATCATAAAATGCCCTGGTATTGTTAAATATGACCCTTGACAGGTCTTCAGGGTCGGTGTTTTTAAGATTGGCAAGTCTTTGCAGAACTGATTTCACAAAACAAGGTTCGTTGCGCCTTGTTTTATTCTTTTGGGGAGCCGGTGTGAGATACGGCGCATCGGTTTCAATTAAAATCCTGTCTTCCGGAATAAGCGGGGCAAGGCTTCTTAAGTATTTTCCCCGTTCTTTTATGGTCAATATTCCTGTAATACCAATATGATAGCCAAGATCAAGATACTTAAAAAGTTCTTCCTTTGTACCTGAAAAACAATGTATAACGCCTTTACGGCTTTTTGGCCCGTCTGATTTTAAAATATCATAAAATTTTCCCAAAGAATCCCGTTCATGGAAAATCAATGGCAGATTCAGGTTTCCTGCAATTTCAAGCTGTTTTGCAAAACAATTTTCCTGGTCCTTAACAGGAGAAAACATCCGGTTAAAATCAAGGCCTATTTCCCCCCAGGCCTTTACGCAGGGGTTTTTCCGGGCAAGATTGATCAAGGTATCAAGGTTATTTTTGGAACAATTTTTTGCATCATGGGGATGTATGCCGACAGATGTGATAATACCCTTATTAGCCCCGGCTATTTTAATAGCTTTTAAAGATGTCTTGATATCAATCCCGACAATCATGATGCCTTTTACATTTTCATTTCCTGCCCGTTCAATCACATCCTGAAGATCCTTGTCATAGCACTTGTCATCAAGGTGACAATGGGAATCAAATAGTATCATTTTTCGATTTTTTGGCCTTATTTCAATCAAATTTGCATAAATTATTAACAATATTTTAAGCCTTCACTGAATGGAAGAAGCCGTTTTACGGTAACAGTGAAGGCTCAATGTAAGGAAAACTGTTTTACAGCACTCCTTGACACAGGCAATTTATAACAGTAAATTCAGTTTCAGTCAATTAAGTACGATGCTGGTAATATGACATTTAAAATATGAATGATACGAATAATAAAAATTTAATAATACGCCTCTTTAATGTCAGTAAGAGATTTAACGGAAAGCTTGCCTTAAAGGATATCACCCTTGATATTGAGCAGGGGGAGTTTATTTTTATTTCAGGCCCTTCAGGAGCTGGCAAATCAACTTTGCTCAAAGTATTATACCTTGCCGAAAAGGTTTCTGAAGGCCAGATTTTGATAGACGGCATGAACCTTGCCCGGATTTCTTCTTCAAAGCTGCCTGTTTTAAGACGGCGGTTCGGGATGGTATTCCAGGATTTTAAATTGATTCCCAACCGGACGGTTTATGAAAATGTCGCCCTTGTCCTGGAAGCTGCCGGAGAAAAATCTTCTTACATCAAAAAAAAAGTTATGCAGGTCTTGCGAACTACCGGCATGGAAAAGAAGATTAAAGCCTTGCCCCCGACACTTTCAGGAGGTGAGCAGCAGCGGGTTGCCGTGGCAAGGGCGGTTGTGGGGGAGCCTTCCATTATCCTTGCCGATGAACCCACAGGCAGCCTGGATTCAAAATCAGCCCAGGCGATCCTTGATTTTTTAATGGAATATCATAAAAAAGGGGCCACCGTATTGGTTGCCAGCCATAACCTGCACCTTCTGGAAAGTACGGTAAGAGGCAGGAATATTGAAATCAATGAAGGCATAATAAAACGGACTGCAACCATGCTCTAGGACAAAGAGAGAAAATAATAATGACCCATTTTGTGAAAAAAGCACTGGCAGATATCCGGTCAAACAGGTTTTTAAATTTAATTACTATTGTAACGATTTCCCTTTCAATATTGGTTGTCAGCGTATTTTTACTTTTTTTTGAGAATGCCAGCAGGGTGATTGAATCATGGAACCAGGGCGGGCGGATAATGATTTATCTTAAAAAAGACTTTACCCTGGATATGCTGCCGGAATTAAAAGCCAGGGTTAACGCTCTTGGTGATATTAACGAGATGGTTTATATTTCAAAAACCCAGGCCTTAAATAAGCTTAAAAAAGATATGTCATCGGGAAGCGCCTTTCTCAAGACCTTAAAAGAAAACCCCCTGCCTGATGCCCTGGAAATAAAGATAAGGTCCTATAATAGTTTTGAAGATATCCAAAAATTTGCCCGGAGCATAAAAGCCCTTGAAATCGTGGAAGATGTTGAATACGGGCAAGGGTGGCTGGGTAAGTTTTTAAATGTTTTTAACCTGTTTAAGATTACAGGATATGCAATGTGCAGCCTCTTTTTTTTAATTGCCCTGTTTATTACGGCAAATACGGTGCGGCTTGCTTTTTACTCGCGCAGACTTGAAGTCGAAATCATGCGCCTTGTCGGAGCGACTGAAACATTTATCAAAGCCCCATTTTATGTGGAAGGTCTTCTCCAGGGCTTTCTGGGCGGTATCCTTGGACTGGCCGTACTTTTAATAACATATTTTACGGTTTTATCGGGAATTACACAAAACTTTGCTTCCTACGTCTATTTTGATATCAGGTTTTTGTCCCTTAAGATTATAATGGTTATCATTTTTGGCAGTACATTTTTAGGTTGGTTCGGATGCTATCTGTCCTTAAAACAAATATTAAAATAGTTTTTTTTATATTTATTATTACCCTTGTGTTTTCACAGACCGGGTTTGCCCGGGACAGGATCCTTTACAAGGGTGTTGTCAATGCATTTAAACTCAATGTCCGGGAAAAACCGTCACGCCATTCCAATGTTGTAATGGTTGTTGAAAAAGGTGAAACACTTGATGTCCTCCAGAGACAGGGAGGGGTTGGCGGATGGCTGACCATCGTTTATAAGGGGAAAAAAGGTTATATAAGAAATCGCCTTCAATACATTAAGCTTACTTTTGTTCCCAAAAAACAAGTAGAAAAAAAATCAATCAGGGCAATAAAAAAAAACAGGGCCGAAGAAAAGCAAAATATCCGGGCCAGGATTCAATCCCAGGAGAAAATGGTGAAAACATTTTCTCAAAAAGAACTTGAAATCATAGAAGGATTAAATGAAATCGATTATGCATTGAATAAAGCCCGTATAAAAGTCCAGGCATTATCCATGGAAATTATGAAGATGGGAGGAAAAATAGAACAACTTAAAAAGGACAGGGAACGCCTTGTAAAAGAAATTGCCCGAAATCGCGGTTATGCAGGCAAAAGGCTCCGGGCTCTTTATAAAATGAATATGATAGGCAGGCTTGATGTCGCAGGACTGCCAACCTCTGTGTTCGATTTTTTCCTTCGGCAGAATTCAATGAAGCGGATTACAGCATCTGATTTTCAGATACTTGAGCAGCAGAATCGTGATCTTGAGAAGGTTGAATCCCTGGAGCAGGAACTGCAAAAGGAGATTAAGGCAAAGACGGCTCTTGAATCAGAATTTAATGACCAGATAAGGATTAATAAAAAAGAGACCCTGAAAAAAGAGTTAATTTTAAAAGAGATCCGCAAAAAAAAGAAATTATCCCTTGCAGTGGTTGAATCTTTAGAAAATGCAGCAATTCAACTGGATAACCGGATCAAAAATCTCCAGAAAGGAGATGCGCTGTCTTCAGGCGGTTTGTCTTTCTCAAGTTACCGGGGTCGGTTGCTGATCCCGGTAAGGGGAAAAGTGATTTCAAAATACGGCCCTTCAAGGACAGGTGATTACAAATCCTTCACTTTTCAAAAGGGAATTGATATAAGGGTGGAAAGAGGCGAACCTGTAAAATCCGTGTTCAAGGGAGAGGTGGTGTTTGCCCAATGGCTGAAAGGGTATGGCAATTTATTGATTATCAATCATGGAGACAATTACTATACTCTGTATGCTCATGTTGAAGAAATTTTCAAGCACAAAGGTGAAACAGTTGAAACCGGTGAAGTTATTGCAACCGCAGGTGATACAGGGTCAATCAAAGGAATGTATCTGCATTTTGAGGTCAGGTATCACGGCAAACCTGTCAACCCTATGAAGTGGTTAAGAAAAGGAGCGTAAATATGAAAAAAGGATCTTACAACCTACTCAAGTTCGGGTTATCCTTGTTGATTGCTGTGTTGATATCCATAACCGGGTTTAAAACCTCGTTGCAGGCCAACGAGAATACTTATAAATCATTAAAGCTGTTCACCGATGTTTTAGAAGAGTTGGAAAAAAATTATGTGGATGATGTAAACAGTGACGAATTGATCCATAATGCCATTAAAGGCATGGTGGGAAATCTTGATCCTCATTCAAGCTTTATGCCTCCCGAGGCATTTGATGAACTCCAGAATGATACAAAGGGAGAATTTTCCGGCATTGGCATCGTTATCACAATGAAGGACGGGATTTTAACCGTGGTTTCGCCAATTGAAGGAACACCCGCATATAAAGCCGGTGTCAAGGCCAGCGATATTATTATAAGGATTGATGATAAATCAACAAAGGACATGGCTCTCTGGGAAGCTGTCAATATGATGCGCGGTCCAAGGTATAAAACAGTTTTGATTACAGTTATCAGGAAAGGTGAAGCCACGCCCCTTAAATTTTCGCTTAAAAGGGATTTGATCCCAATGGAAAGCGTCAGGAGCGTTATGCTGGAACCAGGATATGGATACCTGCGTATTACTAATTTCAGGATGAGTACCTTTGATGACATGAAAAAACATTTAGGAAGGCTGGAGGCTGAGAATAACGGCTTAAAGGGCCTTATAATGGACCTGAGAGATAATCCGGGAGGCCTTCTGGACCAGGCGGTTAAAATATCTGACTTATTTCTCAGCAAGGGCAATATTGTCTCTATTAAAGGAAGGCAAAAAATAAACACCCAGGTTTTTAAAGCATACCCGGGCAATGAAGACCGTAAATATCCTGTTGTAGTCCTGATCAATGGCGGTTCAGCTTCTGCTTCTGAAATCGTGGCAGGTGCCCTGCAAGATCATTCCAGGGCCTTGATTTTAGGGACGACTTCTTTTGGAAAAGGATCAGTGCAGACGGTACGGCCTTTAAAAGACGGATTTGGAATTAAATATACCATTGCAAGATATTATACTCCCAATGGAAGATCCATACAGGCCAAAGGGATTGAACCGGATATCGAAGTGGAATATGAGATCCTTGCAAAAAAAGATAAAAAAACGTCTGCATTTGACAGGATGATAAAGGAAAAAGATCTTAAAAACAGTTTAAAGCCAGAAGACACAGACAAGTCGGAGAAAATAAAAAAGCAACCAGAGAGACATACAAGACTTCTTGATACTGACCAGCTTCATCGTGACGCGCAAGTTAAGAGAGCTCTTGATATTTTGATAAGCTATGGAATCTTCAGTAAACTAAATGGCAGCTAAAAAAAAGCTCAAAAAAAAGGCAGTATCAAGAAATAAGACAAGTCGCCGGAAAAGCAAACAGCCAGTTATCTTTAATGAATTAAAAAAGATTCTTGTGGGTATTGCCGTCCTTGTTGCTGTGTGCCTGACCGTGGCAATGATTGCCGATCTTTTTTTCCATCCCGGCCGTGTTGAAAAAAACAAACCAGTTAAGGAACCGTTGATTCATTCCAGGATCAGGCCGGTCCAGGAGGATATCAGCGAGACAAAGAGTAAAAAAAAGGTTACAGGCCTGAAAGAAAAATCAGGCAATTCAATAAAATATGAAGTGTTTGAAGATATTGACCACACTATAATTAAAAAACCGGTGCCACCTGTAAAAGATCATAAACCCAAGATTGCCATTATTATTGATGATATCGGGTATAATAAAAAAATTGCCCTGGAATTATGTGATTTAAATTCCAATATCACTTTTTCCATATTGCCTTTTTCACCATTTGGTAAGTATATTTCCGAAAAATTACATGCAAAAGGCTTGCAATTAATGCTTCATATACCAATGGAACCTGTTAAATATCCCGATGTAGACCCTGGGCCCGGCGCAATTTTGTCCTCCATGCCGCCGGATGCCCTTCTGGCGCAGCTAAAGAGAAATATTCAAAACGTTCCCTATATTGCCGGGGCGAATAACCATATGGGGTCAAGACTGACAACCCATTCAGACCAGATGAACCAGGTTTTCACTATTTTGAAAAAAGATAATTTATTCTTCATAGACTCCCGGACCTCATCAAAATCCCAGTGCAAGGCATCAGCAAGGCTGTTAAAAATTAAATTTGCACAAAGAGATGTTTTTTTGGATAATTTCCAGAACATTGTATATATTAAAGGGCAGTTTAAAAAACTGGTGGATCTTGCTGAAAAACACGGATTTGCCATTGGTATCGGCCACCCTTATAAGGCCACTTTGGAGGCTCTTTCAATAGAACTGCCAAAAATTAAAAATAAAGTAAAAATTGTCCGTGCCGGCACATTGACAGCCATACCCGGATAATCATCCCCTTCATGGTTTGAAACAAAAACATGAAGCCTGAAAATATCTTTATTGAAAACACGGTTTGTTTTGATCACGAATGGAACTTTATTCACATTCCCACAGGTTTCCATACACCTTTATCACACCATATCCTTGAAAACCAGGAACCTTTTGAAAGTACCTTTTCAGGTAATTTTGAGGTATCAATTAAAATATCCTCGTCAAACATCGGGTCCCATGGTTCTATGATCACAGGGCCGTTTGAAGATTGAACAAGGCGGGGGGAAAGGGGTTTGCCCCAGGGCCGGGTCTGAATTTCACGTTTGAGGTCTTCCATGCTGTTAAATTTTAAAAGCTGGGTCAGGGTTACAATAGTCGGCGGGCTTAAGTGGGTTTCTCCTTCAAGGTTTTGTTCAAGTGCCTTTTCAGGTTCCAGCCATAGTCCATGCTTGGTTTCCATATTGTCCGGCATACATGTCTGGCCTTCAGGCATGATAACAATAAAGAACCTTGTATCAAACCTTTTTTTCATTGATTCGGGCGTAACCCAGTGGGACCATCTTCCAAGGCTTGAGAATGACAATGTCCAGCCCTCCTGAATTACCTTTGTCCTGAACCAGGATTTTGGAAGCTCATTATTCAGCCTGTACGCTGAGACGTCTTTAAAGTCTTTTTTTGTTTTTCCCTTGCCAGAAGCAATAAAAACCCCTGCTTCTTCAAGGGTTTCCCGGATAGCTGCAATGCTGAACCCAAGAGCATTCTCAACTGAAAACGCATGCCCGCCAAGCTGTACTTCGACTTGATCCAAGGTTAAATCAATATGAGAAGCCCATGTATCAACCCCCAGGTCTTCCTGGTCTACCACACCGCCCGGGAAAACATACAACCCGCCCATAAACCCTGCTTTTGTACTTCTTTTTAAAAGATAGACCTCAAGTGTTCTGTTTTTCTGTCTTGCAAGGATTACCGTGGATGCATCTCTTAGCTGTGGTGATGTGTTTTTAGCAGCAGTCATTTTATTTTCCAGAAAAAGTATTATCAAATTAGATATATAGTTGTTTATAACTTGCTTGACAAGTATGAAATTTTGTGAGTAAGTATCACTTACCATTTTAATGGATTGTTTTATTAAACAATTTTATTATTCAAAAAGGCAGTATATGAAGCACAAAGGAAAAACCAATCCCCCCGGCAGGATAAAAATCATGAAATCATTTTCACTTCTTATGGCGCAAAAAGATTTTCATTCCATCACAACTTCCCAGATCGCCGGGAATGCAAAAGTAACAGAAGGGCTTATTTATAAATATTTCAAAGATAAAAAAGACCTTTTATACCAGGTATTAAACGAGCATTTTTTTGAATTCCAGTCAAAGATTGAGAACAGAATAGCAAATGAAAAAACCTGTGTTAAACAGCTTGAAGTTATTATTTTTTCAAGCCTTGAAAGCTATGCAGCCAACAGGGTTTTTTCAAAAATTCTATTGCTTGAGGTTAGAAATTCTCCTGGATTTTTTAATTCATGTGCCTATACAATGGTTCGCAAATATTCACGAACCATTCTTAAGATTATAGAAAAGGGCATAGAAAAGGGGGAACTTCGGCATGATATAGATCCTTTGATACTGAGAAAAGTGATATTAGGGGCGATTGAGCATGCCTGCCTCGGGGAAATTATTTTTGGAAAAGAACTTGATATTGACCAGGTATCAACTGGTATTGCAAATATTGTATTTAACGGAGTAAAACCATAAATGAAAATAACAGATGTTCAAGAGCTGATCAATGCAAGGTTGCAGGCTTCTTTAAAATCCATTACAGAAAGCGATGCAAAAAAGATATTTAAATTATTCCATATCCCGGTTGTGGAGGAAAGGCGGGAAAATTGCGACCCGGGCCGTGTCTTTGATGCATGCAAAAAAACAGGTTTTCCTGTGGTGTTAAAAGGTATAGGTGAAAATATTTTCCATAAGACAGAATCAGGCCTTGTGCGCGTAGGGCTTGGCAGCAAAGACCAGGTGCTTGATGCAGTCAGGGAAATGAAAATGTCTGCAAAGGACAATATAGACGGCTTTCTTATCCAGCCTGTTATATCGGGGAAAAGAGAGTTTGTTGCCGGCATGTTCAAAGACCCGCAGTTTGGCCCTGTAATCGTATTTGGCCTTGGCGGAGTGTATACCGAGGCATTAAAAGATATTGCTTTTAAAATCGCACCCTTAAACGATGGCGATATTCAAGATATGCTGGAACAAATATCTTCAAAAAAACTTTTAAATGATTTCAGGGGTGAAAAAAAAGTTCAAAAAAATATAATCAATAAGATTCTTACAGGGCTTTCCGATATGGCTCTTGCATACCCTGATATCAGTGAGATAGATATTAATCCTTTGATTATACAGCCTGACGGTTCTCCTGTTGCCGTGGACGGCCTCATCATATTGGAAGAAAAGAAAAAAGAAAAAAACAAAGCCTTTGATATTGATTTGAAAGTGTTAGGTTCCTGTTATTACCCGAAATCCATAGCCTTTATAGGGGCATCTGCAACTCCGGGTAAGTGGGGGCATATGCTTTTAACCAATACCTTGTCCCGGGATTATAAGGGAAAGGTTTATCTTGTTAACCCAAGGGGAGGGAAAATAACCGGCCGTCATGTACATAAATCAGTTGCTGAGATTGAAGATGATTTTGAACTGGCGGTTGTGACCATTCCGGCAGACCGTGTAATCGACCTGATACCTGATTTGAAAAAGAAAAATGTCAAAGGGATTTTGCTCATCACCTCCGGGTTCAGGGAAGTTGGGGAGAAAGGAGCGAAATTAGAAGAAAACCTTGTGAAAGCTGCTTTTGATGCAGGCATATTGATCCTTGGGCCAAACACCATGGGGATATGCAACCCCCATATTAATTTTTATTGTTGCGCTGCCCATGCCTATCCAATCCCCGGTTCCACCGCCCTTGTATGCCAGTCAGGAAACATGGGGACCCAGCTTCTGGCTTTTGCCGAGCAGCAGGATATCGGTATCAGGGCGTTTTCAGGGTCGGGAAATGAAGCCATGGTAACAATAGAAGATTATATGGAAGCATTTGAGACAGATGACCTTACAAAAACAGTGGTCCTTTATATAGAGAGCATAAAGAACGGTTCAAGATTTTTTAAAAGCGCGGCAAGGGTGTCCAGGCAAAAACCCGTGGTTGTCCTGAAAGGGGGCAGGACAAGCATGGGTGAACGGGCGGCATCAAGCCATACCGGGGCCATGGCTTCGGATACAAAAGTATTTGATGCCGCTTGCAGGCAGGCAGGTATTATTCAGGTTGAGCAACCAATGGAACTTCTTGATCTGTCTGCTGTGTTTTCATCTTTACCCCTGCCAAAGGGCAACAGGGTGGCCATCATGACCCTTGGGGGCGGATGGGGCGTGATTACAACAGATCTTTGTGCAGAACGCGGTCTTATGGTTCCAAAACTGTCAAATGATATCATTGAACGGCTCAACATGATACTGCCCACGTTCTGGAGCCATGGAAATCCTGTTGATATAGTGGGAGAAGGTGACCCTGATATTCCTAAAACCTGTATGGAAGAACTGCTCAGATGGGACGGGTGCGATGCGGTTATTCATCTTGGTATACATGGCAAAAGGGTTTTGGTTAATAATATGATTGAATCCGTGTTAAGGGTTGATCCTGATATTAATAAGAAAGATGCTCAGTTTTTCAGGGATTCTATCCTGCAGTTTGAAGATGATTATACAAAATATGTGGTAAAACTGACTCAAAAATATGAGAAACCGGTCCTGGGTGTAAGCCTTTTGACCGATGAAATCAGCAGAACCCTTTACAGGCTCGAAGGCTATGAATATAAGAGCGTATTTTTCCCTTCACCGGAAAGAGCTGTAAAAGCGCTTTGGGGAATGTGGAAGTATCATGACTTCCGTAAAAGCAATTTGTAAGAACTCTTGTATCCCGGCAGGTTTTATTTTAATAATGTCAAGTATATTTTATAACTGTTTTTTTATAGGTATTTATTAATCCTTAACTTTAGGAGAAAAAGAAAATGCAGCCCAGAGTAACAACGTCAAAACTGATGAAAATGAAGCAGGAAGGGCAGAAAATAACGGCCCTGACAGCTTATGATTACCCCTTTGCCAGTATGCTGGATCAGGCAGGAATTGAGATTATCCTGGTGGGCGATTCCCTTGGGATGGTTGTCCAGGGAAAAGAAAATACACTTCCTGTTACCATGGATGAAGCGATCTATCACACCTCCATGGTGTCAAGGGCCTGTACTTTTTCCATGGTAATCGGAGATATGCCTTTTATGTCTTACCAGGGCTCCATTGATAAAGCCATTGAAAATGCAGGGCGATTTTTAAAAGAAGCAGGGGCTGCTGCTGTAAAACTTGAAGGCGGTGCAGATGTCTGTCCTGTTATTAATGCTCTTGCAAAGGCCGGTATCCCTGTCCAGGCCCATATCGGCCTGACCCCCCAGTCTGTCCATCAAATGGGCGGATTCAAGGTTCAGAGGGATGAAGACAGGCTTTTAAAAGATGCCAGGGATGTTCAGGAGGCAGGCGCTTTTTCCGTTGTATTGGAGGGCATACCATCTAATATTTCCCTAAAGATCACAAAGGAGCTTCAGATTCCCACCATAGGTATTGGTGCAGGTGTTGAGTGTGACGGCCAGATTCTTGTTCTTCATGACATGATAGGAATTAATGAACGGTTCCTGCCCAAGTTTGTAAAAAAATATGCAGATATTGCAGTAGTTGCAAAAAAAGGGCTTGAACAGTATATCAAAGAAGTGAAGGGCGGAGAATTTCCCTCAAAAGAATATGAATATAAATAAGAAAAACCTGGAATTCTGTGTTATCGGCTGTTGTGGCATCAAACTGCCTTGTAACATTGGAGCATTTTGCCCCTGAACTGCTAATTGTTTAAATTTTAAACAATTTTAATTGCTTTTTTTCTGCCTCAAGTTGAATGTTCGCTTTTTCAAGGTTTGCCTTGTTTGATATGACAGCAGTCCCTTTAAGGGATTCATCAATGGTGAAATATTTTTTGGCAATAGTCTTAATTCTTTTTTTATCAAGACGCAATAATGAATCCTTGAATTGTCGCCGGATGTCATCGTTAAGTTTTATAATGTTCCTGTAAAATGCTTTCATGGCAGCAGGTCCGGGAGTTTCAGGCTTGTCTATTTCTGAGCAGACCTGCAAAATGGCTTCTTTTACATCTGTTTGGCAATAGTCACCATTGGTGATGAAATCACAGGCATTTTTATAAACATCCAGGGTCCTTTTTATATGGGGATCCCTGTATGACCCGAATGAAAACAGGCCCTCTTCAGGGTTATAAATGGCAAACCCGCCGTAGGCCCCGCCTTTTTCCCTGATCTCACGGTGGAGAAACAAAGCTCTTAAAAGCTTGCTGATAACGGCAAGTCCGGGGGAGTCTTCGTGGGTAATTCGAACGGTTTTAAATGACTGGCCCACGAAAGAGATCGATGTATTTGTATACCAGCCTTCATATGGCAAGTCCTGTCCAAAGGATATGTCAGGGGTGAGAAAAGATCTTTCACAATCATCTGAAAGGTGCTTGTGTATGGATTTGATCCTGTTTTCAGCAATTACAATAGAGTCTTTATTTCCGATCACGGCAGGTTTTAAATTATCTCTTTTTAAAACAGACTCTGCAATCACGGCAAGGTTCTGTGAAATTGTTTCAAGGGTTTTATCGGTACCTTCCGTTGTATTGAATTTGTACGTCAAGTCTTTAATCAGGCGGTATTGGGCAATCCCGTGCCAGAGCTCATTAATATAGGATGCTTTTGAAAGGTGTCTTGAGGCAAGGGATATGGCATACCTGTGGCCGGTTGAAACAATGGAGGCTTCCATCCCTGCCTGGTATTGCAGCAAAAGGCTTTTTTGTCTTTCAAAATCATGGAAGCTGTATTCTTCAACAAATTCTTTTATCAGATCAAAGAGGTTTTCTATATTCCGGTCAAGGGCCTTGCCCTGAATCGCAAGAAAGGAATGGGGTTCAGCTTCTTTTGAAAAATAAGATCCTGAAAAAGGAGCAACAGATATCCCGCCGGTATAAAGATCCATCAGTTTTGCCAGTTTGTCATAGGAATTTTTCTTTGTTCCACAGTTTGTAAAGGCCTGGCAGAAAAATGGTACAAGTCCGAAAAGGTCTTTCGGAATACGGCCTGCACCCACGGGGCATGTAAAATAGAGTATGCCGGAGGTTGCCTTGTCATAGCAGGTGGAAAAACTGACTTGTTTGATTGTATCAGGCTTGATGATTTCTATTTCAGGGGGCACGTCAACAAGCTCCAGGGTTGGCAGGACTGAAACATCTTCCTCTTTTTCCTGGAGTGCTGCAAGAATTTTTGCATCCTGCCTGATTTTTGCAAGATCCTGCTTTGACATTTGTTTTAGAATGGTTTCAAGTTCTTTTTTTGTCTTTTCAACTTCTTTTTGTTCAAGGTCCATATCCGGTTCAAGGGTGAAAACAACCCTGTGGGGGTTTTCAAGGAAATATTGTCTTAGTTTATTTTCAAGGAACCCGCCTTTTTTTAAATTTTCTTTTAACCTGTCAAGGTCTTCGTCAATGTTAATGCAGGATACCGGGTCTCCATCATGTATGACTATGCCTGCAAAAGAGAGCAGTAATTTTATACCGAATGGATAAGGTGTGTTGGTGATTTCTTTCCTGTAAAATTCTATCTGGTGAATGGCTGAATCGATAAGGCTTTGTTCAATACCCTTGCCTGCAATTTCTTCAAGTGTTGAAAATATTATTTTTTCTATTTTTTCAACAGAGTCTTTTTCAATGTCTTTTAAACCGCAGGTAAACATGGTGTCCCGGTTGTCCGGGTCAAACCCGGTCGAGTCTGACAGGGCTGATCCAAGGGACGAGTCAATCAGGGCTTTCCTCAAGGGAGAAGCGGAGTTCCCCAGAAGAATCTGTTCTAGGACAGTGAGAACAAGGACTTCAAAAGAATCTTTGATATCGCAGGTCAGCCAGGCTACGCAGGCCTGGTATTTTTTTGATATGTCCTTTTGGTCTGAGTAAGCATAGGATTTTGTTATCCTTTTGGGAGTGTCCCACCTGGGCTGGGAAGGCACTTTTGAATCAATGTCAAGAAGCTTGAATCGGTTAAGTGCTTTTTCACATATGAATGAAAGACTTTCTTCCAGGGGCAGGTTGCCATAGGTATAAAAAAAGGAATTGGACGGGTGATAATACCTTGCATGAAAATCTTTTAAATTTTTCCATGTAAGGCCCGGGATTTCGGATGGCTCACCACCTGAATTATTCCTATACGTCGTATCAGGGTAGAGGGCCAAAAGCAGCGCCCTTCCCATTACCTGGCCGGGAGACGACATTGCGCCTTTCATCTCGTTATACACAACACCTTTGTATTCAAGTTTCATCTTTTTGTCATCAGTCTTACTGATTTCCAGGCGATGGCCTTCCTGTTTGAAACTCAATTCATCAATCCGCGGGAAAAAAGCGGCATCAAGGTATACATTCATCAGGTTGTAATAATCTTTTGGATTTTGAGTGGAAAAAGGATACATTGTCCAGTCAGACGCGGTAAATGCATTCATAAACGTAGACAGGCTTCTTTTTATCATGGAAAAAAAAGGATCGCGGACATTGAATTCTTTTGATCCGCATAAAACAGTATGCTCAAGGATATGGGCCACTCCCGAAGAGTCCTGGGGGACTGTTCTGAAAAAAACTCCGAAAGTATTTTCCTTGTCCTTGTTTGCTATATGGATATGCCTGGCCCTTGTTTTTTTGTGCTCAAGTTGAATCATGACCGAATTAATGGTTTCAACAGGGTTAATTTTTTTTATTATGTATCCGCAAAGTTCCTGGCCTGGTTTATATGCAACAATCTCCATTTTATTTGTTTTTCCTTTTAAGCTTTTTTGTATATGCCCCGTTTTACCCTTTTAATCCTTTTTATCTTGTCCAGCCTGAATATGATATTTCTAAGTTTTTTATCATTGAATCCTGTGGCAGCCTTAATCGTTTTAAAATTTGTACCTTCAGGATGATTGGCTATTACATCAAGAACAATGGAAGAAGCACTTTTCTTTCTGGCAACAGGTTTTATTTTCTTATTTTTTTTTGCCGGCAGTTCCTGATAAAGTAATTGTTCAAGCTTGTCAAGCCTGCGATGTAAGAAATTGATATCTTCTTTTGTAGGAATATCAAGCCTGCTTAACAACATTTTTATGAAACTTTCCCAATTGGTCCCATGTTCTGGTTTTTCTACCATGATAAGCCTCCCAAAGCAAAGGTTTATTGTTTGTTTTTTAAAGAGTAAATATAATATCAACGCTATATGCGTTTGATATAAAAATAAAGAAAATTAAGTTTTGAAGAACTTAAAAACAGTTCAGGCTTGTATTGATGCTTGAATCTATTTTTGCGTTGAAGTATATATAAAAACTACTTGCGCGGGCAAAGAAAGTCAAGTAGTAATTTTTTAAGGGGTTTTGGTAAGAAAACAATGTTTAAAAAGAAAATTGCGTTTTTTGTTGAAAAAATTAAAAAACTGAACGGTGATCCGCATTACGTGGCTTTTGGCATGGCCATTGGTGTTTTTGTGTCGATTACTCCCACCATTCCTTTTCACACAATTCTGGCCGTCACATTGGCAATATTGCTTAAAGCAAGCAAACCGGCCGCTCTTATCGGGGTATGGGTAAGTAATCCTTTTACAGTGGTGTTCCTTTACCTTGCAAGTTATAAAGTCGGCCATTTTTTTTTTGGAAATTCCATGCAGGCCTTGAAATCCATTGAGGTTTTGATTCATCACCTTGAAACTGATATTGATTTTTCCCAAAAAATTATTTATTTTACAGAATTCATCAAAACCAAGATCAAAACATTTATGATAATGACCGCCGGCGGTGCCCTGATAGGGCTGCCATCCGGTTTGGTCGCCTACTTTATCACCAGGAATTTTTTTGCAAAATTAAGAAGGAAGAATTAAATTTTAAATTTAAGGGTTATTATATGACACATCCCGGGCAATTGTTAAAACAAAAGCGATTATACGCAGGAAAGGAACTGGGACAAAATTTTCTTTCAAACCCGGGTACGGCAAGAATGATTGTTGAAAAAACCGGAATTTCCAATGATACAAGGGTGCTGGAAATCGGTTCCGGCCTTGGCGCTCTTACCATCCCTATTGCCAGAATAACCCACCATGTCACGGCAGTTGAAAAAGATTCCCGCCTTATACCCATTTTGCAGCAAGAGCTTGATAATGAAGACCTGAAAAACGTAGAACTCATAAATAAAGATGTTTTAAAGCTTGATATCCCCGGGATTGCAAAAGACAAAAAGCTTGTGGTCATAGGTAATCTGCCTTATAATATCTCATCCCAGATACTGTTTCGGCTGGTTGAAGAAAGAAGCTGTATTAAAAAGGCATTTTTAATGTTCCAAAAACAATTGGCAAAAAGGATTATTGCACCTCCCGGCGGGAGGGACTATTCAAGGCTTTCCGCCGTTGTCCAATATGCGGCTGATATAAGTTTTGTCGCAGATATCGGGCCTTCATCATTCTTTCCAAGGCCTGAAGTGGATTCGACCATCCTGCAATTTAATTTTTTTGAAAAAAAAGAATTAAGCCTGGAACAGGAAAAGCTGTTGTTTAATGTGATTAAGGCGGCTTTTTCAAAACGAAGGAAATCTTTAAAAAATTCAATGACAGGGGGTGAATTTGAGTTTAAAAAGGATTTTATTATCAAGGCCCTGGAACTTGCCGGGATAGATGCGAAAAGAAGGGCGGAAACATTGACTGTGGATGAGTTTAAATCTTTGTCCCTGGCAGTATGGGAAACAAGCTAAAAGGAATTCAGCGATGAATGCAAGAATTTCCATAGACAATCTCATTGAAATTGTTAAGACCGGCGGAAAGGTAAAGACCGGTGTGGACGTTTATAATGCTAAGGGTACACTCCTTCTGGATAAGGACATTCTTGTAGAAAAAGTAAAAATTCTGGAACTTATAAAAGATAACGGCATTAACTCTGTCCCTGTTAATGCAGCCTTTAACGGTGGCCTCTGGGATGTTGACGGCAACTTGATTAAGGTCAATGCAGACGGGCTGATCGATTTTGAAGCGCCGGAAACAGGTGCGGCACCGGAGCCTTTGGTTAAATTCCGGGAAGACGACACCATTTTTCCTGATATAGCCACCAATGAAATCGAAATGCGGCTTGTGGAAATTGAAGAAATTAAAAAACAGGCTGCAAAAAAATACAGTGAGGCCAAAAAGAGCATTAAAAAGGTCCTGACCGACATAAAAAATACCGGCGGTCAGTTTGATTATGACGAAGTCGAAGCAAATGTTTCCGACCTTGTTGATTTCCTGGTGGTGGCAGACAGTCCTTTTTCCTACCTGACCCAGGAAATCTTTTCATATGATGATTACCTTTATAATCACTCCATTAATGTCTGCGCCATCGGAACAGCGGTTGTCAACAGGTTTAACACCCATTTTTCCAATACGGTTGATGATCTTCTCAAAGGCAATACAACAGATATTTATAATCCTTTTGAGAGCGGGGGCAATAAACAGAGTAATTCATTTACCTGCTATTATGAAAATGAACTGAGCGATATTTCTCTTGGATTTTTCCTTCATGACATTGGAAAAATTATTGTTGCCGATGAAATATTAAATAAAGAAGGAAGGTTGACAAAAACCGAATTTGCCGAGGTCAAAAAGCATTCTTATAAATATGGTGTCGACCTTGTTGATAAAAATCAGCTTAAAAATTCCGTGATAAGAAACATCATCAAATATCACCATGCCCAGCTTTATGAGGGGGAAGAAAGATGTTATCCTTCAAATAAAGATTATACCAAAATCCCGCTTTATGCGAGGATCTGCAAGCTTGCGGATATCTATGATGCAATGACATCCAAAAGGTGTTATAAAGAAGCGATAAACCCCATCAGCGTTGTTACACAATTGTTTAGGACCTATGCTAAAAAGGACAATATACTCCAGTTTATTCTTCACGCATTTGTCAAAAGCATAGGGATCTATCCTCCCGGCAGTATTATTTTTTTAAGAAACGGGCAGATGGCGTATGTCCTTGAAAGTGACGGACCCCTTGTCATTCCATTTACGGATAATAAGGAAAACACCCTGAAGCACAAGCCCGACCCCATTAATATCAGTGCATCCCAGGTTGAAGACTCAAAAAAGGTTGATAACAGAAGAAGCGTGAAAACACCCAGGGATGTTTATGATATCCTGCCTTCTTATATTAAAAAAATAACGGCACGACCCTAGAATTGACATATCCTGCCTGATTGTTTAAGACAATTGGCCTGGGTATTTATATGGAAAGAAAGGAAGTTTTATGATCAGGGCAAATGATAATTACAATAAATTAAAAGCATCATATCTTTTTTCAGACATTGCAAAAAGAGTGGATGAATATCAACAAAAAAACCCGGAGGTGCAAATCATCAAACTTGGGATTGGTGATGTCACAAGGGCTCTTGCTCCGGCTGTCATTAAAGGGTTTCATAAAGGTGTGGATGAAATGGCCAGTGATGCCACATTCAGGGGATATGGCCCGGAACAGGGGTATGAATTTTTAAGAAAAAAAATTGCCAAAAATGATTTTCACGCAAGGGGTGCCGATATTTCCCCTGATGAAATTTTTGTAAGTGACGGGGCAAAATGTGACACAGGCAATTTTCAGGAATTGTTTGCAGGGGATATAAAGGTAGCAATTCCCGACCCTGTATACCCGGCATACCTGGATACCAATGTCATGGCCGGCAGGACCGGTGAATTCAAAGATGGCAGGTATAAGGGAATTGTTTACATGGATTGTTTAAAGGAAAACAATTTTCTTCCAGAGCTTCCCTGCGAAAACGTGGATCTTATCTATCTTTGTTTTCCTAACAACCCCACAGGTTCCACTGCCACAAAAGAGGAACTCAAGGTCTGGGTGGACTATGCAAAAGAAAACAAGGCATTGATTTTATTTGATGCGGCCTATGAATCCTATATCCGTGATGAAGCACTTCCCAAAACGATTTATGAAATTGAAGGGGCAAGTAAAGTAGCAGTGGAGTTCAGGAGCTTTTCAAAAACAGCAGGATTTACAGGAACCAGGTGCGGGTTTACTATTGTGCCGAAAGACTGTATGGTTTTTGATTCAAAAGGCCGGAAAGCATCCCTTCATGCCATGTGGAACCGGCGGCACAGCACAAAATTCAACGGGGTCTCATACCCTGTTCAAAAAGCAGCAGAAGCAGTTTATTCCGGAGAGGGAAAAGCCCAGGTCAAACAGCAGATTGCCTATTATCTTAATAATGCCGATATTATCAGGGAAACCGTTGAGTCCCTTGGATTTGACTATGTGGGAGGAAAAAATTCCCCCTATATCTGGGTGGATGGCAAGGACAGGGACTCCTGGGATTTTTTTGATCTTCTTTTAACCCGCGCTTCTGTTGTTTGTACTCCAGGTGCAGGTTTTGGCAGGTGCGGCAGACAATATATCAGGATCAGCGCGTTTAACAGTCTTGAAAATGTGACAACAGCCATGGCCCGGTTGAAAGAGGCATTAAAATGAAATATTTTTTCAAGGTTAAAAGTCTTGAAGATGTGATGGCGTTGACAGGAGAATTTTCACCTGTTGAGTCTGAAACAATACCTGTTTCAGATGCGTTTTCAAGAGTTCTTGCAAAAGACCTGGTTGCACCGCAGAACATGCCCGGATTCAGACGGGCCACGATGGACGGGTATGCTGTTGAGGCATCCTCCACATTCGGGGTATCGGAATCCAGTCCTGCCTGGCTTGATATTGCAGGAACGATCCTGATGGGTGACATACCTGATTTTTGCCTTGAGCCTGGTCAGGCTGCCAGAATTTCAACAGGAGGAATGCTTCCCAGGGGGGCGGACAGCGTAGTCATGGTGGAGCATACAGAGCTTATTGATGAATCTTCCGTTGAAATATATAAAAGTGTTGCCCCTTTACAGAATGTAATTGATGCATCAGAAGATTTTGAAAAAAACGAAAAGGTTTTGTCAAGGGGCACTTTTATCCGTCCCCAGGAAGAAGGCCTTGCCGCAGGACTCGGATTTTCCCAGGTTAAAGCCTACAAAGTTCCAAAGGTAGGAATTATTTCAACCGGGGATGAAATAATTCCCATTAAAGATGAGCCGGTCCCAGGACAGATCCGTGACATAAATTCTTATACATTGTCTGGTTTTATCAGGGAAGCACATGCCATACCTGTACTCTACGGTATTATCAAAGATGACCCCGGAGCGTTGAAACATGCTGTCGAAAAAGCCCTTGGAGAAACAGATATGGTTTTAATTTCCGGGGGAAGTTCCGTTGGAACAAGGGATTTCACCGTTGACGTGTTATCTGCTTTGCCTGATACAAGGATTTTAGTCCACGGCATGTCGGTTAGCCCCGGAAAACCAACTATTCTCGCAAGAGCCGGCAAAAAACCCGTGTGGGGGCTGCCAGGCCAGGTAGTGTCTGCCATGGTTGTCTTGAAAATTGTGGTTATCCCGTTTTTAAACAAACTTAAAGGCCTTGGCAAAAGAGACCAAATGATCAGGGTCCCTGCAAAACTGACCCGGAATGTATCATCTGCCCAGGGCAGAAGGGATTTTATAAGGGTTAAGCTTGTAAAAAAGGAAAACCTTGTGCTTGCAAAACCGGTTCTGGGCAAATCAGGGCTGATCAGGACCATGGTTCATGCGGACGGTCTCCTTGAGATCGGCGATCATGTTGAAGGCCTGGAAAAAGACACCATGGTGGATATTATCCTTTTATAGAAAAGAAGCAGACCAATGAATTTAAAAAGAAACGTATACCTTGATATGAAAAGTATTGAAGAGGCCAAAAAAATCCTCTTTGAGCAATTTGGACATCATGTGACAAAAATCGAAACCATTGATGTGGTTAATGCCAAAGCAAGGGTTCTTGCAAAACCAGCCATTGCTGCTGTTTCTTCTCCCAATTTCCATGCGGCAGCCATGGACGGCATTGCTGTGGATGCAAAGATAACATTCGGGGCGACAGAAGAGACCCCCAGAATCATTGCCCCTTATAAAAATGCATTCTGGGTCAATACCGGCCATGCCATGCCCCAGGGCACCAACGCCGTTATTATGATCGAGCATCTTAATATCATTGATGACAATAAGGTCGAGATTGAGGCACCGGTATATCCCTGGCAGCATGTCAGGAAAATGGGTGAAGATATTGTGGCCACCAAATTGCTGTTCCCAAGGGGCCACAGGATTAATTCATATTCCATGGGTGCACTTCTTTCAGGCGGCATATTTTTCGTGGATGTTTTAAAAAAGCCCAAAGTTTTGATTATCCCGACAGGATCGGAACTTGTGCAATGGCAGAAGGTCAGGCCGGACCAACTGAAACCAGGGGATGTGGTGGAATCAAATTCCCGGGTTTTAGGCGGGCTTTGTGAAGACTATGGAGCTATGTTTGAACGCCATCCCATGCTGAAGGATAATCTTGAAAACATCAAAATGGCGGTTGAAAAGGCGGCAAAACAAGATTATGACATGGTTTGTATCATTGGCGGTTCTTCGGCAGGGTCTGAGGATTTTGCAAAGTCTGTGATTTCATCCCTTGGTGAAGTTTTTGTCCACGGGGTCACAATGATGCCCGGAAAACCTGTGATGTTCGGCAAAGTGTTTGGTACCCCGGTATTTGGTATTCCTGGATATCCTGTCTCAGCCATTGTTGCTTTTGAGCAATTTGCAGGGCCCCTGCTTTTAAAGATGCAGAAGCTTCCCAAAAAAGAAATGACAGAGGTTTTAGTTTACCCTGCAAGGAAAATTGCTTCCAAGCTTGGCCAGGAAGAATTTTTAAGGGTAAAGATCGGATCTGTGGACGGTAAATTGATTTCTTCCCAATTGCCAAGGGGATCAGGAAGTATCACAACCCTGACCGAAGCTGACGGCATCATCAGGATTCCGCAAAATATCGAGGGAATATCTCAAAACGAAAGCGTCCGGGCAAAACTTTTAAGGCCTTTATCTTCCATTGAAAATACCATTGTGATAACCGGTTCACATGATAACACCCTGGATCTTATGGCGGATCAGGTAAAAAGAATCAACGGGGAAATCAGTGTTTCATCAAGCCATGTTGGCAGCATGGGCGGTTTGATGGCCATAAAAAAAGGTGCCTGCCATATGGCCGGCACCCATCTTCTGGACCCTGCGGACGGCTCTTATAATATTTCATATGTTAAAAAATACCTGGCGGGCCAGAAGATCTGGCTTATCAACCTTGTAATGAGGGACCAGGGACTTATTGTGCCAAAGGGGAATCCTGAAAATATCCAATCCATTGAGGATTTAAAAAATAAGGATTTACAATTTATCAACCGGCAGCCCGGATCAGGCACAAGGATTTTATTTGATTATAAACTTAATGCCCTTGGATTATCAAAGGATGATATACCAGGCTATGAAAATGACGAGTACACCCATATGTCTGTGGCGGTTTGTGTACTTTCAGGAAGGGCTGATGCAGGACTCGGCATCCAGGCCGCAGCCCGGGCGCTTGATCTTGATTTTATCCCGGTTGTGACAGAAGAATATGACCTTGTTATTCCGGACAGGTTTTATAAGACAGAAAAAGTCCAGGTTTTACTTGAAACCATTCAAAAAAAGGAATTCCGGAACAGGGTCATGTCCCTTGGCGGGTACAGCACAAAAAATACAGGCAGGATCATGCATGGCCCTGAAGACTGAGCCTTAAAAAATAAAACAGCCGCAAACATAATTAAAAATATATGTTTGCGGCCGGAAGTATTTTTACAAGGTAAAGAAACAAATATCAATAAGGATGAATCTCAACCCTCCTGTTTAATGCGCGGCCTGCCTCAGTGCCGTTCAATGCCACAGGTTTTGTAAATCCGAAACCTTCTGTTGCCATTCTGTTTTTCAAAATGCCTTTTCCGATGAGGTAGTTTTTAACGGCACGGGCACGCCTCATGGAAAGGCCCATGTTATACTCGGCAGTACCGACATTGTCACAATGGCCCTGGAGTTCAACACCCATGGCAGGATTCTGTTCAAGGATCCTGGCTACATTATCCAGTAATGGATAAGCAACAGGTTTGATCACATCTTTGTTAAAGTCAAAAAGAACATTGTCAAGCACCCAGCATCCAACCGGATTAACTGCAGCACCGGCCGGAGTTCCCGGACATTGGTCATCCTCATCATAAACCCCGTCTTTGTCACTGTCTTTTTTCATTTTTACAACCGGGGCGGCAGGAGTGGCAGGAGCAGTTTTTTTGTCGAGGAATACTTTTTCAACAAAATTTGCCATGCCGGAACTGGTTAACAATTCGTCGGCAGTTGAGAAGAAGCCGCATTCCCCAATGCCTGCGATCTTTTTCAGGAGGATTTCCCCGTCTTTTGCATCACCGACAAGGATCGGGTAAAAACATATTGAGTCACCATAGAGTTCTTTTAACCCTTTGGCGGAAGCCAGCACATCACCTGGCAAATCAAGTCCGTCGCTTATGATAATTAGTGCTGTATTACCTGAAAGCCCTTTAAGATCCGTTTCTGCTTCATGAAGTGCTTTATAAAGAGGGCTGAAACCACCAGGCTCAGTAATTTTTTCAAAATTATTTTCTAAATTATGGGAAAAATATTTTTCCATCCCGTAAAAGAGTTCAGTGTCATTTTTAGATACTCTGGGAGAATGTCCAAAGGATCTTAATCCTGCTGTCTGGCCCATTTCAGGGATGGTTTCATTCATCCTGTACACAAGCGCTCTTGCAACATCAAATTTACCATACAGGGCCATGGAACTTGACGCATCAAAAAGTATCAGGAAATTATCCACTTTTGAAGAATACATGTTTTTATCAAATTGTTTTGCTTCAAATGAAGGTAAGGTACTCATCTGTTTCGTTGCGCATCCAAATAAGAAAAGGAAGGCAATAAATGTGAGTAAGCTTTTGGTTAAAAGTCTCATCTGTTTTTCTCCTTTTGATTTTGTTAGTAAAGTTGATGTTGTGGCTCAAGATTAAAATATTATACTTTTTTTACAGGAGAACGGGTATGAAATCAACCTTTCTTTTGCCGATTTTTATTTCCCGGGGTGTCTGAATTTGCTAAACTTTATTCAGCCGGTTAATTCTTTTTTAAGTGCCACGGCTAATTTTTTAATTGTATAAGGTTTTTTAATATATTGACCTGCCCCAAGCTTTAAAGCCTCCTTGACCCTGTGATTTTCAGAAAATCCGCTGGCAATGATTGCTTTTTGACCGGGGTTTATGGATAAAATCCGTTTATAAGTCTCAAGTCCGTCTATTCCGGGTTCCATTTTCATATCAAGCAGTACCAGGTCAACAGTATGGATTTTTAAAAAAAGAATGGCTTTTTCTCCGCTTGCGACCGTAAAGGGTTTATATCCGAGCATTTCAAGTGAGTCCCTGGCAATTTTTCTTTGCTGGTCAACATCGTCAATGACTAGAATAGTCGCTCCGTTCCCCTTAAAATCATTAATGAGAAAATCATCCGGTTCTTTGCCTGTTTTCTTGCGGGTGGCTGGAAAATAAAGCTCAAAAACACTTCCTTTGTTTTTTTTGCTTCTGACTTCAATATATCCTTTATGATCTTTTACAGTGTTCCAGACAACTGAAAGTCCCAGGCCTGACCCGCTTCTGCCCATCTGTTTTCTTGTATAAAAGGGTTCAAAGATCCTGTTCAAATCCTTTTGTGGTATTCCCTCTCCGTCATCCGTGACTCTAAGCACAACATAATCACCTTCAAGAATGTTATCATATCCGCTCAAGGGTGAATCAATATACTTATTGAAAGTTTCAACCGATACAAGGCCTTTTGTCTGTATCGCCTCGGCAGCGTTTATGACAAGATTCATGATGACCTTTGATATATGCGAAGGAGAAGCGCAGATGTTTAACAGGTCAGCCTCTGAATCTGTCTTAAATTTTACTTTGGGATAATTTTCTTCAAGTCTTTTATGGGCAGGACAATTAAAATATTCATTGATCACATTATTGAGGCTGATAACAGTCTCAATTGCAATTCCTCTTCTTGTAAGCGTTAAGAGATCCTGCACAATATCTGCGGCTTTAAGCCCTGAAGCATGCATAAAGGATATTGGTTCCCTTAAGGGACTGTCAGGAGGAATCTGCATCAATAACAGCTCAGGGTAACTTACAAGCCCGGACAGGATATTGTTAAGATCGTGGGCAACACCGCCTGCCATGGTGCCGATCAATTCCATTTTTTCAGCCCGCTGGAGTTTTTCTTCAAGATTTTTGACATGGGTAATATCCCTGATACAGCACAGCACAGCCGGTTTCCCTTCCCAGATAATCCTTACAGCATTGAGCTGGACCCAGTTGGTGACCTTTTTTTTATTGATTATCCTGAATGAATATGTTGACCCGAATTTCTCGCCTTTAAGTCGCTTGATGTGATTTTGTAAAATTTTTTCCTGGTCATCCGGGTGAACCAGGGAAAGGAAATACATTTTTTTGAGCTTCTTCCATTTATAACCTGAAAGCTCGATTGTTTTCGGGTTGGCAAATTTTATAAAGCCGTCCTGAATGATATAGATGGCATCATTTGCATTTTCGACAAGAATACGATATCTTTTTTTTTCTTCAATAATTTCCTGTTCCAGCGCCAGGCGTTCTTCCTCAAGAGAGAGTGCGGCAGCAAGGGTCTGAATGCAATTTACCTCATCTTTTGTGAATTCTCTTGTTTTTGCATCCAGAATGCAAAGAGATCCGATAACGGTATTTTTAAGTTTAACAGGAAATCCAAGATAAGATTTTAAATTGTATTTCCTGATATAAGGGTCGGTTGTAAAAAATGGCGTGGCCTCAAGGTCAGGCAGGATAACGGGTTTATCTCCGCCTTTAATGGTTGTTTCCCAGCAGATATGGCCTTCTTTGCCAAATTCTTTGCCAAGATCATCAGGGCAGTTATAACCTGCCCAGACTTTAAGGGACTTTTGCCGGTCATCCATCCGGCTATAAAGAGAACATGCACCATCTAAGATATAACAGGCCTGTTCAAGTATAATATCAATATTTTTTTTGCTGTCCGTACCCATAAGATGAAAGATTTGGGCCATCCTTGCTAATTTGTCACTGGAACCTTTCTCCAAAAAATTCATACCTTGGTTTTCCATATGATTTTGTCTCCTTTTAAGACATATATATCGTTTTATTGCGAAATATTTATAAGCACAAGTCTTTTTTTTAAAACTTGCAATTTGGATTCAAGAATTATATACGGATGCTGTTTATTAACTATAATGAATTTAAAAAGAAAATTTAAAAAACATGTTATATCATCAGGGCATTATTCTGGGCATTATTCAGGGACTTACGGAATTTTTACCAGTCAGCAGTTCAGGGCATCTTGTCCTGGGGCAGATTTTTTTTGGAATTACAAAGCCCCAGCTTACATTTGATATCAGTGTTCATATGGGAACGCTTCTGGCCGTCCTTGTGGTTTATTCATCCGATATCCTGGCCATGCTTTCGTCTATATCGGTATTTTTTTTACGGGCTGTTTCTTTTAAACCTGCTTTACATCTTTTTCGCGAAGATAAAAATCTTGAAATGGCAGGTTTGATTTTAATAGGCTCTGTTCCAACAGGCCTCATAGGGCTTTATTTAAAGCAGTTTGAGGATGTTTTGTTTGCCTCAACCAGTTTGGTGGGATCAATGTTGATCCTGACAGGTATAATCCTGTGGCTTTCCCGCAAATTTTATGTAAAAACCAGTCAGAAAAACGCTGGAGTAAATATTTATAAAGCATTGTTCATAGGAATGATCCAGGGGATAGCCGTTATCCCCGGTATTTCAAGGTCAGGCTCCACCATTGCAGGCGGAATGTTCCTGGGAATTGACAGGACCCGGGCTGCTAAATTTTCTTTTTTATTGTCAATTCCCGCGATATGCGGCGCAGAGATATTGAGCATAAAAGATATTGTGAAAAGCGGGTTTGCCATAGAGCCTGTGACCATATATGCTACAATAGCTTCATTTATAACCGGCTTGATTGCTTTAAAAATACTTTTAAGACTGGTTCATTCGGGCAGGTTCCATTTGTTTGCCCCTTACTGCTGGCTTATAGGGTCTTTGGTTCTTTTATCAAACATTATCTAAAGGAGGCATTATGAATCCCGGGATTTTCAGGGAATATGATATAAGAGGTGTTGCAGGCAAGGATATTCAGGAAGAAGATGTTGTTAACATCGGCAAGGCTTATGGCAGCCTTTTAAAGAAAGATAACAAAAAAATCGTGTCTGTCGGAAGGGACTGCAGACAGACTTCTGAACAATATGCCCGGCTTCTTATTGAGGGAATCATCTCCACCGGGTGTGATGTTATTGATATCGGGGTCTGTCCCACGCCGGTTCTTTATTTTTCAATACAGCACCTCAGCCTTGAAGGCGGTGCCATGGTGACAGCAAGCCATAACCCTCCGGAATATAATGGGTTCAAACTGCTGAGCGGCACAGATTCCATTCACAGCGGGGGACTGCAGGATATTCGTATTATTATTGAAAATAATGAGTTTGCCATGGGTGACGGCAAGGTAACAAAAAAAGATGTCATAACCCCGTATAAAGAAAATATTTTAAACAATATTAACATTAAAAAGACCATTAAGGTCGGGATTGATGCAGGGAATGGTACAGGGGGAATAACAGCCCTTCCCGTGTTAAAACATCTTGGCTGCAAGGTATACGATATATATTGCGATATGGACGGGACATTTCCCAACCATGAGGCAGATCCCACCCAGAAAAAGAACCTTTTTGATCTGATAAAGCTTGTGAAAGAAAATAACCTTGACCTGGGTGTTGGATATGACGGAGACGGCGACAGGATTGGCGTCGTGGACAAAAACGGTGAAGTGATTTACGGGGACCAGTTAATAGTTATCTATGCCAGGGAAATACTCCACCGAGACCCCGGGGCCACCTTTATATCGGAGGTCAAATGCTCAATGGTCATGTATGATGAAATCAAAAAGCTTGGCGGCAATGCCATTATGTGGAGGACAGGTCATTCCCTTATCAAGAAAAAGATGAAAGAGGAAAATGCGGCCCTGGCCGGGGAGATGAGCGGGCACATGTTTTTCAAGGACAGGTACCTTGGGTTTGACGATGCCCTTTATGCCACCTGCCGCCTGCTTGAAATCATGGCGGATACGGGCCTTGGCGTGGATGAACTTATAAAGGATCTTCCAAAAACATTTACAACGCCTGAAATCCGGGTTGAATGCAGGGACGAGATTAAATTTGGTGTGGTGGATAAAATTGTCGCTTATTTTAAAGCAAAACAGGACGTGGTAGACATTGACGGATTAAGAGCATTATATGATGACGGGTGGGGGCTTGTCAGGGCATCCAATACCCAGCCCGCCCTGGTTCTTCGGTTTGAAGCCCTGACCAGGGAAAGACTTGCTGAAATAAGAGGGGAAATTGAGTCTGTTTTAAAAAATATCATAGAGGAGACAAAATAGGATTTTAAATTTCATATATTAAAATCTTATCATTCAAATTTTATGGAGCTATCGGTACAGCAGCAAAATGCAGTAGATCACACCGGCTCCCCGGCACTTGTTGTTGCGGGAGCCGGTTCAGGTAAGACCAGAACCTTGACAGCCAAGATTTCACACCTTGTTGACCTGGGCCATGATCCCAAAAGGATCCTTGCCATTACATTTACAAACAAAGCCGCAGACGAGATGAAGTCCAGGCTCATTGAGATGACAGGGCTCGGATATCAACAATTTCAATGGGTGAGAACCTATCATTCAGCCTGTCTTATGATTTTAAAACAGCATTGCGAAAAATTAGGATATATTTCACCCATACAGGTATTTTCAGTCTACCAGCAGCAAAAGCTCATAAAAGAGCTGTGCGTGAAAAATAATATTGAAAAAAAGCATGTCAATAGAATTTTATCTGCTATTTCAAGAGCAAAAAATTTTGGTAACCCGGCAAAATATTTTGATTTAAAGCCCGGGTTTTTCAGTATCAAAATTGAAGATATTTATGCCCAGTATGAAGATCGGTTAAAAGAGATGAACAGTGTGGATTTTGATAATATCCTTTTAAAGACAAGGGATCTTTTAAGGGATAAAGCTGATGTCGGCAATTATTATCGCAACTATTTTTCCTATATTCTTGTGGATGAGTACCAGGACACCAATAATCTCCAGGAAGATTTAACAAACCTGCTTTTAGGTAACCACAGGAACCTTTTTTGTGTGGGGGATGACTGGCAGGCTGTTTATGGATTCAGGGGTTCTAACGTGAACCATTTCATAGGGTTTCCTGAAAAATACAAGGATTCAAAAATTTTCAGGCTTGAAGAAAATTACAGGTCGGCAGATGAAATTGTCCAGGCTGCAAATGATTTGATTGACTATAATCCTGATAAAATGGAAAAAAAATGCTTTTCCAGGAAAAAAGGCGGTGTACTAGAAATTTATGATTTTTTGTCAGATTCCCATGAAGCCCAATGGGTAGCAAGAAGGATTAAGGGATTAAACCGCCAGGGCCAGGGTATTGACTTTGATAAGATGGCCGTGGTCTATAGGACAAAATTTTGTTCCCTTCCCTTTGAAAAAATTTTCAGGGCCTTAAGGATACCCTATCGCATGAGGGGATCACAGGGATTTTTTGAAAGGATGGAAATTTTAGATATTAATTCCTACCTTAGTGCTGCATTTTTCCCAAATGATGATGTATCTTTTGAACGGATCGTCAATACGCCTAAAAGGGGAATCGGGCCGGCCATGATTAAAAAAATGGCAGGTATGAGGACAGAAGGGACAAGCCTTCAGGATGCCGCAAGGATCATGGTAAAAGACAGGATATTGACTAAAAAGCTCCATGAAAACCTTTCCCGGGTCATAGAGCTTTTAGATGAAATAACAGATCTTGCTCCTGCAAGGGCAATGGAAGTTGTGATAGAAAAAACAGCTTATTTTGAATACCTTGAGAAAAAAACAAAAACAGATGCCGAGTTTGTTTCAAAAAAAGAAAATATTGAACAATTGATCTATACTGCAAGGTCCAAAAACGATCTTCTGGAATACCTTGAAGAAGCGGCCTTGATAAGAGAAGACAAAGAAGATGAGGAGGACCAGGCCTCACCTGGAGTATCCCTTCTAACCATCCATTCAGCCAAGGGCCTGGAATTTGACACTGTATTTATTGTGGGGTGTGAAGAGCGCCTCTTTCCACACTGGCGGTCGATTGATGCAGGGGATAATGCCCTGTTCGAGGAAAGACGTCTTATGTATGTCGCAATGACAAGGGCGGAACGATTTTTATACTTTACGCACAGCCATTACAGGAAAGGTGAATTTGCAATCCAAAGCCGTTTTATTGATCAGATTCACGAGTGCCTGCACCAGGGTTAAAAAAAGGACTGGAATGCCGGAATTTTATTTGGGCGGGAAAAAATTTTCCCAACTTATGGTAAAGCTTTTCAATAATGGGAAAGATATCATCCCATCTGACCATAAAGGCATTTTTTTAACGCTTTTTTTTGCCATTTTCACAACAGTTACAGGAGTCGGGATTGTAGTGCCTCTCCTGCCTGTTTATGCAAGGGATCTTGGTGCCACAGGGATATATGTGGGAATGATATTCGGGTCCTTTTCCATATCAAGGATTTTTCTTTTGCCCCTGTTCGGGAGGTTGTCCGATAAAAAAGGGCGAAAACCCTTTATTGTGACAGGTCTATTCGTCTATACCCTGATTTCCATTGCATTTGTGTTTTCTAAAAATGTAGAAACATTGATAATATTGCGGTTTATCCAGGGTGCGGGTTCTGCCATGATCATGCCCGTGGTCCAGGCATATGTGGGTGAAATCACGCCTGAAGGACAGGAAGGGTATGCAATGGGTCTTTTCAACCTGTCTATGTTTTTGAGTTTAAGTCTCGGGCCTTTGATGGGTGGCGTTATAAAAGATATCTTTTCACTTGAGGCCGCATTCATATGTATGGGGCTTTTTTCTGCCATAGGCTTATTATTGTGCATTTTTTTCCTTCCTGCAACATCCAGGGAAAATGTGAAAAATAAAGGACATGAAATAATTCCATGGTCGAATTTTTTAAAGGACAGGGGTATTATTTCAATTTTTCTGGTCAGGTATGCCTATACTGCATGTATCGGGGTGATATGGTGTTTCCTTCCATTGTTTGCAGATACTGAATTTAATCTTTCAGGTTCCCTGACAGGTGTGCTTGTCACGCTTGGTGTATTTGTATCAGGGCTTCTTCAGCTTCCCATGGGGTATGCGGCAGACAGGATAAACAAGAATATGATGATTGTTGCAGGGGGCACACTCTCTGCCATCGGGATGCTGCTGCCGTTTTTTGCATCCTCATTTTATGATCTTGTAATTGCAGTTTCAGTGTTTGGTCTCGGGGGCGGTATTTCCATGCCCGCAGTCATGGCATATGCGGTTAAAAAAGGAGATGAGAAAAAAGCCATGGGCACGGTAATGTCAATTATGACGGTAGGTCACAGCCTTGGAATGCTGACAGGTTCAATGGCTGCCGGGTTTGCCATGGATTTTTTAAGCTTAAGGCTGGCTTTCCCGTGCGGAATGGTCATTATGGCTGCAGGAACATTTGCCTTCCTGGTATTGGCAGATAAAAAGTCCTTTGTAAAAAAATGAGTTGTCTGCCTGCCCCCGTGATGTTCGCAATTTGAATTTTTAGGTTGTCATTTGCCGTATATTACCGTAAAATCATTTGAATCATAAGCTGATTCCCGGAAATTTACTGTTTGACTCTAATAATCTTAAGTAAAGGAGCAGCAGCATGGACAACAAACATGGTTTGCCTGAAAAGCAAAGATGTATCATTGCCTTGCTGCTGGGGTTTGTACTCTTTTTTCCCCCCCTTGTTTTTGCCGATAAATGGCCTGTTGTTTCAGATTTAAAAGGCCTTGCAACAAAATATCCCCAGCAGCTTGAACTCATTTCCTATGAAAGGTATCTGGGGAAAAAGCTCACCTTCCATGAAAACCCTTTATTTGCTGATAAAATAAACAGGGGCGTACTGCCCCCTGTTGAAAAGCGCCTTCCTCTTGAGCCCCTTGTGGTTATTCCCAATGAGAGGATCGGTAAATACGGAGGAACTTTGAACGGGCTTTCCATTTCGTATGAATCCGGTACATCCGAGATTTTGTCCTGGCGCCAGGTAAATTTTGTCCGGTTCAGCGACGATAACCGCACCATTGTTCCAAATATCGTAAAATCCTGGAAGTGGGGCCTGGATTATTCAAAAATCACTTTTTCCCTTCGCAAGGGGCACCGATGGTCTGACGGCGTTCCTTTTACAGCAGATGACGTGGTTTTTTATATAAATGATATCATTTTGAATAAAGATATTCATGAAGACACACCTACACCTTGGCGGGATTTTGATCCCAGGGTTAAAAAAATTGACGATATTACCGTGGAGTTTCAATTTTCCAAGCCGTTTACCTCTCTTTTGTTTTATTTAGGGGGGAACGGGTCTTATTATGAGCCTTTTGCACCAAAGCATTTTTTAAAGAAGTTTCATATAAGATACAATCCCAATGCAGATAAAGAAGCAAGGGCTAAAGGGTTTAAAAACTGGGCGGACCGGTTCAGGATTTATTGGAACAGGTGGAAGGATGCCGTAGTGAATAAAGCCTCAGGGCTTGAAGTCCCGACCCTTGAAAGCCATGTCCTAAAACAGGCCCCCACTGAAAAAGGACGCATTTTTATTGCAAATCCCTATTATTTTAAAATAGATACAAAAGGAAACCAGCTGCCGTATATTGATTTTCATAATGAACGTTTCCTTGAAAAAAAGTTATGGCTTGGGGAAATATTTAAAGGAAAGGTAGACCAGAAATCCCAGAACATGCCTCTTGATGCCTACCCTGTTTTAAAAGAGCATCAAAAAACAGGGAATTATACTCTACAGATGCCGATTACAGGACTGGGACCTGTTTTGTTTTTTAATAAAACCCATAAGGATCCCGTGTTAAGAAAGATTTATGGCAAACCTGAATTTAACTTTGCGGTTTCTTTAGCCATTAATCGCCAGAAGATCAATGATAAACTTTTTTTAGGGCTTTGCAGCCCCCAGCAGGCTCTGCCCCAGAATATCGGGTTTGTTACACAGGAGGACAAGCATTTTATGGCCAGTTATGACCCTGATAGAGCCAATGCCTTATTGGACGGGATCGGGTTAAAAAGAGGACCGGACGGTTTCCGCCTAAGACCGGATGGCAAACCCTTTACCATTTTCTGGGAGTATACCCTTCAATACGTATGGTCCCATGAATTTCCCGTGCTTATAGCAGGGTTTTTAAAAGATGTGGGCATTAAAGTGGTTCTTAAGGAAGTCACGACAAAAGAGGCCCGAAAAAAACAATTGGCAAATGAGCTTGATATTTCCAATGAATGGGTAGCCCCTTTTGAACCTACGCTTTTTGCCTCCCCTACTACTTTTATGCCGCCTTACGGAACAGCTTACCCTGTTATGGGGATTCCCTGGTGGAAATGGAAAAATTCCAAAGGCAAACTTGGAGAAGAACCCCCGTTATGGGTCAAAAACCTGTGGGAAATCGGTGAAGAGTTTGTCACTCTTGTTCCGGGATCAGACTGGTATAATTCTCTTGGAAAGAAGATTATAAAAATCAATCTTGCCAATCTCACCGCCATTGGCACTTTGTCTGAAGTCCCATTGATTACAATTGTTTCAAATAAGCTTGCCAATGTTCCACAATGGAAAATAAATTCATTTTATTATGGTTATGCTTACCCCTACAGGGCAGACCAGTGGTATTTCAAATAAACTTGAGGATTTGATTTTGAGAATCAGCCTGAAATATAAATTTCTTGTCCCGGTTTTATGCCTGATTGTTGCAGGTATGGGAACCATATCAATCGTTTCGCACATCAAGTCAAGGAAGGCCCTGACAAAAGTATTAGTTGATGAAATAGATAATATTACCAAGACAACGGTCAGTTCAATGTCTTCATGGATTTATCATAGAAAGCTGGATGTTGGTAACTGGAGCAAGCAGGGAATATATAAAAAGGCATTATTGAATTCATTTTTAGGGCTGACGGCCAGAACATTTGCCAATGAGCAGCTCAAAAGGATAAAACAGGATTACGGATTCTATGACGATATCGTACTTGCCAATACAGCAGGTGCTATAGTGGCAGACTCAAGCTCTGATATTATAGGCGCATTGAATGTGGCTGACAGGATGTATTTTAAAAAAGCCATGAAAGGGGAACTGTACGTATCCGAGCATGTGTTGAAAAACCGGGCCAAAGACAATCTTGTTTTTATGATTTCCGCCCCTGTTGAGGATAAAGGAAATATTGCAGGTGTTCTTTTTGCAGTGTTTGATGTGAATACTTTTGTTGCGCAGTTTGTTGATCCTGTCAGGATCGGGAAGAACGGGTATGCATATATTTTCATGGAAGACGGTTTAATCGTTTCCGGCCGGGATGAACTGGAAATATCCGGTAAGGACATCAGGGATCTTAAGTGTGGCACAGAAATGCTTCAAAACCGTGAGGGGCTCATGGATTATGACATGGGTGGCAGAAAAATGGTCGCCTCCTATAAAAGACTGAATGAAATGAATTGGACCATTGTGGTCTGTGCCGTAAAAGACGAAATCTTTTTACCGGTTAAAAACCTGGGGCATCTGAACGCAATTGTGAGCATTGCCGTGGTCCTTGTCCTGGCAATGGTGATTTTTTTAATCACTCATTCTTTATCCCGTCCAATTAAAGAAGTTGTTCTGGGGTTAAGGCAGATGGGAAAAGGGCATTTGAATTTTCGCCTTGACATCAAAAATAATGATGAAATAGGCGAGATCGGCAGGGAATTGAATAAAATGGCCCGGAACCTTGAAACATCAGAAAAAAAGATCAAACAACAGAATATTCTCCTTGAGAAAGCGCGGGATGATCTTGAATTAAGGGTTGAACAAAGGACATCAGAACTTAGAAGTGCGGAACAAAAGTACCGGGGGATTTTTGAAAATGCAGTTGAAGGAATTTTTCAGACAACCATGGATGGCTGTATCCTGAATGCAAATCCTTCTTTTGCCGGAATTCTGGGCTATGATTCGGTTGATGAAATGCTTGCAGGCCAGAATCAAAAATTTTTTCCGGTTTCTAAAAAAGATGGCGAAAAGCTTAAATTCCTGCTGGAGACCGGGGAAAAGGTAGTTGCATATGAAACAAGGCTTTTAAGGAAAGACGGCACAAGGTGCTGGAGTTCTGTTTCTGTTGCTAAAATTTATAATGAAGAAGACCGGAAAGCTTATTTTGAAGGCTTTGTCATTGATATAACAGAACATAGGGAAATGGAACAAGCACAGAGGGAATGGAAGGCGGCCCAGGCGGCAAATCATGCAAAATCAGAATTCCTGGCTAATATGAGCCATGAAATAAGGACTCCGTTAAATGCATTGCTCGGGTTCAGCGAATTACTGGCCGTTGACCTGACCGACCCAAAGCAGAAAAGCTATATAGATGCAATGAAGACAGCAGGCAAAAGCCTTCTCACACTAATAAACGATATTCTCGACCTCTCAAAAATAGAAGCAGGCAAAATGGTATTTAAATACGAGCCGGTGAACCTTAAAATTTTGTTTTCGGAAATCGAGTATATTTTTAAGGAGAAAATCGGCAGCAAGGGGATAAAATTAATATCGGAAGTGCCGGACGATCTGCCAGCTCATTTGATCCTTGACGAAACCAGGATGAGACAAATCCTTTTAAATCTTGTGGGTAATGCTGCTAAATTCACAGAAAAAGGCATGGTCAAACTGGCCGTGAAAAATAAGATATCTCAAAATTATGAAACGATTGACCTTTTTATCACCATTGAGGATACAGGCCCTGGAATTGAAAAAAAGGAGCTTAAGTCAATATTTGAATCATTTAAACAGGTTAACGGCCAGATAAACAGGAAGTATGGCGGGACCGGCCTTGGACTTGCAATATGCAAAAGACTTACAGAGGCGATGAACGGCAGGATAAGCGTTACAAGTGAACCAGGTGTTGGCAGCACCTTTGCCGTGAGTTTGAAAAATGTTAAAATCTTATCCGATGAAGGAATCAGAGACGTTAAAAAGAAACAAGGTGGCAAAACAGGCCTTCCTTGCTTTGAAAAAAAGAAAATACTCATTGTTGATGATATCCAGTCTAATCTTACAATGCTAAGGGAGCTTTTAACCAGGTTCAACCAGGATGTTATAGAAGCTGATAACGGGCAAAAAGCACTTGCCATGGCAAGGGAATATCACCCTGATATCATCATCATGGATGTCAGGATGCCTGTGATGGACGGGAATCAGGCAACAAAAATACTTAAGTCGGATCCAGATACAAAAAATATCCCTGTTATTGCTTTTACGGGCGATGTGGTGGCAAAGACAAGAACGGGTGCATTAAAAATGGGCTATGACGGGTACTTGACCAAGCCAGTTAAAATTTTGGAGTTTACAAATGAATTATCAAAATATATCAATACGAAAATTCAAAATGAGGAAAAAGAAAAACCGGAGCGATCCCTTGACGTCTTTTTGAAAGAAGACGTCCTGAACCCTTGTGAACTTGTTTTAACATTAAAAAATGATATCCTTCCGTCCTGTTGTTCCCATGAAAATTCCATTGTCATAAATAAGATCAAGAAATTTTCAGAAACATTGGGACAATTGGCTGAAAAACATCATGTGCCCCCCCTTTTCGCATTCAGCGATGACTTGAAAAGATATGCCGATCTTTTTGATATCACCAATATTGAAAGAAAAATAAAAGAGCTGCCCCTGTTTGTTGAAGAACTGATTAAAAAATTATAAATAAATCCCTTTAAGGTCTTTTTGTCCAGGGTCTGAGAGAGTATCAATAATATTGGAATTCAAAATGCTGCGCATCTTATCCATTCTTAAATTGATAAGGACGATATCAAAGCTCTGAGGCCGGACAATGCTTGGAATAATGTAAATGCCTTTCTGGTTCTTTTTTGTATAAAGCAGGCCCAGATCTTTTAATTGGTCCAGCTTGGACGCAAGGTCAGGATAAATGATCCGTCCCCTGTAACCAAGTGTCAATAAATTATTGATAATAAGCCCTTGTTTTTCAAAGGCTTTTTTCAGGATAAGTCCTGGGAACGTTCCTCCAAGCCTGGGGTTGCAGTCATAAATAAACTGGTATTTATTTTGATTATTACGGATGGCATCCAGATTGACAGGCCCCCTGTATCCCTGATCTGCAAAAAGCTGTACCAGATTTTTTATTCTGCCTTTTCCTATTGAAG
The DNA here is from genome assembly GCA_013151635.1 of Deltaproteobacteria bacterium. GTDB lineage: Bacteria > Desulfobacterota > Desulfobacteria > Desulfobacterales > Desulfobacteraceae > Desulfobacula. The sequence continues at coordinate 7,353 of JAADHV010000122.1, read as the reverse complement.
CCATGACCTGATCGGTCATTTTATCTGACATGTAACTGCCGATAAAGGTCTTGTATTCCCGGTCTTCATATACCTGGCCTATAACCGCCACTAATTGAAAATGGTTTTTATCAAGAATATTGTATGTGATCCCGATAGTTTTGGGGAAATCATCTGGCCCTGATCTTTTTATATAAGGCTGGATCAGCAATTTTAGATTAGAATGTGTCCGTTCCATGGCTGTGATTTTAAGCGCAATTTGTTGTTTAAGGCTATGGATTTGCAAAGAAAAATTTGTTTTATTTACTATGGCGCTGACTTCTCCTGCCGTGTCTATATTTGATTTTATATAAAATGCTTCTATATCATTAACCCGGGTTTCCCCGGAAAAAAAATTCTTTAACCTGTCCCATGTCAAAGAATCCATGTGGCGTGAGGACAGAACAGCAGTGGGGACATGATCCGGGAAATCAGCCTTGGTTGTGGAATTTTTTATTAATTTTACATAATTGGCTTTGTCATGCCATTTCAGGGCGCAATGGGCCATACGTTCATATTCGTCCAGTCTGACGCTCAGGTTTATATGATTGTCGAGTAAAAATTTGTAAAACCCGCTTAAAAGGCCGGATATGGTGGGAGATATCTGGTTAAGGTAAATCCCGGCAGTGGTGACATGGGGATTTATGATAGCAGGATCCAGGGCCTGTTCTTTCAATTTTGCGTTTGTTATAAGCTTGAAAGGATGGGTATCCTTTAAGTGTAAAAAAAGCGGGACCGGTAATTCAAAGGCAAGAAGGGGGCCTGTATAAGATTCTATCAATTTCAGGTCTTTTTTTGCCTTGGCAAGCCTTTTGCAATACTGCTCCATATGTTCGTCGTCATAGGTAAAGATAAGGCATCTCATGCCACCCATGGCAGCGTATAAAGGATACCGGTCCTGGTTAAAGAAGATGTAATTTTTTTTTTCATTGCCGGTGTCGGCCATGATACCGCCGTTGAGGCAGACAATAGGGAACCCCGGGGCGGCAGGCTCAAGTGCCTTGCCGAACCGGAAAAATAAATGGTCATTGGTTAACATGCTGCAACCTGAAATTTTTGATTCCACCATAACACTATTACTCAAGCAGCCAGGATTCGTTATTGTAAATGCTTAACAACGCAGGATGAAGGATGGTGTTAATCTGGCTTTTTGTCGTCTTAAGTTCTCCTTTGCCGAAAACAAGCTCACTTTTGAAAACCTGTGGCGTAATGAATCTTGTGGGTACATCAATTTTAAGGTGATCGATTCTTTTTTTGATTTTTTCTTTTTTGATATTTGGGTGCCAGGCCAGATACCATCCCCAGTCACCGAAACTGGGTACGTTTTCGTGAAATGGCAAAGTTTCAAATGATGCTTCTTTAATGGTTCTTCCAATACAAAGAAAGCTTTCTTTGGCAAGATAAGGGGAGGTCGCCTGGACCACCATCATACCATATTGTGACAGGTGCAGTTTTACTTTTTTATAAAATTCCTTGGAATAAAGCTTGGTCAGCTCAGGCGTGGAAGGGTCGGGCATGTCAATAATGATAACATTCCAGAAACCTTGTACAGCGCTTAAAAATTTGTCTGCATCAATATTCATAACCTTTACGTCTGCAAGTTTTTTTGTGGGAGGCTCTTTTGCAGAATGTCTTTTTTTATTGGTTTCAATATATAATCTTTTATTGATCCCGGGTGTGACTCCCCTGCCTGAGATGGTGACAAGCCTGGAGTCCTTGAAAGCATCCTTGTTGATCCTTTTTAAAACAGGAAAAGTCTTTGCAAGATTTGTCATTTCAGGATCAAGGTCCACTAAAAGCACTTGTTTTACATCTTTATATTTCAGGACTTCCCTTAACGCGCACCCGTCCCCGCCGCCGAGGATAAGGACCTTTGTCCTTACAGGGACAATGTTCATAACAGGATGTACCATGGGTTCGTGGTATCTTTGTTCATCAGTGCTGCAAAATTGCAAATTTCCGTTTAAAAACAGCCTGACCTCATCAAAGGGCTTGTACTGGGTAATGACAATATGCTGGTACGGGGTGGTTTTACTGAAAATAATGGGATCATCGTAAAGGGGCTGTTCAAGTTTTATATTCCATTGCCTGTTATTGAGGTACCCGTAAAATATGGCACAAAAGGTTGCCGCCATAATGACGGGAACGAGAAAGCCTTTTTTTATCAGGCCTTTTTTTGAAAAATAAATAAAGGTGATCAAAGCCAGGAAAAAATTTGCCCCGGCTGTTAAAAATGCAGCTTCCGTAATGGGAGTATATCTTAACAGGACAAATACATAAATAAATGACCCGGCAAGGCTGCCAAGGTAATCAGCACTCAGGATATTGCCGATATTAGTGGACAGTTCCTTACTGTAGTCATTATTGATCCTTATGATCACGGGGATTTCAAGGCCGATCATAACCCCGATAAAACTTACGAAAAAATAGAGGACCAGACTGTAATGTGCAGTATAGCCGTATGCAATGTAGGTCAGGGTTGGAGAAAATCCGCCTGCAAGGGCAAGGCCTGTTTCAACCCCGATAAAGGTGTAAATCAGGTTTTTTTTTGAAACATTTGTCTGGATCAGACTGCCAAACCCCATCCAGAACAGCATGAGCCCTATCACCATGGCCCATTGTTCAAAGGAATTGCCAAGGATCATGGAGGCAAGGCTTGCCTGGATATACTCAAGGATGATACCGCAGGCCCCGCTTGCAAACATGCAGGCGCAAAGCAGGATTGATGCAAAGCTGGGCTTTCTTTTTTCTGCCATATTTATTACATGGAAAAAGCGATGATAATTGCAACCGCATTAATGGCGCTTTCCACAACGATCATGGCTGCAATATTCCTGTCTTCTTTGACTTCAGTGGCAATTGTGGTTGTAGGCAGCAAAAGCCTGTCAACGACAATTCTGAATATCAGGAGCATGGCTATTCCGTAAACCGCGTATATGGCAAAGCCTGCAAGATCATTGGTCCATCCTGTGAACGGCCCTGAAATACTGGACATGAGAATAATGCCAAGGGCGATGAGGATGCCTCCAAGTCCGATACCGGCTGCAAGGTTATTATTTTTGATTTCATTTCTTACATTAAAAGGCGTGATCAACTCATAAATAAACCCGAAAATCAAAAGGGCAAGCTGGCCTAAAATAAAGAAAAGAACAGCACTTGCAATACCCTGGAAGAATGTTCCCCCGGCCCCTGCAATGCTTCCTTTAAGAATAAATCCCGTGGCAATATACATTCCTGCCTCAACCATGCCCACGGCTGAATTGCCAATAATTTTTTTCCCGTCAGGCCCGACAATTGTCTTAACACATTCCTCATCATTTTTGATATTGCCAAGCATGATAAAATCATTGACAAACCTTGCTGAAAACATAAATCCTGTGATAATAAGACCGTCAATCAGCAATTGGATAAGGTCGAGGAAAAAACCTTTTGAAGATCCGTCCATAGCCCCTGAAAGTGCGATGGCAAGCCCAAGATAAAGCCCGGCCCTTCTCAAGCCGACAGCAACATTCCCGTCATCAATATGTGCATCATCATCAAATTCTTTGGTCCGCCAGTCATCAATTTTTTTAACAAGCCAGATAAAAAAGATACCTGCAATAACATAAATGAATCCTTGGCCCAGACCTGCGAGAGTTACACCTATATTCATTTTTTTCTCCTTGAATCGTTTTATTTACCTTTGTTTTTCGGGCCACCGCCACGAAGATTGGGGCCTGCGCCTCTGACAGAAGCAGTCTGGGATCTAAAACCGCCGCTTTTTGCAAAATTCGTGCTTTGAAACCTTGGTGATTTTTTTATATAGGTTCCGGACGTGCCGTATTTTTGGAACCCGTTCCTTGTTTTGCCAAAATACGGCCTGTTGTACCTGTAATTATTGTGCCAGCCATACCAGGAATTGTAACCAAAATAGGATGGCGGGAAAAAAAAGAGCGAAGAAAAAAAAGAATATTTTCCATACCATGACCAAAACCGGTCACCCTTATTATCGTTTTTCCACTCCCCGTATTTTGAGTTGCCCACATATGCCATCCCTGGAGGCGCGGCCTGGACCAGCCGGTCTTTTTCAAATACTCCATAGGGTTTAGCAAGTATGGCCATGCCAAGGTATTCAATATTGTCATCATAAAAGCTTTCCCCCACCTGTTCCCAACCAGTCTCTTTTGTCTCACCGTTTTCTTCCAGTATATATTTATGAAAATAGGTCTGCCACGAGCTTTCCACCCAGAAGGACGCTGCATTGTGTCCTCTTCCCGGCCATTGTTCAGTCGGGTTGATGGACAATTTATCCCACAGGCGGCCGATATTGCTTGAAAACCTTGAGCCTGTGAACCCGGCTGTAATGGCGGCAATGGTATCAATGCCATCTGCAGTCAAGGCTTCATATACATCTTTTGTCACCTCGCGTTGAAAGGTTGCATACCTTGGATCGTAATAATCGGAATTATCATTCCAGGATTCCCTTTTTATGATTACAAAATACTCTTCTTTCATATCTTTAAGTATTTTTGTGTAGCTCTTATAGAGCCCGGATAGTTCCCCTGTTAATTTTGATTCAAGGGTTTTTGCCTTTTCAAGGCCTGAAAAAAGAGCATTGGCACTGTCTGTAAAGGCGGCATAGTCTGCATTTGATCCTTGTTTATGCTTTTCAAATTCAGCAGCCACAATTTTGAGATTATCCTGTGACTGCCTTTCAAGGTTTAAAAGAGGTGCAAACCTGGTGTTTATTTTCCGGGTTAAATCAGGAAAGTCGGCAATTGCTTTTGCCACGGCATTGGTTTTAATTTTATTTGCAATCAGCTTTATTTTTTCGCCATTTTCTCTTGCACGGGATTCTAAACCTTCAGCATTTTTAATGGTGTCAAGAATTGCCAGAAAGCGTGAAAGAGGGTAGCGTGACAATTTTTGGGCACCCCTGGTGATTTTTTTTATCCTTGTTATCTGCTGTCTTACCTCGTTTGCAAGTTCAGGCCTGTCTTTTTTAATCAAGGAAGAAAGATCCTTGTCATAAATTTCTTTTGCCCTTTTAAGCTCGTCATGGGCAAGCTCAAATTTCCGGGTCCAGTTTTCCTTTAGTGCGTATTCTTTAACTGCCTGGAATTGGGATGATTTTGTAAGATTTTTATATTTGTCCTGATCTTTATCCACCAGGGCTTTGTATGTCTTAATGACATCAGGAAGGGTTTTGGCTTCTTTTTTAAGCTTTTTTGGCAGGCCATTGCCGCATCCTGAAAGTATGATAAGAAGGCCTGCAACAATAATCCCTGAAATGAGGTTCATAAGGCTTCTTTTTCTTTTATGAACCGCCATTTAAAGGCCTCCTTTGCTGATGATGCTGATAAGGGCCGGGTCAACCGGGCTCGAAGTATAAATCTGGTACTCCTCCCTGCCTGACCCCGACCATTCCTCAATGGTCAGAAATTTAGTGCCGGCGTTGTTTTCAAATTCATACATATAGACTTTTTCTTCTTTGCCCTCCCGGTAATAAATTGATGCCCAGTCATCTTCATAAAAGAATTTTTCATCACCGGTCAGAATTACATCCTTGTCATCAGCAATCTGGTCCAGGTCATCTTCATCAATTTGTTCCCCTTTTTCATCTTTTAAATCCCTGAAAGAAAGTCGGTCAAGGGTCATGGAAATTTCAAGCTCATCATCGAATTCCCACTCAAAATTAAAAAGTTTTCCGGTCTCAAGGCAAAGGCAGGTCAATTCATAGATGAAATAAGCTTTTTTAGTTTTAAAATCATCAGATGTTTCTTCATATTTATTTTGAGTTTTTACAAAATAAGTATTGCCAAGATATTCAAAAAATGAATTGCTGCCGGCATCTCTCAAGCTCAGTGATGCTTTTTCCCGGGCTGAAACAAGATGTTCTCTTTTCAGGGTTCTCACGGCCAAAAATCTTTCCTGAAAAGATTTTTGTGTTGCAATATCAAGCATGGAAGTCCTCCTGTTTTAAAAGTTCAGACTTATGCATCCGTACGTCTTGCTGTTAATGCATCGGTCCTTGCACGGAACCTGTCATTCATTTTTCCCAGGGCATTGGAACTCTGGGATGCAATATTGATGGTTTCCTGTGAAATCAGGGCATAGGTTTCAAATGCCTTTTCATAGGTCTGGCACGCTTCTTCCAATGCATCAATATTCACAGTCATGCTCTGGCTCATTTTTGCGCCTTTGATGGCTGCATTGCCAATAACTTTGGCCGTGTCCTTCATGGTTTCAGCAGCAGCCTTTTGCACCATATCAAGATGCTGCATTGTTTCCATCTGCTGTTCTGCTGCTACCCTTACAGCCAGTGCATTTTTAACCGCTGTGGAAAGGATCATATCCGTCCTTTGCACAAGCCGTCTGACAAGATGGGAGTTTCTTACCATCATTTCGCCTCCGAACCTTGTCTGGAGATTTGCATTGTCAATGGTCTGAAGGTCCACCACTGCCATGGCAAGGTCGCTTGTCAGAGTGGTCAGGGCTTCTTTGGCCCTCGGGTCTTTAACCTTTTTCATATAGTCCATAAGCTTCTGCCAGATGAGCTGTCCAAGAAAGATTTTTTCCTGGAGCCTTGGCTGGATTTCTTTTAAGGCGTCACAAATAATAGAAAGCTCGGACGCATCAAAGGCCACCTGGTCGGATTCATTCCTTAAATGATCCCGGATGCCGTCTATGGTTGAATTAACGGTTTCCCTCCGCTCTGCTATAATTTTAAGGAGTTCATCTCCCTTGGGAAGCCGGTTCACGGTTTTTGTAAAAAGGCCCATCATTTTTTTTTGAAATGGCATCTTAGTTCTTGCAACCATGGTGGGATTTACCTTGTCCAGTTCCATTTTAATGGCCAGGATATTTTTCCCAACCGGGGATGAATCGTCTGCGGCAACGTTTTTAAGCACGTTGCCCATTTTCCGGTCGTAAAGAGTCACCTGGGCCTGGGTTTCCTCCATGATTTCCTGGCCAAGGCCAAAAACAAAATTGCCAAGCTGCCAGTCAGAAGGATCAGCTTTGATTTTTTCTATGAATTCATTTGCCGAGGCTTCTATGGCCTTTATATCTTCAACAGCAAGGTGTCTTGGCTGTACCGGTTCAAGATTGGAAGGGGCCTGGACCGGGGTTAAGGCACCCTGGCCCGAGACTTTTGTTACTTCTGCAAGAACAGGGGCTTTTGCCTGGCTGGCAACACTTTGAAGGTCTTGTGCCATATCGTTCATGTGGTCCTCCTTAAAAAAGATGTTCCATATAATAGTTTGTTTTTCTTAAGAAAATTTACCTGCAAGGAAATTTGCCATGGTCTTAAATTCTGCGGTCTCATTTTTTTCCACAATATCCCTTGACCGGTTT